>NZ_FRBU01000050.1 GCF_900142695.1 Flavobacterium xanthum | reverse complement strand
CTCTTCTTGTTCTTGACATAATTCTGCTAATTTAAGGTTTTTAATCCTATCTTAAATTCACACAAAAAGTTGTACGTTTTTTGGGGAGCAGCATATAGCGCGCTGGCTCGTCAACCAAAGGAAATTATTACTGTTTATCGACCTGTTTACCATACTCTTTCTTTTAGTCATTGGCTTATATTTCATGACTAGTAGTGCTAATCATCAAAATGTCAGTCTTTCGAATCTAATACTGATTCAATATCCTTTTCTATTGGCTGTATTTCTAAATCTTTTAAATTTTATCCAATGGCCCTATTGGTCTGGAATTTATATCTATCTTTTTAGAACAGCTAAACTAGACGATCAAATAAAAACTACGAATAAATTTATACTTGGTGCTTTATTAGGAACTGGTTTAGGAATGTTTCTCTTTGCTCATGTTGGACAATTTTTAATTGAAGCAAATCAGTTAAAAATAAGTTCTTATATAAATACCATTTTTATGATTTTATTCTTGTTTTTAGCCACAGTTCAAACGGTAAAATTTATTTACAAAAATTCGTTTTTTAACCAGGAAATCAAGCGATTGTAAAACCTGAAAAAAATATTAATTTTCACATAGAAGTTAGTATCATCTTTTTTAATAAGTAACTTTACGATTATGAAGAAAACCTTTTTTATCCTCGCCGCATTTTTACTGATCGTCGCCAGCGGATTTTCTTTCTATCATTCCTCTATGGTTGACGCAATCTCTTTTAAACCGAAATTAGAGTACAAAGGAATGAATTTGGTCGCACCCATCAAAGAGTTAAAAAACACCACATTTGACGAATTGAAAGCACATCATATTAATTCCATCTCTTTAATTCCGTATGCTTTTGTTGACGTCGAAAATGCTTCTGTTCATTACAACAATAAAAAACAATGGTGGGGCGAAAGAACGGAAGGCATTATAGCCAGTAATCAACTGGCGCATGAGTATAAAATGACGGTTATGCTAAAACCACATCTTTGGGTAAATCATAATTTTTATACGGGAAATTTAGATTTTGCAACGGATTCCGAATGGAAAAAATGGGAAGCCGATTATGAAAAATACATTCTTGATTTTGCTCAATTAGCCCAGCAAGAAAAAATAGAACTATTTTGTTTTGGTACCGAACTAGGAAATTCAGTGGCCAAAAGACCCGAATATTGGTCGCAATTAATCCAGAAAATTAAAAAAATCTACACTGGGAAATTAACCTACGCCGCAAACTGGGATGATTTTGATAAAGTCCCTTTCTGGAATGAGTTGGATTACATCGGGATCGATGCGTATTTTCCTTTATCTGATGCCACAACACCCGCAGTTGCTGATCTTAATGAAGCTTGGCAGCAACACATCTTAAAAATGGAAAAGCTGCAAGCTAAAACCAACAAGAAAATACTCTTTACAGAATTTGGTTATCGCAATTCCGACCAAGCAGCCAAAGAACCTTGGAAAGAAAATCAAAGCGGAATTAATAATTTGGCGCAAGCCAATGCCTACGAATCCTTGTTTCAAACCTTAACGCAAAAGAACTGGTTTGCGGGCGGATTTGCCTGGAAATGGTATGCTGATGCGTATCATAAAGAGCCAAAAAATAGCATTGATTACACACCACAGGAAAAACCTGCACTTGAAACTATTAAAAAATGGTACCAATAATTTAAAATAATAAAATGAATTCACACAAAAATAAACCGGTCCTCGTCTTCGATGTAAACGAAACTTTACTCGACATGACTCCTTTAAAAAAATCGGTAAATGCACTCCTTGATAATGAGCAGGGATTTAGAATCTGGTTTGGTATGTTATTGCATTACTCCATTGTATCAAATAGCATTGATTCGTATCATGATTTTGGGACAATTGCTGGAGCAACCTTGTCTATGGCGGCCACGTCCCTGCATATAAAAGTTAGTGAAGATGAAATTAAAGCGACCCTTTCAAAAATCCAAACCTTGCAAGCCTACCCTGATGTAGAGAAAGGTCTGAAGATCTTAAAAGATCATGGTTTTAGATTAATTACCTTGACGAATTCGCCACCGCATGCACTAAAGCAGCAATTAATCAATTCAAATTTGACTGATTACTTTGAACAGGCATTGAGTATTGATAGTCTTAAAAAATACAAACCAGAAGCAGCAACCTATTTATGGGCAGCAAAAGAACTAGCCATACAACCTAAAGATATGCTGATGATTGCGGCACATGGTTGGGATTTAGCCGGTGCTTCGCATGCAGGTTTAAAGACTTGTTTTATAGCGCGTGAAGGACAATCTGTATATACTTTGTCCAACAAACCTGATTTTGAAGCGAAAGATATTTTAGCAATGGCAGAACAATTAGTTGCTGTTTATAACGAATAATATACACTGTAAAACTCAAAAAGGCGTTTGTTTCAGTTGAAACAAACGCCCTTTTTTTGAACTAAATAATTAACCACAATTTATTTTGATTCTTGAAATAACATGGCTCCAGAATTCATGCAATAACGCAATCCCGTAGGATTAGGTCCATCATCAAAAAGATGTCCTATATGACCATCACAACGCGCACAAACTATTTCCCCACGAACCATTCCCAAGCTTTTGTCTACTACTTCTTTAACTCTATTATTATTTATTGGAGCATAAAAACTGGGCCACCCCGTTCCTGAATTAAATTTTGTTTTGGAGGAAAACAACGGTAATTTACAAGCAGCACAGAAATAATTTCCTTTTTTATGATTGTCATTAAACTCATTCTGGAAAGGTCGTTCTGTTCCTTGCTTACGAAGAATATAATATTGATTGTCTGTAAGTACCTTTCTCCATTGGGCATCCATTTTAGCCACTTTTTTCAATGACGTATCAGTCAATGATAGTATGGGCTGTTGTTGTTTTGTGGTTGTTGATTCCACAGTTGCTTGATCTTGTTTATTGGACTGCATACACGCCATAAAGCTAAAAGCTATAGCTGGTAGTATTAAAAGTTGTTGGTATCGCTTCATGATTATTAAGATTTAGGTTTTAATTTTCCTTTGTATGTTTTTTTAAACTTGTTGTATCTCGGTATTGAAACGCCTTTCACATAAGGCTGATTGGGATTATTTTTTACATAATCTTGGTGATAGGATTCTGCTTCATAAAAATCCACCACTGGCTTCACCTCTGTTACAATAGGAGCAGCAAATACTTTATTTGCCGTAAGCTCTTTAATCTTATCTTCTATAATTTTTTTCTCAGCAGAATTTTTATAAAAAGCAATAGAACGATAGGACGAACCCTTGTCTGGTCCTTGTTGATTGGGAGTTGTTGGATCTTGCGATGCAAAAAATACCGTAACTAATTCTTTATAAGAAACCACTTTTGGGTCATAAAAAACAGCCACTGACTCTGCATGTCCAGTTCTGTTTGAACCTACATATTCATAAGTAGGGTTTTTAACTTTCCCACCTGTATATCCTGACACGGCATCATCTACTCCTACGACTGCTTCAAAAACATGTTCCGTGCACCAGAAACAACCAGAAGCAAAAACAGCTACCGCCTTTCCTTTTTTAGGCACTAAAGACAATTTTTCGGTTTGTGCGCTACAACTTATAATTGTAAAAAACACAAGGGCATAACTTAGTAATTTCATTTTCATCTTTTATTATTTTTATTTTATAGAATCTACTCTACTGATTTTGAATGATTTATTTGCTGTCCGTTTTCCGCAATTCAATCTAAAGTAATATACGTCTGATTTCTAGATTTGGTTTTAAAACAATTCCTAAAGTTTTGTTAGTTTTTTACACTCAATGTCTCTAAAATCTTTTCTTCGAAACCTTGCAACGCTCTGATGGCGTAATCCACTTTCTTTTTGGTTTTATATTTATAAGAGACTTCTAGGAAATTTTTAAAAGGTACTTTAGGTTGTACTTCAAGCGCATCGTTTTTTTTATAATTTACTTTAATAGGAATGTCTCTGTAATACGTAAAATATTCAGGATGGGTAATCACACCCAAGGTGGAGCAGTCAAAAGGTATAAATCCTCTAACACCAAAATACTTCTCGTTTTTTTCCATCCAAGGTTGTACAATATCAAACAGCCATTTATCAGCTTCTTCGTTTTGATCTAAACTAGCCAAATCTATGTTTCCTATATGCGTATACGAACTCGGTTCATAGCCTGCAAATACAAGTGGTATAGGCGAATTCAAAATCACATCCATTGATTTAGTATCAAATTCATAGTTGTAATCAAACACATTCAATTTTCCGTTTCCAGGATTGAAAGGCAAGCCAGGTGTTCTCGCTGCACAAATAGAAATCTTCTCGATTTGCGGAATAATATCGGGATGATTCTGAATCAAAGTAGCAATATTAGTCATGGGTCCTAACGCTAATATGGTTAACTTATCTTTTTTCAACGCTTCATACAAAGCTCTTGTTCCGTCATTTTCAACCCCTAAATCAGCTGCATTTGGCGAACCTTTATACACTGGAATTGCTGCCCCTTTGTGATGCCATTTTAGTATTTTATTGATAATATCATAGCTGTAATCCACATAGGTAATCGAACTAATACCTACAATATCGATTTGAGGTTGTTTCAAAGCCATAATCAATGTGATACCATCATCCACTTCTCGTGGTGTTTTATCGGGCATTCCAATCATAAGATCCGTATCAAACCATACTTTGGTTTGTGCTTGCAATTGTGCCGCAAGTAAAAGTGTAAATACTATTATTTTGATTTTCATACTGTTTTTTTTTAACGTTTTTATACCACGAATTTGCGAATTTATATTTTTTCTAATTTCTTTTCATCATTTCCTTTGTCATCGAATTCGCATAATCATAAATCTAAAATAAATTTTTACCATGGATTAAGGTATTTAAATTGATTTATATCATCCATAAATCTCTAGTGCTATTTCCTAGCTTTTGGATTGTATCATCTAGATATATATCCGTCATAATTTTGGACTTTAGATCCAAAAATAAATTATTTTAAAATTAATTCTCGAGCAAATGCCAATAAATCCACTTTGGTTTTTAAATCCATTTTTAATGGCAGTTGCGCTAATCCTATTATTCTACGCATAATTTCTATTCCAATAAAACCATTCAAAATAGTAGTATTTAACTCGTCAAAAGAAGAGTAGTTTTCCTTTACAAAAACAATTGTTGACTCCTGTTGTTGCGTCATATACAAATGGGCGAGCAATACACCCAAATCAAATTCCCGCAAGCCATAAAAACAAAATTCTGGATCGATAACCTTAATTCCATCAGATGTTTTTAACCAACTTCCAGGATAAAAATCTCCGTGCAATAAATAGTTCCCTTTTGAAAGGTACAACGAACCCAATCGCTCCATCTTTTCTTTTAATTCAGCGTCTTTTTTATAAGGCATCGCTACCATTTGCAAACCCACTTGAACCAAATCCAAATCAAATCCATTGTCTTCTTTAAAAGGATACTCAAAAAGATGTTCGTAATTTAATGCTTTCATTGCTGCATTTGCCAGCTCCTCATCAACAACCTTTTTTTCAAAACTTTGGTGCAAACTATTTATATAATGCACTAACTGCAGCAACTCTTCTTCTGGTATTTTTTCTTTTAAATCATACAAAACGGTATAATCATTGGACTTCCCTAAATCCTCCAAAACAATTAAATTATTAACAGCATCAATACCCAAAAGTGTTGGCATAATATCCTGCACTTCTTTAGTGCTTGCTATCTTTTGATAAAAAGCAGCTTCAGTTAATACGCGGTTTTCAGGTGCTAAAACCTGAGGATATTTCTCCACATAACCTCTAGATTGCTTGAGAATAAAAGAGCGCGTGGCTGTTTCTATTCGCAACACACAATTCATATTTCCCTCACCTGGTTTGGATACAGAAACAATCGTTTCACCGTCCGTTAACCATTTATGTTGGTATAAATAAGCAGCCAGTTCTTTTGGCTCGTTTGCCTTTAGTATAAACATATTTTCTATTTTTTAATGGGGCGTTCCCGCCAAAAAAAGGCGGGCAGGCTATCCGCTACAATCTTTTTTGGCCTAAAAAGCCCAAAAAAGGATTTTCATTACTATCCTTAACGCAGTATAGTATTAAATTCAAAACCAGTCAATCTCACACTCCTCGCAGAATAGCCGTTTTAAAATAAATAGCGTACTCCAAACTGAAACTGTCTTGGAGGCGAAGCATTTCTTTGGGTAAACAATCCGCTTGCACTAGAACCACCTTGAATTTGGTTACTTTGTGTCGCATTATTACTGTATCCGCTTAAATTTTCAGCATTAAATATATTAAAGACATCCGCACGTAATTCTAACTTATTATTTCCTGTAATTTTGAACTGGTGTTGCACTCCTAAATCAAAAGTCGTACTCCATGGTAATCGATCATTATTCCTGCCTTCTCCTGGAAAACGATCACTATTTCCTTGATACGCATCAGAGAAACTAGCTCCATCTCCATTCAAATCTGTTGTTCCAAAACCAAGCGGAATTCTATTTATTGGTTGCCCACTTTGCAATAAACCAGCTAGAGTTACCGTAGTTCCTTTAAAAGGATAATAGCTATAAATTCCATTAATATTGTGTGTTCTATCATTTACTGATGGCCCCCATTCATTCGCATAATTATTCGCATCCGAAGGTCTAAAGTTGATTCCGTCGGTATCATTTTTACTCGATGACAATGTATAATTCAGTCGATAGGAATAATTATCGGTACCTCTAGTTTTTTGATAATTTAAACTCATGGCGTAATATCTCGATTTTCCTTCGTTTTCACTAACAATTACATTTCTAGCAATTCCAGTAAGCGTTTGTCCATTGAGGATCGCACTTCCGTTCGTAATAGGAATTGGTCGGCTCGCATCGGCTTCAGCCTGAGTTCTAATGACTACATTATTAGGGTCAATGGGATATTCAGCAGCTGCATTAAGATTCCGCAAACGGGTAAGATTCTCGCCTCTATTGTGTACCACATCCACAAAAAACAATCTTTCATCCGTTAACTGCAATTGGTAGCCCATCATAAATTCATGAGAATAGGCATTTTTATAGCCATTAGGATTTAAAATTCTGCGCTCGTTAGAAAAGATATTGTCTCTCTGTCCCTGTAAATCGGCTGCAGAAGGCCCTTGTAAATAAGTTACCCCAGAAACCGTAGCCCCTAAGTTCCCGTTGTAAGTAATTCGATCAATATTAGTGTCGGAAGGTAAAATTCCTAATCTTTTTAACTCTTCTAATTGTAATTTATAGCTTTGTGAAGTCGTGTTTTGTTGCAAAGCATCGCTGTAAAGTGCATAGTTTACTTTATCATACGAAATCCCGTAACCTCCGCGCAAGCTACTGGAATTATCTAATTTATAATTAAAATTAAAACGGGGTGCTAAGTTGTTGTAATCGCCTTTGTCGCTTCCTCCTTTTGATAAATTATCATAATCATAACGCAATCCTAAAGTAAGATTCAATCGATCCGTAACCGACCATAAATCTTCTATGTAAGCGGAATAAATATCTTGATTGGTACCAAAAGAAGTAGGACGCAATTCTACATTATAATTGATAACCTGTACCTCTTGCGGAATATCATTTACATTCAAACTTCCGCCCACACCACTATTTCTTATTGCATCAATTTGGCTTTGATTCAGTTTTACTCGATAATTTCCTACTGGATTCCCACCTCCAAACAATTGATGATCCCCTCGGATAAAATTTACTCCTGCTTTTAAAGTATGCTTTTCAGTATAATATTTTACTTTTTGTTGCAATTGTATCGTATTTTCAATCGCATCAAACACATAACCTGGGTTACCAATCACCCCTAATGTTTCATCATTAACACCTAAAATCGTTACTTGAGAACTATTCGGATTAAAAGGTTTGGCATAATTCCATCTAAAACGACTGTATTGCACATTTGTTTCTCCAGAAAAATTTCCAAATTTATAACTGTTTTTTAAAGCCAATAAAACACTATTCCGTTCTTGCGTGTTTCCAGCAGATTTAAAATTCGAACCACCATCGAGTCCGCCGCCTTGGCGCTCCACATCTACTCTACCAATGTTGGCACGAAAGGACGAGTTGAAATTAGCATTCCAAATTTGGTCAATTTTGGACGAAAAATAATCAAAAGTATTGGTACCTCTCACTGTTTCTGTAATCCCGAATTGTGGCACATTTAGTAAGTTGTCTTTGACATCAGTGGTATGTTCAAAATTAAAATAATAGAAGGTTTTGTCTTTGGCAAAAGCGCCTCCTATTCCTGCTCCGGTTTGATATCTTGAAAAACCATTTTTAACTTGGTTTCCTGACAAATCTCTTTGGGCAAAGCTTGATTTTCCATCTATGGACGGACCAGGTCTTGTAATAAAGAACACCTCTCCCGTAGTTTCATTAGAACCCGAACGAGGCGTAATATTTATGATTCCGCTTCCTGTTAAACCATATTCAGCAGAGAAATTATTGGTCAAAACCGTAATATCTTTCACAAACCCAGAAGGAATTGCAAATTTTTGTCCTCCTAGAAAACGTTCGTTATTATCCATTCCATCAATTAAATAGGACGTATATTGAGAACTCGCTCCGTTAATACTTACGTTTGCCGCTTCTGGAAAGAAACCTGTTGCTTGCGAAACATTAGGCAAACGGAATAACACTCTGGTAATATCGCGACCTTCTACGGGGATTTCCTGAATTTCAGTTGCTTTCATTTCAAAGGAAACTTCGGCATCCCGGCGATTTATTTTTGAATTCGATCCAGACGAGATCACAACCTCATCTAATTCTTGTGTGCCACTTTCTCTTAAAACTAGCGTCACATTTGGATTTTGATTGGAACGAATATCAATAAAATTCGAACTTTCGGCTCTATAGTCTTGTGTCGCCGCAGCACTAACTTGATATCCATCAAGCGCTTCTAGGTTTCTGAAAATCACTTTCCCTTGCGTATTTGAAATTTGGCGTACTTGTAAATTTCTACTTTTGTTTTCTAAAGTTATAGCTAAATTAGAAACTGGTTTTTGTGTAACTGCATCAATTACAGAAACGGTTAAATCTTGTTGAGCCATAGCTATTGTTGAGATACACAGCAATGCCCAAATATAAAATTGCTTCATTTGGTTTGTATAATTAATTTAAAAAAGGGTTAAACGGAAATTTTACACGTTAAACGGTGACCCTTTATTAAAATTAAAAGCATGATAATCCGAAGAATATAATCTTGTTTCAAAATCAATTTGAACTACAAAATTAGATAAAAACGAAAGTAGTATTTTTCTAAAACTATCAGAGAATGATAATTTTTGAGTCGCTTGTTTGAAATCGAAGGCGTTGTTGCAATCATTTAAATACGGAAGATATGCGATTGATTGCTTTCTGTAAAGCGTTTGTAAAGCAGTAAAAACGCTTTTGGTTTGCCATGGAATAGATTTAAATAGCTCGGCATTAAATTTCAATTTTGTAACACCTATTAAATAAGCGCCACCGGAATAATCAGACCCTATAACTAAATCATTACGTCTTAAATCTCGTTCGGCTTGAAGCAAATGATGGGCTTTCAATTCAATACAATCATTTCCTATGACAATAACTTTATCGAAACCTTTAGCAAAAACAGTTTCAATTGAATGCGTTATTCTCTCTCCGAAAGTGGCACCCAACTGATCATTTTCATTTGAAATAAAATAGGGTAATTTGGTGTGTTGACTAATTTTAATACTATGATCATTCATTTTCTTCCACAACAAAACATTTTGCTTGGAGGAGAAAGCAATTGGTTTTAAGGCGCTTACCTTCTTTTCGCTTTGCGCAAAAAGCAGAATGGCTGTGGTGCTGGAATAATCCATTATTAAATTCATAAATCTATAGACGAAAGTCTTTGTTATTACTGACAAAAAAAGGATAAAATAATCAAATACGGGTTCATTCGTTACCCATTGACTTTATATTGGATATAAAAATAAGCTTTAAGTCATCTATTTCGTTTAAAAGGAATAAAAAAAAAAACGGAACAAGATTAATCCTGTTCCGATTTCAAAAATTATTATTTTAACTAGCTCGTATAAAAAGCTGTACTTTCTTTATTCTAAAATAAAACTAACTGTTACATTAGCCGTAATGTTTATTTCTCCTATTGCAAGTGTCTCTCTTGGAGCTCTAGTATCACTCATTTCCATGGTTTTCATAGTTGCATACATAGGTTGTGGGAAATAGGTTTGTGAATTATCCGATATGGTCATGGCACGTCCTATTTTTTGCCCCAAAACTGAAACATAATCTTCTGCTTTCAATTTCGCTTCTTTCATTGCTAATTTTCTAGCCTCCGATTGATGTTGAGCTAATTTTGAAGATTGGAACGTAACATTATCAATTCTGTTAATTCCTTCGTCTACTAAACCTTCCATCAATTCGTCATACTTTGATAAATCTTTCAATAAAATCTCTATAGTTTGAGTTGCATTATAACTGTGTTTCTTTTTCTCGTAATCGTATTGTGGATTTAATGAAACGCGTTGTGTTTTATAATCTGCTGGTGCCAAGTTCATTTTTTTGATGAATTTTAAAACAGCCTCAATCTTTTCATCATTTTGCTTTTTAACATCTTTAGCATTATTCCCTTTCGTTTCTACAGTCACGGCTATAGAAGCCTGATCTGGAACAACTTTAACTTTTCCTTCTCCACTTACATTTATTTGTGGTACTTGTTTAATTTCTTGTCCGTAAGACATGGAGATAAATAACATTGACAAAATTAATAGTGCTTTTTTCATTTTTTGTTTGATTTAATTGTTTGTACTAATTCCTTTTCAAAAGTTATGCCACTATAGCTTTCCCATTTTCTCCATTACAAAAAGAATAAGTATCGGGATGGCCAATAATACTACCATCAACGTGTGATCTACAAATAATGCTGGCTCTTTTACTAGCGTAATCAAATAACCTCCCATAGCTCCTCCAAAATGAGCTGTGTGACCAATGTTATCATTTTTAGCCTTCATCCCATAAATAGAGTACAATAAATATAATATTCCAAAAATATAAGCGGGCATTGGAATAATAAAAAAGATTCCTAACATCATATCTGGTTGCAACAATATTGCCGAATATAAAACTCCAGTAACCGCTCCAGATGCACCTACAGCTCTATAACCATAATCGTTTTTATGAAAAACCATCGTTAGTAAACTTCCAAAAATTAAACTTCCAAAATAAACTAAAATAAATGAAAAGCTCCCTAAATAACTAATAACTACTGGAGCAAAAAACCAAAGCGTCAACATATTAAAAATCAAATGCGTCATGTCAGCATGAAGAAAACCAGAAGATAACATTCGGATTTGCTCTCCTGCACGAATACTGCCAACATGAAATTCGTACTTTCTAAAAAACGAAAGATCATTAAAACCTTTGTAACTAATCAAAACATTTACAATAATTATTGCTATTAAAATGGTACTCATAAAGTATGTTTATTGTGATTTGTAAAGATAGTCATTCTCTAATGCCCATTCAGTACTGAGCTAAAATTAAAATCAATCTACATTTTTGACTTATATTTGTAAAAAAAAAATATTGCATGCAATTACTCGCTTTTATTATTGCTTACCCCTTCCTTTGGATAATTTCTATTCTTCCATTTCGTGTTTTTTATGTACTGTCTGATGTAGTGTACTTTTTAGTTTACCATATCATAGGGTATCGAAAAAAAGTAGTTCGCTCCAATCTAGCTTTAGCATTACCGCATCTTAGTGATGACGAACGCCTTATTATCGAAAAGAAATCTTATCATCATTTATGCGACATGTTTATGGAAATGATAAAAACGATGACCATTTCCTCAGACGAAATGAACAAACGATTTACCATTACAAATCTGGAAGTTATTAAAGAATATGAGAATAAAGGAAAAAGTATTATGCTTATTGCTTCCCATTATGCGAGTTGGGAATGGTTGCTTGCCCTGAACCAAAAATTATCTTTGCGCGGTGTTGCTGTCTATAAAAAACTAGCAAATAAGTACTTCGATAAATTGGTCAGAGATATTCGATCAAAATACAACACCGAATTAGTTTCCACAAGTAAGACCATTCCGTTAATTGCTGAAAATCAAAAAAATAATATTCGATGCGTTTACGGATTAGCAAGTGATCAATCCCCCAAAGCGGATCGAATATTTCACTGGGAAAGTTTTATGGGAATTGAGGTTCCTGTTCATACAGGACCTGAAATGCTAGCAAAAAAATACGATATGACTGTAATTTTTGCTAAAGTGAAAAAAGTGAAAAGAGGGTATTATGAACTTACTATTATTCCTATTAGTGACAATCCAAATTCTATCCCTAATTTTGGAATTACAAATCAGTATATTAAAGAAGTAGAAAAACAAATTCTAGAAGCTCCTGAATATTACTTCTGGACGCATAAAAGATGGAAACACAGAAGATAGTAATCTGTTCGCAGTGTATAGTTATAGTGTTTAATCTCTTTTGGTCTAATTCCTCGAAGCTTTGTTTCGATTTTTTAGCCACAGATTCACAGATTAAAAAATATTATTGAAAATCTGTGAATCTGTGGCTGTTATTTCACTAATACCTCTGTGGCTCTGCCCTTATGTGATTTTTTTATTAAAAGGATACTTTTTATAAAGAAAACCAATTTTTTACCAATTCCTCTTCTAAAGGCTGTGCGTTTTTATGCAGAAACTCATTAGTTCCTGAATTATATTTATAATCCAATGCCCAAGTTTTATGATTTTCGGCCAATGCTTTTATCCCGTTACATACAAATTCAATTTCGGCATTTGTAGTTGTTGGATGAATAGACATTCTGATCCAACCTGGTTTTCTGATTAAATCTCCAAGTGTAATTTCGTCAATTAATTTATGGGATGTTTCCTGATCTACATGCAATAAAAAGTGTCCGTAGGTTCCTGCGCAACTACAACCGCCACGTGTTTGAATCCCAAATTTATCATTCAATAGTTTCACGCCCAAGTTAAAATGTAAATCTTCAATAAAGAAAGAAAGTACTCCTAACCGATCCTGATGCTGTCCAGCAAGGATTTTAATATTGGAAACATTTCCTAATGCTGCGAAAATATAATCTACAATTTCGTGCTCTCTTTTCAAGATATTATCAATTCCCATTTGCTCCTTCAATTGAACAGCCAATGCAGTTTTTATCACCTGAAGAAAACCGGGTGTGCCGCCATCTTCCCTATCTTCAATATTATCGATGTATTTATGCTCGCCCCAAGGATTCGTCCAACTTACGGTTCCGCCGCCTGGATTATCAGGAACTAAATTTTGATATAATTTTTTATTAAAAACCAAAACACCACATGTTCCTGGTCCGCCAAGGAATTTATGAGGTGAAAAGAAAATAGCATCCAAATAACTTTCAGCGTCTTCAGGATGCATATCAATTTTCACATAAGGCCCAGAACAAGCAAAATCCACAAAACAAAGTCCGTGATGTTGATGCATTATTTTGGCCACTTCGTGATAGGGAGTTCGGATTCCCGTAACATTCGAACAAGAAGTGATTGAAGCGATTTTAAAAGGCCGCTCTTTATATTTATCTAATAAGAATTCTAAATTTTCTATGCTGAATAAACCGTCCTCTGTTGAAGGAATAACCTCCACATCAGCAATAGTTTCGAGCCATGACGTTTGATTGGAATGGTGTTCCATGTGCGAAATAAAAACAATTGGTTTCTTTTCAGCTGGTATAGTGATGAAATTTTTTAAGCTTTCGGGTACTTTCAACCCTAATATACGTTGAAATTTATTGACAACGCCTGTCATTCCGGTTCCGTCAGTAATTAAAACATCGTCTGCACTGGCATTCACGTGGTGTTTGATGATATGACGCGCTTGGTGATACGCTTTGGTCATGGCAGTTCCAGAAACGGTGGTTTCAGTATGGGTATTGGCTACAAAAGGACCAAATTGATTCATTAATTTCTCTTCAATCGGACGATACAATCGACCGCTGGCAGTCCAATCTGTATAAACAATTTGTTTCTGTCCATAAGGAGATTCAAACTTTTGGTTTATTCCGATTATGTTGTCGCGATACTGCTGAAAATAGTGCTCTAATTGTGTTGGCGCTTCTTTGGTAATCATTTGCGTTTAATTTGAGTTCAAAGATATTGATTTTTAGTAAATAGTCTTTTTCAAATTGATTAAATACTGAATTTTAAACAAAAATAACGATCTACACTAATTGCTTATGCTGAAATTCACCGTGGGTATTATTTTCATAGTAGCAGTCTAGTTGTGGGTATAAAAATAAAAATGCTTAAGAAAATCTCTTAAGCATTTTTATTCTGTAATAAGTGTTGATTCTAATGCACTTTTATTTTCCCCCATTTGCTCGAAGATCTGCAATACATTGACTATCGAGTTGCGGTGCTGAACCTGACGAAACCATATTTCCAATACCGCCCCCTAATTCCGAAGACCAATACATTAAACAGGTTTTTTCGATACAATGTTTGGGATGGGTCGCATCCTCATGATTGCTTTGCAAAGCCGTACCTAGATTTGTCAATCCTAGTATGTGTCCAAACTCATGCGTTATTACTGTTGTTTCTAATAAACTTCTGTTGGGCTCGAAAGGACTATCACTTAAACCTT
Organism: Flavobacterium xanthum; assembly: GCF_900142695.1. GTDB lineage: Bacteria > Bacteroidota > Bacteroidia > Flavobacteriales > Flavobacteriaceae > Flavobacterium > Flavobacterium xanthum. The sequence continues at coordinate 7,729 of NZ_FRBU01000050.1, read as the reverse complement.
GAATGGTTTGTTCGAAAATGACAAAAGAAGTATTTCGGTAAGCCGTTCCAAGAATCACGGATGTGTCCGTATCTTTATCTGATTTTCCATCAGCAAAAAATGCCCAAACTGCAATCTCATCCGCATTGTTGTATTTTGTTCTATTCGCATCCTCAATACTTACAATCTCCTCATTAGTATAGGGCGCATTCCCCGGTGATGGTATAGACCGCTTAACAACATTAATTCCGCCTGGCTTGTATGTTCTTGCGGTTAGAAAGGCAACAAAATTGCTAATTGCTTGGGGACTAGGTTCAAAACCGTTTACATACACCACTTCAACAACCATACTCTTAAACTTTTTATCCGACAATAAAGCGTTTGCCGAGCTTCCTGTTTGCTGTTTATTTGTATTGGGATTTATTACAACGGCGTTATCTAAAGGATCCTCGTCTTTTGAACAAGATGCTACGGAAAGGAACAGACCAATTGCAAATAGCGAAATTAATTTTTTCATTATTGTTTTAATTTTTAAGATTATTTATAAGAACAGCTACGGAATATTAGGTAGCTGTTCTTCATAAACTACCTAGCTAAATCGAGCTATATTTGTTTCAAAACTAATGTTACTGCTGCATTAGTTGTACTTTGCAAGGTGATTGTTGTCGCCGTAAAACTCGTTACTTTCCACGTATTATTTAATAATGTAAATGTAGCGTTACCCGAAAAATTCAATTTTAGAAAAACACTTAATTCTGAACTCACAGCATACGTGCCGTTAACCGTCGTGCTTAATAGGTTTACTGCAGTAACTGATAAATTATTTGCAAAATCTATTGTAAAATCTTTATAATTACTTGCAGAATTTACACCAGCACTTACAAACGAATCGACTTTGAACTTTCCATTTACTAAAATTGTTTCCAATTTTTTTGAATTTTGAGTTGCTTCAGCCATTGTTGCTTCCGTTTTTAGCGACGCATTAATCGCTGCTTGTAATTCAGCATCACTAGAAATCGTCATTTTGGTTCCATCTGCAATTGTTGTTGAAATGGGGTAGTTAACGGAATACAGTTCTGAGCTACTTACATTAGACATATACGTATATAATTGCTGTTCGGATGTTATTACAATGCTTCCTGTTTGTTGAAGGCTTAGATTATAGGTTAAAATTGTAATTGGAAAGCTAATATTAACCGAAGAAATCGCACCTTGACCAGAAGCTTCTGCAGATGAACATGCGTTTACAATAGCATTATACTCCGTTTGATTGGTAACGTTTGCTTCTGTATAATTACTCAATTTTACTTTAAACGGAAATTGCAATACAACCGCATCTTGATCGGTATTTGACTGTCCAAAAATAGAAAGCACTTGCTGGTAATCTAATTGACTAAAAATAGAAACTTGAACACCATTTACTTTGGCAGAAAAGGGCAACAGAATAGAAGAGCAAGAGGCTCCATCTAAGAAATCATCAAAGGAACCATCGTACATCGACGTACGTTTTAGATTACTTGTTGTCGTTGAATTTGCTGAATTTGTATTGGGGTTTTCTCCTTGCACGTCATCTATTTCATTTTGACATGAAGTAAAACCTAATATCGCCATTAATGCAATTCCGGTAACTGTTTTTAACTTTTTCATAATTTTCAAATTTAAGGTATTTTTATATTTACAAGCGATCTTTTATAACGCCTTTCTGTAAGTAAGACAACTACCTTTACTTTTACCCTACAAAAAAAATTATAAAAATATATAAATTATAATACTATAACATAAAACACATCTATTCAGCGCTTTAAATTTTAAGTAGCAATTCATAAAAAAGCAATTTCAGTAATCCGAATTACTTTTTAAAAAATTAATTTACATTTACAACCTACGAAATAATGAAATTACATTACATGAGCGACGATGAAACCACACTTTGCGACGAAAATCACTTTAGAGACTTTTATTTAAAGCAGGTGCAATCCGCAAGTAATTTTGCTTACTACAAATGTGGTGATGGTGAGGCTGCATTAGATTTAGTACAAGATGCATTTACTAAAATTTGGGAAAATTGTTCCAAAATTGACTTTAACAAAGCCAAAACCTATTTGTTTACAAGTATTACTAATTTATTTCTAAATACGATAAAACATCAAAAAGTTGTACTTCAGTATGCTAAAGACGCCCCTAATTTGGACACCAATAATCAAAGTCCCGAATATTTATTAGAAGAAGAAGAATTCAAACAAAAGCTTACTAGAGCAATTGCATCTTTAAGCGAAACGCAACGGGAAGTTTTTTTATTGAATCGAATAGATGGTAAAAAATACAGAGAAATAGCTGATTTACTGGGTGTTTCGCAAAAAACTGTAGAAAAAAGAATGTCCGCTGCTCTACAAATTTTAAAAGCCCAAATAGAAAATATATAATTAATCATTTAGCTGTAGGGTAATTTTAAAGTTAGTTGTCTTATAAACACAGAGATATAACATGAAAAAGGAAAAAGAGATATTAAAATGGTTGAACAATGACCTTTCCAGTAAAGAAATGGAGGATTTAAAACAATCTGAAGATTTGCAGACACTTGAAAAGATTGCTCACTATGCGTCACAATTAGAAGCTCCAAAAGTAGATGCGAAAGCTGCATTGGAAACATTAAAATCTAGAAACCATTTTAAAAATAAACCAAAAGTAAGAACTATAAACTTCAAAATATTTTACAGAGTTGCGGCAGTTTTAGTACTGGCAATAACTTCTGGTTATTTCTTCTTTTATAGTAACAACACCTCTTTTGAAACCCAAATAGCACAAAGAAAAATCTTTACACTTCCAGACAATTCTGAAGTCGTTTTAAATGCCTCATCAAAAATCAGTTTTAACGAAAAAAAGTGGGCTAACAAAAGAACTTTAACCTTAGAGGGTGAAGCTTTTTTTAAAGTGAAGAAAGGGCAAACATTCAGCGTAAAAACAACGGATGGAATCGTTACCGTATTAGGAACACAATTTAATGTAAAGGAACGTAAAAACTATTTTGAAGTGCATTGCTATGAAGGTTTAGTGAGCGTTACACACAATAATAAAACGACTAAATTACCTCCCGGAAAGACCTTACGCGTTATGAATGGAAAAGTCGAAAATGTTGAAGATTTTTATGCCATAAATCCTTCGTGGATTCAGCAAGAATCGAGTTTTAATAAAATTCCATTAGATCAGGTTATTGCAGAATTAGAGCGGCAATATGATTTAAAAATTAAAGTAGATGGTATTGATACTTCAAAACTATTTACAGGAAGTTTTACTCATACTGATAAAGAAATAGCGCTGCAAGCAGTTACAATTCCGCTTAAATTAAGCTATAAAATTGAAGGCAAAACCATTATATTTTATAATTATGGTGCGCAGTAAATGGCTTGTTTTTTTGCTCCTCTGCATGAGCTGTATTTGTCATGGACAAGATACAAGTAAAAAAACTCTTTTGAGCGAGGTCATAATTGCTTTGGAAAAGCAATTCAACATCAAGTTTTCGTACGCTGTTGAAGATGTGGCCACCATTACAATTGACAAACCAAAAACTTCGTTGACCTTACTAGAAACTATTGATTATCTTAATTCTAAAACGCTTTTAAATTTTAAAGCCTTAAACGATCGTTATGTTACTGTTTCTGTGCTAAACAAAACTGTATCTGTTTGTGGAATTGTGTTAGCTGATGCAAATAAATCACCGTTAATTGGGGCTTCGGTATTTGTAAACAACATAAAAAGAGGCACTATCACTAATGAAAATGGAAAATTCAGCCTGAAGAATATTTCAATAACCGCCACTCTAACTATTTCGTATATAGGATTTGAATCCAGAAATTTTACTGCGCAAGAATTATTTTCTGTGCAAAATAACTGCCAAGAGATCGTTCTTACCACAAGAAACGAAGAGTTGAATCAGGTTTTAATACCCGTTTATTTAACGCCTGGATTGCAGAAATACTTGGATGGAAGCACGGTATTAAACACTAAAAAATTTGCTATCCTACCCGGATTGATAAATCCTGATATTTTGCAATCTATACAAGCGCTTCCAGGTGTAGAAAGCACGAATGAAAGTATTGCTAATATTAATGTTCGCGGAGGAACCAACGATCAAAATTTAGTGCTTTGGGACAATATCAAGATGTATCATTCAGGTCATTTTTTTGGGCTAATATCCGCTTATAATCCCAATCTAACTAACAAAGTCATCGTCAGTAAGAACGGAACTAGTGCGCAATACAGTGATGGTGTTTCCAGCACCATCAACATGTATACAAAAGATTTAGTTACTAATACCTTTTCAGGTGGAGCAGGAATTAACTCCATCAGCACTGATGCTTTTCTCGAAATACCGATAACTAAAAAAGTAGAACTTCATGTTTCAGGACGTCGTTCCATCACTGATTTGTTTACCACTCCTACCTATACTAAATATTTTGATCGTAGTTTTCAGGATACTGAAATCAATGCGGATAGCGAGCAGCGTGACACAGCTTCGGATTTTTATTTCTATGATTATACCGCTAAAGTGCTTTTTGATTTAAGCGAAAAACATCAATTTAGAGCCAATATTATTGGTATCAACAACGCTTTGGATTATTCGGAGCGTTTCATTACAAATGCAAATAAAACCGAATCTAAAACCAGTAATTTATCTCAAAAAAATAGCGGTTACGGAGGCAATTGGAAAGCGCAATGGACTTCAAAATTGAGTACAAACTTCATTACTTATTTCTCAAAATATAACATTGACGCTACAGATTACCGAGTGGAAACAGATCAGCGCTTAACAGAAGCCAATGAAGTTCAAGAAACTGGAATTAAGATAAATGCTACTTATAAATCGAACGATCATCTAAATTTCTTGTTGGGGTATCAATTTAATGAAACGGGAATGCTCAATCAAACCACGGTGAGCAATCCCATCTATTCCAGCACTAAAAAAGAGGTTTTATTGAATCATGCCTTATTTTCAGAAGTGGAATACAATAAAAATAAAACGTATTTGCGAATGGGTATGCGGTTGAATTATTTTCAAAAATTTGAAAAGTTTTTAGTCGAGCCAAGAATAAACATTCGACAACAAGTATCAGATCAAATTGCTTTAAAATTGGAGGGAGAGTTCAAGAATCAATCTACGACTCAAATAGTAGACTTTGAAGATGATTTTTTAGGTGTCGAAAAAAGACGCTGGATTTTAGTTAATAACAAAGACATTCCCATTGCAACAAGTAAACAAAGTTCTTTTGGTGTTGAATTTAATACCAAAAAACTCAATATAGAGGCCACCACATTCTATAAAATTGTAGATGGAATTACAGCTTCTAACCAAGGATTTTATAATAGTTTTCAATATAAAAATGCAAATGGAAGCTACACTGCAAAAGGCATCGAATTTTTAGCCAATAAAACAGCGCGTCAATATAGCATTTGGGCTAGTTATACTTTTAGCACTAATAATTATGAATTTGATACTTTTACACCGGTCACTTTCCCTAACAATGCAGATATAAGACATTCAGCATCGTTTGGTTTTTACTATCTCCTTATAAAAAATCTCAAAATAGCCGTTGGTGGCATTTGGAGAAATGGCACTCCTTATACTACTCCAATTCAAAATAATGAAACCACTCAAAGCGGAAATAACACCATGGTAAATTATGGCTCGCCAAACAGTACAAATTTAGATAATTTTATGCGCTTAGACGCTTCCTTAAATTATAACTTCAGTTTGTCATCTGTAGTAAAAGCTTCGTTTACGGCCGGAGTTGTAAATGCTACCAATCAGAATAACGTGATCAATAGATATTACAAAGTCAATCCCAATAATTCCAAAGATGCCATACGGGTGGACAACAAATCATTGGGTTTAACGCCCAATCTAAGCTTTAGAGTAAATTTTTAAAGATTGTTTTATTTTAAATACAAAACCCTTTCAAACCTAGTATTGAAAGGGTTTTAGTACATACAAAAAAAGGTATTAAATTCTAGCAATTGCCTTTATTTCGTCAATGATTCTTTCTGCCAGTGCATCAGCTTTTTCTTGAGAAGAAGCTTCAGTATAAATGCGAATAATAGGTTCTGTATTTGATTTTCTAAGGTGTACCCAGTTTTCATCAAAGTCAATTTTCACACCGTCAATTGTTGAAATATCTTCGTTTTTGTATTTTTCTGTCATCGCAACAAGGATCGCATCAACATCGATTTGAGGTGTCAATTCAATTTTGTTTTTGCTCATATAATATTCAGGATACGAAGCACGCAAAGCCGAAACCGTCATTTTTTTGTTGGCTAAGTGCGTTAAAAACAATGCCACTCCTACCAAACTATCACGACCATAATGCAATTCAGGATAAATAATACCTCCGTTTCCTTCACCACCTATTACAGCATTATTTTTTTTCATCAATTCCACCACATTCACCTCGCCTACAGCGCTAGCTTCGTAGCTTCCCTTATGCAAATTCGTCACATCGCTCAACGCACGGGAAGACGACATATTAGATACCGTATTTCCGGGAGTTTTACTCAATACATAATCGGCACAAGCCACCAAAGTATATTCTTCACCAAACATTTCACCATCTTCACAAATGAAAGCCAAGCGATCTACATCAGGATCTACCACAATTCCTAAGTCGGCTTTTTCCTTTACAACTAATTCGGAAATATCAGTTAAATGCTCTTTTAACGGTTCTGGATTGTGTGGAAAATGTCCGTTTGGTTCGCAGTATAATTCAACTACTTCAACGCCCATTAATTCCAGCAACCTTGGAATAATAATTCCACCCGAAGAATTTACACCATCAACAACAACCTTAAATTTAGCTGCTTTTACAGCATCAACATCTACCAGAGGTAAATTCAATACTTCATCAATATGAATATCCATGTAAGCATCATTAATCATTATTTCCCCTAAATCATCTACATTAGAGAAATCAAAAGCTTCCGCTTCCGCAATGACAAGGATTTTTTCACCTTCGGCACCATTTAAAAACTCTCCTTTCTCATTCAATAATTTCAATGCATTCCATTGTTTTGGGTTGTGCGAAGCCGTAAGAATTATTCCACCATCAGCTTTCTCTAAAGGAACCGCAACTTCAACCGTTGGCGTTGTTGACAATCCCAAATCAATTACATCAATCCCTAAACCAATTAAAGTGTTCACCACCAAATTGTGAATCATGGGCCCAGAAATACGAGCGTCACGACCTACAACAACGGTTAATTTTTCTTTTCCAATGTAATCTTTCAACCAAGTTCCGTAAGCCGAAGCAAATTTTACTGCATCAAGTGGAGTCAAATTATCACCTACTTTCCCTCCTATTGTCCCACGAATTCCTGATATTGATTTTATTAAAGTCATTGCTTATTATTTTAATTTTTGAATAGTAAATTTTAAATTGCCTACAAATATAATAATTGACGGATTACAAAAGTCAATTAGATTTTAAATTCATCATTTAAATTCCTAAATTAGGCGAATGAATTTTTTAGCGCACATCTATCTTTCTGGCGACAATGATCTACTTAAAATTGGTAACTTCATGGCCGATGGAATTCGGGGAAAACATTTTGAAAGTTATCCTTTAGAAATTCAAAAAGGAATCATACTGCACCGTGCCATTGATACGTATGCTGCGACCTATTCGCGATGCAACTTTTTTAGAAACTTAAGATAGTTTTTTAAGTTTTCATTTCTATTTTCTAGGCTAAAATCGGAAATAAC
>NZ_FRBU01000017.1 GCF_900142695.1 Flavobacterium xanthum | reverse complement strand
CAGGGAAAAGAATTAATTTTCTTTTCTTTGTTCTGAAAAAATATTTCATCTTTCTTTGAGATTCCTAACTTTCGCATTTATTAATTGAATTCAAGTTATATAAAAAAACCTATCTGGAATACTCTAGATAGGTTTTTTTATGAATAATATAATATGATTTACTGAATCTTAGCTTTCAAGGCTTTGTATTCTGCTGTCATTTCAAGAGCACTATAAACGCCTAAAAGTGTTTTAGAAACATCTGAGTTTTTAGGATCTAATTCTACTGCTTTTTGAAGATAAGGAATAGCACTTTTGAACAAATCTTCTCTCTTCTTTTTCAAATCATCATAGCGCTTCATATCCTTAGTAGAAGTTCCAAGTTTATTCATTTCATCAATAATGACTTTTTCATTTTCTAATTTCAAAGCAGATAAATTAATATAGGCGTTGATGTATTGTGGATTGATTTCAATAACTTTTTTGTAATATTTCTCCGCCTCAGGAACATTTTTAGCATTTGCACTTATCACTCCTAAGTTAAAAACTAAATCAGCGTCATTAGGATTTTTTTCTAAAACTTCAGCGATAAGCTTTTTGTACATTTCAAAATCTTTAGTTTCTAAGTAAAGATTAGCCTCTGTCAAGATCAAAGAAGTATCTTCTGGATTTGCTTTCCTAGCTTCAGAAATTGCTTTTTTAGCCTCGTCGGTTTTTCCTTTTTCAACTAAAATCAAAGCCATATTTTTATAAATCTCTCCTCTTTTAGAAGGAATAGCTTCAGTTCTTGGTTTTTCATGTGTTCCTAACTTCACCATTCTATCTCTTTCTGCAGCAGTAGCAAAAAAATCTTCTTGGTTGGTTAATTTATTCACTGCAAAGTAACTAGTCCCTACTCCAGAATAGTTCAAGTTTTTCAAATTCTCGTATAACTCAAGCGCTTTGTCATATTCATTTGCATTTACATAAGTTGAAGCCGCATAATATAAATTGATTGTGTCTTTTTTATCCAACAGGTAAGCGTCATATAATTTTTTAGCACTGTCTGAATGCTTCTCAATTTTTGAATCTGCAATTGCACCATTTATCAATTTGAATTTAATATCCGTAATTGAAGCTGCTGCTTGGGTTGAGTATTTTACTTTTCCAGAAACTTTCTCCACTCCAATTAAATCTTGATACGCTTTTGCAGCGAGTGAAAGATTGGTATTCGCATCAACATTCTTGTTGGCTAAATCCAATAAAGCATTTCCTTTTACAAAGAAAAACTGTGCCTTTTCAGCATCTGTTGCTGCAGCTATTAAGGGTTCTGCTTCCATTAAAATGGTAGCTGCCTCTTGAGATTTACCGCCTTTCATCGCTTTTTCGGCTGCCTTAATTTGATCTTTTTGAGCAAAAGTAGCTACTGATATCAATAACGCTGATGCTAGTAATACATATTTACTTTTCATAATATTCTGTGTTAATTTAATACTTATTCTTACTTTTCTATTTTATTTTATGCTTCATCATCTGAATCGTCCTCGTCACTATCGTCATCAAGTTCTTCTTCATTTTCAGAGTCGTCTTCGTCTTCATCTTCTTCAGAACCGTCCTCTTCAAGAACTTCTAATACTGGCTTAACTCTTTCAATAGCTTCCGTTTCAACAACATTGCCTTCCTCATCTACAACCACTTCAGCCACATCGTCCTTCATAACTTTTGTAACTGCTGCAATTGAATCATTTCCTTTAATGTTAATCAACTTCACTCCTTGCGTAGCACGGCCCATCACTCTCAAATCTTCAACAGCCATTCTGATAGTCAATCCAGATTTGTTGATAATCATTAAATCATCTGCATCTGTAACTGAATTTATAGAAATTAGCTTTCCTGTTTTCTCCGTAATATTTAAGGTTTTAACTCCTTTACCACCACGATTCGTAATTCTATATTCATCAAGGCTAGAACGTTTACCGTAACCATTTTCAGCTACAACTAATATTTCACTGCTCATATCGTTTACAGTAACCATGCCAATAACTTCATCCGTATCATCCTTAAGTGTAATTCCACGAACTCCTGAAGCTGTTCTTCCCATTGGACGGGTTTTAGTTTCTTCAAAGCGAACTAATTTACCTGATTTTACAGCCAATATAATTTGGCTTTCACCATTCGTTAATTTGGCTTCCAATAATTCATCACCCTCTTTAATAGTAATTGCAGCGACACCGTTTACTCTAGGTTTAGAATATTTCTCTAAAGATGTTTTCTTAACCTGACCTTTTTTGGTCACCATAATCAAATTATGACTATTGATATATTCTTTATCTTTCAAATCTTGAGTGCAAATAAAAGCTTTCACTTTGTCATCACTTTCAATGTTCACTAAGTTTTGAATTGCTCTACCTTTAGCGGTTTTACTTCCTTCTGGTATTTCATAAACACGCATCCAGAAACATTTTCCTTTTTGAGTAAAGAACATCATATACTGGTGATTTGTAGCAACAAACATGTGCTCTAAGAAATCTTGATCTCTTGTTCCAGCACTTTTTTGCCCTACTCCTCCTCTATTCTGAGTTTTATATTCGGTTAGGTTGGTTCGTTTGATATATCCTGCATGAGATATAGTAATGACTACATTTTCATCAGCTATTAAATCTTCGATGCTCACGTCTCCGCCAGAATATTCAATTTGAGAGCGACGAGCGTCTCCATATTTATCTCTAATTTCAGTAAGTTCTTCTTTGATCAAAGCAATTCTCAAGTTTACATCTGCTAATAAAGCTTTCAAATGCTCAATTAACTTCATAATTTCATCGTATTCCGTTCTTAACTTATCTTGTTCAAGACCTGTCAATTGACGCAAACGCATTTCAACTATTGCACGAGATTGAATATCTGACAAATTGAATCTTTCGATTAATTTCTCTCTTGCCTCCTCCGTACTTTTCGACGCTTTGATTAACGCAATTACTTCGTCAATATTATCAGACGCGATAATAAGACCTTCTAATATATGCGCTCTTGCTTCCGCCTTTTTCAATTCAAATTGCGTTCTGCGAGTCACCACATCATGACGATGCTCGATAAAATAGTGAATCAAATCTTTCAGATTCAACATTTGTGGACGCCCTTTAACAATTGCAATATTATTTACACTGAAAGAAGATTGTAATTGTGTAAACTTATAAAGTGTGTTCAAAACCACGTTTGGTGTGGCATCACGTTTTAAAATATAAACGATACGCATCCCATTTCTATCCGATTCATCGCGTATATTGGCAATTCCTTCGATCTTTTTATCATTGACCAAATCAGCTGTACGCTTAATCATATCCGCTTTGTTGACTTGATACGGAATTTCGGTAACGATTATACATTCCCGACCTTCCACTTCTTCAAAACCAACTTTGGCACGCATTACAATTCTACCTCTACCTGTTTTGAAAGCCTCACGCACACCTTCATACCCATATATGATACCACCAGTAGGAAAATCTGGGGCTTTAATATGCGTCATCAACTCGTCAATCTCGATATCATTATTATCCATGAAAGCTAATGTACCGTTGATAACTTCAGTTAAGTTATGAGGAGGCATATTCGTGGCCATACCTACCGCAATTCCCGTGGCCCCATTTATTAATAAGGTAGGAACACGCGTTGGCATCACCGTTGGCTCTTCAAGCGTATCATCGAAATTTAATTTAAAATCAACTGTTTCTTTGTCAATGTCAGCTAAAATCTCCTCAGAAATCTTACGCATTCTAGCTTCAGTATAACGCATTGCTGCAGGACTATCTCCATCTACAGATCCAAAATTACCTTGACCATCGATCAACAAATAACGCATACTCCATTCTTGGGCCATACGAACCATAGCATCATAAACAGAAGTATCACCATGTGGGTGATATTTACCCAAAACTTCTCCGACAATTCTTGCGGACTTTTTATGAGCTGATCTTGAGTTAACACCCAAATCATGCATTCCAAATAGTACTCTTCGATGTACTGGTTTCAAGCCATCTCTAACATCTGGAAGAGCTCTTGACACAATAACCGACATCGAATAATCGATGTAGGCTGTTTTCATTTCATCTTCAATGTTAATGGGAATTAACTTTTCTCCTTCAGACATAAGTTGTTATATTAAATAATTATATTAGTTTCAAAACGTGCCAATATACGCTTTTTTGAAATTTTTAAACCAATTTTAAAACACTTATTTCAATGATTTATCAACAAAATAAACTTCCCTTTTAGTTAATAATTTAAGGGAAATTTAACTCTTATATTAGTATAATTTTTGTCTCTTAGCTGACACGACTACTTATAGGAATGGTTTTTGTTTTTCTATCACTAATTCACTAAATTTACGATATCAAATATATATTATGGATGATAATTTTTCACCAAGAGTAAAAGACGTTATAACCTACAGTAAAGAGGAAGCTTTACGACTAGGTCACGATTTTATAGGCACAGAACACTTAATGCTTGGAATTTTAAGAGACGGAAACGGAAAAGCTATTCAAATATTGAATAATTTAGACGTTGATTTAGATCATTTACGCAGAAAAGTAGAGATTCTAAGCCCAGCAAGTCCCGGCGTAGAGGTAAACGTTGAAAAGAAAAACCTGCACTTGACACGTCAAGCTGAACGAGCCCTGAAAACTACTTTCTTGGAAGCTAAGGTATTTCAAAGTACCTCTATCAGCACCGCACATTTATTATTGTGCATATTAAGAAACGAAAACGATCCAACAACCAAGCTATTGAATAAACTCAAAATTGATTATGACATAGCTAAAGAACAATATTTAAACATGACTCCAAGCGAAGAAGAATTTATAGAAAAATTACCACGAAATGAATCTTACAATGACGATTCAGGACAAGATGACAGTCTAAAAGAAGGAACTTTTAACAACCCAGCCAACAAATCTAACAAAAAATCTAAAACTCCGGTTTTGGATAATTTTGGCCGAGATTTAACAGAAATGGCAGAAGAGGGGAAATTAGATCCTGTTGTAGGACGGGAAAAAGAAATTGAGCGCGTTTCTCAGATTTTGAGCCGTCGCAAAAAAAATAATCCTTTACTTATAGGTGAACCTGGAGTGGGAAAATCAGCCATTGCCGAGGGTCTAGCCCTGCGCATTATTCAGAAAAAAGTTTCACGCACCTTGTTCAATAAACGGGTCGTTACGTTAGATCTCGCTAGTCTTGTAGCTGGAACTAAATACCGTGGACAATTTGAAGAACGAATGAAAGCAGTAATGAATGAGCTGGAGAAAAATGACGACATCATTCTTTTTATAGATGAAATTCACACTATTGTTGGCGCTGGTGGTGCAACAGGATCTTTAGACGCATCCAATATGTTTAAACCTGCATTAGCTCGTGGAGAGATTCAATGTATTGGTGCAACAACATTAGATGAATACCGTCAATATATCGAAAAAGACGGTGCCTTAGAACGACGTTTTCAAAAGATAATTGTAGAACCAACATCTGTTGCCGAAACGATTACTATTTTGCATAATATTAAAAATAAATACGAAGATCACCACAATGTTACTTATTCCGAAGAAGCAATAGAAGCGTGCGTAAAATTAACAGACAGGTACATGTCAGATCGTTTTTTACCAGACAAAGCTATTGATGCCTTAGATGAAGCGGGTTCAAGAGTACACATTACCAATATTGAAGTTCCTAAACAAATTTTAGATCTGGAACGTCAATTAGAAGAGGTACGCGAATTGAAAAATGTTGTAGTCAAAAAACAAAAATACGAAGAGGCTGCCAAACTTCGAGATGATGAAAAACGCATTGAAAAAGACTTAGCAATTGCCCAAGAACAATGGGAAGAAGATGCCAAAAACAACCGAATTGAAGTTACCGAGGACAATGTTGCCGATGTAGTTTCTATGATGAGTGGTATTCCTGTTAACCGTATCGCTCAAACAGAAAGCAACAAACTTGCCAAATTACCAGAACTTATTGAAGGAAAAGTAATTGGACAAAGAGAAGCTGTAATGAAAATTGCTCGCTCCATCCAAAGAAATCGTGCGGGATTAAAAGATCCGAATCGACCAATTGGTTCCTTTATTTTCTTGGGACAGACCGGTGTTGGTAAAACGCAATTAGCCAAAGTACTCGCCAAAGAGTTATTCGATTCTGAAGATGCGTTGATTCGTATTGACATGAGTGAATACATGGAAAAATTTGCAATCTCTCGTTTAGTTGGAGCACCTCCGGGATACGTAGGATATGAGGAAGGTGGACAATTAACAGAGAAAGTTCGCAGAAAACCTTATTGTGTAGTATTATTAGATGAGATAGAAAAAGCGCATCCTGATGTATTTAACATGTTATTACAAGTACTGGATGATGGTTATTTAACAGATAGTTTAGGCCGAAAAATTGATTTCAAAAACACTATAATTATTATGACTTCGAATGTTGGAGCCAGACAATTGAAAGATTTTGGTCAAGGTGTTGGTTTTGGAACTGCTGCAAAAGTAGCTCAGGCTGACGACAATTCAAAAAGTATCATTGAGAACGCATTGAAAAAAACTTTTGCACCAGAATTCCTAAATAGAATTGATGATGTAATCGTATTTAATGCTTTGGAAAAACATGATATTGATTTGATTATCGAAATTGAATTGAAAAAATTATATGCTCGCGTAGCCGAACTAGGATATCAATTAAATCTATCTGATAAAGCCAAAGCGTTCATCGCCGATAAAGGTTTCGATAGACAATTTGGTGCCAGACCATTAAAAAGAGCGATTCAAAAATATGTCGAAGACGCCCTTGCTGAAGAGATTATTACTTCTAAAATTGGTTCCGGAGATGAAATTTTTATGGATATTGAAGAAGGAGCTCAAGAACTAACGGTACAAGTTCACAAAGCTGGCGAACCAACTAATCTATAACTTAAATTAAAAAAAATTCTTTTAAACCCGTTACGTTTATATAGCCTAACGGGTTTATTATTTATGGTAAATACCCGTTTTTTGAAAACAAATATTTACATTTGAATTATATAAAATAGGTCAAAACAAATTAATTTATGTCAGATAATAAAGTTATTTTAGGGAGTGAAGAGTGGTGCTCTTTTCCAGAATTAGGAATTCCCACTATAAAAGCTCGGGTGGATTCAGGTGCAAAAACATCAGCATTACATGCTATAAACATCGCTCCGTTTATTAAAAATGAAAGTAATTGGGTAAAATTTGACATCAATCCCATACAAAATAATCTAAAAACGGTCATTCATTGTGAAGCACCATTAATTGACAAACGAATTGTAAAAAGTTCTAGTGGTTTTCGAGAGCAACGTTATGTAATACAGACTAATTTACAGATTGGAACCTCACAATGGCCTATCGAAATGACGCTGACCAATCGAGATTCCATGGGATTCAGAATGCTTCTAGGGCGGGAAGCCATGAGTGGAAGAGTTTTAGTTGATCCGGAACAAAAATATCTTTTGGGTCAACCTACATCAGACAGTCTTAAAGAACTTTATAAAAACTCTGAAAAAGCAAGCTCTGGTTTGCGCATCGGACTTTTAGCGAGTAATCCTGAATTGTACAGCAACAAGCGTATTATGGAAGCTGGTGAAATGCGTGGACACGAAATGCACTTTCTGAATATTAAAGAATGCTATATGAAACTGGATGCAAAAACACCAGAAATTCATTACCGTGGCGGAAAAATATTAAATCAATTTGACGCCATTATTCCAAGAATCAGACCCAGTATAACCTTTTATGGTTGCGCACTAACCCGACAATTTGAGGCATTAAAAGTTTATTGCTTGAATTCGTCGAACGCTATTACACAGTCGCGCGATAAATTGTATTCGTTACAATTATTGCTAAATCATGGAGTAGAAATCCCAACGACTGGTTTTGCTAATTCCCCTTTGGATACCGATGATTTGATAAAAATGGTAGGAGGTTCTCCTTTAATTGTAAAATTACTAGAGGGAACACAAGGTAAAGGAGTAGTTCTCGCCGAAACAAAAAAAGCTGCAGAAAGTGTTATTAACGCCTTCAAAAGCCTAAATGCTAACATATTAGTTCAGGAATTCATCAAAGAAGCAAACGGAAAAGACATTCGTTGTTTTGTAATAGATGGGAAAGTGGTTGCCGCCATTCAACGGGAAGCGATGCCGGGTGAATTCAGAGCGAACATTCATTTAGGAGGAACTGCATCCGTGATAAAAGTAACCGCAGAGGAAAAACGGATTGCCATCAAAGCAACAAAAGCAATGGACTTAAAAGTAGCAGGCGTAGATATTATTCGTTCCGCAAAAGGACCATTATTACTAGAAGTAAATTCATCACCGGGACTAGAAGGAATCGAAGGAGCTACAAACAAAGATATTGCTGGGGAAATGATCAAGGCCATTGAAAAAAATTTCAAACAAAAAGTAGATCTTAAATAACAGAATTTTTCGCATGGTACTGCTTAAGAACTATTTAAGCATACAAAAGTAACTGGAACAAATGCACAAAACCTAAAAAAAATGAACGAGTATCTTGCTATAATTCTTAGAAGTAGTGCCGTTTATTTTTTTATGGTTATTGCATTGCGACTTTTTGGCAAGAAAGAATTATCACAGCTCAATACTGCCGACGTTATATTAATCTTGCTAATCAGCAACTCCGTCCAAAATGCAATGGTTGGAAACGATACTAGTTTATTAGGAGGTTTAGCCGCAGCTTCCGTTCTATTTAGCATTAATTTTACTTTAAAAAAATTGATGTATAAATTCCCAAAATTCAGCGATTTCATGCAAGAAAAGCCAGAAATTCTAATACATGATGGCCATTTGGATTTTAAATCTTTAAGCAAATTAAACATTACTTCTGATGAATTAAAAGAAGCAATGCGCGAACATGGAATCGAATATTTTAAAGATGTAAAGCTGGCTATGCTAGAAATTGATGGTAATATAAGTATCATTTCTGGAAATCAAAATCTGAAACAAACGTATCATAAGCGGAAACACATTCACAAAAGCTTAAGCTGAATATGAAACAAACCAATACTGTAAAAACCTTCCTATTGAATTTAATTCTGCACTGTTAAAGTTGTAAATTAGGTCCATGACAAAGCGAAGGTAATTTTATAAAAAAAATTATTAAAAACTATTCTTGATATTAGAAAACAACCCACCTAAGATTTAAGTTGTTCCAAAATTATTTTATTCGTGTATTTAAGCAATCTCCTGATAAAAATAAAAGAATACTATTTTTAATACAGTCAAAGTTTCCATCGTTAATCTAATCAATTTAATAAACAATAAAAATCATGGATAAAGTAACGGCACACATTGGTGCAGAGCTCTACAAAACAGAAATAAATTCGGCTACGCATACAATGATCTCCGATGAACCTGAAAGTGCTGGTGGAATGGGTTTAGGCTTTGCGCCAAATGAATTGCTCGCTTCCTCTTTAGCAGCCTGCACATGCATCACTTTACGCATTTATGCCAATCGAAAAGGATGGAAATTAACTGATGTCAAAGTTGAAGTTACTCTTGATACTGACCCAATAGAAAACAAAACAAAAATAATACGGGATATTCAACTGTTTGGCGATTTAGATAATGACCAAATTGCACGATTATTAAACATTGCTAATAAATGTCCGATGCATAAAATTTTGAGTAATACCATAGAAATAAGCACCATCTTAAAATAGAAAGGACATAAATTAAATCTTTGAACAAAATTAAAAAAACAATTTTAGCAAAAAAAAACCATTCGGGATCTCCGAATGGTTTTTTTTATATTGATTTGACTCTATATTAGATAAAAATACTGAAAATATAATAGATGATAGCTGCTAAAATAGCTGATATAGGAATCGTTAAAACCCAAGCCCACAGCAAACTTACCGTCATACCCCAACGCACCGCAGAGACTCTTTTAGTAAGTCCCACTCCAATGATTGATCCTGTGATTGTATGTGTTGTACTTACAGGAACTTTAAAATGCTCTGTAAAATACAATGTCAATGCTCCAGCAGTTTCTGCTGCAACACCTTCAAAAGAAGTCACTTTAGTTATTTTAGACCCCATCGTTTTTACAATTTTCCAACCACCGCTTAAAGTTCCTGCTGCAATTGCAGAATAACAAGCTAATGGAATCCAAGCGGGCATTCTAAATGTACCTTCATCATTGGGCAAAACTACATCTAACCAAGCAGGTAAAGATGCTTGCGCAACGCCACTAGTGTTGATGTAAACAGCAACCGCTGCCGCAATAATACCCATCACCTTTTGTGAATCATTTCCACCATGTCCTAAACTAAACGCTGCAGAGGATAGCAATTGCATTTTTTTCAACCAAGACGTAGCTTGATTTAAATTTAAACTACTAAATATCAAACAAAAAGAGCTTATTGCAAGTACAATAAATGCTACTAAAAACCATTTGATATTGTGTGCTTCAAAAGCGACACTCCAAAAATGGGAATCAAATCGAGGTTTTGTAATTTCGTCAAAGTAAATCATTTGACTTTCTACAAACCAAATCGTCAAAATCATTAAAGAAGCGGTGAAAATTTTAGGATAAATACTTTTCTTAGAAGCATTTAACAACCAGATTGATATTAGATAAGATATTAAAGCCCCTAATAACGGTGCCAATATGATAAAAGCAACGATGATTAAAACTCCTGAAGGCATTCCTCCATCCTTCCCTACTTTATACCAAGAAACAACTCCAAATCCTGCATGAGCAATTGCAGCTCCTGCAAAACCCCCAATTAAAGTATGAGAAGAACTCGATGGAATTCCTTGCCACCACGTAAATAAATTCCAAATAATTGCCGCAATAACACCAGCTAGAATAACCACCAAGTTGATATCCATGGTATTGGCTGTTTTCGCAACGGTATCAGCTACACCAAAGCCAAATACCCAATAGGCTAAAAAGTTAAAAAAAGCTGCCCAAACTACCGCTTGAAAAGGGGTTAATACTTTTGTGGCAACAACCGTTGCTATCGCATTGGCTGCATCATGAAAACCATTGATGTAATCAAAGATTAAAGCCAACACAATAATAACTATCAGTAGAGTAAATTCCATAATTATAATTTCAGAATAAAACGGATTGAATTAAGAATGTTTTACAGAAATTGATTCTAAAACACTCGCTACACTTTTGCATTTATCAGCAGCAGTTTCTAAAACTGACAGTACTTCTTTATACTTGATAATGTTTTTGGCATCCGTTTCATTTTCGAACAAATCAAGCACTGCTTTATCATAAACATTATCTGATTTATTTTCTAACTTGTTGATTCTAACGCAGGCGTCCGTGATATTTTTAATTTTTTTCAGATCTCTTAATTCTCTAACCGCAACATCAATATTTTGACATGCCTCAAGATTGATTTCTGTTAGTTTTCTAATTGATTTTGTAATTTTATCTACTTGATACAACCTCATTCTACTTGCGGCACCATGAAGGTTATCGGCTACATTGTCAATTGATGTAATCAACGAATGGATATCTTCTCTGTCAAAAGGAGTAATAAAATTTCTACTTAATTCTAAACTGGTTTGACGCGTTATATCTTCTCCTTTTTGTTCTAAAGCATCAATTTTTTGAAAAAGAACTTCACGCTCTTTTAAAGGAAGATTAACAGCTTCGTGTAAATTTGTAGCAATTTCTATTAGATTACTAGATGCTTCTTCAAAAAGTGGAAAAAACTTTTTGTCCTTAGGAACCAAAAATTGGAAAAAATTATTTATGTTCATTACATTAAAATTTAGTTCGGCAAAATTACTTCATTATTAACGGCTAATGTTAAGCTAACATTAACAAATCATTTTCCATTTGAAAAGTATTTAAAAATGAAACCGTCTTTTCGATATCATAGTGCAAAATTCGGTCTTCTTTTATTAATGGAACTTCTTCGCGATAGGCATTTAAAAACATCTCAATAAAATCACTAGATTTTAATGGCCTCCTATATTCAATAGCTTGAGAAGCATTCATTAATTCAATTGCTAAAATCCGCTCCACATTATCCAAAACTCGCAAAGCTTTTGTTGCTGCATTGGCACCCATGCTTACATGATCCTCTTGTCCGTTACTAGAAACAATACTATCGATACTCGCTGGAGTCGCCAATTGCTTGTTTTGACTTGCAATACTGGCTGCTGTGTATTGAGGAATCATTAAACCCGAATTTAATCCCGGGTTGTCGACCAAAAATGCGGGAAGATTTCTAGACCCTGATATCAATTGATACGTTCTACGTTCCGATATACTACCCAATTCTGCCAAAGCGATTGCCATAAAATCTAAGGCTAAAGCCAAAGGTTGTCCATGAAAATTGCCGCCAGATATGATTTGATCACTTTCAATAAAGATATTAGGATTATCCGTCACCGAATTGATTTCAGTTTTGAAAACTTTTTTTACATATTCAAAAGCATCTTTTGAGGCACCGTGAACTTGTGGCATACATCTAAAAGAATACGGATCTTGAACGTGCATTTTTGCCTGTTCAATAATTTCACTTCCATCTAGAAAACCTTTTATGCGGTTTGCAGTTACGATTTGTCCTTTATGCGGCCTGATAAAGTGGATCAACTCATGAAAAGGTTCAATTCTTCCATCAAAAGCTTCCAGAGAAATGGTTCCTATCAAATCGGCCAAATATGAAAATTTACTTACTTTCATCAAAATATGCGCTCCATAAGCACTCATAAATTGAGTTCCGTTTAGCAAAGCCAACCCTTCTTTGGATTGTAGCACAATTGGCTCCCAATTAAAATGTTTCATAACGACACTGGAATGCACCCTTTTACCTTCATAATACACATCCCCTTCGCCCAATAAAGGCAGTGATAAATGCGCTAAAGGAGCTAGATCTCCGGAGGCACCAAGCGAACCTTGTGTGTATATTACAGGCAGAATATCATTATTATAAAATTCAATTAACCGCTCGACGGTTTGCAATTGTATTCCAGAGTGACCATAACTCAACGATTGGATTTTAAGCAATAGCATCAGCTTTACAATCTGGGATGGCACTTCCTCACCCGTACCGCAAGCATGCGATTTTACCAAGTTTTCCTGTAGTTTTGATAGATTTTCATTAGATATTTTGACATTACAGAGTGATCCAAAACCCGTATTTATTCCATAAATAGGTTCCGAATGGGAAGCCATTTTTTTGTCTAAATAGTCCCTACATTTTTGAATATTAATTTTTGCTTCATCAGACAAAGCCAAAGCTTTATAATGCGAAACAATTTCGCTTAATATTTCGAGGCTAAGTAATTCATTACTAATGTAATGTGTATTGTCCATTTTGATCCTGTTTAAATGGTAAAATTGACTAAATCTTTATAAATACACAACATATATTGATGATAATTTAAAAAGTATCGGTAAACAAATCCAAATACTAAATTTCATTCCTATAATTACAAATAGTTCGTTAATTACTATTCCTATTTTATTGTATCCTTAATACTATACTCCGGCTCGTACTAAATCTAACCGAATTTTAAGCATTTACAATCGCAATAAGGCGGAATTGAATACTTTATCGGCATCATATGATTTATTCAAACAAAGTATAGGAGTTAGAAAATCAGGAAATTTATACGAATAGCTCTGCTAGGAACGATATTACACAAACAAAAATATAGTATCGCCAAATAGGACTTGGAATTTTCAATTATTCGTAAAAACACACTAAAAGACATCCATTTTTATAAAAAATTGTACTTTTGGAATATAAAAATGACAAATAACAGACCTACATATCGCGCTTCGATAACAACTCAAATTCGGGTTGCAACTGCTGTTACGTTTACTACAACAACTACCCCATTGGGGTAAACAAACTACATATAATCCTATTGTTATATCTTTTTTTTCGGAAGATAGAAAGTTATTGGGCGTATACTAAACAGTTGGATTTTTCAAGACACAACACAACACACACATTCGTATCGTGGTAACTCAATAGTCAGTTAATTTTACAAATGACGGTACCTTTTTACATTAAAAAACAAATATAAACTTCGTATGAAAGTATTAAAATTTGGCGGAACTTCGGTTGCCAATGCACAAAACATAAAACTAGTTTTAGATATTATTAGCAACAAAGCAAAAGACGAAAAATTAATCGTGGTCGTTTCTGCCTTTAGCAAAGTGACTGATTTATTGCAACTGGCTTCTAAAAAAGCTGCTGCTGGTGACGAAAGTTTTAAAGAGATTCTTGCCGATATTGAGAAAAAACATTTAGATGCTTTAAAAGAACTTATTCCAGTATCCGAACAAAGCAGTCTTTTGAGTCACATCAAAAGGATTGTTAATCATCTTGAAACCTTACTGGATGGTTGCTTTCTTTTAGGTGAATTATCACCACGAACTTCAGATACTATTTTGAGTTTTGGAGAATTGCTTTCTTCCTATATTATAGCTGAAGCATTAAAACAAAACCTAAAAAATAGCAGTTATAAGGACAGCCGAGAACTAATCAAAACCAACAATCATTTTGGGAAAGCAGCCGTAAATTTTGAAGTATCAAATCAATTGATTGCTGATTTTTTTACTTCCAATGAAAATCAGGTAGTGGTGATGCCGGGATTTATTGCAGCTTCATTAGACGGAATCAATACTACATTAGGTCGCGGTGGATCGGATTACACAGCGGCAATAGTAGCCGGTGCATTGCATGCCACTGATTTAGAAATCTGGACTGATGTAAACGGTATGTTTACTGCCAATCCAAAAATTGTAAAACAAGCACAACCTATTGCCTTCATCTCCTATCAGGAAGCGATGGAATTGTCTCATTTTGGTGCCAAAGTTTTATATCCGCCAACAATTCAACCCGTTTTGACAAAGAATATTCCTATTCTGATCAAAAATACCTTTGAACCAGCAGCTGAAGGAACTTATATTTCCAATCAGGTTTTTGCGCAATCCAATCCCGTAAAAGGAATTACACATATTGATGCAATCACATTAATTACACTAGAAGGCTCCGGAATGATTGGTGTTTCCGGCTCTTCCAAAAGGCTTTTTGAAGTATTGTCTAATAAAAATATCAATGTAATTTTCATCACTCAAGCCTCTTCGGAACATTCTATTTGTATCGGAATTCTAAATTCGGATGCTGATGTGGCGGAAGAGGTTATCAACAAAGCGTTTGAGGTGGAAATTTCACAAAATAAAATAGAACCTTGTATTGTTGAGAAAAACCTTTGCATTATTGCTTTGGTAGGCGAAAATATGAAAAATCATCAAGGGTTAAGCGGAAGAATGTTTAGCACTTTAGGTAAAAATAATGTCAATATTCGAGCGATTGCACAAGGAGCTTCCGAAAGAAATATTTCGGCTGTAATCAATGAAAGAGATGTAAAAAAAGCGCTAAATACGCTGCACGAAAACTTTTTCGAAGAAAACACCAAACAGTTAAACCTATTTGTAATGGGCGTTGGAAATGTGGGAGAGAAATTCATCGAGCAAATTCACCAACAAAAGAAATTCTTAAGAGAAAGTCTGAAAATAAATATGCGCGTTATTGCATTGTCCAATTCCCGAAAAATGTATTTTGATGAAGATGGAATTTCTCTAAAGGAATGGCAATTTTTATTAGAAACCGGAGAACCTGCGGATAAAGAACAGTTTATTTCTAATGTAAAACAACTCAATTTACGCAATAGTATTTTTGTGGATATAACAGCAAATGAAAGCGTATCTAAAACCTACGAACAGTTCTTAAAAAGAAATATTGCAGTAGTAACCTGCAACAAAATTGCTTGTGCCTCCGAGTACGATAATTACAAAAAACTAAAGAAATTATCGCAACAATTCAATGCTCCTTTTCTTTTTGAAACGAATGTGGGAGCAGGATTGCCAATTATTGATACCGTAAAAAATCTAGTTGCTTCGGGCGATGAAGTCAATAAAATTCAAGCCGTTTTATCAGGAAGTCTAAACTTTATCTTTAATAATTTTGACGAAAACAACACTTTTCATAATGTCGTTAAAGAAGCTGGCGTACAAGGATTTACAGAGCCAGATCCTAAAATAGATTTGAGTGGAATTGATGTAGCCAGAAAGATATTAATCTTGATTCGGGAAAGTGGATATAAAATGGAAATTGAGGAAATTACAAACGAATCGTTTATGCCTGCAGAATGTTTGGATACCACTTCAAATGAAGCGTTTTTCGAATCTTTAGAAGCACACGCTTCTCATTTTGAAGCTATTTACAAAGAAGCATTAAGCAAGGAATCTCGCTTGAAATACGTGGCACAATTTGAAAATGGAAAAGCAAATGTTGGGTTGCGTTTTATTCCAAAAGATCATCCTTTTTACAATTTGGAAGGAAAAGACAATATCGTATTATTTTTTACAGACCGTTATGTAGACCAGCCTTTATTGATAAAAGGTGCCGGTGCCGGAGCGGCAGTAACCGCCTCTGGAATATTTGCTGATGTGATTAGAATTGGAAACGTATAAAAATAGTTTATAGTTTTCTTTGTTTAAAGTTTCAAGTTCAAGAACTGGCTACAACTTTAAACTTTAAACCTGAAACAAAAAATCATGAATGAAATAAAAATATTTTGCCCTGCTACAATCGCTAATCTTTCCTGTGGATTTGATGTACTTGGACTGTGTTTAGAAACTGCTGGCGATGAAATGATTATTCGGAAATCAGATGTGAAAGGGATTCGCATCACTAAAATTGTGGGTGCCGACTTGCCTTTGGAAACCGAAAAAAATGTGGCTGGAGTATCTGCTCTCGCAATGCTAGAAACTATTGAAACCGAATTTGGATTCGAAATAGAAATCTATAAAAACATCAAAGCTGGTAGCGGAATTGGAAGCAGTGCTGCAAGTTCAGCGGGAGCTGTTTTTGGAATCAACGAATTACTGGGACGACCATTCACACGAAAAGAATTGGTTTTATTTGCGATGCAAGGCGAAAAATTAGCCAGTGGAAATGCCCATGCCGATAACGTTGCTCCTGCCCTTTTGGGTGGTTTTACGTTAGTGAGAAGTTCAAATCCATTGGATATTATCAAAATAAAAAGCCCATCTGAATTGTATGCTACGGTGGTTCATCCTCAAATTGAGTTAAAAACATCTGATGCACGTTCGGTGTTAAAGCAAACCGTTTCCTTGAAAAGTGCCATCACGCAATGGGGAAATGTAGGTGGACTAATTGCTGGATTGTACACTAAAGATTATGACTTAATCGGGCGTTCGTTGCATGATGAAATAGCAGAACCGTTGCGAAGTGTTTTGATTCCCGGATTTGATTTAATCAAGCAAACTGCTTTAGAAAACGGAGCTTTAGGTTCTGGAATTTCGGGTTCAGGTCCTTCTATTTTTGCTTTAAGCAAAGGAAAAGAAACCGCAGACAAAATTGCAAAAGCCATGAGCGCTGTTTATGACGAAATGAATTTACCGTATGAAATTCACGTTTCAAAAGTGAATGACGAAGGGATGAAAATAATAGCCACCTAAACTCCGAAAGGGAAATAAAAGGAATAAAATTATTGATTTAAAAATTACAACAACACATTCTGAATCCAGTTTTGTCTCCCTTTCCTTTGGTGAGGGTTATGGTAGGGATTCCACAATTACTAAACAAATGAAATATTACAGTTTAAACCATAACGCACCCAAAGTTTCTTTCAAAGAAGCAGTAATACAAGGATTAGCAACTGATAAAGGGTTGTATTTTCCTGAAACAATTACTCCTATACCACAAGATTTTTTTGATAACATCGAGAATTTAAGCAACGAAGAAATTGCTTTTCATGCGATTCAACAATTTGTGGGCGATGAAATCCCTACAGCCATTCTCAAAGAAATTATTGACGAAACCTTGTGTTTTGATTTCCCTTTAGTAGCAGTTGAAAAAGGAATCTATTCTCTTGAACTATTTCATGGACCAACAATGGCTTTCAAAGACGTAGGTGCGAGATTCATGTCTCGTTGTTTGGCCTACTTTAACAAAGACAAAAAAGACAGTAAAAATACCGTTCTCGTGGCAACTTCCGGAGATACAGGAGGAGCTGTTGCCAGTGGTTTTTTAGGCGTTGCAGGCGTCGAGGTGGTAATTTTGTATCCTTCTGGAAAAGTAAGCGACATTCAGGAAAAACAATTAACAACTTTAGGTCAAAATATAAAAGCGCTAGAAGTCGATGGCGTTTTTGATGATTGTCAGGATATGGTCAAAAAAGCGTTCTTGGACGAAAGTCTGAAACACAAAAACCTAACTTCGGCAAATTCGATTAATATCGCGCGTTGGTTGCCACAAATGTTTTATTTTTTCTTTGCTTACAAAGCTTTAAAAAAACAAAAAAAGGAATTGGTTTTTTCTTGTCCAAGTGGGAATTTCGGGAATATTTGCGCTGGGATTATTGCTAAAAAATTGGGCTTACCTATTCAACATTTTGTGGCCTCGACTAATATAAATGATACAGTTCCAAGGTTTTTAGAAAACGGTGTTTTCGATCCGAACCCTTCTATAGCTACGATTTCTAATGCGATGGACGTAGGAAATCCAAGTAACTTTATTCGCATTCAAGAAATGTATCAAAATGATTTAGAGCTATTTAAAAAAGATTTTTCATCTTATACGTTTACTGATGAAGAAACCAAAATAGCCATGAAAACTATTTTCGAAATCGATGGCTATATAGCTGAACCGCACGGAGCCGTGGGCTATTTAGGGCTAAAGAAAGAAATGAAAAACTATCCCAATGCGATTGGAATTTTCTTAGAAACTGCTCATCCAATTAAATTTTTGGATGTGGTTGAACCTATTTTAAATGTAAAACTACCCATTCCTGCACAAATTGAAAGTGTGATGAATAAAGAAAAAGTCAGTACAAAAATTAGCGCGTATGAGGATTTGAAAACGTTTTTAGCATCATAATGCAATCTTGATTCCCCATTATGAAACCGGTTATACATTTCACTCCGCCGATTTTTTTTAAAATAATAAATTGATCTAAAGTTTCTCAACCCTTTAAATTTGTTTTTAAAACACATTTTGGCCTATTAAATTTTTAGGCCAGGAATCTGCTGACAAGCAAGAAATGTTATTTAGACCCGACAGTAGCGGCATCCTTTTGTGCCGACTTTTCGGCGCAAAAGATATAGCGCATGGCGGGAGAACTGGTCTTGAAAAACCGAAAAAATTGTACTCCTAATGCAACTGCTGAATGGTTGCCTATTTCTTTACTGTTTTTCTTTCAAAATGATGATGGTACAACTGCAGAAAATTAATTGAGATAAAACGATTTCAGCAAATAACTTCCGCGCCCATTTTACCTAAAAATGAACGTGCTAAACCGCTACAAATTAAAAATTTAGAACAGATCCTAAATACTAAATTTACTAGAAAAATAAATTAAATAGACCTATTGATAAAGCCATTAATTTTATCTACTTTTGCAATCAAATTGAGCAACCCAATTTAGGTTTCAACCTGGTAATAAAAAGCTTAGTTTTCATAAAGCAAAATTGGCAGCTATTTAATACTGGTTTGCTCTTGTTAGAAACAAAAATCTTCGGATTTATGCATTACCTCAAGCATCACTACCGCACAAATTAGTTACCCTTATATTAACAAATTTTTAAAAAACACGAAGAAGTTTATGACAGATCAAAACATGAATGAAGTTAGTTTTGAAATTGAGGTATTAGATAAGCATAAAGAATATAGGAACCAGTATCAATCCAATGATTTTTACTGGGGAGTAGGCATCGAAAATGAATGTTATTTAGAATTTGATAATCAACGTATCGTTGACAAAAATTTCTTATTAACAAATGGCATACGTGAAAAATATAGCGTCAACCATTTTAAAAATTATAAAGAAAACGTATTCGAAAATTCGCTACTTAAAATATTAACAGACAAAGAGTATGCAATCCCTGTTTTAATGAACTCCCATTCGTTTACAAAAACAGATGTAAACAATCAACATAAAGTTTTAGATCCCATAGACAATGAGCCAAACCCAGAATACATTGGGGAAAGTATTTTTGAAATATTACAAAAACACAATAACTATTTCATTGACGAACATCAAAAAAAATTCATTTTTGATGGTGACACCATTGAATTTGTAACGCAGGATTTTTACAAAAAAGATATCGATACTGTCATTGCGGAACTAGCAAATATAAAGCAAGAATTTACAGTAAACTTGCAACAACTATTACTAAAAGAAAATATATTTTCGCAATTTGGCAACATAAAAATCTGCTCGGAAAATCATCCTTTTGCCATATTTGTTTCTAATAATGAAAATTATTCTGTTTTCAATAACATGACCTATCATTTTAATTTAACGATTCCAACAGAGTTAAATAAGGAAGGTGAAATTAAAGACAAAGTAGATTTTATCAAAAAACATCAGCGTACGATTCGGTTATTTCAATGGTTGAGTCCGTTGTTTATGATCAAATTTGGATCCTCTGACTTTTTATCCCATAATGACAGTAGCGTTAACTTAACCAAGGCATCACAACGTTGTGCTATGTCAAGGTATATAGGGATTGGAACGTATGACACTAATGTTATGAAAACTGGAAAAATAGTCCAAATGGATTTTGATGCGCATCCAATGCACGATAATCCGTTGTGGTGGGTGAATCGCTATTCTGAAATATCAGATTATGAGAAAATCGATAAAATTGGACTTGATGTAAATTTTCACAAACACAAAAATCACGGTATTGAGTTTCGAATATTTGATTATTTTAATGAAAAACACCTCAAGGAAGTTTTAAATTTTCTGATTTTCATTATGGATCATGCCATATTAAACGAAATCGAAAATCCGATTTGCGATTTAGAATGGAATAACTTTGTCTATGAATCTATTGTTCATGGAAAAGAAACGGCAGTCCCAGCAAACCTTATTTCCCTTTTAGAAAACATATTGTCTATAACAATAGAATCTAATGATCCTATCGCAATCTATAGTCAAATATATGCTAGTTTACATGATAGATATTATGAAAATGGTTTTTGTAGTTCCTTGCTAATCACTAAAATTGCAGTAGCAGTATAAAGGTTAATAGAAATTAAATATTACAAAAAAGACTTCTGCACCACTAGAGTACAGAAGTCTTTTTTATTTAAAATGCATTTGCTACTTAATCATGATAGTAAAAGATAGCAGATGAATATCCTTTTTCAGGATCTTTACTATCCCACCAATCCTTTCTAACTTCTGAAAAATAATTATAATTATCCATTCCTGCTTGAGATTGCAGCGGATAAATGACCTTGCCCTCTAACCGAAATGCCTTTTCAGTTTCGGTTTCTGGAACAACCACTACAACGTGCCCTGACTTATTTAATATGAATCGTTTAGCACAAATGACACCTACACCTCCATTAGCATTGACTTTCTTTTGGAGTACATCAACATCACTGACTCTTTCCCAACCAAAAGCATTAGCCGATTGCAAAAACCAGTCATAAATATAATTAGAATAAAAAGGCCTCACTGTTTCTCCAAAAACTAAGGGCACTTCGTTTCCGTTTTCAAGCGCTTCTATTGCTGTATCCGTCCATCTTAGTCTGGGAATATAGACTTTGGCAAAAAAGCAATAATCAAAGGTGTAGATATTACAGTAGGTATCAGAATCATCTTTTTCATATCTGTAATTTTTTGAGACATCGAGCGTTTCTATTATTTTTCGAATGGAAGATAGCTTGGATGCAACACTAGTTAAGTCTCTGAAAGGAATAGCTGGATCACCAAGCGGCTTGTAGGTTTCTAATTTGTTGTCCAGACTTCCTTTAGAACCTGGTTCAAAATTAGGCACTTCGATATCTGCAATTTCATCTGTCGTTTCATCTACATGTTCAATATCTTGCGAAAACACAAAACCTTCTTTGTCAGTATTCAAAAGCTTTACCTTCCACCAATCTGAGGTCGTTTTCTCAATTAATTTAACAGTATGTCTAAAAGGGATTTGTGTTAAAATTTTAGAATTATCATTCGCCGAAGGAAAATCCCTAAGATTTAATGACGAAGTTGCTACTCTATATTTCATATTAATCTAGTTTATTATCTAAAAATAATTAAATCGCAAAATACTAAAAACAACCAAGAAAGCATCAATAGAAACTACTATTTTACCATATTTTTAATAAAAAATCCAATTGCAAAAATTACTGGCATATTTACCTCAGCCTAATACAAGATCTTCCTTTTTTCCTCCAAGCCAAAATTGATGCTTTTTGGTACTTCTTTTTTTTAATACATTTTCAACAACCTCGTCGATTTAATTTCTATTAACAAGAAATTATTATGCTGTAATCTCGTCTGCTTTGTCAAAATGAACATTGTTATTAATCTTAGAAATTTTTAGTTTGCCATGCCCTCTTTCTTCTTTGCTGTTTTACTAATTTATTGACTACTTACCATTTCTTACTTTTAGGAAAAAAAATGGTAGTTCCAAATTAAAATAAAAGTCCAATCGTTGCTAAATAACTTCTTATTTATGAAAGGAAACACATCACTTGTTTTTATTGCCAATTAACTTTTCAAACTGTCTATTGTAGTATTAGCAATCACGGATTGATCCTGCAACAAAACGTCTTCCTCAGTTGCATATTCATCTTTTGCTTTTATCAGAAGCCACAAATTCTCTTTTTTAGCTTTCAATTTCACTAATACGAATTCCCCTTTCAGTTTTTTGCCCTCTATTATAAATCGGACCTGGCCTTTTTGCAAATAGGCATTTAGATTCCCATAATTTTCATCGTCAACTAGAATATAAGTTCCATTATCCCAAACTATAACGTTACCCGCACCGTAATTACCTTCAGGAATGATTCCTTCAAAATTACGATAATCATAAGGATGATCTTCCACCTGTATAGCTAGTCTTTTATGGGCAGGATTCATTGATGGACCTTTAGGTATCGCCCAACTTTTTAAAACTCCTTCACTTTCTAACCTAAAATCATAATGCAAGTGAGATGCAGCATGTTTTTGAACAACAAAAATCATTTCCGCCACTGATTTTTTTATTTTACCTTCTGGCTCAGCGGTGGATGCAAAATTGCGCTTTTGATTGTATTCATGTAAAGTCATTGCACTAGGATTCTAGTTTGTTTAAAAATGCAAGATTAAATCTTATCCCCTGTGTTCTCTTCTAAATCATTATGATTGTCGCCACCAATACTATAATGGTTATTTTCTTCATCCTCACTCCCTATTTTCTCTTGTTCATCATCTAATTCTGAACCGGGTATATCCAAGTCGGCTCCAGTCTTATCATCCTCAAAATCTTTTTCATTAAAATCCGTAACATTATTAATTTCAACAGGTATTTTCTTTTTAGAAATATCCTCTGGATTAATATCGCTTTCCTTGTGAAATTTATTGTAAATATCTTCACTTGGTGGATACAAAAGGGAATCTGGTACTTTGTTTTTATCTAATTTTTCTGACTTAGCTGCATTTGACTCTGATTTATCATTTTGATTTTCCATTAGACTATTTATTTAATTATTGATTACTAAGTTACTCATTTTTGTTCAAAAGTGTATTTTATTTAACTCTAAAAGTAGCAATTCCTAACAAAAACAAGAGACAAATCCTCCCTAGATTTATTAAATTAACATTAATTCCAAAAAAAATGAGGACAGAATCATTAGCCCATTCCTTTATCATTTCGAAAAAAGAAAGACGCTACATAATTTTGAAACATTTGCTTTAATCTTCATTTAATGACTTATATCATATAATAAGCAGTATTAATTAGCGACCTTTAGATTTATTAATTATTGATTTATAGCTAATTATATTTATTGTCGATTGACAACTAAATAAATTTTAATAGTGAACGAATTGAAAATTTAAAGCCTTACGATTAATTTAAAAATGATTTGGAACTATAACCTTTAATAAAAAATGAAAATGAAACAGACTAAAACAATGAAAGCACTTGTATATGATGGACCAGGTAAGATTGAATTAAAAGAGGTGCCATTTCCTAAAATTGAAAAAAGCACTGATGCAGTGGTAAAAATACTTAAAACGACTATTTGTGGTACAGACTTAGGTATATTACACGGAAAAACTCCATCGGTGAAACCGGGAACTACATTAGGTCATGAGGGAGTTGGTGTAATAGAAGAAATTGGTACTTCTGTCCGGAATTTTAAAAAAGGAGACCATGTCATAATCTCCTGTATCACATCAGATGGCAGTTGCGAATATTGTAAAAAACAAATGTACGCTCATTGTGAGGACGGCGGTTGGATTTTAGGGCATCTT
The DNA here is from genome assembly GCF_900142695.1 of Flavobacterium xanthum. Taxonomy (GTDB): domain Bacteria; phylum Bacteroidota; class Bacteroidia; order Flavobacteriales; family Flavobacteriaceae; genus Flavobacterium; species Flavobacterium xanthum. The sequence goes on along the minus strand of NZ_FRBU01000017.1, from coordinate 53,647 downwards.
ATTAATGGCACACAGGCAGAATACGTTCGGATTCCACATGCTGATAACAGCCTCTATCTGATACCAGACGGATCTGATGAAGAAGCGCTGGTAATGCTGAGTGACATTTTACCTACAGGACATGAAATTGGTGTGATTAATGGCGGAGTAAAACCAGGAGACACCATTGCGATTGTAGGAGCCGGTCCTATAGGAATGTCAGCCTTACTGACAGCTCAGTTCTACTCTCCGGCAAAAATCTATATGATCGACATCGATGAAAATCGTTTGGAAATGGCTAAAAAATTTGGCGCTACGCATACCATTAATTCTACCAAAGAAGATGTCACAAAAAGAATTCAATCAGAAACAAAAGATGGTGTAGATGTGGCTATTGAAGCCGTTGGAGCGCCAGCTACCTTTGATATATGCCAAAAAATTGTTCGCCCCGGTGGACACATTGCCAATATCGGAGTGCATGGAAAGCCAGTAGAACTGCAAATTCAGGATTTATGGATCCAAAACATCACGATAACAATGGGATTAGTAAACACCAATACTACTCCAATGCTTTTAAAAACAGTTTCCTCCGGTAAATTAGAACCTTCTAAACTGATAACTCATCATTTTAAATTGAAAGAGGTCCTAGAAGCGTATGAAGTATTTGGCAATGCAGGGAAAGAGAAAGCAATGAAAGTAATTATTGAACCGTAAAAACGAGTAAAAATTTAAATTATTTTTTTTGTTATCATGCTCTGATGGGTAGCAATTATAAGATTTATTCTATCCCTAATGAATAAGTGAAAAGTAATGCAATCGAGAGGGATTCTCCATACTCCATCTCCTTTGCGGTACTTTTCATTTTATAATTACAAAATAATAAAACCACTAAACCCTCAAAACTTAATGCTAATTTAACACCAAAAGTAATCGTTGTTACCTAATTAATCGTAATATTGCAATATAAATATATTACGATGGGAGTAACTAAAACAGAACATTTTACGGAGGAGCAAAACGAACTGGCTGTACTTGCCAAAGCATTAGGTCATCCTGCTCGTATTGCCATAATTGAACATCTTATAAAAGTTGATAGTTGCATCTGTGGAGAACTTGTAAACGAATTGCCTTTAGCACAACCTACTGTTTCGCAACATTTGAAGGAACTAAAAAATGCCGGGTTAATCAAAGGAAATTTCGAAGGGGCTTCAATTTGTTATTGCTTGAACGAAGAAGGGTTTGAGAAAATAAAAAGTTTTTTTACCCTTATCAATACCTATTTAGAAAACAGGAAAGACCAATGTTGCTAATTTTTAAATTATAAAAAAATGAAACTATCAGAAATTAAAAAAGAATTGAACGCGTTAGAAAACGTTGCTTTTATATTACCAAACGGAACCTATGTTCCAGAACATTTTCACGTAACGGAAGTAGGCTTAAGTACCAGAAACTTCATTGATTGCGGCGGAAAAGTTCGAAAAGAGAACGTTGTGAATTTCCAGTTGTGGGATGCCAATGATTTTGATCACCGACTTAAACCAAAAAAATTATTGGATATCATTGAATTGTCTGAAAAAATTTTAGGAATTGAAGATCATGAAGTTGAAGTGGAATTTCAAGGAGAAACAATTGGTAAATACGACTTGGGTTTCAACGGAACGGACTTTACTTTAATCAACAAACAAACCGCTTGTTTGGCTGAAGACCAATGTGGCATTCCTGCTGATAAACAAAAAGTAAAATTGTCTGCAATCCCAACTCAAACGAATAGCTGCACGCCAGGTGGAGGCTGTTGCTAATTCTTAAAACTATAAAATGAGCCCAATTAAAACCATCTTCTTTTCAGAAATTGAACAAGTAATCCGTGCTTTTGATTACGAAAATATATCTTCAGAACGTAAGATTATTTTACAACCACTTCTTGATTTTATCCAAAATAAAGTTTCCAAAGAGCAAGAAATAAGGCTAAACTTTATTTGTACGCACAATTCCAGAAGAAGTCATTTGTCCCAAATTTGGGCACAGACGGCCGCGGGGTATTTCAATATTAAAAATGTTTTTTGTTATTCCGGTGGTACAGAATCTACTGCATTATCCCCTATGATTGCCACAACATTAAAGCAATCTGGATTTCAAATTAATACTATTTCTGAAGGAAATAACCCAATTTACACCATAAAATTTGGAAAGAATGAACCTCCAATTATTGGTTTTTCTAAAACCTATGACGATGATTTTAATCCAAAAAGTGAATTTGCAGCATTATTAACTTGCTCTCAAGCGGATGGCGGATGCCCTTTTATTGCTGGTGCAGAAGAAAGGATTCCTATCACATTTGAAGACCCGAAAGTTTTTGATAACACGCCACAACAACAGCAAAAATACAAAGAGCGCAGTTTACAAATTGCAACAGAAATGTGCTATGTATTCTCCCAAATAAAATTATAAAATGGCATTACATAAAAAAAGATTAAACTTTCTAGATAAGTACCTTACCCTTTGGATTTTCATAGCCATGATAATTGGCGTTTCCATTGGTTATTTTATTCCTTCAAGCGATGACTTTATCAATTCCTTCTCCAGCGGAACCACTAATATACCTTTAGCAATTGGACTAATTGTAATGATGTATCCACCATTGACCAAAATTGATTTCTCAAAAATTCCATTAATTCTTGACAAACCAAAATTATTGACAGCCTCTTTTTTAATTACGTGGATTGTAGGTCCTTTTTTAATGTTTTTATTAGCAACCTTCTTCTTGAAAGATTATCCTGAATATATGACAGGTTTAATTATAATAGGAATTGCGCCGTGCATAGCTATGGTAATTGTATGGAACGAATTAGCCGAAGGAAATAGAGAATTAACAGCCGGTTTAATTGGAATAAATAGTTTACTGCAAGTATTCTTTTTTAGTTTATATGCTTATTTCTATTTGGAAATCATGTTGCCATTATTTGGAATAAAAGGTTTAGAATTGAACATTTCTATAGCTGAGATTGCGATAACGGTTGGGATTTATTTAGGAATTCCATTTGCATTAGCGGTAATTAGTCGCTACACCATCAAGAAGTTCATTGGTGACAAATGGTTCAATCAAAAATTTATTCCTTTTGTATCGCCACTTACATTGATCGCTTTACTTTTTACAATTGTAGTTATGTTTAGTTTAAAAGGGGAAATGATAGTTGATTTGCCTATGGATGTGTTTCGAATTGCGATTCCACTTGTCATTTTCTTTACCATTATGTTTTTCCTGATGTTCTTTGTTTCAAAAAAGATTGGAGCAAATTATAGAGACGCTGTAGCGCTTTCCTTTACCGCATCTGGAAATAATTTCGAATTAGCAATTGCTGTTTCCATAGGGGTTTTCGGAATCAATAGTGGCCAGGCATTTGCGGGTGTTATTGGACCTTTGGTAGAAGTTCCTGCATTGATAATTTTAGTGAATGTCTCTTTTTGGTTGAAAAATAAATATTATTCAAAACCAGTAGTAGTCACAAAAACTGAAAATCCCTAATTGTATGAACAATTTATAGTTCTTAAGGTGTGTCCCAGATTCTCCTATTGGACGATATTAATAGTGAAGCTTCTTTGACGCGAAAAAACCAAAACAACATACAATTTAAACAGATTCAAACAAAATGAACAAAATTTTAGATGTCATAGTCGTTGGCGGCGGACAAAGTGGACTAGCTTGCGGGTACTATCTCCGGCGCCATAAAGTGAACTTCCTTCTCTTGGACAAAGAGGAAAAATGTGGTGGCGCTTGGCTTCATGCTTGGGATAGCCTAACCCTTTTTTCTCCTGCTGAACACAGTTCCTTACCGGGATGGCTCATGCCAAAATCTAAAAATCTATTTCCTCTAAAACAAGAAGTAATTGATTATTTATGCCAATACGAAAAGCGTTATGACTTGCCAATTGAGAGATCCGTAACTGTAGAAAGCGTGCTTTTAGAAAATAAAATTTTCAAAATACAAACCAATAAAGGAATGTATTTTTCCAAAGTTATTATTGCCGCAACAGGCACTTGGAGCAATCCTTTTATACCAAAAATAGCAGGAATAGATACCTTCAAAGGAATTCAGATCCATTCGGCACAGTACAAAAATTCAGAATCCTTTAAAAATTTAAAAGTCCTTGTTGTGGGCGAAGGCAATTCAGGCGCACAAATTGTAGCCGAAGTTTCTAAAGTTACCAATGTTAAATGGTCTACTAGCAAACCACCTCAATATTTACCAGACGAAGTAGATGGTTTTTATCTTTTTAACGTAGCAACTGCAAAATACAATGCGGAAAAAGAAGGAAAACCATTTAATGCAGCCAATTATGATTTAGGAACTATTGTAATGGTACCGCCAGTTAAAGAAGCTCGATCTAGAGGTGTTCTCCTCTCTAGCGGTGGTATTAAAAGTATTTATAAAGAGGGCGTGATTTGGAATGACGGAACTAAAGAAGATTTTGATGCTATAATCTGGTGTACGGGTTTTGGGTATGCCACGTCTTTTCTAAAAAATAGTGTTTCAACAGACGATAGAGGCATTGTAAAAGCAGAACAAAGCAAAGCAACAGAAGTTGATGGATTATGGTTAGCGGGTTATGGAAGCTGGACTGGTTATGCATCGGCAACACTTATAGGCACAAACAGAAATGCCAAACAAACTTGTAGCGAAATTTTAGCCTATTTGCACAACCAATAATTTAGTTTTTCTAATAAACGCTCCATTAGCGGCGCCTTAAATTAAATTATTGCCTTTTGAAAATTTCTACCGCATCAGTATTAAATTTATTTTTTAACCACGCAGTCAATTTCTTCTTTTCGATTGTGTCTAAATCATTTTTACTTTCATAAAGCACCACAGTAATCACTTTTCTATCTTCTTTATTCTCATTAAAAATATGATTTGCTATAGCAATATTGATAATTTCAGGAAACAAAATTCTAGTTTCCCCTAAAATGGCATTGTTATCAAATTTTAAAGAAACGATTTGGCTTTGCAACTTAGCTATAATCAAATCTTTCTCGCTCATGGTTTTGTTATTAAAAGTAATTTCATTTAAAATATCCTGTTTCAAATCAGTTGTATCTTGAATAATATTTAAAACAGTGTTATTTAACTCGTACGTTTTTAGTTTTACGTTAAGTTCTTTTATTTCATCCTTATCGAGTCTTCTTCTTAAAAAAGCAATATCTATTTTTTTTGGATTTGACGTAAATTGTGTTTTTTTATACAATACTGTGTATCCTTTATCTAAGAATTCCAATTTTAAAAATAATTCTACTTTTTGCTTGTATTTTTTTTCTTGAAAAAGTTGGTAGGCAAAAAAGACACTCGGTACAATCAAGGCTAAAGTCAGAAATGAAATCATATATTTCACTCTCTTCTCCGTTCTTAAATCAGTTTGTTTAACAATTGGATATTTTAAATATTTGACAATTATAAAGGTTGCAATGCAGATAAAAACGCAATTAATAGTGTACAAATACATTGCTCCAAAAAAGAATTTAAAATTCCCTAAAGCTAAACCATAACCTGCCGTACACAACGGTGGCATTAATGCAGTTGCAATGGCCACTCCAGGAATAGGATTTCCCTTCTCTACTCTTGTGATCGCTATAACTCCCACTAAACCTCCAAAGAAAGCAATGAAAATATCGTAAATATTAGGTGACGTCCTGGCTAAAAGTTCGGATTGGGTGTCTTTGAAGGGACTTAAGAAAAAGTAAATAGTAGATACTAATAAACTTACCACCGTAGCGATGAGTAAATTTTTAAGTGATCTTTTGAGCAAATTAAAATCATAAATTCCCAAGCCAAAACCAGCTCCAATAATTGGTCCCATCAAAGGAGAAATAAGCATTGCACCAATAATAACGGCAGTTGAATTTACATTCAAACCTACTGAAGCAACTACAATGGCACAAGCTAAAATCCATAGATTCGATCCTCTAAAAGAGATGTTTGATTTTACATTATCCAACACTTTCTTCTTGTTTTCTTCGCCGCTATGTAAGTCAATAAAATTTACTACTTTATTCATTTCCCTCGTTTATTTCTTAATTGAATAGCATCTCCAACCTCACCATTTTGCCTTTGCTGTTATCCGCCAAAGTAGCAAGATAACCATTTTTGAACTAATTGAAAACTTTCACTTTCAATCTTCTAATTGGCCACACAATTTAGCTGCTTCATTCATAGATTTGAAATAAGTTAAACTCATTCAATCTTAAAATTAGGAAAAAAAATTCAAGTAAAACAATCTCCATTTTAACATGATAAAAAACAGTAATAAGGAAAAGCCATTCGTAAAGCATTCACAAATTTAATTTGATAAACGTATATTATTATGAAATCTGTACTTTTATGTTAAAAAAACTAAATTATTGCTAATTAAACGGCAAAAAAACATTTTTAACACCTACAATACACCTTATTTAACATTTTATTTGGATATTTGAAGTAACTAATCTTAAATAATCCGAAAATGAGAATTAAATTCAAACATTTTTTGAGCGTCTTACTTGTACTTTTTGTGCAATTAATATATGCTCAAGAAAGTACCCTAACTGGTAAAGTTACCGATATGGGCGGTCTTCCAATTCCTGGAGCTAACATTATTGTTAAAGGAACTAACATTAGCGCGCAAACAAATTTTGATGGGGAGTTTACCATAAAAGCGCAAAGAGGACAAATTTTAGTAGTGAGCTTTGTAGGGATGAAAACGGTAGAGGTTGCTGCAGCTACCTCAATGCTGATAAAGCTCGGTGATGCCTCAAATCAACTAGAAACAGTTGTTGTAGTTGGGTATGGAACCCAAAGCAAAAAGAAATTGACGGATAATATTGCTCGTGTAACAGCAAAAGACATCCAACAAATTCCAGTATCCAATGTTCAAAATGCCTTAGTTGGTAAATTAGCAGGGGTACAAATTACGCAAACTAATGGTAAAGTAGATGGAGGAATAAACATTCGAGTACGAGGTGCAGCAAGTATTAGTGCAGGTACACAACCCCTTTATGTTTTGGACGGCATCCCTTTAGTGACTACTAATGAATCTAGTAATGGCGCACCAACCAATCCATTACTTACATTAAGCCCAAACGAAATCGAATCTATTGATGTTCTTAAAGATGCATCATCAGCAGCTATTTATGGCGCTAGAGGAGCAAATGGTGTGGTTTTGATTACTACAAAAAGAGGTAAAGAAGGGAAGGGAACATTCTCCATCAACCTTTCTCAAGGAGTTAGCCAAGCTACTAATAAAAGAAAATGGCTGAATGCAGATCAGTACATTGAATTGTTTACTGAGGCATCCATCAATGGACTTGGTGATGCTGCTGAGGCTGAAGATACTTTTGAGTTCTTAGCACAAGGAACAGACTGGAGAAACCGAGAAGTAGATACAGACTGGCAGGATACTGCTTTTCAAGATGGATATAATACCGATGCTGATTTTTCAGTATCTGGAGGAGATGCTAAGACAAGATATTTCTTTTCTGGTGCTTACAACAATACCACTGGTATTATAAATAGTAATGCATTAGAAAGAATAACAGCGAGAAGCAATGTGTCTCACAAAATATCAGACCGTTTTACAGCTGGTATGAATTTAAGTTTTTCAAGATCCCAAATTGATCGTGTGCAAGATGACAACTCTTTTACAACACCTTTACAAGCTGTTGCACAATCGCCGCTATCTCCTGCTCGTTTAGCAGACGGAACTGCTAATCCAAATACCTTATATGCGAATTACTTATTAGCCATTGATAATGCTTTTTGGAAAACACTTATGCGAAGAGTTACTGGTAAAGTATATGGAGAATTTAAAATCCTTCCCTCTTTAAAAGCCAATTCAGATTTTTCTTATGACCTATTATCACAAACAGAAGATGCTTGGTTTGGTAGAAATACGCCTTTCATGGCCACTGATGGAGAAGTTTTTGCAACTTCTGTAAATAATGAGACGTATATCTACAGTAACTATTTGACCTTTGATAAAACCTTTGGTGAAAAACACGATATTAATGCGGTAGCTGGTATAGAATTTAATAAATTCAATCGAAGATTTCAAAGTGTTACTAGTATTTACTTTCCAAACGACTCCTTTCAAACCGTTGATGGTGGTGCAGAAGTAAATGCAGGATCTGGAAATGAAACGGATTATACCTTCGTTTCTCAATTTGGTAGACTTACCTATTCATTTGCTGATAAGTATATTTTCAAAGCCAGTATTCGTCGTGATGGTTCTTCCCGTTTTGGTAAAAATGAGAGATTTGGTACCTTTCCCGCATTTTCAGCTGGTTGGATTATTTCAGAAGAGAGCTTCTTAAAAGATAATACTACGCTGACTTTCTTAAAACTAAAAGGAAGCTGGGGAAAATTAGGAAATGCTGAATTGGGTAATTTTGCTTCACGCCAATTGTTTGGATCAAATCCTTACAACCTAAAATCAGGACTTTCTTTTGCTCAAGCTGGAAATGATAATCTTACTTGGGAAAAATCAACTCAAATTGATTTCGGTGTTGAATTTGGTTTGCTGAATAGAATTAGTGTTGAAGCGGATTATTACAGAAAAAACACAAATGGATTACTTTTTAGTGTTCCGTTATCCATTAGTTCTGGAGCAACTTCAATCAACCAAAACATTGGTGAAGTACAAAGTAGTGGAGTAGAATTTACCCTGAATACAAAGAATATTGACTCTGACAATCTTAAATGGAATACAAGTTTCAACATTACAACTAATGAATCCGAAGTATTATCCATGCCTAATAACAATAAGGATATCGTAGGAACCTTCACTATTAACCGCGTAGGAGAAAATATTTCATCCTTTTATCTTGTAGAATATGCTGGAGTAGATCCTGCTAATGGAGATGCTTTATTTGTTAAAAACACGCTTAATACAGATGGCTCTTTAGACAAATCAACAACCAACAATTACGCTACAGCTAAAAGAGTGATATCAGGAAATCCTTTTCCTACCTTAATGGCTGGTTTAACCAATACAATCAACTACAAAGGAATTGATTTTTCTTTTACATTCCAGGGAGAATGGGGTGCTAGTATCTATAATTCTGCTGGTATTTATCAATCCGTTGCTGCAGATTATTTTGACAATCAAACAATTGATCAATTGGATCGCTGGCAAAATCCTGGAGATATTACCAATGTTCCCCAAGCCCGATTATACGGTAGTAATGGAACTGGAGCATCTACACGATTTTTAGATAAATCTGATTTTGTTCGTTTAAGAAACTTAACATTAGGCTACTCTTTATCTGGTAATGCTATAAAAGAACTTGGAATGACAAGCGTACGACTTTATGCAACAGGTGTTAACTTACTTACTTTTACAAACTATTCTGGTTATGATCCTGAAGCAAGAAGAGATGATACGGGTATTGGAGAAGAATTTTATTCTACACCACCTGCGAGAACAATTGCATTGGGAGTGAACATTAATTTTTAAAAATAAAAAAATGAAATCAAATAAATTAATCTTAATTATTCTTTTCGCTACTTTTTTCGCAAGTTGTGATAGTGAATTAGAAATTGATCCAAGACAAAATGAGGATGCAACAGTAACATTAAGTACTGAATCCGGCATTATGAATATCTTAATAGGTGCCTATGCTACAGCTGCAGATGGTGATGTTTATGGCGGTCGAATTTTGACTTCAGCAGATTTATTAGCGCAGACTGGAATCACTGCAACAACCGACTTTAGATGGAGAGGAACTTTTGCAGAATGCAGACAAATGTATTCCAAAACAATGTTAGTTAACAATGGTTTTGTTCAGCAAATTTACACTAGAAATTACCAAATCATTAATGCTGCCAATACCGTTATAGAGAACATAGATAAAGTACAGGATCCTGCTAAACGAGCAACCATGGTTGCTGAAGCAACTTTTTTGAAATCGTTAGCTTATTTTGATCTGGTTCGTTTTTACGCAAAACCTTATGAAGCAGGCCAAGCCAATAGTCAACTAGGTGTTGTCATCAGACCAAACGCCATCTATGATTTTACTACTGATTTAGCAAAAGAAAGAAGCACTGTAAGTGAAGTTTACGCACTAATCATTACAGGCTTAAACCTTGCTTATAATGATCTTCCAGAAGAAAATAGTTTTTATGCTGACAAGTATGCTGCCAAAGCTTTATTGGCCAGAGTGTATTTACAACAAGGAAATTATCCTGCTGCTAGAGATGCTGCTCATGATGTTATTGAAAATAGTGGTCGCACGCTATCCACTAAATATGCTAATGCTTTCAATCATGATGTGAATCAAAGTGAGGATATTTTTGCAATCCAAATCACAAAACAAACGGGAGAAAATGAAGTAACTAATTTATATGCTTCTGAAAATAATGGTGGTCGTGGTGGTGATATCGAAATTAGATCTAATTATCTGAATAAATTTACTGACCCTGCTGACGAAAGACGCAATTTCAATTACATCAATCCGGACAACGGAAGACGATTGACTTCTAAGTATACAAATCAGTTTGGTGATGTACAATTAATGCGTCTTGCTGAGATGTACTTGATTAGAGCTGAAGCAAATTTCAGAGAAGGTACGTTCCTTGGTAACACGCCATTGGCGGATATCAATTTACTTAGAACTCGCGCAAACGCTACAAACTTTTTGACCGTGAACTTAACTTCTATATTAAGAGAACGCGAGTTGGAATTAGCAATGGAAGGTTTTGCAATACATGATCTAAAAAGAACAAAAAGTTCTATTGATGTATTTGCCGATGGTTCTAAATTAATTCCTTACAATGACAATACTTTAGTATTTCCAATTCCTTTAAGAGAAATGGATACCAATAGTAAAATCACCCAAAATCCTGGTTACGGAAGTTAATAGAGTTTAGGACCACGCAGAGTAAAATACAATTCGTCTGGCCTATTTTCCAGAAATCATAAAAAATTAAAAGCCCGAAAATCAATTAAGATTTCGGGCTTTTATATTTAACAGCTCTTAAAATTATTCGATTGGCACACTAAGTTCGGATGTAATAGCCTCTAATACTTCAAAAGCAGTTTCAGCCATTTTATTTCCTTTAGTATCCAATAGCGGATTTATTTCTACAAATTCGATACAAACTACCTTTTTGGTTTGAATAATTTGATTAATTATGGCAATGATTTCGTACTGATCAAATCCTTTAGGAACTGGTGTTCCTGTTCCGTAGGAAATCATATCGCAATCCATAGAATCCACATCAAAAGAAATATATAAAACTTCACAATGAGCGACTTTGGTCAACGCCTCCGAAACACATTTTTGTAATCCTCTAAAGCGTACTTCGTCGACCTTATAATTTTTGATGTGCAGTTTTTCAATTTGCTTATTCTCTTCTTCCTCGGTATCGCGAACACCAAAATAGATTAGATTTTCAGCCAAAACTTTAGGTCCCTTGTACCCTATATTTTTCATATCTTCCCAATGCTGCTGCGTTTCTGGAGCAACATCATTATTCTGACAACTCAAATTATCATCAGCAAGAGCCGCAGACAAAGGCATTCCATGAATATTTCCTGATGGTGAAGTGTAAGGCGAATGTAAATCAGCATGAGCATCAATCCAAAACACACCGATATTTTGCTCTGGATACGCTGCTTTAATTCCACTTAAAGTTCCTAATGCCGAGGAATGATCTCCTGATAAAACTATTGGAAAATAATTTCCTTCTAGGTTTTTCTTTACTGCATTACAAACTCTGGTGCATTGCTCTACAACATGCTCAATTCGTTTAGCAGAGGAGCTTCTATTTTTGTCGTATATGGATTCGTTGTGTGTCCTTACATCTTCAAACTCAAATTGATTAAAATAATCACTATCCTGATTGATTGCTGCAATTTCGATAGCATCAATCCCTAAATCGGATCCTCGTGTACCAGCACCTATATCCGATCTATTTTTTATTAATTTTATCGTTTTTCCCATAATCTATAAATTATCTAAAATCGTTTAAGGCTCTTTCGATAATAGCCAAACATTCCTGTATCTGCGATTCAGTAATCACTAAAGGTGGGGCAAATCGAATTTTATTTCCGTGAGTTGGCTTAGCCAATAGACCATAATCTCTAAATTTCATGCAAATATCCCAGGCTAAATCAGATTCCTCACCACTATTAATCACAATAGCATTTAGTAATCCTTTGCCACGAACCAAGGTGATTATAGGATTTCTTGAAACAATCTCGTTAAGCCCAGTTCTTAAAACTTCTCCTAAGTGAGCGGCATTTTGCGCCAAATTTTCTTCTTTTACCACTTCAAGTGCAGCAATAGCGACAGCGGCAGCAACAGGATTCCCTCCAAAAGTGGAACCGTGTTGCCCTGGTTTAATAACATTCATGATGTGATCATTAGCTAAAACTGCTGAAACCGGATAAACACCACCTGAAATCGCTTTTCCTAAAATAAGAATATCTGGTTTTACTTCTGGTCTTGCTTCACAACCATTTTTACAATCACAATTCCCACAAGTTGCTAATAACCTTCCAGTACGAGCAATTCCGGTTTGTACTTCATCTGCAATAAATAATACATTATGTTGTTCACAAAGCGCTTTTGCTTTAGCTAAGTATCCTTCGGTAGGAACATAAACACCCGCTTCGCCTTGAATTGGTTCTACTAAAAACCCAGCAATATTTTTGGAAGATTGCAGTACGTTCTCCAAAGCCTCAACATCATCATAAGGTATTTTGATAAATCCAGCAGTAAAAGGGCCAAAGTTTTTACGGGCACTTTCATCATTTGAAAAGGAAATAATGGTTGTTGTTCTTCCGTGAAAATTATTTTCACATACAATGATTTGCGCTTGATTTTCAGAAATTCCTTTTACCTCATACGCCCATTTTCTGCATAATTTCAATGCCGTTTCCACTGCTTCTGCACCCGTGTTCATTGGCAATACCTTATCAAAATTAAAGTACTTAGTTACATATTCTTCAAACGGTCCTAATTGATCGTTATGAAAAGCACGAGAAGTCAACGTTAGTGTTTGTGCTTGTTTTACCATAGCACCTACAATTTTTGGATGACAATGTCCTTGATTCACAGCAGAGTATGCCGATAAAAAATCATAATATTTTTTCCCGTCCACATCCCAGACATGAACCCCTTCACCTCGCTCTAAAACTACTGGTAAAGGATGGTAATTATGAGCTCCATATTGATTCTCTTTTGCTATCAACGCTTCCGATTTTGAAGAAAGGTTTTGTTCTGTATGTGTCATGATGTTTTTATTTTAAAATAGTAATGCACAAAACTACTACTTTTTTTTAATTTAGCAATAAAAATAAATGTTTTGACTTTTAAAAAGATATTATTTGAAAATATTTCTTTAATTTACATTAAAATAAGTCATTATTTTAAACAAGCATTTCGATTTACAACTATTTTCGAAATAAATAAAATTAAGTACATTTATACTTCTACAAAACCTTCATCATTAATAGTAACAATAACATGGATATATTAGACGAATTCGATATCAAAATCATCAAAGAACTAGAAAAAGATGGAAGAATGGCCTATTCAGCCATTGCGACTCATTTAAAAATATCAAATACCATGGTGCACCAACGGATCAATAGATTAACTGAACAAGGAATTATTACTGGTATAAAACCAATAATCAATGAAAAAAAAGTGGGCTATGATTGGGGTTCTTTCACCGGAATCACCTTAAATAAGGATCAAGATTCAAATCGAATTATTGAGGAATTGAAAAAAATTCCAGAAATAACAGAATGTTATTATATCACGGGCTCATTTACTCTTTATGTAAAAATCATTGCCAAAGACCACGAACACATGCGCAGTGTCCTTTATGAAAAAATAGACACTATTCCTGGCATTGCCAAAACCGATTCCATAATTGAATTGGGTTGCGCTTTTAAAAGAAATGTATCGTTATAGCAAAGAATCTATTTGACTTTCGATTAAACAAATAAAATACTGATGAAAAAACATTTACATTCTTTTCTATCGCTTAAAGTTCGAATTAGCTTATTTGCTTTTTTGTGCAGCTTCACCATTCAGGCACAAAATACAAAAGGAAAACTATTCATCATTGGAGGCGGACACCGATCAGATGCGCTTATGACACAATTAATCAGCATTTCTGAGTTGAAGAAAAAAGATTATGTGGTTGTTTTGCCCATGTCAAGTGAAGAACCGGATAGTGCCTACATTTATTTTAAGGAACAATTCCAAAAACTGACATCAAATCCAATTATCATGCTGAATTTTGATACCACATCAACCAATAATAAAGTGCTGAACGATTCTTTACAAAACGCAAAACTAATTTTCATTAGTGGAGGAGATCAAACTCGTTTTATGGATGTGGTCAAAAATACGCCAACATATACCGCCATTCACCGAGCTTATGAAAATGGAAGTACAATAGCGGGAACCAGCGCTGGAGCTGCGGTTATGTGCGAGCACATGATTACAGGCAACCAAAAATTAGAACCTAAATACTCCGCTACTTTTGATAACATCAGGCACGGAAATCTAGAAACTTCCTTAGGTTTAGGTCTAATCAAAAACGTAATTATCGACCAGCATTTTCTAAAAAGGAGCCGTTACAATCGCTTACTTTCTGCTTTAGTTGAATTTCCAGAACACATAGGAATTGGTATTGATGAAAGCACTGCTCTGATTGTTCGTAATAAAGAAATCGAAATTGCTGGCGATAGCGAAGTAATTGTGTTCAAAAAACCGAAAGGAATAACCAAGTCCAAAAAGGCCAATTTGGTCAGCATCAAACGCCTAGAAATGGCTGTTTATATTCAAGGTCAAAAATTTAAAATCCAATAAAATGAAATATTTCAAGAATCATTTACCGCTGCTTATTTTAGTTTTTTGTTTTAGTTTTCCAATATTTTCACAAAACGTAACAACTAAAGAAGTAGCACGGCTAAAAAAACTCTCTCAACAAGTCACCATTATTAGAGATAATTGGGGAATTGCTCATGTATATGGTAAAACTGATGCTGATGCTGTCTTTGGTATGTTATATGCACAATGTGAAGATGATTTCAAGCGGGTCGAAATGAATTACATCGAAAAACTAGGACGCCTTTCCGAAATTAAAGGACAAGCTGTTTTGTACAATGATTTAGAAATTAAACTTTTAATCGATACCGAAGCAGCCAAAACCGATTATATAAAAGCCGCTCCTTGGTTGAAAAAACTATTAAACAGTTATGCTGATGGCATTAACTTTTACCTCTACAATCATCCCGAAGTAAAGCCCGCTTTATTAACTCATTTTGAACCTTGGTTTCCCTTGCTTTGGACTGATGGGAGCATTGGGGCTATTAGCACCGCTGGCCTTTCCACTGGAGAATTAAAAGCATTTTATTCTGGAAATACAGATAAAGTCGCTTATATCGAACGTGAAAAAGACGTGCAAACGGGTTCAAACGGATTTGCAATTGCACCTTCAAAAACAGCTTCTGGAAATGCTATTTTATACATTAATCCGCATACTACTTTTTATTTCAGACCAGAAATCCAGATGAGCAGCGAAGAAGGATTAAATGCTTATGGAGCTGTAACGTGGGGACAATTCTTTATTTACCAAGGATTTAATGAAAATTGTGGCTGGATGCACACCTCATCAAATGTAGATGTAGCCGATATGTACGCAGAAAAAATCACAACTAAAAAAAACAAACTGTTTTACGAATACGATAAGAAATTGTTACCCGTAATCGAAAAATGGATCACTATCAAATATCTAGAAAACGGAAAACTAATTCCAAAAACATTCAAAACTTATGCCACCAATAACGGTCCAATTATGGCCAAAAGAGATGGAAAATGGATTAGCTTAAAATCAAATAACCGCTCCATGAAAAGTCTAGAACAAAGTTGGGTGCGTACCAAAGCGAAAAGTTTTGAAGACTACAAAAAGGCAATGGATTTAAAAGCCAATACATCTAACAACACCGTTTATGCTGACAAAGAGGGAAACATTGCCTACTGGCATGGCAATTTTATTCCCATTCGCGATAAAAATTTAAACTGGTCAAAAGTGATGGACGGCACAACAAAAGCAACACAATGGAAGGGACTACATGACGTTTCAGAAACCGTTCATTCTTATAATCCTATAAACGGCTGGCTGCAAAACTGTAACTCTACCCCTTACACTGCAGCTGGAGACCATAGTCCAAAAAAAGAAAATTATCTTCCTTATATGGCGCCTGACGGAGAAAGCTTTAGAGGATTAAATGCGGTGCGATTATTAAGCAAAGGAACTAAATATACATTAGATAAAGTAATTGCTGACGGATACGATACTAAACTAACGGCATTCGAAGTTCTAATCCCCTCGTTAATCTCCAGTTTTGAAAAAAATATTAGTACAGAAGATGCACTATATAATGAATTAATTGAACCGATCAGCCAGTTAAAAAATTGGGATTATTATGCCAAAGAAAATTCTGTTGCAACCACATTAGCCATCGAATGGGGTTATAAATTGGATAAGATTATTCAAAAAGTATACATTGACGAAGGTGAAATGGACCAAGTAGAAAATACCCGTAATTTTGCAAAAAATGCACTTCCTGAACAATTGATTCCTCAACTAAAAATGGTTGTCGACGAACTGAAAATAAAATTTGGAAGCTGGCAGATCCCTTGGGGAGAAATGAATCGTTTCCAGAGAAGTTCGGGAGAAATAAATCTGATTTATAATGACGGTTTAGAAAGCCTACCCATTGCTTATGGCCCAGCAATTTGGGGGAGCTTACCTGCTTATAAAAGTTCCTACCAAGACACCAAAAAACGCTATGGATTTAACGGGAATAGTTTTGTATGCGCGGTAGAATTTGGACCAAAAGTAAAAGCCAAATCATTACTAGCAGGCGGAAATAGCGGTGATCCAAAATCAAAACATTTTTACGACCAAGCAGATCGGTATCGAAAAGGACAATTCAAAGAAGTATTGTTTTATAAAGACGAGGCACAAAAAAATGCCGAGCGAAGCTATCATCCTGGCGAATAAACATTCTGTTCTTCACTATAAGAATTCAAAATACAGTTATAAGATAAAAAAATTAAAGTCTTACTTTCATAACTGCTTAATTAAGAAATTTGTATCATTAAAAATAACAATTATGAAAAATACTCTTTTTATTCTTTTAGGATTATTATTGTTCTCCAATGGTGCATTTGCCCAACTTAAAGCAGTAAAATATACGGATGGAAATCAAAAATTAAATGGATTGTCAGTTGCTCCAAAGAAAGGAAACAAAACGAACCCTGGTATTCTAATTCTTCCCGCCTGGAAAGGGATCGATACGCATGCAAAAGAATCCGCAGCAAAGCTTTCTAAAATGGGATATTATGCCTTCGTCGCTGATATTTATGGTGAAGGAAATTATCCGACAATTACACAGGAAGCAGGAAAACAAGCTGGTTTTTACAAAAACAATGTTGCTGATTATCACAGACGCATCCAACTCGCATTAAATCAATTAGTAAAAGCAGGTGCTAATCCAGATAATATCGTTGTAATAGGCTATTGTTTTGGGGGAACAGGAGTACTTGAGGCAGCTAGAGCAGGAATGAAAATTCAAGGAGCCGTTTCTTTTCACGGTGGTTTAGGACGTGATGCTTCCCGAATTAACAAACCAATAACTGCACAAATTTTAGTTTTACATGGTGCAGATGACACCTACGTGCCAGCAACAGAGGTAGCCGCTTTTCAACAAGAAATGCGAGATACCAAAGCAGATTGGGAAATGATTTATTATGCTAATTCAGTTCATGCCTTTACAGATCCTGAAGCAGGAAACGACAATTCTAAAGGTGCTGCTTACAACGAAAAAGCAGCTAAGAGATCGTGGGAACGGATGAATTCTTTTTTAAAAGAAGTTTTAAAATAATTTAGTAAATATATTTTTTTCAAAAACAGGATAAGTTGTAGATTTTTGTTAGTTTTATAGTCTTGAATTTTTCGAAAATATAGAATTTATACTGTTTTTTTTTATGTCAAAAAGTAAGATCCGAAACGACAAAACCTGCCTTAATTGCAGATACGTGGTAGAAAATAAATTCTGTCCTAATTGTGGACAAGAAAATACCGATACCAGAAAGACGTTTCACCACCTCTTTATCCATTTTTTTGAGGATTTAACACATTATGATAATGCTTTTTGGCGCACTATAAAAAATCTTTTATTCAAACCTGCTGCGTTGACTAAAGAATACCTTTCTGGAAAACGACTTTCTTATTTAGCTCCCGTTCGACTTTACATTTTTATCAGCTTTATTACCTTTTTAATAATAGCCCTTTTTCCAAACAATAGTAATACAGCAGAGAAAAATATACAAAAAGAGCCTAGTATTACCACTAGAAATAAATCTTTTCAAAATATTATTTCCAAAAATGATTCAATTAAAAACACCCAAACTGCATCAAACGATGAAGATCAATTATTTAATGTGGGATATGAATCCGTAGCACAATTAGACTCAATCCAACAAAATGCCACTGAAGAAGAAAAACTTTCTGATTTCAACTATTGGATTATTAAAAAAATTCAAACTGTCAAAGAAGAAAACACTCAAGCAGAAATTATTAAAAAATTCATTAGTTCTTTCACGCACAACTTACCCAAAGTTCTTTTCATTTACATGCCGCTTTTTGCTCTTTTTCTTTTGTTATTCCAAAATAAAAAACAATGGTTTTATTTTGATCACGGCATTTTTACCTTACATTATTTCTCTTTCTTATTATTAATCCTATTACTATTGTTCCTGATTAACGAAGGACTATCCTTTTTTCAGAAATCCAATTTTGCTTCATTTCTACAAATAATTATTAATTTTATCGGAATTGGATGGATGGTTTACTATTTTTACCCTGCACATCACTGCTTTTATGGTGAAACAAGATTTATTTCGTTTCTAAAAAGCAGTGTATTATTCTTTATTAATATAGTTCTTATAATTATAATTTTAACACTTTTTGCCCTTTACACCTTTATCAATTTACATTAAAAAAATGAAAAAAATCTCTTTATTAAGTCTGTTCACCATTTTAACCTTAAGTTGTGCCTCACAAAAAAGCAGTTTCGCTCAGGTGGAACCAACAAAATACATGAATACAATTACTGCTGACGAATTAAAAACACATCTTTATATCGTGGCTTCCGATGAAATGGAAGGCCGTGAAACTGGATCTGCAGGACAGAAAAAAGCAGGTGTTTACCTCATCGATCAATACAAGAAAAACGACATAAGCTTCCCAACTGGCGCTTCAGACTTTTACCAAAAAATCCCTGCTGCTTTTCTGAATGCAAAACGCAACGAAAATTTAGCAGACTCCGAAAACGTTTGGGCCTACATTGAAGGATCTGAAAAATCGAATGAAGTGCTTGTAATTTCAGCGCACTACGATCACGTGGGAACAAAAAATGGAGAAATTTATAATGGTGCTGATGATGATGGATCAGGAACTGTTGCTTTACTTGAAATTGCGCAAGCATTCCAAATTGCTAAAAAAGCAGGGCATGGCCCAAAACGCTCTATCCTTTTTCTTCATGTTACCGGCGAAGAACACGGCTTGCACGGTTCCAGATATTACTCTGAAAATCCATTATTTCCCCTAGCAAGCACAATAACCGACATCAATATAGATATGATAGGCCGACGCGATGAAGCCCATGCAACCAGCAATAATTATGTTTATGTTATTGGAGCCAACCGATTGTCATCCGATTTAGACAACATTTGTACCATTGCAAACGCAAAATATACTCAATTGAATTTAGATTACAAATACAACGACCCAAAAGATCCAAACCATTTCTATGAGCGATCTGACCACTACAATTTTGCTAAAAACGGAGTTCCTTCTGTTTTTCTTTTCAATGGCGTACATGCGGACTATCATAAACCAACGGACAGTCCAGACAAAATTGAATATGATGCATTAGCCAAAAGAGCGCAGTTTGCCTTTGTTACCGCTTGGGAACTGGCAAACAGAGAAAACAGACCAGTTGTAGATAAAAAATAGAATGAATATTTGGGCATATCCTCGCTTTCACTGGCGTTACAGCGTGGTCGGGCTATCCATTACAATCTTTATTGTCTCGTTAAAAAACGAGACAATAAAGGATTTCCTTTACTATCCCTTATGCAAACAAAAGACCCATAAAAAAAAGCTTTGAATCACTTCAAAGCTTTTTTTTGTCACGTATGGATTAGACTCTTTCGTCAAATTCAATTTTGTCTGAACTGTTAATCTTAAATAAGGATTCCTCCAACGGCAGCGAAAAATAAAAAGAAGAACCAATTCCCTCCACACTTTCAACCCATATTTCGCCATCATTCTTTTCTAGAAATCCCTTGACCAATAACAAGCCTATTCCAGCACCTTTGTTATCTTTTCTTGCTTTTGAAAGTGTACTCATTTGAGGCGTAAAAAGTTTTTCTACTACCTCTTTAGACATTCCAATTCCGGAATCCTTTATCTGAATTATTACTTTTTCTGTTTCAATTTTCGCCAAAACGGTAATTTCCCCTCCAGGTAAAGAATGCTTGATGGCATTAGAAATTATATTTTGAAAAACAGAAAGTATCATTTTTCCATCTGCAAAAACACTAGTATCTGCTTCGATTTTATTGCAAAGAGTGATAGAATTCAAAGAGGCTGATTCTCGTAAAGAATCAAAAACCTTTTGTACATAAGTAAAAGGGGTAATTTTTGTTGGAGAAAACACTTCAGATGCATACTTTATTCTAGCCCATTCAACTAAATTATCTAGCATATTTAACTCATCGACTGCAGTTTTATGAAGTAAATCAAGCATTTCTTTTGCTTTCTTGGATTCTAATCGGTCAAAATTTGTTTTCAAATATTCTGCCGTTCCTATAATTCCAGATAATGGACTTCTTAAGTCGTGGGATACAATTGCAAGTACATTTTCTTTGTGTGCATTTAGATCTTCCAGTTCTTTTACATATTTCTTGATGGCATCTTCTGATTTCTTTCGTTCCGTCAGATCGCGCAGAATTTTAACAAATCCCAACCTTTCGCCGTCCACACCAATGAGTGGAAAAACCAAACCGTAAGCATAAAACACTTCTTTGTCTTTACAAATATGCCATCTATTGTCTGTAGCTCTCCCCTCTGATAGCGCAGCTTGAATTTCGGTTTGCGGAATACCATCTTTTATATCTTCTTCCGTGAAAATTATATCAAAACTTTCTCCTATAATTTCATCCGATTCATAACCGAAAATTTTTGCAGCTCCAGAACTCCAGCTATTTATTATAAATTCATTATCGAGAGTGAAAATCGAATAATCTTGTAAACTATCAATTATTTGGCTATAAAACTCAGCTGTTGGAATGTATTTCTTTTTAAGAATTTTAGCATTTATTTTCTCGTTTTCCATTGAATTATATAAATAATATTTTAAATTTTGAAAGCTTATTATCAATTGATTTGATTGTCTAGAGCGCTCAAAGATAAACAAAAGAAAATACGATTGCTTTAATACAAAGAATATAAAACCTAACGGGTCAATATAGACTGAAATAGCTATTCTATTAATCTAATGAATCATACAATTCAAAATAATTTAATTGATGTTAACATGATTTTATTCTCTTTTACTAGGTTCAAACCGATAGTGAATGAGCTACAATCTCACGAAACTTTAATCCACAAAAAAAGCCTCTCATTTCTGAGAGGCTTTTACCTTTTTGGGTGGGAGACGGGGCTCGAACCCGCGACCCTCGGTACCACAAACCGATGCTCTAACCAACTGAGCTACAACCACCATACTGCTTAGCGGTGGCAAATATACAACATAAGTTTACTTTTGCAAATAATTTTTTTAAAAATTTACATCTATTTTAGATCAAATCTCCTAAGCTATTGACTGCCAAATATCTTTCTACCGTAAAACCTTCTGCATGTTCTACTCCAGAAAGCCGTCCCAAATCTCTAGAACGGTAATTCAGGCTTTCCAAGAAGTTTTTACTCGTAATTGGAGACTCTGGCTCGTTCGAATTGGCAACATAAAACTGAGAACTGTAAGCCAAGATTGCTGCAATCTTTTTATCTGTAAAACCCGTAATGTCAACCACAAAATCAGGCTCTATATTTTTCCATTGAATGTAATGATATACAATTTTAGGTCTCCAGGCAGTCTGCTTCTCTCCCGCTACTGTGGTTTCTATTTTCATCAATCCAGATAAAAAACAAGCATCTGAAACTAGCTTGCTTCCTTTAGCATGATCAATATGTCGGTCATCAATTGCATTACACAAAACAATTTCAGGCTGGTATTTCCGAATCATTTTTATGATTTCCAATTGATGCTTTTCATCATTGACAAAAAACCCATCTCGCATTTCTAAATTTTCACGTACAGAAACTCCCAAAATTTTTGCAGCAGCATTAGCTTCCTGATCTCTTATGGCAGCAGATCCGCGAGTTCCTAATTCGCCACGGGTTAAATCAATTATTCCCACCGTTTTCCCCAACGAGATTTCTTTTAAAATGGTTCCTGCACAACCCAATTCCACATCATCAGGATGCGCACCAAAAGCCAATATATCTAATTTCATTTTATTTGTTTTTTTTTAATATAGAACCTTACTAATTATCTAAATGGAATCTACTACAACACTTGTTTCATTGTAGCAGATTTATTCACGCTTTCCTTCCATTCATTTTCTGGAACACTATCTTTTGTAATACCACAGCCTACATACAAATGCGCATGAGTGATTGCGCGTTTCGAATCCTCTTTGATTTGCATGCATCGCAAATTCACATACAAATCTGATTTTATTTCTCCAGTATTGAATCCTTTTTTGTTTAATTCACCTAAAAAACCGGTATAATATTCTCGGTCATAGCCTTCATTTTCCAAAATAAAATTTTTAGCGACTTCCTTAGGTAATCCACATACGGCAGGCGTTGGATGCAAAACAGAAACAACTTCTTTCAAGCTTGAATGCTCATTAATTACGCCTTCAATGTCTGTTTTAATGTGTGCTAAAGTTCCAGCTTGTGCAGTGTACGGACTAGATACAGCTACTTCTGATGTCAAATCCTTTAAATTATTCAAAATAAAATCAGTAACAAACTGCTGCTCTTCTATTTCCTTTTTTTCCCAAACTACTTCTTTTGAAGGCTGGATTTTTTGCGTACCTGCTAATGACATTGTATAAAAAGTATCTGAATTGGCCTTCAGTAATCGCTCCGGTGAAGCCCCCATCCATAAACCTATTTTGGGATGAAACCAGCAATAGCAAAAAGCAGTGGGATAATTTTGAATTAATTTTTCGAAAATTGAAACTAAATCAAAATTTGACACATTGACAATTTCTTCCCGAGACACTACTACTTTTTTCAAAGTCCCTTTTGCAATAGCGTCAATTCCCTTTTGCACCAGCCCTTCAAAATGTTCTTTGGCTTGAATATCTTTTGAATCTATGAAATCCAAGGCATTATTTTCATCAGAAGAAGGTACCAGTGTTTCCCATTTTACCGATTGATTTCTGGGAATCAATATCATTTGGCTTCCTTGAAAAGGAGCGAAAACAAATCCCGTCTCCTCAAAATTCTCGGCAAAATATAAGTGATCGTTATTTTGAAAAAAACCAATTAATTTGATATTATTTGGTTTCCGATACAATACAAAAGGCAAATTTTGAGCTTTTTGCTGTTTTACTTTTATAAAAAAATCAATCATTTCTACTATTTTAAAATATAAATTCTATTGAAAATAAGGGTTTTATCATCTGCCAGATTTTGTCAAAATCCTTTTTGTACTTTTCCTTACATTTCTTTTGGGCTTTAGTCACAAATAAAATGCTACTATTTATCTCCGCTTTTTCTTTTTGGCAAAATCATATTGGTTAATTTGCAAAGCGAAATTAAAGCATTCTTTTCATCTGTAATTCGTATTTCCCAAAGGTGAATACTTCTTCCTTTGTGGACAATCCTAGCGGTTGCCGTTACAATTCCGTCTCGTTTAGCTTTCAAATGATTGGCTGAAATTTCAATTCCGCGCACCTCGCTTAGTTCAGAATTTACATAAAGCATAGAAGCGGCACTGCCTACACTTTCTGCTAAAGCCACCGATGCTCCACCGTGCAATAATCCCATTGGCTGATGTACAGAAGGATTAACGGGCATTGTAGCTACTAAAAAATCTTCTCCTGCGTCAGTATATTCAATACCTAGTGTTTGCATTAAAGTATTTTTAGAAACGTGATTGCAATACTGCAGTATTTTTTCTTTGTCGAATGTCATGTTATTGGCTTTTAAAATGTAAAATTAATTAAAAGATAAGTCACAAAACAGTAAATACAATTGTTATTCTAATTTCGAAAATAGATTTTTCCTATTTTTACAAAAAATATAACGAGATGCGTCCTAGAATAATATTGTTTTTAATTGCAATTGTACTTGCGGTATGTTCCTGTCGCTCTGATTTTGAGACCGTAGCCAGCACCGGTGATTTAGAGTTTTCCAAAGACACAATTTACCTGGACACCGTATTCTCGAATATTGGTTCTAGCACGTACCGACTCAAAGTGTACAATAAAAGTAAGAATGACATTACTATCCCAAGTATTAGTTTAGGCAAAGGATTGAATTCTAAATACCGTATGTCCGTTGACGGAATGCAGGGAACAGAAGGGAAAATTTTTAACAACGTAGACCTTTTAGCCAAAGACAGTTTGTATATTTTTATAGAAACTACCGCTAATATTGCAGATGCAAATCCAACTGATTTTTTATATACGGATCAAATTCAGTTTGACAGTGGCGAAAACCTACAAAATGTAGAACTAGTAACACTGATTCAAGATGCCGTTTTCTTATACCCCAACCGTTTTGCCGATGGAACGACGGAAACACTTCCTATTGGTAACGAAAAAATAGATGGGTTTTATCTGGACGAAAATGATCCTGTGAATGGAAATGAATTGGAATTCACAAACGACAAACCGTATGTGATTTATGGGTATGCAGCCATTCCTTCGAATAAAACAGCCACTTTTGAAGCCGGAACTAGAGTGCATTTTCATGCTAATTCTGGACTTATTGTAGCCAATAAAGCTTCGATACAAGTCAATGGAGCACTTTCTACAACGGACAAGCTCGAAAACGAAGTTATTTTTGAAGGCGATCGTTTAGAACCTAATTTTTCAAACGTACCAGGACAATGGGGAACGATTTGGCTTACTGACGGCAACACCAATAACACAATAAAAAACCTCACCATAAAAAATGCGACCATTGGCTTGTTGATTCAAAATAATGATGGCACCACAGTATCAATCAAAAATACACAAATTTACAACTCAGCAAACTACGGAATTTTGGCGCAGACCGCAAATATCAATGCCGAAAACGTAGTCATTAACAATGCTGGACAAGCGAGTTTAGCTTGCACGTATGGAGGAAATTATAAATTCTCTCATTGTACTTTCAACAATAATTGGAATAGTTCGCAACAAGTGGCCGTTTTTATTAGCAACAATATTACGGGAGCAATTCCTGAAGCGCGAGATCTGACTGCTGCTACTTTTAATAATTGTATCATTTATGGCTCCTATTCAAATGAGATGATTTTGAATAAAAAAAGTGAAGCTACTTTTGAATACCAGTTCAACCATTGTCTCATCAAATTTGACAACGTGTCCAACCCATTTACCACCAATCTCAATTATCAATTTACTACGGACACAGCACATTATAATGGTATAATTTTGAATAAAGACCCTAAATTTTTGAGTGTTCCACAGCATAAATTGAACATTGATGCAACATCTTCTGCTTTCGCAAAAGGGAATTCGGTTTATTTGATTCCCTTAGATATTTTAGGAACTACTAGAACGCTACCCCCTGATTTAGGAGCGTATCAAAGCAAAGCCTTTCCCAAATAGAAAACAGTAATTATTAACTGCATATAAAAAAACACTTCATTTAATTAAACATCTAGTAACATGAATCTGTGATATAAATAGTAGTTTTGACCAAATTCCGATTACAACATAAAAATTCATTTTAAAACCAAATTAAACCAAGAATTAAACTATGAAACAAATCTACTCTTTACTCTTATTATTCATTTTTACAGCTGGTTTTGCACAAGCGCCAGATGGCTACTATGCAAATGCCACAGGAACAGGTTATACGTTGAAAACTCAATTGTACAATATTGTAAAAGACCATACGGTACAAACGTACGCAGGATTATATATTACCTATGAAACGTCAGATATTGATAATTTCTTTGAAAAAGATGGTTCGGTTTTAGACATGTATTCCGAGAATCCAGCGGGAACAGATCCATACACGTACAGCATTGCAACTGAACAGCGATGCGGATCTAGTGGTTACGCTAAAGAGGGAGATTGTTACAATCGAGAACACATTATTCCACAATCTATATTTAGCGAAGCATCACCAATGGTTTCGGATGCGCATTTTATTACTCCTACTGACGGAGAAGTGAACGGAATCCGATCCAATTATCCCCATTCTGTAGTAGCAACTGCAACTCAAACTACTCTTAACGGAAGTAAACTTGGAGCCAGTACAACTGCTGGTTATTCAGGTCTTGTTTTTGAACCCATTGATGAATTCAAAGGGGATATTGCCAGAATGTATTTCTATTTTGCCACTCGTTATGAAAATACAGTTGCCGGATACAATTACCCAATGTTCAATAATTCAACTAGTAAAGTATTTACCACAGCATTTCTAAATCAATTGTTGGCTTGGCACAATCAAGATCCAGTAAGTGCTAGAGAAATTACGCGTAACAACGCCATTTATGCACGTCAAAACAATAGGAATCCTTATATTGACAATCCAAGTTATGTAACAGCTGTTTGGACTACAGAACCTACAGATACAGAAGCTCCTACTGCTGCTACAAATTTAGCAGTGACTGACATTACTTCAAATTCAGCAAGATTAACTTGGTCTGCAGCCTCAGACAATATAGCTGTTAAAGGGTATGATATATATGTAAACGGCACTTTTAAATCCACTGAAACTGGATTAACCGCAACTGTTTCTGGTTTATTAGCTTCTACTACTTACAACTTTTATATCATTACGAGAGACGATGAGAGAAACTCATCTGTAGGGAGTGCAACAGTAACAGGAACAACTACTGCTACCCCAGCAGGAGGATCCGTAGCTACAGAGCTATTCTTTTCAGAATATGTTGAAGGAAGCAGTTTTAACAAAGCATTAGAAATTGCCAATTTTACTGGAGCTGCAGTTGACTTGACAGGGTACTCCATTAGAAAACAATCTAATGGTGCTGGAGCATGGAGCGCTGGATTAAGTTTGACTGGAACGCTTAACTCAGGAGCTGTATTCGTTTTAGTTGATCCACAAATTGCCGTTAGTTGTTATACAGCCTCTAGTGCCAACTTATCATCTGCTCAAGAAGCTTTTAACGGTAATGACCCAATGGGCTTGTTTAAAAATGGGATCCTAATCGATATTATTGGAACATTTAGCGGAGGAGCATCAAATTTTGCTGCTGATGAAACGCTAAGAAGAAAACCAAGTATTGTTGCACCAAACACAACTTTCAATAAAGCAACAGAATGGGATCTTTATGCCAAAGATACTTGTAATGGGATTGGAAGTCATTCCTTAGCTACTTTATCCAACGATGATTTTGAGGCTAGTGCTTTTACAATCTATCCAAATCCATCAAACGGTAACTTCAAAATAAATTTCGAAAATCCAAATGAAAACTACAACGTTCAAGTATTTTCAGTTTTAGGTCAAAAAGTTTTTGAAAAAGATTTTACTAACAGCTCGGCTATTACCGTAAACAATCTACAAAAAGGAGTATACGTGATTAAGATCACAAGCAACACGCAATCTAGTACTAAAAAACTAATTGTGAATTAATTAATAAAACAAATAATATGGGGGAAGCGGCATTTATTGCCGCTTTTTTTAGACCCAAAATACCGAATTTTAACTTCTTCATCTCTTGTCAATAATAGGCTTAGAAAACTAATCCGACTTTAGACCGTAATTTAAATTGCCATTTTCCAAAAAATATTAGTAAAATATATTTTATTTTAACGCTGCTATTTATGTTAAGAAAATCATAATAAAATTCATAATTCCTTAACATAAAACACAATAAAAGTTATAAATTTGCGCAACTTCAGTAAAATAAAAATTAAAAATAAAGCTTTATTGCCTGAAAGTAACCCCAAATTAACCAAATAAAATTACCCTATGAAAAAAATCTACTCTACATTATTACTTCTTGTTGTAACAGCAGCTATAGCGCAAATACCAAGCGGCTATTACGCCACTTCGACTGGAACCGGCTACACCTTGAAAACGCAATTATACAACATTATCAAAGGACATACTGACCCAGGATATGCAGGATTGTATACCACGTATCAAACATCAGATAGGGATTATTACTATGAAAATGACGGTACAATTTTAGACATGTATTCTGAAAAACCAACAGGAACAGATCCCTACTCGTATGGTGCAGGGACAACACAAAGATGCGGTACTTATAGCGTAGAAGGCGATTGTTACAATAGAGAACATATCATTCCGCAATCTACTTTTAATTCTGCTGCACCAATGGTTTCCGATGCGCATTTTATCACCCCTACAGATGGAAAAGTAAACGGGCAGCGTTCTAATTATCCACACGGACCGGTAACATCTGCAACTTGGACTTCTTTGAATGGAAGTAAACTTGGAGCAAGCACAACTTCTGGTTATTCCGGACCTATTTTTGAGCCAATTAGCGAATTCAAAGGGGATATTGCACGGATGTACTTTTATTTTGCAACCCGTTATGAAAATACTGTAGCTGGTTATTCTTATGCAATGTTTAATAACTCAAGTAACCAAGTATTTACTACAGCATTTTTAAATTTACTTATTTCTTGGCACAATCAAGATCCAGTTAGCGCGAGAGAAATAGCACGCAACAATGCTATATATGCAATCCAAAAAAATAGAAATCCTTTTATTGACCATCCGGAATATGTACAAGCAATATGGAACCCAACAGGTGATACACAAGTTCCAACTGCTCCAGCTAACCTAGTATCCACTACAAAAACAACGAACTCCATTTCATTAAATTGGTCAGGATCAACGGACAACACTGCTGTAACTGGCTATAATGTTTATATGAACAGCGCTTTAAAAGCAACGGTAACTGGACTTTCCACTACTATTACTGGATTAACAGCTTCAACAACTTACGCTTTCACTGTAAAGGCTAAAGATGCAGCAGGAAATATTTCTGCTTCAAGTAACACTATAAACGTTACAACAACTGCAAGCGGTTCTACTGCGACTGATTTGTTATTCTCAGAATATATTGAAGGTTCTTCGAATAATAAAGCATTGGAGATTTCAAATGCAACGGGTGCTGCAATTAATTTATCAATTTACAGTATC
Organism: Flavobacterium xanthum; assembly: GCF_900142695.1. Classification (GTDB taxonomy): domain Bacteria; phylum Bacteroidota; class Bacteroidia; order Flavobacteriales; family Flavobacteriaceae; genus Flavobacterium; species Flavobacterium xanthum. The sequence continues at coordinate 24,155 of NZ_FRBU01000017.1, read as the reverse complement.
AAAAAACAAACGAATGGAGCCGGTGCTTGGAGTGCAGGATTAACATTAACTGGAACGTTAAATAACGGAAGTAAATTTACTATCGTAAACAGTTTAATGGCGTCCAGTTGTTATCCAATAAGCGCTGCAAACATCTCTACATCGGCAACTGAGATTGCTTTTAATGGAAATGATGCTATAGGTTTATTCAAAAATGGTATCTTAATTGACATCGTTGGAACTTTTAATGGCGGAACGGCAAACTTTGCAGCGGATCAAACCCTTCGAAGAAAAGCTACTGTTACTTCTCCTACAACTACTTTCAATAAAACAACCCAATGGGATTCTTACACTTCAGACACGTGTAACAATTTAGGAAGTCGCATCGTTGCAAAAGAGTCTAAAACAGAAACTATTTTAGATATGGATGCAATTGTTATTTATCCAAATCCATCGCATGGAACTTTCTCTGTCAATCATTCGAATAAAATGTATTCTATTGAAATTTATTCTATCATTGGCCAGAAAATTTACAGCGAAGAAAACAGCACCAAATCAGAAATTACGGTGCCGAACATTGCGAAAGGAACATACTTAGTTCGCGTTACTATCGATTCGGATTCAGTCATAAAAAAATTAATAATCAACTAATTCAAACAGCGGCAAATTTGCCGCTTTTTTTATAGCCAAAATTTAATCTTAATTGTTTAAATTTGCACCGCAATACAACAAACTACATAACAATGATCCATTTCTTTGAAAACCAAAGCAAAACTGTTTTTGCTGTACACACGCAAAACATATCGAGCGCAGACGAGATATCGGCTCAAGACATTTCAAAATTAAACTGGCTTTTTGCCAACTCCAATAAAATAGAAAAATCCGTATTGACGGATTTTTTTGTTGGTCCTCGGGCCACAATGATAACGCCTTGGAGTACCAATGCCGTTGAAATAACCCAAAACATGGGTATCACTGGAATCATTCGAATCGAAGAATTTCACAAAGTGACGGAAGATTTTGCGGATTTTGACCCGATGCTTTCCCAAAAATATACAGAATTAAATCAGGAAATTTTCACTATCCGCGTGCAACCGGAACCTATTCTGAATATTGAAGATATAAATGGCTACAACAAAAAAGAAGGCTTGGCATTAAGTCTTGAGGAAGTAGAATACCTAGATAATTTAGCTATAAAATTAAAAAGAAAACTAACCGATTCTGAGATATTTGGCTTCTCCCAAGCCAATTCAGAACACTGTCGCCATAAAATTTTTAACGGAACATTTGTGATTGATGGCGAAGAAAAGGAAACATCTCTTTTCAAATTAATCAAAAAAACATCTCAAGAAAACCCAAACGATATTGTTTCGGCATACAAAGATAATGTGGCTTTTGTAAAAGGGCCAAGAGTGCAACAATTTGCTCCAAAATCAGCTGATAAAGCTGACTTTTATGAAATAAAAGAATTTGATTCGGTTATTTCGTTAAAAGCAGAAACACATAATTTTCCAACCACCGTTGAGCCGTTCAATGGCGCTGCAACTGGTTCCGGAGGAGAAATTCGCGATCGTTTAGCAGGTGGACAAGGTTCATTACCATTAGCTGGAACTGCAGTTTACATGACTTCGTATTCTCGATTAGAAGATCAAGAAGCTTTTCAAGGCAAACCTTGGGAGCAAGGAATGGAAGAAAGAAAATGGTTGTATCAAACGCCAATGGACATTTTGATCAAAGCTTCAAATGGAGCTTCTGATTTTGGAAACAAATTTGGACAACCACTTATTACAGGTTCTGTTTTAACTTTCGAACATCAAGAAAACAATCGCAAAATTGGATACGATAAAGTAATCATGCAAGCGGGAGGAATTGGATACGGAAAATTAGACCAAGCCATTAAGAAAAAACCACAAGAAGGCGATAAAATCGTTATTCTAGGTGGAGAAAATTATAGAATTGGAATGGGTGGTGCTGCGGTTTCCTCTGCGGATACTGGCGCTTTTGGTTCCGGAATTGAGTTGAATGCGATTCAGCGTTCGAACCCAGAAATGCAAAAACGCGCTGCTAATGCCATTCGTGGTTTGGTAGAAAGTGACCATAACCCAATTGTTTCCATTCACGATCACGGCGCTGGTGGACATTTAAACTGTCTGTCGGAATTAGTAGAAGAAACCGGTGGATTAATCGATTTAGATAAATTGCCTGTAGGCGACCCTACCCTTTCGGCAAAAGAAATCATCGGTAACGAATCTCAAGAAAGAATGGGATTAGTTATTGGTCAAAAAGATATTGCTTTGTTACAAAGAGTGGCAGACAGAGAGCGTTCTCCTATGTACCAAGTAGGTGACGTAACAGGCGACCATCGTTTTACGTTTGAATCTAAATCAACAGGTGCTAAACCGATGGATTATGCTTTAGAAGATTTCTTTGGAAGTTCTCCAAAAACGGTAATGAATGATAAAACAATTGCTTACAATTATCCTGCTTTAGAATATGATGTCAAAAATATTTCTACCTATTTAGAGCAAGTTTTACAACTGGAAGCCGTAGCTTGTAAAGACTGGTTGACCAATAAAGTAGACCGTTGCGTAGGTGGTAAAGTAGCCAAACAACAAACAGCTGGACCCTTACAATTGCCTTTGAACAATTGTGGTGTAATGGCTTTAGATTATCAAGGAATTGAAGGCATCGCGACTTCTATAGGTCACGCTCCTATTTCAGCCTTGATTGATCCTATTGCAGGAAGTAGAAATGCAATTGCCGAATCATTATCAAATATTGTTTGGGCACCAATTAAAGGAGGCTTGGACGGTATTTCCCTTTCGGCTAACTGGATGTGGGCTTGTAAAAATGAAGGTGAAGACGCTCGTTTATACGCCGCTGTGCAAGGTTGTTCGGATTTTGCAATCGAATTGGGAATCAATATTCCAACCGGAAAAGATTCACTTTCAATGAAACAAAAATATCCAAATGAAGAAGTAATCGCACCGGGAACGGTAATTATTTCGGCAGGTGGGAACTGTATCGATATTAGAAAAGTAGTAGAACCTGTTCTTCAAAAAGACGGCGGTTCTATTTATTATATCAATTTATCGCAAGACGATTTCAAATTAGGAGGTTCTTCCTTTGCACAAACCTTGAACGCTATAGGAAATGAAACACCAACAATCAAAGATGCGGCTTTCTTTAAAAATGCATTCAACACCATCCAAGAGTTAATTTTAGACAATCAAATTCTTGCAGGACATGATGTAGGAAGTGGTGGTTTGATTACTACATTATTGGAAATGTGTTTTGCCGATGTGAATTTAGGTGCAAAAATAGATTGCTCTGTTTTTGAAGAAAAAGATAGTGTTAAATATTTATTTGCTGAGAATATCGGAATCGTTTTCCAAGCGAAAGATGATTCTACTATTGAAGCTAAATTAAACGCTAATGGAGTTGCTTTCTACAAATTAGGAAATGCTACAACCAATGCTACTCTGGATCTTGGATCTTACCAATTGGATATAGTAAAATACAGAGATATTTGGTTTAAAACTTCCTTTTTATTAGACCAAAAACAATCTAAAAACGGAATGGCTCAAGAGCGTTTCGATAACTATAAAAACCAACCATTACAGTTTACATTCCCTAAACACTTTACTGGTAAGTTACCTGTCACTTCGAGCGCAGTCGAGAAGCCTAAAGCAGCTATTATTCGTGAAAAAGGAAGTAATTCTGAGCGTGAAATGGCAAATGCAATGTACTTGGCTGGTTTTGATGTCAAAGACATTCACATGACTGATTTGATTTCAGGACGTGAAAACTTAGAAGACATTCAATTCATTGGAGCTGTGGGAGGATTCTCTAACTCTGATGTTTTAGGTTCAGCTAAAGGTTGGGCTGGAGCCTTCAAGTACAATGAAAAAGCAAATACTGCCTTGAAAAACTTTTTCAAAAGAGAAGACACTTTATCTGTGGGGATTTGTAACGGCTGTCAATTGTTTGTGGAATTAGAATTAATCCATTCAGAACACGAGCAAATGCCAAAAATGTTGCACAACGATAGTAACAAACACGAAAGTATATTTACCTCCGTAACAGTACAAGAAAACAAATCAGTGATGTTATCTAGCTTAGCTGGATCGACATTAGGCGTTTGGGTTTCGCATGGTGAAGGTAAATTTGAATTACCATTAGGCGAAGAACAGTACAATATAGTAGCGAAATATGCTTACGAAGGCTATCCAGCAAATCCGAATGGATCTCACTATGATGTAGCAATGCTTTGCGATGTGACAGGCCGTCATTTAGTGATGATGCCACACATTGAGCGTTCTACTTTTCAATGGAATTGGGCACATTATCCAAAGGATAGAAACGACGAAGTTTCACCTTGGCATGAAGCTTTTGTCAATGCTAAGAAATGGATTGATCAGAAATAATTTTTTATTAAAATACCAAAAGCGCTCTCTTTCGAGAGCGCTTTTTTTGTGGGATACTATTTAAATATTTAATGCGAGATAAACAATCTCACATTGAAAAACAGGAAACGCATATATGTTTTGAAAAGGATCTGTTGTATTTTGCAACACTAGGCGTTCAGTATAGCAATTGTGTTTCGGGAAATTTGGAAAAAAGTCCGAAGCAGTCCTGTAATTCAAAATGGACAACCATAAAACCGCACTAAATCAGACCGTCAATGTATCAACAATCGCGGAAACAGGTCGGATTGCAATCGTGTTTTCAATGGTAGGACCAGCCACCCAAACTGTTTTGTAAGTCACTTCGGTAGCTGCTTTGCTAACGGCATTTGATCCCAAAAGATAACGAATCATTTTTACCCATTTTTTCAGACTTTTATTCTTGCTCAAAGTTCTTTCAATCCAAGATTGCTTCGTTCCTACTTTTTGAACGTAAGGTGTTTTGATCACTGTGCAAGGCGTACCAGATATTTTCTCAGTTAGAACAATATCTTTAGCACCATAATCGACGCAAGCTTGTTTGTACTCTTCAGAAACGCCTGATTCGATTGAGGCTATAAATGGACTACCCACAGATACGCCAACGGCACCATAACCTAACATTGTATCTAAATCCGCTTTAGTACTCACGCCACCTGCAGAAATAACGGGCAATGTTGTGTTCACATTCAACTCTTTTATTAAATCTTCTGGCGAATGATCCCCTCTATGTCCTCCAGCCAAATTATTGACTGCAATCAGAGCATCGGCACCTAAACTTTCAACTTTTTTGGCGAAAGCCAAATCGGTAACGTCACAAAAAACTTTTATTCCTACTTTATGGGCGGCATTAATAGTTTCTTCGGGTGATCCTAAAGAAGTGATAATAAAATCTACTTTCTCGGCGCATAAAACAGCTAATTGATCTTTGTATTTTATATTTGATTTATTGACAATCAAATTATATCCAAAACTTCCTCCGGGAACTTTAGCAGCTCTAAGCTCCAGAATTGAAGCGCGTAATTCCTCTAAAGTTCTGTAGTTTAAGGCTGGTATGCAACCTGCCACACCTACTTTCATGCCTTCAATTACCATTTTAGTATTCGAAACCAAAAACATAGGCGCCATTATCAGCGGTCTATCGATGTTTAAAAGAGAGGTTAACGTGGGCTTTATCATTACATTAAGTTTTAATTGAAACAAATATAAGTAAACATACTATGCACGCCTACTATTTATAATGATATCATTCCAATGACGGACATACTAGTGCACAAAAATGAAATAGGTCTTGTTTTAAAAAAGGATTCGAAGCTATTTTATACTAGTAAAAACACTTAATAATTCTCATACCAATTGAATTTTTCTTTAACTATATTATCCTTTTCTTTATGCATATAATCCAAGAGCGCAGCAGCAACTGGACCATGTTTTTTTCCTTTCAGCCATATTAAACTCCAGGTTGTTTTAATTGGCAACCCTTTAAAAGGAATAATTTGCAGTTCCTGATTGGATAACTCATTTTTGATTCCAATTAAAGGCATAATAGAACATCCTAATCCTGCGATCACCGCTTGCTTGACTGCTTCATTAGAAGTAAGTTCCATTTTTTTTTGAATAATAACAGCATTTCGCTCGATAAAACGTTCCATTGTTTGGCGCGTGCCAGACCCTTTTTCCCTGTAAATTAGCGGAATTTCTTTGAATATCTCATTTAGATCTGTAGCGTCTTTAAAGTCTGTTTTAGAGTCACTGACCAAATATAATTTATTTTGAAGCAAATCTAATTTTTCAATATTTAAGGTCGTAGGTAAAACGGACACTAGGGCAAAATCCACTTCGTTTTTTTCCAAACTACTAATTACTCCACTTTTATTGGTTACGTCCATTTGCAATTCGATGCCGGAATGTTCTTTAATAAAATCTGCTAGGAAGAACGGCATAATATATTTACCTGTCGAAACAATAGAAATTTTTAATCGTCCAGTTAATTGCCCCTTGTACGCCATCGTTTTAAAATTAATGGCCTCGACTTGATTTATTATTTTTTCTGCTACCTCAGCAATTTCGTTTCCAAAATCGGTAACATACAATCTTCTACCTACCACTTCGGTTAAGGGAATGTCAAATTGATCTTGAAAATTTTTGAGTTGAATAGATACCGCAGGTTGAGTTAGGTGCAACACTTCGGACGCTTTTGTGACACTCTGCGTTTTGACAACCTTTAAAAATATCTGAAGCTGATGTAAAGTATAATTCATAAATTTATTTAATGATTACTATTGCAAATATAAATAAAAATTTATGAATAAAAACACTGAAATTTGCTGTTATATAAGTACCACCTCTTTTATTAAACAAAACAGAGTTTAAGTACGAGTATTTATGAAATGAAAAAACAAGAAAATGATAAAACAGGAATTGCCGCACATAGTCGTGCGCTTGGAATTTGCTCTATACCATTTACTTTTCTAATATTTTGAATTAGTAACCAAATAATAGGATATTATAGATGCATATAGATGCTTATGACATTCGCTTAACTTTTTGAGAAATTAGAAGTTAAGCGAAGTAATTCCACTTCAAAAAGCATAACAATCTTAAAAATTACAAATCATAAAATAAAAATAGTAGTACTGCTAATTCCACATAAAAAATGAGACTAACAAAACCAACTTTTAAAATAATCCTCTGGACTGCTGTTTTAATTTCAGCTTTAGTAATCACCATACTAATTGACGACTTACTATCTACGCAATTTTCCCAATCAAAAATTATTATTGCCCTGTAATTTTATTATCAATTCTATCCTTTAACAACAAATAAATCCCACGATAAAACATGAAACTAACACGATCTTTTTTGACGATAATGCTCTGGACTGCGATTTTAATTATAGCTATACTGAGCACAATTCAGTTTGACGATTTAATATTAAGCGAATTATCTTACGCAGTAATTTTAATTGCACTATTAAACCTTATTCGCTTACCAACCTGTAACACTATCAAACCAATTTTCACAAATGGAAAAAATACAAAAAATTCAATTGACTAAAGGGCCATTCACAAATGAAGAAGCCAAAGAAGTTTTATTCAATCTGATAAACACAAAAATTAATTTTCATAATCTTAAAAACTTTAGTTCTGATATACGATCAGGTAAAGCTGACGAAGCGGGTTTAAAAAGAGTAATAGAACTAACGGAAGCAAAAACAACTATTGATCAGATTATAAGTTACGCTAATAAAGAAAATCTAAAAATAAAAATAGATACTGATATCATGATTACAATTGAATAACACATGTTCGCAGAAAGAAAGTTACTCATTGCCACTAAGCACGAGAAAGAAAAAGTAATAGCTCCCCTTTTTGAAAAAGAACTAGGCGTCCACTGTTTTGTTATTCCAGAATTTGATTCGGATGTACTTGGAACATTCACCGGCGAAATAGAACGCAAGGACGATCCAATTACAACACTTAAAAATAAATGTTTAATGGCCTTAGCTCTCACAGATTGCGACATGGTAATCGCTAGCGAAGGTTCCTTTGGACCTCATCCCTCCCTTTTTTTTGCTCACGCCAATGATGAAATAGTACTACTCCTTGATAAAAAAAATAAGATAGAAATTATCGCCCGAGAATTGAGTCTAGAAACGAACTTTAATGGTGCTGAGATTAAAAATGAGTTACAATTAAGGGAATTTGCTGAAAAAGTAAATTTTCCTTCTCATGGTTTAATTGTAAAAAAAACAAAGGATGATTGTACTGAAGTTGAAAAAGGAATTACAGATTGGGACACCCTAAACATCATTTTTCAAAAATTCATACAGCAATTTGGCATGGCCTACGTTGAAACGGACATGCGGGCAATGTATAACCCAACCCGAATGAAAGTGATTGAGAAGGCTACCAAAAAACTCATCACAAAAATACAATCCTGTTGCCCTGCATGCTTTACACCAGGATTTGGAATTACCGATGCTAAACCAGGTTTACCCTGCAATTTATGCCACGGTCCCACTCGATCAACTTTAAGCTACATTTACACCTGTCAGAAATGCTCTTTTACCAAAGAAGACAAATTTCCAAATAAAAAATTAACTGAAGATCCCATGTATTGTGATTTTTGCAACCCTTAACAAATTATGATTAGTAATGCTATTGAACTCGCTGTAGAACTTTTAAAAAAGGAGGATATCATTGGTTTTCCCACAGAAACGGTTTACGGTTTAGCAGGAAATATTTATAGTGAGAAAGCAATTGATACCATTTACCGCACTAAGCAAAGACCGTCTTTTAATCCTTTGATTGTACACATTAAACAAATAGAGGATTTAAATAAAGTAGCCATAGAAATACCGGAATCTGCTAAAATTTTGGCCAAACTATTTTGGCCTGGACCACTAACCCTTTTACTAAAAAAGCATGCTTCGGTCCCAGATCGCATAACTGCTGGAAAACCAACAGTTGCCGTTAGAATCCCAAATCATCCTGTAGCATTATCCCTTTTGCACCAACTCGATTTTCCTTTGGCAGCACCTAGCGCAAACCCATTTAGTTCTATTAGTCCAACTTCAGCGGAACATGTTGAGAACTATTTTGGAGACAAACTGCCGATGGTTTTAGATGGCGGTGTATGTAAAGCAGGAATAGAGTCAACAATTGTTGGCTTTCATGACGATGAAATAATTATTTATCGTTTGGGAGCCATCTCAAAAGAAGAAATTGAAAAAATTGTAGGACCAGTATCTCTTTTGAATAAAAACGAAAACGCTCCTGAAGCACCTGGTATGTTATCAAGACATTATGCTCCTAAATCGACTTTATTTTTAACAACCAATGTTTTAGAACAGGTTAAGTTGTTTCCAAATAAAAAAATTGGATTATTACTATTTAAACAACCGGAAAAAGAGCAAGACGTTGCATGCCAAATTATTCTTTCTCCTTCTGGCAATTTACAAGAAGCAACTTCAAAATTATATGCTTCACTACATGAATTAGACAGCATGCAAATCGACATTATCCTTGCCGAACGCTTCCCTGATAATGGCCTAGGAAGAACAATTAATGATCGATTGGAAAGAGCTTCCAAAAACAGATAACCAATGAGGATTTTAATCAAAAATGCGACCGTAGTCAATGAAGGTCTAATGAAAATTACTGATGTTTTAATTGTTGGAGAGCGTATCGAAACCATATCAAATAACATTACAGATAATGAAGCACATATCATAGAAGCAGAAGGTTTGTATCTTTTGCCAGGTATCATTGATGATCAAGTTCATTTTAGAGAACCGGGGCTTACCAGCAAAGCAACGATTTACTCAGAATCTAAAGCAGCTGCAGCGGGCGGCATTACCTCTTATATGGAAATGCCAAACACGATACCAAATACTTTAACCCAACAATTACTTGAAGATAAATACACTATTGCTTCTCAGACTTCCTTAGTCAACTATTCCTTTTTTATGGGAATTAATAAAGACAATTTAGAAGAAGCCCTGAAAACGAACACTGAAAATGTCTGCGGTATTACTGATGATGGACTTTATTTTAATAATGATGAAGGCATTTTGGCAAATTATCCCGATTTTTTAGAAAAACTCTTTTCGAGATCAGAGACACTTATTGCCCTGCATAGTGAAGATGACGCAATCATCAAAAGAAATACAGAATGGTACCGGAAACAATATGGTGCAGACATTCCTTTTGATTGTCATCCCAAAATAAGAAGCGAGGGAGCGTGTGTGACCGCTACAAAACGAGTATTGCAAATTGCCCGAAAACACAACAATAGGCTGCACTTCTTTCATATTTCTACTTTGGCAGAAGCCTATTTATTTGATAATACAACCCCAATAAGTGAGAAGCGAATCACAGCGGAGGCCTGCATTCATCATCTTTGGTTTTCAGATCAAGATTATCAAAAATTAGGTTCTAAAATAAAATGGAATCCCGCTATAAAAACAGAACAAGACAAAAATGGTCTTTTACAATCGCTATTAGAAAATAGGTTAGACATCATTGCAACCGATCACGCACCTCATACTCTCAAAGAAAAGTCAGGCACCTATTTTGAGGCTATGTCTGGAGGACCATTAGTGCAACACGCTTTGCCTGTAATGCTTGAATTGTTTCATCAAGGAAAGATTAGCTTGGAAAAAATTGTAGAAAAAATGTGCCACAATGTTGCTCTTATTTATAAAATTAAAGAAAGAGGATACATTCGCGATGGCTATTTTGCTGATTTAGTTCTAGTAGACATCAATAAACCTTGGACAGTAACTCCCAATAATATTCTTTACAAATGCAAGTGGTCGCCTTTTGAAGATCAAGCATTTAAAAGTAAAATTATAAAAACAATAGTCAACGGAACAATTGTATTTAATAATGGAGCCTTTAATGAATCGAAAACTGGAATGAGATTAAAATTTTCTAAAATCAGATAGCGTTTTAAATATCTAAGTAGAATTAAACCCATAACAATTAAAAGTAGTAACAAAATCCAACGAATCAAAAAATATGAACCTTAATTTATTAATTGAAAATCTAACAAATCCAGCATTACTCTTTTTTGTACTCGGAATCATAGCAGTATATTTAAAAAGCGATTTGGAAATACCTCCTAATTCCTCTAAATTTATTTCTCTTTACCTACTCTTCTCCATAGGATTTAAAGGGGGTCAAGAATTGTCACATGAAGTATTCACGAGCGAAATTGTTTGGTCCATGCTGTTTGGAATTTTTATCTCCTCCACAATCCCGCTATACACTTTTTTTATTCTTAAACGAAAATTGAGTGTCTTTGATTCTGGTGCTATTGCTGCAGCTTATGGCTCCGTTAGTGCGGTAACTTTTGTCACGGCAGTTTCGTTTTTGGAGTCCCAGCAGCTAACGCTTCATGGTCACATGGTTGCCATTATGGCTTTAATGGAATCCCCTGCCATCATTATAGGGCTCGTTTTAATATCTTTTTTTAATAAAGATAAAACAACTACAATCGAAAAAAGTACCGTCATCAAACATTCTTTAACAAACGGAAGTGTGCTGCTTATCCTTGGTAGTTTGGTAATTGGTTTCCTGGCTAGCGAAAAACAAGCCCAAGGAATTGAACCCTTTACTAATGATCTTTTTAAAGGATTTCTGGCTATATTTCTATTAGATATGGGAATAACAAGTGGTCGAAAACTCAAATCATTCTTTTCCTTTGGATGGTTCCCCTTCCTTTTTGCGATTCTGATTCCTTTATTCAATGGCTGCCTATTTGCCGTACTAAGTTCGTTGGTGACAACGGACATAACCAATCGCTTTATTTTTGCAGTACTTGCCGCAAGTGCCTCGTATATTGCTGTTCCCGCCGCAATGAAAATTACTGTTCCTAAAGCAAACCCTGGACTCTTTTTACCTATGGCCTTAGCGGTAACTTTTCCAATAAATATCACGATCGGATTGCCTTTGTATTTTCTTGTCGTCCAAAATTTTTAAACCATTTATAGTACTATTCCTGTTCAAGTTATGATGTTTTACTAATTTTAGAATACGAAACGTTTTTACATTTAAAATCAACTTATTACGCCTGAAACTAAGAAAACGATTTCGTTGATTTTCAATAATCCATGAAATTTTTACGATATAAATTCTGATTTACTAAATTTATCCTTATTTTTTTTTTAATTTGCATCTAAATCCAATATTTTTATAATGACAAATATCACTCGCCTCTTTGATTTCCCTTATTATCAGCAAGAAAAGTACAATTCTATTCCAGATGCTTTAGTAAGCAAGCAGAATGGTGAATGGATAAAAACATCTACACAAGAATATATTGCCAAAGCCAATGCGGTATCGCGAGCACTATTAAGAATGGGAGTGCAAAAGGATGATAAAATTGCAATCATCTCCTCTAATAATAGAACGGAATGGAATATTATGGATATTGGCGTTTTGCAAATAGGAGCCCAAAACGTTCCTATTTATCCAACAATTTCTGAAGAAGATTATGAGTATATCCTTAATCATTCCGAAGCTGTTTATTGCTTCGTGTCAGATGCGGAAGTACTTCGAAAAGTAAATTTGATTAAGGACAAAGTGCCTTCTCTAAAAGATGTCTACTCATTCAATGAAATTGAAGGGTGTAAAAACTGGAATGATTTATTGATTCTAGGCGTTGATACCGGAAATCAAGATACCGTTGAAGAGCGAAAAAATAATGTAAAAACCGAAGATTTAGCAACCATTATCTATACCTCTGGAACAACAGGTAGGCCCAAAGGAGTCATGCTTTCTCATAAAAATATTGTATCAAATGTTTTGAATAGTGCGACTAGAATTCCATTTGAAGCAGGGAGAAGTCGTGCTTTGAGTTTCCTTCCTATTTGTCATATTTTTGAGAGAATGATTTTGTACTTATACCAATATTATGGCGTTTCAGTATACTTTGGAGAATCAATTGACAAGATTAGCGATAATTTAAAAGAAGTAAAACCAACAGTTATCACGGCAGTTCCTAGGCTTTTGGAAAAAGTGTACGATAAAATTTATGCTAAAGGAGGTGAATTAACTGGCATCAAGAAGAAACTCTTCTTTTGGGCGATTGACTTAGGTTTAATCTATGAGCCGTATGGTAAAAATGGGTTGTGGTATGAGTTCCAACTCAAAATTGCACGAAAACTGATTTTTAGTAAATGGAAAGAAGGCTTGGGTGGAAACCTTGATTTAATGGTTTCTGGAAGCGCGGCATTACAACCCAGATTAGCACGTATTTTTGCTGCGGCTGAAATCCCAGTTATGGAAGGATATGGTTTGACCGAAACTTCTCCCGTAATCTCCGTTAATGATCTAAGAAATCATGGTTTTAGAGTAGGAACAGTTGGGAAAGTTATTGATAATGTAGAAGTCTTAATAGCGGAAGATGGTGAAATTCTTTGTAAAGGTCCAAACGTTATGATGGGCTATTTTAAAGATGAAAAATTAACTAATGAAGTCATTACAGATGGTTATTTTCACACGGGAGACATCGGAATATTTGACCAAGATGGTTTTTTAAAAATCACGGATCGCAAAAAAGAAATGTTCAAAACTTCTGGAGGAAAATATATTGCGCCACAACTAATTGAAAATACAATGAAGCAATCTCGTTTTATTGAACAAATCATGGTGATTGGTGATGGACAAAAAATGCCCGCTGCATTTATTCAACCTAGTTTTGATTTTATCAAAGAATGGGCTGTTATTCACGGAATCAATATTGGAAAAAGCAATGAAGAAATAATTGTAAACGAAAAAGTAATTGAGCGCATCCAACTTGAAGTGGATAAGTTGAATGAAAAGTTTGGGAATTGGGAAAAAATAAAACGTTTTGAACTGACCCCAGATTTATGGTCTATAGAAGGCGGACAATTGACTCCAACACTAAAATTGAAACGAAAAATTGTAATGGAGAAATACATCGATTTGTTCCACAAAATCTACAACTAGTACACATAAAATCGTTCTGTTATGAAACTAAAAGTCCTACTTTTCGCCGCAATAAGTATGCTGTTACTGTCTAATTGTCAGCAAAAGCCAAAGGACGATTCTATAAAAGCAAATTATTTAGATTTCTCCAAACGAGACGACCAACTCACAGGTGGAATTAAAATGATCCCGATAAAAACACCAAAAGGGACTTTTAAGGTTTGGACGAAAACTGTGGGTAATAATCCAAAAATAAAAGTGCTGCTTTTACACGGCGGTCCTGGATTGACTCATGAATTATACGAAGCTTTCGACGGCTATTTTCCTAACGAAAGCATTGAATACATTTATTACGACCAACTCGGTTCATATTACAGCGATCAACCTGATGACAACAGTTTGTGGACTAACGCACGTTTTGTAGAGGAAGTTGAGCAAGTACGCATCGCATTAGGATTAGACAGTTCTAATTTTTACCTAATGGGGCAATCTTGGGGCGGCATTCTAGCTATGGAATACGCGTTGAAATACCAAAAAAACCTAAAAGGCTTGATTATCTCGAATATGATGGCAAGTGCTCCAGAATATAATGCGTACGCCAAAAATGTTCTAGCTCCACAAATGGATCCTAAAATCCTAAAACAATTACAGGATATGGAGAAAAACAATGATTTTGACAATCCAAAATACAGCGAATTACTCTTTGAATACTATTACACCGAACATGTTTTGAGAATGCCACAAGCGCAATGGCCTGAATCCATAACCCGATGTTTCAAGCACATTAATCCAAATGTATATGTGTATATGCAAGGCCATAGTGAATTTGGCATTACTGGAAATGCGACTCTTAAAAATTGGGATGTCAAAGCGAGATTAAAAACACTTACTGTACCTACGTTGAGTATTGGTTCTAAATACGACACCATGGATCCCGAACACATGAAATGGATTGCCAATGAAGTCCAAAACGGACGTTTCTTGTTCTGCCCTAACGGAAGTCATCTTTCTCAATACGATGATCCAAAAACCTATTTCCCAGGAGTTATTAAATTCTTGAAAGATGTGGATAATGGGGAGTTTAAGAAATCTTAAAAGACTATTTTAAATTGAAAACCATGAATAGCCTTCATGGTTTTCTTATTTAAATGCTTGGATAACAGTTATAAGAGTCCTTCCGAGAAAGAGCTGTATAACAAAGACTTTCCTTTTGTGAATAAAAAAAACAATTAGCGGCTGTAATTACTTTTATTCCAAAATAGTAAATGCTACTAAAAGACTATTATATCATACTTGATTTTCATAGTGCAGTCTGCACTATCGAAATATGAACCTATCCTTTATTTTGGTAACCACTGACCCTCTCTCCTCATTTCAGTAATTGATTTAACCAAACTATTGGTCCCCGACACAGCCGTTCTAGCGCAAATCCATAATATAGTATTATACCATAATAGTTTTAATTTCCTCGTAACTCGATTTGCGTAAGGGATGGAAGTGGCATCCTTTTATGAAACCCAATTTTTTGGGCTTCATAAAAGATACAACGGACAGCCCGACCCGCAGGGATACGCCCAAATAAAATAAATCTTCTTAAAAACGAGCATAATCTCCTGTATTTCAGCGGAGATTTTTTATATTTAATACTTTTTAACAAAAAAATAATTGAATATATTATGCGTGCATAGTATTTTTTATTATATTTGAAAACGATATAGTTACTTATGAAAGATAAAACAATAGATTATATTCTACGTGCCACGTGGCAAGCAGTTTCCAGAATGTACAACGAGGAAGCTTCTAAATATGGGGCAACCATGGCTACAGGGTTTGCTTTATTAAGCATGGATAAGGAAAAAGGAACGCCTTCCACGTCATTGGGTCCAAAAATGGGAATGGAGGCCACTAGCCTAACCAGAACCTTGAAATCCATGGAGGAAAAAGGCCTAATAATCCGGAAAAAAAATCCTGAAGATGGCCGTGGTGTATTGATTTACTTAACCGAATTTGGTAAAGAAAAAAGAGAATTATCAAAAAATACCGTGTTGAAATTCAATGATGCGGTCAAACAATCTATTCCAGAAGAAAAACTAATGCATTTTATAGAGGTGGCTGACATCATAAATGAATTAATTCTAGACAAAAATATTTTTAATCGAACGAGCGTCAACGAACTGACGGATCAATCTGAAAAGATAGAAAATGAAATCTCTAAGATTGTCAGTACTTCTTAAAATTCAGGCTATCTTTTTCTAACAAAAAAACAAATATAAACTAAGTATGAAACGCACAATTAAAAAAGTTGCAGTGATAGGATCCGGAATTATGGGTTCTGGAATTGCGTGCCATTTTGCCAACATTGGAGTTGAAGTTTTACTATTGGACATTGTTCCAAGAGAACTTACGGAAGCAGAAGCTAAAAAAGGACTCACTCTAGAAAGTAAAATAGTAAGAAACCGATTAGTGAATGAGCATTTAGCCAATTCCCTTAAATCGAAGCCCTCTCCTATTTACAGTCAGCAATTTGCAAGCAGAATCACAACTGGAAATACCACTGACGACATGGCAAAAATTGCTACTATGGATTGGATTATTGAAGTTGTAGTAGAACGTTTGGACATCAAGAAAATGGTTTTTGAACAGATTGAAAAATTCAGAAAACCGGGAACCTTAGTAACTTCAAATACGTCTGGAATTCCAATTCACTTTATGAGTGAAGGACGAAGCGAAGATTTTCAAAAACACTTCTGTGGGACCCACTTTTTTAATCCTGCGCGTTATTTGAAATTATTCGAAATCATTCCTGGCCCACGAACAGCAACTGAAGTTTTGGATTTCCTTACAGATTATGGTTCTCGCTTTTTGGGAAAAACTTCGGTTGTTGCCAAAGATACGCCTGCCTTTATTGGAAACCGAATCGGGATTTACGGGATTCAAAGTTTGTTCCATTTGGTAAAAGAAATGGGATTAACGATTGAAGAAGTAGATAAATTGACTGGTCCAGTTATTGGTCGACCAAAATCGGCTACTTTCAGAACGGTTGACGTAGTTGGATTAGATACTTTGGTACATGTTGCCAACGGAATTTACGAAAACTGTCCTAACGACGAACAACACGAATTGTTCAAATTACCAGATTTCGTCAACAAAATGATGGAAAACAAATGGTTGGGAAGCAAAACAGGTCAAGGTTTTTACAAAAAAGTAGACAAAGATATTTTATCTTTAGACTTAGATACATTAGAATACCGTCCGGCTAAAAAAGCGTCTTTCGCTACTTTGGAACTGACAAAAACGATAGATAAACCTATTGATCGTTTCAAGGTTTTGGTAAAAGGGAAAGACAAAGCAGGAGAATTTTATAGAAAGAGCTTTGCTGGAATGTTTGCTTATGTTTCGAATAGAATTCCTGAAATCTCAGATGAATTATACAAGATCGACGATGCAATGAAAGCTGGTTTTGGATGGGAAAATGGTCCATTCGAAATTTGGGATGCCATTGGTGTCGAAAAAGGAATCGACATCATGAAAGCAGAAGGTCTTGAACCAGCAGCTTGGGTAACTGAGATGCTAGCTTCTGGAAGTTCTAGTTTTTATTCTATAAAAGAAGGAGCAACTTTTTTCTACAATATCCCTACGAAGTCACAAAACAAAGTACCAGGTCAGGATGCTTTTATAATCCTGAATAACATTCGCGAAAGCAAAAAAGTGTGGAGTAATAGCGGAGCGATTATACAAGATTTAGGAGACGGAATCTTGAATTTAGAATTCCAATCCAAAATGAATACGATTGGTGGCGATGTTTTGGCCGCAATCAATAAAGCAATCGACTTATCTGAAAAAGAATACCATGGATTGGTTATTGGAAATCAAGCAGCGAATTTCTCTGTTGGTGCCAATATCGGGATGATATTCATGATGGCAGTTGAGCAAGAATATGATGAATTGAATATGGCGATCAAAATGTTTCAAGACACGATGATGCGCGTGCGCTACTCTGGAATTCCAGTGGTAGTTGCACCACACGGAATGACTTTTGGTGGTGGTTGCGAAATGAGTTTGCATGCGGACAAAGTAGTTGCTGCCGCAGAAACATATATGGGATTAGTTGAATTTGGCGTAGGGGTAATCCCAGGCGGTGGTGGTTCGAAAGAATTGGCTATGCGTGCTTCCGATTTATTCCATAAAAATGATGTCGAGCTGAATGTATTACAAGAATATTTCTTGACCATTGCCATGGCCAAAGTATCCACCTCAGGTTATGAAGCGTTTGACACTGGACTTTTACAAAAAGGTAAAGATATTATTGTGGTAAACAAAGACCGTCAAATTGCCGAAGCAAAGAAACATGCTTTACTAATGGCCGAAGCTGGTTACACTCAACCTATTCGCAGAACAGATGTAAAAGTACTAGGAAAACAAGCTTTAGGAATGTTCTTAGTAGGGACGGACCAAATGGAAGCTGGTAAATACATCTCTGAACATGATAAGAAAATAGCAAATAAATTAGCTTATGTAATGGCTGGTGGAGATTTATCGGAACCTACATTAGTGTCTGAACAATACTTATTAGACCTTGAAAGAGAAGCATTTTTATCACTTTGTACGGAAAGAAAAACATTGGAAAGAATCCAATTTATGTTAACCAAAGGAAAACCACTTCGTAATTAGAAAATAGAATAAAGAGGATAGAAGATAGATTCAACACATCGTTCAAAGTTTATTTTCTATTCTGCAAATTCTCTACTCTTAAAAATAAAAAATATGAAAACAGCATATATAGTTAAAGCTTATCGTACTGCGGTAGGTAAAGCACCAAAGGGAGTTTTTAGATTTAAAAGACCCGATGAGTTAGCAGCAGAAACGATTCAATTTATGATGAATGAATTGCCAGACTTTGATAAAACGCGTATTGATGATGTAATGGTAGGAAATGCCATGCCAGAAGCAGAACAAGGTCTTAATGTAGGACGTTTGATCTCTTTGATGGGATTAAAAATTGAAGATGTTCCAGGTGTAACGGTCAACCGGTATTGTGCATCAGGATTGGAAACTATTGGAATGGCAACTGCAAAAATCCAATCAGGAATGGCACATTGTATTATTGCTGGTGGTGCTGAAAGCATGAGTTTTATTCCGATGGGAGGGTACAAGCCCACGCCGGATTATGCTGTTGCAAAAGCAGGAAACGAAGACTACTACTGGGGAATGGGTTTAACAGCCGAAGCCGTTGCACAACAGTTTAAGGTATCTAGAGAAGACCAAGATGAATTTGCTTATCATTCTCACATGAAAGCTTTGAAAGCACAAGCCGAAGGTAAATTTGACAAACAAATTGTTCCTATTACCGTTGAACAAACGTTTATCAACGAAAACGGAAAAAAAGAAACTAAATCCTATATTGTTAATAAAGATGAAGGACCTAGAGCAGGAACTTCAAAGGAAGCGCTGGCTGGTTTACGACCGGTTTTTGAAGCTGGCGGAAGTGTAACAGCTGGTAACTCCTCACAAATGAGTGATGGTGCTGCTTTTGTGCTTGTTATGAGTGAAGAGATGGTAAAAGAATATAATCTTGAACCTATTGCACGATTAGTGAACTTTGCTTCAGCTGGTGTTGAACCTAGAATAATGGGAATAGGACCTGTAAAAGCAATACCAAAAGTATTGAAACAAGCAGGATTAACTATAAATGATATTGACTTAATTGAATTAAACGAAGCTTTTGCCTCACAATCGTTAGCAGTAATAAGAGAACTTAATTTAAACCCTGACATTATTAACGTTAATGGTGGTGCAATTGCAATGGGACACCCACTGGGATGTACTGGAGCTAAATTATCAGTTCAATTATTCGACGAAATGAAACGTCGTGGAAACAAATATGGTATTGTTACGATGTGTGTGGGAACAGGACAAGGTAGTGCTGGGGTTTACGAGCTTTTATAGTCCAACATTATCATTCGTTTTTTGAGGATGAAGATCATGAATAAAAAAACATATTAAAAAATAAAAAAATGGCAGATACAGTTGAAAAAAACGTAACCCGTGGCGGTCAGTTTTTGGTTAAAGAAACAAAGTGCGAGGACATCTTCACTCCAGAAGATTTTACAGAAGAACAATTAATGATGCGGGACTCCGTAAAAGAGTTCGTAGACAAAGAATTATGGGCAAACAAAGATCGTTTTGAGAAAAAGGATTATGCGTATACAGAAGAATGTATGAAAAAAGCAGGAGACTTAGGTCTTTTGGGAGTTGCTGTTCCTGAAGCTTACGGTGGATTGGGAATGGGATTTGTATCAACGATGCTGGTTTGTGATTATATTTCTGGAGCAACGGGATCATTCTCTACTGCTTTTGGAGCGCATACAGGAATTGGAACAATGCCAATTACTTTATACGGAACCGAAGAACAAAAACAAAAATACGTTCCTAAATTAGCTTCAGGCGAATGGTTTGGTGCTTATTGCTTGACAGAACCGGGTGCTGGATCTGATGCCAATTCTGGAAAAACGAAAGCAGTTTTATCTGAAGATGGGACACATTACAAAATCACTGGACAAAAAATGTGGATTTCAAACGCTGGTTTTTGCTCCTTATTTATCGTTTTTGCCCGTATTGGTGATGATAAAAACATTACTGGTTTTATCCTAGAAAACTCAAATGATAACGGAATTTCTATGGGTGAAGAAGAGCATAAATTAGGAATTCGTGCTTCCTCTACAAGGCAAGTTTTTTTCAACGAAACGAAAGTTCCCGTTGAAAACATGTTATCTGAAAGAGGAAATGGTTTTAAAATAGCAATGAATGCATTGAACGTAGGGCGTATTAAATTAGCCGCAGCTTGTTTAGATGCGCAGCGAAGAGTGATTTCTGGTTCTGTGCAGTATGCGAATGAAAGAATCCAATTCAACACTGCGATTTCTCAGTTTGGTGCTATCCGTTCTAAATTAGCCGAAATGGCAACCAGTTGTTATGCAGGTGAGAGTGCTTCTTACCGCGCAGCGAAAGATGTAGAAGATCGAATTTCAGCACGGGAAGCGGAAGGAATTTCACATCAAGAAGCGGAATTAAAAGGAGTTGAAGAATATGCTATTGAATGTTCTATATTGAAAGTAGCGGTTTCTGAAGATGTTCAAAATTGCGCGGATGAAGGTATTCAAATCTTTGGTGGAATGGGATTCTCTGAAGACACTCCAATGGAAAGTGCTTGGAGAGATGCACGTATCGCTCGTATCTATGAAGGTACTAACGAAATCAACAGAATGCTATCTGTAGGAATGTTGATCAAAAAAGCGATGAAAGGTCATGTCGATTTGTTAGGTCCAGCGATGAAAGTTACGGAAGAATTAATGGGAATTCCTTCTTTCGAAACACCTGATTACTCTGAACTTTTTGCAGAGGAAAAAGAAATGATTACCAAATTGAAAAAAGCATTCTTGATGGTTGCTGGTGGGGCAGTTCAAAAATATGGACCCGATTTAGATGCTCATCAACAACTGTTGATGGCAGCTTCTGACATCTTAATTGAAATTTATATGGCTGAAAGTACCATTCTTAGAACTGAAAAATTAGCCAAAAAAGAAGGAGAAGCTAAAGTACAAGAGCAAATTGCTATGGCCAAATTATACCTTTATAAAGCAGTGGACATTGTGACACAAAAAGGAAAAGAAAGTGTAATCTCTTTTGCTGAAGGTGATGAACAACGCATGATGCTAATGGGCTTAAGACGTTTTACTAAATATACCAATATGCCAAATATTGTTGGATTAAGAGAAACTATCACTACTAAGTTAGTAGCAGAAAACGCATATTGCTTCTAATTTAAAGATCATTTTTAGTATTTTTATTTGTCTAGAAAACCGCAACTGTTATAAACAGTGCGGTTTTTTTTATTGCTCTACTGCTTAAATTCAGGATCATTAAGCAACTAAACTTGGTTGGGCATTATAAATCTTTCTAAGTAGTATAAAAATTGTTGGTTAAGTCCTTTTTA
The DNA here is from genome assembly GCF_900142695.1 of Flavobacterium xanthum. Lineage (GTDB taxonomy): Bacteria > Bacteroidota > Bacteroidia > Flavobacteriales > Flavobacteriaceae > Flavobacterium > Flavobacterium xanthum. Next base: position 2,280 of record NZ_FRBU01000017.1, on the reverse strand, counting down.
TTATCGCACTTAAATATCCTGTAAAATGACAGGACGTTATATTAACCATGATTTTCTACAACTTGCCTTTATATTGGCTCTAAATATTTAAAAATTAATTGTACTTTTCACAAAAATTGAATAGGTAAAAAGCCATTTTGTTTTTTTACTCGGTTTTTAACTCTACTGAAGTATTCATTAGCTTACTTATTTTTATATCCATTAAACTGGTGGTTTCATTACTTTCAGTTTAGTAAAAAAGTTAGTAATTTTAGTCACAAATTATTTATTAAAACGCTATTCGTCTTTTCTGTGTCAAAAATTAGCACCGTAAAAAAACAATAAAATTGTTAAGTTAAAAATGAAAAAAGAATTACACAAGAAATTAAACGAGTTACAAGCTACCGCAATATGCGGAAATGATATTAGCTCCTCCTGTTTGTATGTTTCTGCATTAACAATTATGTATGCGGGACAATTTGCATGGATTTCACTGTTAATAGTTGCCGTCGTACTTTTTTTATTCAGAAAAATATACGGGGAAGTAGTAGGTGCCATTCCGCTGAACGGCGGTGCTTATAATGTTTTATTAAATACTTCGACAAAAAGAATAGCTTCTGTCGCAGCCACATTAACCGTCTTGTCTTATATGGCTACTGCCGTGATTTCAGCTTCAGAAGGCATGCATTATTTGCATGGGATTTTTACGGGGTTTGATGTAACGATAGCTACAATTGTTGTCTTAGTAGCTTTCACTGGTTTGGCTATTTTGGGTATTGGCGAATCCGCTTTTGTGGCTGTAATTATTTTTATAATACATTTAATTACATTAAGCACGCTGGTTTTAGCTTCACTATGGTTCATTTCGAATAACGGTTTCCAAACTTTTTATATCAATTGGGAAGTACCAGTGTCCTCTGGCGGTGTCGTTACGGCCTTATTTTTAGGGTTTTCAGCTGCGATGCTTGGTATTTCAGGATTTGAAAGCTCAGCTAATTTTGTAGAGGAACAAGAGCATGGTATTTTTCCAAAAACATTGCGAAACATGTGGGCGATTGTTAGCTTTTTTAATCCAGTATTGGCACTATTGCTTATTTGCATTATTCCTCTTGCAGAGGTTGGAGATCACCGAGAGTCACTTCTTGCCTATTTAGGGCAAACTACGGGAGGTTCTTGGTTAGCTTATCTAATTTCCGTTGATGCGGTTTTAGTTCTTTGCGGTGCCGTATTAACTTCATTTGTTGGAGTTTCAGGATTATTAAACCGTATGACATTGGACCGGATTTTGCCTAATTATTTTTTAAAACAAAACAAACGCGGCTCTAATTATAGAATAATTATTAGTTTTCTAGTATTGTGTGTTTCTGTATTATTTGTTACTAAAGGCGATTTAGTATCGTTAGCTGGCGTATATACTTTTTCTTTTTTAGCTGTAATGGGCCTCTTTGGGATTGGAAATTTACTATTAAAATTCAAACGTAAAAAATTGCCTCGTCCAGAAAGAGCTAGGGGAATTTCAGTTGTGATCGCCATTACTTTTATAGCTATAGCTTTTGCAGGTAATCTCTATATGAATATTGAATCCTTCTATACCTTTATAAAATATCTTTTACCCGCTTTACTTTTCATAGCCATCATGCTCAATCGGACTATTTTAATACAATTATTAATTGATGCCTTGGAATATTTCTCTAAACCACTGCGGAAAATAGTTTTATTTAGCAATCGTTATTTAGTGAAATTAAATGTTAAAATTAATTCCCAGGAATTCGTTTTTTTCACAAAAGGAGATGACGTTGCCATTCTAAACAAGGTAATGCAATATGTAGAAGTCAATGAAACAACTAAAAAATTAAAAATTGTAAATATTAAGAAAGAAGGCGAATCAAATGATTTATTGATCAAAGATTTAGAAGTCCTCGATCGGGCTTATCCAGACATCGATATTGAATTCATAGAAATTAAAGGCACTTTTGGTCCTGAAATAATAGAAGAATTGTCAAAGAAATGGGATATTCCAAAAAACTTTATGTTTATCGGTTCTCCAGGAGATCGTTTTTCTTATAGAATTTCAGAACTGGGTGGTGTACGACTAATTATGTAGAGAAAAAACAGATAGAAATATGATTTTTTTTGCAAATAAAAAATTTATCAATAATGAAAGAAATATTGAACTACACCCTTCTTCTATTTGGAGATTTTAATCCTTGAATTCAATTAATAAATGCGAAAGTTAGGAATCTCAAAGAAAGATGAAATATTTTTTCAGAACAAAGAAAAGAAAATTAATTCTTTTCCCTG
>NZ_FRBU01000037.1 GCF_900142695.1 Flavobacterium xanthum | reverse complement strand
CTCTTCTTGTTCTTGACATAATTCTGCTAATTTAAGGTTTTTAATCCTATCTTAAATTCACACAAAAAGTTGTACGTTTTTTGGGGAGCAGCATAAGTTACACCTTGTTGATCTAAAGTATAATTAGACTGATCACTTACCATTGTAATAGTTGATTTTATAGGTTGAGGTTCAAAATAATAGTCCTCTAAATAAAAAGAAGGCTTTCCTACCCAAACACTTTTTGTAATTGTTTTGTAACCGCAATTCGAATTACCTAAATAGAGGCTTAACGTAACTTTTCCATTAGCCAATGCATTTGGAGTTATAGCAACTGTATTTGAGCCATTGCCAGTAAGGGTTACTAGATTTACTCCTTCTGTAATTGTCCAATTATAATATGTAGACACATTGGGCACTGAATAAACTGCACTACCACATAATGTAGAGTTTCCTGCAATTACAAAATCAGAACATGTGTAGGTGCAATTTGCTAGGATGGGAGTTCCATTAGGATTATTCAAAGAATTGAGTTCTGATGCTAACCAATCGCCATTTCTAGTATCAAACGAAATGTGGCTTCTGTTTCTTTCGTTGGGATAGTTTATGTTAAAATCACTTATAAAATTCGCAAAAGGACTATTTTTTGGTGCAACTGGTGCTATGGCACCTACATACGATTTTTTATAATCTACATCATTCAACGCTACGTTTCTTTGACCAATGTCTAATGCACTTGTGGTGGGAATAAAACCGAAACGATCTCTAACATATAAGCCGTTTATAGTTACTGCCCCTGCAACTGCTCTTGTATCAAAATAACCACCTCCATAGGTATCAAAAGGTAATATTCCAGCAGGTTGATTCTTGGACACATCCGTAATGTTTATTGTAACATTAAATAGCCATGCAATTTTTTTGGTATAGGAGAGGCGTCCTTTGTAAATTTGGTTGCCTGAAGTGTTGTATAATGATTTCACCTGAAAATCAGCTTTATATTTTGAATGACCAGGAATGCTTCCTAAAATAGCTATCCCATAAAAATTTCTATTTATAAGTTCTCCTCCAATTAATCCTCCTAAAGGATTATAAATTAAACTAGCTAAATCTCCCCAAAAAGACAATCCTTTGTTGTAATTAAAATTGACCAAATCATCACCCGGATTAAAGCTTTGTATAGTACCGCATTCGCTACCATTGCTTATTGCTATATTTCTACATTGTAAAGGATAACCACCACTGCCAGAAAGACCTTTAGTCTTTAATTCGTTATAAAACGAAGTGTTAGTAGTATTGTCAATAGCATAATTAGGATCAATAAAATTTGCAATTAATTGTTTGGATGCTGGTGCATCCAAAATGGACAAATAATTTGAAGCACCATATTTATCAAGTAAAGGGATGGTTACTAAATTGCCCAAATTGGTATTGCCCACCTGCACATATTGCCGTGTAAGATGACGAAACATATACTGAGAAGCTATTGGGATATTTGCCCCTTGCTGTGGTGCATCATGCGAGATAAACAAACCTGTTTGATGGTTTAACCCTCGTTGCTCCATATCTGCAAGGGCATAGCGAGCTATAACTCCACCCATGCTTTGACCAAGTACAACGTTTTTGGTGGTAGATGTTTTATTTGTATTGACCCACTTTATAACTTCTTCTAGCGCATACGCATTGCGCTGCATATAATCCGCACCATTATCCCAATCTACGTAAATAATGTCGTATTGTTTGGTGTTATCAAAAATAAGGCTTCTTAATGCTGTACCACTATATTGTAAACTTGGTTGAAATGTTCCTGAATAAGTATTGTTTCCATACACTTTTTCGGGATTTAAAAGTGCTCCAAGGTCAAACCCTTCGGCAACAATAAGTGGTTTCTTGAGTCCTTGATTGGGGTCGCCTGCATAGTCTATTGTAATTTTTACATGCCCATAAACCCCTTCGTAGTCTTTTGTAGCGGTAATGGTTTGTCCGTAAAGTTGCTTTGCCGTGCTTGTTGCGGTGGTTACACTGGTTTTGCACAATTCGCATACAGGTTTTGGTGGTAGAGGAACTTCTACAAAAGTTCCTGTATTGCTCCCAACTTGAAATTTGGATTGGCTGTACAATGTTGTACCATTAGTCAAATTGAGTTTGTATTTCCAATACTTTAACCCTGTTGTAGTATAGGTTACTGTGAGTGCCTGACCTCGAACTACAGTTTGATAGCCTAGACCGTTATCGAAATCTATAGCGATAGAAGCTACGCCACTATTGTTGTTGGTATAAAATAGCGCAGTTGGAATAATAACCTGAAAACTCAACTGGTCGTATTGCTCAATAGCAGGTGTCATGACAAAGGTTTGTAATTCTTGGTAGGGATTTTGCCAAACGCCATTGATTATTTTATCATAAAATTTGTTGTTGCTGTAGGTTAGTTTGTTATCTACAGTAGCATTGTATGCAATTTGAGCATATTTGTAATACAAGCCACTCAATGATATTACCCCTGCGGTTCTATTGCTATTCCAGTTGTTTTCGAATACCTCTGGTGCTACCATTGCAGGAATGGTGTTTGTTATTCTGGAAGATAAGAGTGTGTTGTATAGTTGTTTGATATTGATAGCGTTGGTATAAGTACTGTCTGTAAGTGTACCGTTGAAGGCAGGTACGTTTGCAAACTCCATACCATAATCCAGCAAGATACCATTGGGGACTTTTGTTTTGTCTAGTTGGCCAAACATATCATTCATTTGAGTTGCAAACGAAGTATTGATGTCTTGCTGGGCGTTAGTAAAGACTGAAAACAACAAAATAGGGAGAAAGGGTAAAAATTTTTTCATAAACTTGAATAATTAAATTTAGTTAATTAAGAGAAGTAATTTTAATTTAGTATTGCATGTCAAAGCGACCTTCACGCACTTGCACTTTTTCTCCCTTTTCGTTTACGGCATCAAACCAAAAAACACCTGACAAAACAGCTTTATCAAAATTATGGTTAGTAATCTTTAACTCACCTTTAACAATTGAATTTGTTTGATATGTCAAGTTTCCAATTTGTTGAAATATAACATATTCCCCAAATATAGAATTTGCACCATATTCTTTAAGTTGGTATGTTTCACCAACAACTAAGCTTTTATTGTAACTGATAACATTCAACGATAGCGTTTGATTATCGTTTTTCTGTAAAATACCTAATGAAAAATCTTTTCCATTAATATAATTGCAGACCAGATTTCCAGATGGGATGTATCCGTTTGGAAGAAAAGCCTTTCCATCTACCAAACATCCAGCAGTATTTGCTCCTATTTGTGTAGCTGGTGGTAGTTGGTCTATTGGGTTTTCGGGTTTGTTGTCGTCTTTGCTACAACAGGATAATGTTAATACTACTAATAATAAGAGTATATTTTTCATAAGTTTTTTTGTTAAAAATAATATTTTTTATAATTTCGAATGTTAATTTATAGTTATTTTACGACAAAGTTGCGCAAGGGTATCAGTTAACTTGTCAATAACATCAAGAAGTAACACTTTTTTTTTAAAGTTTTACCATAACACGTGCTATATGTCTTGTGTTGTATGTTGTAAATAAAAGCTTTTCTAATTATTATTACAATACCCACTTTTAGTGATATTCGTACATTTCTATCAAGTAAAAGTATACAATTATAATTTTATCCCTTTACGGTTTCCCGCATTATCAAAAAAATGGCATAAAAAAAGACACCTCGCAGCATCTTTATTTCCTATTCCTCCTTCTCCAACTATCATTACAAAAATAATTCCTCCTAAACTCATAAATCTTCCCTCTCAAAACGATCCCGATAGCTATCGGGACTAAGGCACAAAGGTTTTTGTTTTTTTTTTTCATAGGCACTTTGATTTAAAGATTATTATTAAAAGGAAAGTACACTGCCGTTGCCAGTTGCAGCCCAACGCAGGCAGTGCTTTTCCCAACTAATTCCGTACATTAAATGGTATGCGAGACTTTAAAAAAGAAGCGATGCTAAGAATAAAGGTGAGGAACTTTTGCGCATAAAAAATGGCATGGAACTCAGCTTATTGCATCAGAGGCATTGGCATACCTTAACCACAAATAAGTGAGCCCACGCCATCGGACGTGAGCATCTTACTTATCATCTCGTGGTTATAAAACGCCAATTTTCTGATACGAGATTCAAAGCGAATGCTTCAAATATTTTATATGAAGAAACGCAAATATATAAATTCAAAAACAAATATAGTAAAATTCTTTTACAATCGGACAACTGTCCGATTGATTTTAATCATTAACCATTTATTTTGTTAATATGAGTAATTTAGATAGAAGAATTTGCGACTATATAGCCAAAGAATGGATAGGAGAAACTCAAGCAAAAACAGAATTTGCTTTAAATCATAATATTGATGAGAAAACCGCGCGTAGAATTTACAATGATAAAAATTATACTATCACTCTCTACACTTTAAATAAAATTTGTGAAGCTAGAAATATTAAGCTTTCAGAGTTTTTTAAGTTATTAGAATTATAAAATGTATAAAGATGCTCTAGAGCATCTTTTTTTGTGCTCTTTTAAAATGGAGTTGTCAATTCGGGAGAAAGAGTTGTCAAAAACGGAGCATTGTATTTCCAAGTAAAAGAAATAGTATTTAAGCGTTCTATATTTGAGACATGGAATGGTATGAGATAATAGGGGTAGTTGTTTTATGGATTGTAGGACTCGTGGCGAAAACAAAAAATGCCCTCTTACTCGTCGATAAACTAGACAAGAGAACCAGTGCTAACAACATTTACATTTCAATTATCTAAACCAATCGTATGAATAAAAATTCAATAAATAAAGGACTAAGATCCCATAGTGTAAATCAATCTTCCTTTGTAATTACACTATGTATCAGTGGGTACACAACTGGTTTTGTAAACAACAAAAATTGAAAAAATGAAATACTACAAACAAATAAAAGCGGCTTTAATAGTGGCATTCATAACGCTTATCTGCCTTTGGCTTTATGGTTGCAGCAGTTTTACCCAAACAGATAGTAAAAAGTCACAATTGATTAAAACGGCCGTTTTTAAAAATGTAAAAAACAACTAGTTAACTGAATTTTAGTATTAAATAACTCAGCTTAATTAGAAGCAACAACACACAACGGACAACCCATAACTCACAACGGATAACAGATAATCCACAACAGAAAACAGAAAACAGAAAACGGAAAACAGATAAACCACAACAGAAAACAGATAACAGATAACTCACAACAGAAAACAGATAACGCCTATGACTTAATAAAATAATAAAAATTTGTGCCTTAGTCCCGATAGCTATCGGGATCGTGGCTAATCACATAAAAAAAGGCCCTCTTACTCGTCGACAAACTAGACAAGAGGACCAGCGCTAACAAAATTCACATTTTAATTAACTAAACCAATAGTATGAAAAATTTTTCAATTTATAGGTCTTGGAAAGGATTTATATCCCCATTTATTTTGGGATTGTACTTGTCCTTCACTCCTGCTCTAGCGAGCACTTCAATAAAATACAAACAGAATATACAACCACTATCTAAGATTAGCGGTATCGTTACCGACGGCCAAAACCCGCTGCCCGGCGTTAGCATTTCCATAAAAGGAAAAGCAAAATCAGTAATAACATCCGATTTCAATGGTCAATATACTTTAGAAGCGGCGCCTAATGATACACTAGTGGCTAGTTTCATAGGATTCAAAACACTGATAATACCAATAAACGGACGCAAAATAATCAACATAAAGTTGCAAGAAGACATAACCTCTTTGCAGGAAGTTCGTGTCAACGCAGGTTATTACTCCGTTAAGGAAAGCGAACGCACGGGTAGTATCTCTAAAATTTCGTCGGCAGCCATAGAAATCCAACCCGTTACCAATATGCTCGCAACAATGCAGGGACGAATGGCGGGGGTCAGCATCACCCAAACTACAGGTATACCAGGCGGAGGATTTGAGATAAAAATAAGGGGGCAAAACAGCATTCGTCCCGGGGGCAATGCTCCTTTATATGTAATAGACGGAGTTCCCTACTCCTCCGATCCCATTGGCTACAATCAAACTTCAACCACATTCCCAACAGTTACAAGCCCTCTAAATAGTATTAACCCTGATAATATTGAAAGTATTGAAGTCTTAAAAGATGCCGATGCCACTTCTATTTACGGCTCCAGAGGCGCAAATGGAGTCGTGTTGGTAACTACCAAAAAAGGAAAGGCTGGAAAAACAAAATTTACTATTACTGCATCAACAGGGAGTGGTCAAGTCACCAGTTTTATGAAACTAATGAACACCCAGCAGTATCTGGCTATGAGAGCAAAAGCCTTGAGCAATGATGGAATAACCGAATATCAGGCATGGGACTATGACATCAACGGGACTTGGGATCAAAACCGCTATACGAATTGGCAGCAAGAACTACTAGGGGGCACCGCCGCGATTTCAAAATTACAAGGTACCATTTCAGGAGGATCGGAAACTACACAATTTCTTTTCAGCGGGAATTATCATACGGAATCAACAGTCTTTCCTGGGGATTTTCTATACAAACTTGGAGGAGCACAATTTAGCCTGAACCACCGTTCCGAAGATGCTAAATTCAAAATGACATTCTCAGCTAATTACACTGCGCAAGATAATGATCAACCCGCATTTGACTTCACTTATGATGCTCGTGCTCTTCCTCCAAATGCCCCAGCCTTATATGACGCTAACGGTAATCTCAATTGGGAAAATGGCACTTGGGATAATCCATTGCGGAATCTATCCGCCAAATTCGAATCCAAAACAAACGATTTGCTTGCCAATACAGTGCTATCCTATGAAATAGTCTCAGGATTTGTACTTAAAAGTAGTTTCGGATTTACAGACCTACGCCACACCGAAAGCCGTATTTCTCCCTCAACCATATACAATCCTTCCTACGGGATTGGAAGCGCCTATTCCGGAATATACTTAAACAACACCAATCGCAGTTCTTGGATTGTAGAACCACAAATGAGCTGGGAAAAAGAATTAGGTAAAGGAAAATTCAGTATGTTATTGGGCGGGACATTTCAAAATCAAAGTACTTCCCATCTTTTTCAATCTGGAACAGGTTTTAGTTCAAACAGCCTCATTTATGATTTGGCATCGGCCACTAACGTAAGGGTAAAGTTGAGTGATGAAACCGTATACAAGTATCAGGCCTTTTTTGCGAGGATAAACTACAATTGGCAAGAACGTTACATTGTAAACCTTACGGGAAGACGGGATGGTTCCAGTCGCTTTGGTCCAGGCAACCAATTTGCAAATTTTGGGGCAGTGGGCGCTGCGTGGCTATTTTCTAATGAAACCTTTCTCAAAAACAGTTCTTGGTTTAGTTTTGGTAAACTTCGTGCTAGCTACGGAACTACGGGTAATGACCAGATTGGCGACTATCAATTTTTAAACACCTATTCCTCATCAGGGATCCCTTATGATGGAGTTATCGGGCTACAGCCGACACGGCTTTATAATCCTGATTTTGGTTGGGAGACCAATAAGAAACTGGAAGTGGCTTTAGAAACAGGGTTCTTACACGATCGGGTTTTTCTAACAGCCGCATGGTATCGCAATAGATCTTCTAATCAATTGGTAGGTATCCCGCTACCGGGCACAACCGGATTTTCGGCATTACAATCTAATCTTGATGCTACTGTCGAAAATACAGGATTAGAATTTACGTTGCGTACCCTCAATTGTAGCACTAAAAATTTTAATTGGACAACGAGCCTGAATTTGACCCTAGCCCAAAACAAACTCCTCCGCTTTCCGGGATTAGAATCATCATCCTATAAAGAGCAATACCGCATCAACCAACCGCTAAATATTCAGCTGCTTTACAAGTACAAAGGGCTTGATCCGCAAACAGGAGTGTACCAATTTGCAGACGTTAACAACGATGGCAAAATAGCATTTCCTGATGATAGACAGACCGTGGTTGATCTCAATCCGGAATATTTTGGAGGACTGCAAAACCAGCTGAGTTATAAGCATTGGAAACTTGACTTCTTGTTTCAATTTGTAAAACAAAAAAATCGCAATTATCCAATGGGTTTTGCTGGTCAAATGTCCAATCAGCCTACAAAAATGTTGAACAGTTGGCAACAGCCAGGAGATAATGGACCGTATCAGATCTATACCATCGGTTACAATGATGCAGCCGTCACTGCAGATTATTTATACAGTGAAAGTGATGCAGCTATTAGCGATGCTTCCTTTATCCGTCTCAAAAATATTGCATTGTCCTATGATCTTCCATTGAGTATAAAAAACACCCAATGCAAGATTATGCTGCAAAGTCAAAACCTATTGACTTTTACCAAGTATGAAGATGGTGATCCGGAATTTACCAATTATGGATACTTACCCCCATTAAAAATCATTACTGCTGGTATTCAACTAACTTTTTAATTATACAAAAATGAAAACGATATCAATTCAAACCATTTTGACCTCTCGTCCCATGCTATTAACCTTCTTTTTGAGTTTGGCAATGAGCATTAATTCCTGTGATTCTTTTGTTGAAGTGGATCTTCCTAAGGCACAACTAACCAGCACAACCGTTTTTCAAGATGTCGCCACTGCAAATGCTGCTCTTTCAGACATCTATTCGAATATTAGAGACAAGGGACTTTTAACAGGAACTGCCTATGGCGTTTCAAACCAGCTTGGCAGCTATACAGATGAAATTACCTGCTGTGGTGCGCCTGCTGATCCAACATTAGATTTCCATAATAATGTACTATTACCGTCCAATACTGCTGTAGCTTCATTTTGGAACACAACCTACAATCAAATATATGCGACAAATGCAATAATTGAAGGTATTAGGGCATCAACTACCCTTACTGCCAACGACAAAAAACATTTGGAAGGAGAAGCTCTTTTTATACGGGCATTGCTTCATTTCTATCTGGTGAATCTATTCGGGGATATTCCCTATATCACAACTACCGATTACAGAAACAACAGTGTCGTAAGCCGAATGCCTAGCGATGAAGTCTATCAGCTTATTATAGCCGATTTGGGAGCCTCAGTAAACCGACTACCAGAAGGCTATTCCAATACTGACAGAATACGACCTAATAAATATGCTCCAAAAGCCGTATTGGCAAGAGCCTATTTGTATCAAGGGAAGTGGGCTGACGCCGCGAATGCCGCTTCTGCTGTACTAAACAAAACAGACTTATATGTTTGGGAAGCTGATCTAGACAAAGTCTTCTTGAAAGAGAGCAAAGAAACCATTTGGCAATTCATGTCTGCGACATCGGGTAAAAATACGGATGAAGCAGCTACCTTTATCTTCTTTTCTGGCCCTCCTCCTTTAGTAGCCTTAAACGAGAACCTAGTCAATTCCTTTACGTCTAACGACCTACGCAAAACCCATTGGATCGCGGCTGTGACTGACGGAACGACAACTTGGCACCATGCCTATAAATACAAGGAATTCAATTTCACCCCTTCCTCACAAGAGTATTCTATCATCCTTCGCCTTACAGAGCAATACCTCATCAGAGCAGAAGCACGAGCACAACAGGGTGACCTTATCGGCGCTAAAGAGGACCTCAACAAAATCAGGAATCGCGCGGCACTAAACGATACTAATGCTGTATCGCAACAGGAAATACTTGATGCCATAAATCAGGAAAGGAGATGGGAATTTTTTACGGAGTATGGGCATCGCTTTTTTGATTTGAAACGCTATGGCAAAATTAACAATACTTTATCGGGCATAAAACCTGGATGGAATAGTACGGATATCCTTTTCCCGCTGCCACAAAGTGAATTAAGTGCAAATCCTAACCTACGTCCACAAAATCCTGGATATTAAAGATGATGATGATGGTATCAAAAAACTATAAAATAAATAGAGCCAAAAGAGTTGCTATTGCTATGTTACGCTTACAATTAATTTCATTTTTATTATTTATTTTGCCAGTAGTAGCCTGCCCCTTATGGGGGCAGGTGGTGCAAAAAAAACAACTAACTCCCTCCGACTATCATTTATGGGGTGAACTACAATTAGATAAAATAGCCCCTAATGGTAAATGGGCCAGTTATAGAGTGGGTTATGAAAGTGGCGTAGACACCTTGTTTGTTAGAAATACAGCATCCCTAAAAACCTACACCTTTCCCGCAGGAAACAATACTACTTTCGCTGCCAATAATTGGTTTGCCTGTCAGGTTAATCAAGAAGTAAGACTTGTAAATTTAAAAACCGGAAAGCGGGAAACTATAGCCAATGTTACCCAATACTCCTTTTCTGCTGATGCAAGTAAACTAGTGCTTCTTATTACTTCATTCGCAGGGAAAAGTACTTTATTGATCCGAACACCTGAAGGCTCAACAATCAAGAAAATCAACGGAGTAAATAATTTTGCAATAAGCCCGTCCTCAACAGAACTAGTCTACTCGGTAAATAAAAATAACAAAAATTCAGTAGGGATTTTTAGCCTTGAAAAAGTGCGCCATCAATCATGGATTTTAGAAAATCGTGAGGAGAGCTTCCATGATTTTTCATGGCACGAATCGGGAAAAGCACTTACTTTCTTTAGCCGTCCAGCTACTTCTACTACCATTAATGGTGTTTTTTATTACAGGCTCGACAACAAAATAGTACACCATTTGGATCCTAAAACACAATCAAATTTTCCAGAAGATGCGGCTATAGTAACCAATTCAAGCTACAAATTAGCAATTTCAGACGATTTGCAAAAGGTGTTTTTTGCCATCAAATCAAATCCTGAATCTAAACAAACTATAACAGCTTCTGATGTAGAATTGTGGAACGGCAATGCCAAATGGATTTATCCCATGCAGCAAAAATGGGGGCAATTTCAAGAATATGCCCATCTTGCCGTCTGGTATCCCATGGAACACCGTTTTACTCCCATTTCAACAACAGAACTTCCCGAAGTGATGCTTAACGGAAATCAGCAGTATGCCATTCTATCGAACCCAAAAGATTACGAACCTCAATTTGATTACGAAGGCCCTCGTGATTTTTACATTGTTGATCTTGCCACGGGTAACAAAAATCTTTTACTCCAGAAACATTCAAGTTTTTATTCGGACCTGTTACCTTCTCCTGCTGGGAAATACATCGCCTACTTTAGAGAAAACGATTGGTGGGTTTATGACATAGCAGCGATGACACACACAAATGTAACCGTAAATACAGCAGGGCAGTTCAAAGGAAAAGTACATAAACTGTATAAGGATTCAGCCTACGGAAACCCTGGCTGGAGTGCCAATGATAGCGAAATACTGATTTATGATCAATATGATATATGGGCAATAACACCTGATGGAAGTTCTTATAGAAAATTAACAAATGGCCGAGAAAAACAGATTCAGTTCAGGCTATCGGAAAAGGCCACCAACAAAAGGTTAAAAGAAAATTTTGATGGTTGGAAAAGCAGTGCAATCAATTTGGAAAAAGAGCTAATTTTAAGGGCAGAGGGGCACGACGGACAGTCTGGTTATTTTAAATGGAAAAACGGTTATGGAGAAAAGTCCCTTGTGTATGGATCCCAATATATTGACCAATTTACCTATTCCCAAAAAGAAGGGACATTTATCTATCAAGAACAGCGTTTTGATTGTTCGCCCCGACTGATGTTTAAAAAAGATGCTGTTGACGCAAAATTACTTTTTCAAAGCAATCCACAGCAAGAAAAATACACTTGGGGAAAATCAGAATTAATAGAATACCGCAATTCAAAAAATATTGGTTTAAAAGGAGTTCTATTCTACCCTGCAGCTTATAATCCTCGAAAAAAGTATCCCATGATTGTACATGTTTACGAGAAGCAGTCCAACGAACTTCATAAATATGTCAATCCTACACAATTTACAGAGGATGGCTTCAATGCCACCGCTTTTACAACACAAGGCTTCTTTGTTTTGTATCCTGATATTCAGCTGGAAATTGAAAATCCCGGTATTGCTGCGGCCGACTGCATAGTGGAGGCCACAAAGGAAATTATTTCGCGGGGATTGGTAAAACCAAATAAAATTGGTCTGATAGGACATTCTTTCGGCGGTTATGAAACGGCTTTTACTATTTCTCAAACCGGAATATTTGCCGCTGCAGTAGCTGGAGCCGCGGTTACTGATATTAATAGTTTTTACCTGACCGTGGGTTGGGATACAGGAAAACCAGATATGTGGCGATTCGGAGCTGAGGAATGGCGCATCGAGAAATCTCCGTTTGAAGATCCACAAGCGTATAATCGTAATTCCCCCGTTGTTGCTGCTGATAAAATTAGTACAGCTGTTCTTTTATGGTCGGGAAAAGAAGACAAGCATGTCGATTGGCATCAAAGTGTAGCATTCTATCTGGCATTACGTAGGTTAAACAAAAAGCAAATACTGCTCCTATATCCAGCAGAAAAACATGCCATTCTAAACCAAACGAATCAAAAAGATCTTTTTGAAAGAGTGCAACAATGGTTTGACTATTATCTAAAGGACGAGCTACCTCCTTTATGGATTAGTGAAGGGATAAAATGATAGTGAATTCAAAAAAACAATGCAGTTCTGCTAGAGAACTGCATTGCCTTTTGATTATCCGAAAAAATTACTTTTTACGGACGATAAAGAAGCTCTACACAGTTATTTTGACTGTCTTTACCAAAAGCCTGTGTCCCTGTAGTTCCATTGGCACGGCAAACTTGCCCAGGAATGTCACTACAATTCACTGATACACTACAAGCACCTTGAGCGCCATTAATGTATCCCATACGAGGTGCGGCACTATTCGAATCACTTTGCATCGAAGTGGTCAAAAAGGCTCCTGAAATCCCCATCACTACAACTGCGAAGGGCATCATCTTTTTTAAAAATGTCTTTTTCATAATTCTAAATATTAAATTAAACTTGATCTACTATTTTCTACAGGTGTTCAATCTTTTTCCTGATACTGGCCGGTATATTTTGTGTGCATCAGGATTTTTTCCTAGCTACACTTTTTGTTTCGTTTTTCAGCATAGCTTTCAATTCATAAATTACAAGATCCGTACCTATTAAAGCATACAAATGGGTAGAAGTAACAAATAGAGAATGAAGTTCTTTATTATCAATTTTATATACAGGGAAACTCATAACATAAACATTTTTATTAAGGTCATATACATCAATAATAGAGGCTTGTTTCCACAGTGTATTATTTTCATAACGCCCAGGTACTTTGGAATGTACGAAAAGCAGATTATTGCAAACGGCTGTATGAGCATTAACTGTGAGAGGCGGCGCCGTCATTTTTCGTACCGTTTGCCCTTTGAGATACGCAACTTTAATTTTAGCGTGTGCTATAGTATCTATTGTTTTGCCTCGATAGTCAAGTGTTGCATTTTTATCAGCTACAATAAACTGGTTGCGATAAAAATAGACATACACCATACTGCTGAGTTCTTTACTATATTGGAGTGTACCATCTGTATCGAAAATCCCATCGATTTGTTTTTGTAAAAGTTGTGGGGTATAATGCACTTTGGATACTCTATTAGAGGTAAAAACACCCAGAACATGCTCCCCTTTTTCACCTCTATTGTTTCTAAATGCTATCGTGCTACTATCTATGGGTTCCGCTAGAGTAAAGTAGGGGCTGTTCTTTAACTCTATACTGGCTTTCCAATTATGAATATTGCCTCTAAAAATACAAGGTACAGTCCCATCCATCAAATAGAAATAAGGCTCTCTTATTAAAACTTTTGCCATCCGGAATGGGATATCTGTGCGATCAAACGCTATTTTTAATGTTTGTCGATGCTGTAAAGTGGTATCCATGTGTAAGACATGCAAAGGATCAGTATAATTACCGAGATAGATTCTATCATTGGTATAGCCCGCAAAATAATAAGAATTGAATTTTAAATCAACCGAATGTGTTAATGCTATAGGGTGTTGTGGATAGCGTCTAATAAATGGATTTTCATGATGCATAATCTCTTCCGAGGAAAGAAATAAGACAATGATTGATCCTCCGCTGAATAGCAGAGTAAAAAAAATAGTTGCAAAATGGGATAATGGCTTCATTCTTCCTATCCAATTGTTGCCTTGTTGCCCAGCTAACGATAGTCCCAAAATAGCAAGCATTGCAAAAAAGATATTGAATACCAAGTGTTCGCTCCAGCCCATCTTCTCCAAAATCCCACCACAGGAACAAGGAATAAAAGAACTGAAATTTAAAATGATAATGATATAGGTCGTAAACATAACCATCAAACTAAAAGCAGCAAAAAGACCCACAAGACGAAATCTTGGAACAAGTAAAAGTAAGGCTATGACGAGCTCTACAATTGGAACTCCCCAGGATACCCATCCTGCAAAAGCACTTAGCAATGGAGATTGTCCCAGTTGTACCTGAAAGTTTTCAAAATCCAAAAGTTTACTTACCGCCGCATAAACAAACAATAAGATATAGAGCAGACAGATAAGCTCTAAAAGCACGTTTTGCAATCTAGTATTCAGTCTCATAGCGTTATAGTTTAAATTCTACAACGTAAAATTCTGAATTTCAAAACAATAACACTTGTCTTTTTGGGAGCAATAGTTGGCTAAAACGGATAAACGTTAAATGGAAAAAATTTAGACTTCCTCAGGAGGTGTGAAATCGACTTCATTTCGCTTCAATTCATAGGGAGAAAAACCAAAATATTTCTTAAAGGATTTTGAAAAATTAGGATAATTATTAAAACCATTCATAACAGAAATATTTTTTAACGGTATTGCTGTATGTTCGATCATAAAGTAAGCTCTTTTCAAACGGGCATGACTATAAAATTTATAAATACTTGTTTTAAAAAAATGACGAAAACCATCTTTCAACTTATGCTCGTTAGTGCCAAATTTACGAGCAAGAAGTTGTAGTGAAGGAAGCGGTTCTTCAAGATGGGCTAAGATATAATCATACAGTTTCTGAATTAAAAAAGCATCAACCTTTCTCGTTTTAATTTGTTTTTCATTTTCACTTTCGCTCACCATTGGATAATATAAATCAGGCTTTACAGGAGTAACAAGATTCAATATGATTTCAGAACGATTAATCAATTTTCCAACACTACAAGAAACAGTAACAGACAAACTCGCTTTGGTAGTAAAATCTACAGCTACAATTGTAGGTAGCGAAACACCAACATCAAGTAGTTTTTGGATATGTTCTAATGAAGTAGTGGTGATAATAGTAGCTAAGGGCTGATGAATCAATTCATTTTCAGAATAACCTAAAAAAGGAATAATTTCTGGAGTAAAACTTTTAATACAGTAATTTTCATCCAGTATTAAAGTGGTTTGAGTAATAAATTCATGGGTACTATGGGTATTAATAAAACCAGAATGAAAAATGGATTCCTTCATTTCCTCTGCAACCATATTGATTAAAACAACTAGGGTTTCCAATTCGTCATCGTACGAACTTAGAGGAATACGACTATTAAAATTACCACGCGCCATCTCAAACAGCATTTGATGCATCGTAACGAGTCGCTCTTGATTATCTGGTCTATCCATACTAATTATAATGATGTCCTTTTTCTATTAATTACCTTCTGTTTACTGAGTACTGTCTACTTTCACTAAATACTAAGGACTAATTACTAATCCCTTCGCATTAATAAAACTTTTCAAATAATTTAAAGCAGGAGCTTCAGTTGTAAAAATTTGAGTGGGCACAGAAGGTTTACTAAACTGTAAATAAAAACTGCTTATAGTCAACAATACTTTCTCATCTACAATTAGACCCACAGCACAAGTCAATACAGACCCAGATTGTGCCAAATAGTCTCTGCCGGCTTTGTCAGTGTCTACAACACCTCGTATATCACATAAAACAGGGAAAGTTCTTTCTCTTTGAAAGTGTATCCTATCTGTCACGACAAGTTGAGCAGCTTTAAAATCAATAACGGTTTTAGGCTTATACTTAAAAAAGAGAATACCATCGACTATCCAAAATTGGGCATAGGCATTCTCATAAAAATCATGGGCTGCAATCATGTTTTATGCATTTACAAAGTTATAATTTAACAAAAATAGAAACATTTCTAAATAAAACACTTGTTAATTTGGGATTATTTGTTGCATTTTAAGTGTTTTGTTGTCATATCGGGAATATTACTTGTCATATCGGGAGTATTCAATTACAACGTAAAAATACTTTCGTTTTTTATAATGACTTTTAGAATACAATTTTCAATAACAACCAAAAAAAAAAAATAATGGCAAAAATCAAACACAACAATTTTATTGACACCGTTGATGAAATATTCGCTGGAGCAAAAAAAGAAGGCGTTTTACATCTTTATGCAGAGGATGAATATTTAAACGGCAGAACAATTCAAATAAAAGGCAAAGAAATGTTCCATTTTGGTACTACTGGCTACCTTGGATTGGAACAAGATAGCCGACTAAAAGAAGCTGCTATCGAAGCAATACAAAAATACGGCACACAATTTCCATTGTCCAAATCGTATATATCAAATCCCTTATATGCAGCATTAGAAGCAAAAATTGAGACAATGTATGGTATACCTCCTATTATAACTAAGAATAGCACCCTCGGACATATGGCTGTAATTCCAACAGCCGTTAGAGATGAAGATGGAGTAATTCTCGATCATCAAGTACATTGGAGCGTTCAAAATGCCTGCCAATTACTCAAATTAAGAGGCATTCCTGTCGAAATGATCAGACACAGCAATATGGATATGTTAGAACACAAAATAAAACAACTTTCTTCAAAATGTAATAAAATTTGGTACATGGCTGACGGGGTATACTCCATGTTCGGAGATTATGCACCTATTGCTGAGCTAATGGAATTAAGCAAAAAGTATCCACAATTGCATCTCTATTTTGATGATGTACACGGTATGAGTTGGAAAGGAAAAAATGGAACAGGCTATGTGCTAAGCGTCCTAAAAGAGATACCAGAAAATGTAATGATTATGGGAACATTAAGCAAAACATTTGGAGCCAGTGGAGCCACTTTCATCTGTTCAGACGAACGGTTACGCGAAAAAATTAAAAACTTTGGTGGACCGCTAACTTTCTCCGCACAATTGGAACCGGCATCGGTCGCTGCAGCAATAGCTTCTGCAGATATCCACCTCTCTCCAGAAATTACTATTTTACAAACGGAATTGGAAGAAAAAATAGATTATTTTAATGAATTACTTTCTAAAACTTCTTTGCCGATAATAGTCCAAAACAACTCACCGGTATTTTTTCTTGGAACGGCGATGCCTATAACTACTTATAAATTAGTCCAGAATCTATTCCATGAAGGTTTCTTTGTAAATCCCGCAATATACCCCGCTGTTCCTGTTAAAAACACAGGGATTCGCATCACCCTTTCTAGACACAATCAAAAAGAAGAAATAAAAGCATTGGTAGAGGCAATGGAGAAACTCTTACCGCTGGCATTAGCAGAAACAGCGAACAGCTTACATAAAATACGTAGCGCTTTTGGTTTAAATGAAACAAACCATCAGCAAGAGAAAGAAACTAATGAATCATCACTGTTACTCAACTATGAAACGTCCATAAAAAATATCGACAAGAATATTTGGGATCCACTTTTAGGAAAACAGAGCACGTTCGACTGGGAAGGATTATGTTACTTGGAAAATGCTTTTACAAATTCAGATTGCGCTGAGAACAATTGGGACTTTCATTATTATCTAATCAAAGACAAAAACAATATTCCAATAGTAGCCACCTTTTTCACTCATGGTCTCTGGAAAGATGATATGTTGGCAGCAGAGTCCATATCGCTACAGTTAGAGGAAACAAGGAAACAAAACCCATTATACCTCACTTCAAAAGTGCTGTCTATGGGTTGTCTATTCACTGAAGGAAACCATTGTTTTATCAACAAAACACATCCCTTGGCAGAAGAGGCTATAATGCTCTTACTGGAACAAGCCGAAACACTATACCATAAATTAAATGCAGACATGCTAGTCCTTCGAGATTTTGATGAAGACATACAATTGAATCGCATATTTCACAATCAAGGCTACATAAAAATAAACATGCCTGATTCCTGTGTCGTTAAAAATCTAGAATGGGATAATATGAATGAATTTTCCAATACGCTTTCCTCCCGATCCAAACGTCATTTCGCAGAAGAAGTATTGCCTTTTGAACAGGCTTTTGATATTGTCATAAAAAAGGAGCTAACAGCGATAGAAACACAGCAGGTCTATCAATTGTATAAAAATGTGAAAGGCAATAA
The DNA here is from genome assembly GCF_900142695.1 of Flavobacterium xanthum. Classification (GTDB taxonomy): domain Bacteria; phylum Bacteroidota; class Bacteroidia; order Flavobacteriales; family Flavobacteriaceae; genus Flavobacterium; species Flavobacterium xanthum. The sequence continues at coordinate 13,053 of NZ_FRBU01000037.1, read as the reverse complement.
TCTCGCAATTAATACATTCACTTACCCAGAAAATGTCTTCAGTGAGATGACAAATCATCCCAGCTGGGAATTTATACTGCTTTATCTCAAAAAGAAAGAAGAGGAGCAAGATGAAAATAGAGTGGTCGGGGTACTTTTTTGTTATAAAAACATGGGACATACCTATGTTCCCTCACTCATTGGAATGGACTATGCCTACGCAAGAGAATTCCAAATCTATCGACAACTCTTGTATCAGGCAATCAAACGAGCAAAAGAACTTGCCTTTAAAAAAATCGATTTTGGTTTCTCAGCCACTTTTGAAAAGAAAAAACTGGGAGCTACAATAATTCCAAAAGTAGCCTACATTCAAGCAAGAGATAATTTTTCAATGGAATTGATGGGCACACTGCAAAACGAAGACAAAACACATTCAGGTACTTAACTCTAATCTCAATTCGTCCCGACACTTCGGGATTTTGCGCAATGGAATGGAGCAAAAAATGTATCGAGAACCATTTTATAATTAAAAAATTCTAACCCATACAGGTTTAACTTAACAAAATAAAAGTACCATTTAGAAATATAAAAACAATCCAATCTTTACTCCCTCTCCTTCGGAGAGGGCTGGGGAGAGGATAAAACTAAAAAAACAACATGTTTAAAATTAATGTAGAAGAATTTGATGAAAAACTCAAATCAATAATTAATAGTCCTGAAAATCATCATAAAAAATCGAGTTTGGGAATTAATTTATGCAATGAAACACTCTCGAACATAAAAGAAAAAGTAGACCAAAAAGATTTTGAAACGGTTTCATGCGAAATTGATTTTTTTAAAAACACAAAACCACTACCAATGAGTTACCTCATCTATTTCACCGAAGTTCATTCTTGTGAATTACGAAAACCCAAAACTGGAAGAGCGTACCAAATTGAATTTTTGGAAAAAGAAATGCGGAAAATAAATAAATTCTTTTATCGCAACGTCGATTTTGTGCATTACATGGAACAAGGATATACCTATCTGGACCATCAGTTTTTTACAAGAAACCATCGAAATAATTTCCCTTTTACACCGATGACTGATTATTACCAATACCCGGAATTCTCAACTTCACACGACATGCTCTGGGCTAAAGTAAAAGCGATGAACCGGTTTATTCATTACATCCGCGAAGCAATGCAAAAACTCAACGCCGGTAATGAAATGATGTTTGAGGAAAAGAAACACAAAGTATTGGTCTGGACAGCTCCTAAAACAGCGATTACGGAACTAATTTATGCGCTATACTCTAATGGTTCCCTAAATAATGGTGCTGCAGACATCAATACCATAACGTCCTCTTTCGAAGATTTTTTTAATATCAAATTAGATAATATCTACAAAACCTATTCCGAAATTAAAGGCCGTAAAAACAGTAAAACAAGATTTCTAGAAGAATTGATGCTGAATTTACAGCATAAAATTAACAAAGAAGACGAATCCTGAAAAATCGGAACCTACTCGTAACTACGAGAAAAATTAACATAAAAACAGCACTATAGCCCACCTCACGGGAATAGTGCTGTTGTCTTTTAGTGCCATTTCATACTATTTTACCAACTATAGCCAACTCACTCCTTCAGACTGGATAATGATAATCCAAAAATCATTTTATGTTTATAAAAATTAATGCTGCTCTTGAAAGTAAAAATCCCCTTAAAGTATAATACATATTCATCCTTAGCAATTGATCTATAAGAGATTTTACTTACCTAGTTATAATTTAATGCAGTTCTTTCTCGCTCTCCCTCGGTGAGTCCCGAAGCATCGGGAGGGGTGATGAAATGTTAAATTACTTCAGTACTACGAAGTGTATAGGGAAAGAAAACGAATTAAAGCAATCAATTTTGTAAAAGAAAAAAAGACTGAAATCTTTTTATATAAAACGAACTAAATATATCATTTACAAATGGCTGCATCAATCATTACTACAGAAGATTTTGAAACATTCAAAATTGACCTTCTTCAAGAAATCAAAAAAATAGTAGAATCCCAAACTAGTGCAAGGCCCAAAAAGTGGCTAAGATCTATTGAAGTTCGCAAACTACTGAATCTTTCAAACGGAACCCTCCAAAACCTTCGTATCAATGGAACGCTTTCCTATACCAAAGTAGGTGGCATACTATATTATTCCTATACGGATATCGAAAAACTATTAGAGGTAAACAAAGTACAAGCCCTACCTACTCTTTTCAAATAGCAATAATTAGTATCATCATAAATTGTTTTAGTTCCCTACCAACCTTTAACTCTTAACTTCTAACTTCGAATGAATTACATCAAACACCTAACTGGTTTTTTCAACAAAATAAACAATGAAAAAAACCTCAACCCCACCCACATTTCGCTCTATTTAGCCCTATTCCAATGTTGGAACGTGAACCGGTTCAAAAATCCAACAGGTATTTCACGCGAAGAAATTATGAAATCCAGTAAAATAAATTCAAAAGCTACCTATCATAAATGCATGCGAGAATTGCAAATCCTCGGTTTTATCGAGTATAACCCAACATTTAATCCTCATTCAAGCTCAAATGTAAACATGATAAACTTCTCTGATGAGGTAAAAACCATGTCAAAAACGGAACAGCTACCCATACCAAAAAATGAACCTGTTCAAAATTTGACCGTATCAAAAAACGAACAAGTCATTGAACAGGTTAATGGTCAGCTCTATATATATAATAATAAAACATATAAAAACAATATAAACAATATAGAGAGAACACCCGAGTTTGAAATTTTAGATGATAATTTAATTTTAGAAAATCAGGAAAAAAACCAAAAGAAAAAAAGTTGCGCCAAAAAAGAAAAGGTTAAAGCTGTCACTTCAAACGAAGTGCAGAACCCATCATTGGAATTGACCAAAGAGTATTTCAAGTTTCAAGAATATTCCGAGTTTGAAGCAGAACGCTTTTTTAATTATTACTCCAGCAACGGCTGGCTCATTGGCGGGAAAACAAAAATGAAAGATTGGAAAGCAGCTGCACGAAATTGGATGTTAAACACCAGTAAATTCAATGCTAAAATGCCACAAAACGTCCCAGTAAAAGAGCAAACGAGAGCCTATAATCTCCATATAGAAACCGACAAAAACTACGCTGAACCGCTTTAACCTGAACTTGTTTCAGGTTCTTTAAAATTAGAAATATACTTCTAACCTCTAACCACTACGCTATGACATCAAAATACGATTATCCGGAAATAATTGCTTGGTTAGAAAAAAAAGGCAAAAAGGATTTTGGAGACAAATTTCAATTTCTAGAACAAGACACGACAAACATCACAAAACTGATTTGCTATTTTCTAGATGATGAGTATACTGCAGCTCAGTTTGAAATTGACCTCAGCAAAGGAATTCTGCTTTCTGGACCAGTAGGCTGCGGTAAAACTTCTTTGATGGCTTTGATGCGCTATGTACCTCAACCAAATAAAAAGTTCTTTATGAAAACGTGCCGGGACATTAGTTTTGAGTTCATCAAAGATGGATATGAAGTAATTCAGCGTTACAGCCATGGACACAACACCCATGCTGAACATAAAAACTACTGTTTCGATGATTTAGGCACCGAAAAGAACCTAAAATACTTCGGAAACGAATGCAATGTCATGGCAGAGATTATTCTCTCCAGATACGACATTTTTATATCTAAGAAAATCTACACCCACATCACCACAAACCTCTCCGCATCCGAAATAGAAACCGCCTACGGCAATCGAGTCAGATCTCGCTTGAGAAACATGCTCAACTTAATCGCTTTTGACAAAACGGACAAAGACAAACGATAAAAGCCCCCCCTCTCTGTCATCTCGAGCAGAGTTGAATGACGGCAACAAACAAACTTTAAACCCTAAACGAGTAACCAAATAACCTTTTCACACAATGAAAAAAATCAACACCTTCTGGAACTGGTTCCAAGACAACAATCAAAGAATCAAAAATAGTTGCAATGAATCTCCTGAAAAACAAAAGGAAATTCTATTTTGGTTAGGCAAAAATCTCAGCTACTACTGCAGGGAAATAGATTTTATAATTGTCTTTTCAAAAAAAGAAAATAGCAAAACAGAATTCATTGTCACAGCCAATGGAAATTCCAACTATTTCCAACAAGTCACCCTTTTAATCGACAATGCACCAAGACTAAGAACCTGGAAATTCACTGCGTTCCTGATGCCAACTGAGCAAATCAATAAAGTTATTGAAGAACTGGAAAAACCATACATAATTCGCGAAAACACTTTAAAAGCAAAAAATCTGAATTTTATAGCATTAGATCATGACCACGAAACGCATAAGTTTGAAATCCAAATTTCTCTCAAAAACTACATTTTACTTTGTAATACAAAAACACTTTCCCAAGTCATTTACATAATTTTACAAAACCAAATGATACAAGATTCACTTTCCCAAAATAGTAGTTTTGTCCAACTGGCACAGCTTCCAGATATAGAACAAAACGGGATTAAACTACAGGGTTTACAATACTATCTTGATTCTTTTAAAATAGATTGAATATCACTAAAAGTGGGTATTGTTAATGCAATAAAATCGCTGTTATTTTACATTTTACGAACTAAAACATATTAATCCATTACAAAACGAATGAATCAATGGATCGTAAATACGCTATCAATTCCATCAAAATGTGGTAAACCGTAAAGTAAAACAAATCAGAATATTTATTTTTGTATTTCTCGCTTAAAAGTGGATTAGGAATTTAAAAACACTGAGGTAAGCTGTTCATTATTTGAATAGGTTATAAGTTTAAAAATTAATAGATTTACTTTTTCATATTAGTCCCGTATACATGCAAATTATTCATAAAATTAACGACTTCTTTTTCACACTATTTCCAGACTTGACATCTGATAACAAGGAAGTAATAACTGCTGCAATGAAAAAACAGTACACCTACGGACCTTTTGTCCCAACGGTAACTTTGCAGGAAGATTTAGTTATAATTGACGTCGACACCGAAACTATTATAACTCAAGATGCCGATTACAACAAAACCGTTGCCTTGTGCGACAAAGGAAAATTTGATGAAGCAAGAGCAATCCTCGAGAAATTAATCGAAAAAAACCCTACTAATTCAGAATTTCATAGAATTCTGGGACAAATACTTTCCGAGCAAGGCGACCAGGACGAATCCATCAATGCTTTAATCGATTCTTTACGTTGGAATTCCTCGAATGGATGGGCTCTAATGATGATGGGAAACATTTTTGCCAGACACAAAAACGATGTTACTACAGCTTTGAAGTATTACGACCAAGCGATATTGGCTAATAAAGCAGATCACATCACTTTAGCTAACATAGCCTACCTCCTATTGCAGGAAAACAAACTAGAAGACGCTAAAAAATATGCTTACGAAGCAATCAAGCTAAAAGACAATTACCCAAATACCTCTTTCATTCTTTCACTGATTGCCGAAAAGGAAAATGATTTACAATCTGCTTTCTACAGTACGATTCAAGCTATAAAACAATCAACTAACGAAGAGGCACTTTATCAAAACGCGCTAAAACAAGCCTTTGACTTGGCTAATAAAATTGCAAGCGATTCCGATGGTGAAAAACTATTTAAAACCTACAGAAGCCAGTTAGAAGATCAGGGGGGAATTGAAATTGATATTTTCGAAGACAACGAAATCCAAACGGCTGCCAAAATAGAATTTGCTGAAAGACACAACCGCGATAAACACATCGTAAAATACAAAAGCACCTATCCTGCAGTAGAACATCTAGTAATGCACGAATTGGTCCATTTAGATTTTGTAATCCAGGCACGTAAAGAAAACCTAAACCAAGTATTCTTATCTACTCAAAAAAATAAACAGGATTTCCTCACAACCATACAACCAACTATTCAAAAACTGAAAAGCATGGGAGTAGAACAAACCATGGTTACTAAATTTACGGATGGGGTTTTTAACGGCATAAATCTTCAAACCTACAACACACCAATTGATGTGTTCATTGAAGACTTGCTGCACAAAGAACATACAGAATTAAGATCGTACCAATTCCTATCACTGTTCAACTTGCTTCAAGAAGCAATTAAGTCAGTTACGGACGAAAGGGTTTTAGACATCGCCCCACAAAGTGTACTTTCAAAAACCAAAACATACAGCTTGGTAAATGCCATACAATTCAAAGAATTATTTGGCATTGATTGTATTCCGGAATTCAAAGCTTCAACTGCCGAATTAAAACAAGCGCAATCCTTTTACAAAGAATTTTCAGAAATCAAAGACGACCGCAAACCCGGACAAGAATTTGAATTGGTGAAACACTGGGCGCAAGAACTGGGTTTAGATCCTTTTTTCGAATTAGAAAGCGAAACTAAATTCGAGACTAAAAATAACATCGATGATTTCCTGACAAAGCTACAACAAGATCCTTTTGGTTTAGACGAAGAGGAAGATCCTTTGGAAAAAAAGGAAATGGAAAAATTCCAAAAGCACCAGGAAGAAATGGGAACCAATATGGCTATTGTCATGTTCATGGTTGATGCCCTAAAGTACTTCAAAAACAAAGCTGCAGAAGACATAAAACAAACTGCACTCGAAATAGCCATGTTAGGTACTATGGGGATTGATCCCAATAAAAAAGAATACATTATTGCCAGCATTACCGGAAAACGCTTTTCTGGTAATCAAGTATTGGCTTATTATTATGTTTCTTGGGCGATAGCCATGCCAGAACAGGTACAGCATCTTGGATTGGATTTTAAAAATGAGTTTGAAATGGCTAAGAAAACTATATAAATAGTTATAAAACACATACTAAGCTAAATCCAAAAAACATTTTCAAAAGATTTGGAAATGATTTTACGACAACTAACAAGCACTACCTTTCGCAATAACGGTGCGAATTAATAAGAGTGAGATTATAAATAATTTTCATTATCAAATATCAACATGAATAAACAACAACTTGCTTCCAAAATTTGGGAATCTGCAAACCAAATGCGATCTAAAATTGAAGCCAATGAATATAAAGATTATATTTTAGGATTCATTTTTTACAAATACTTATCTGACAAACAAATACAATTTACTAAGAAAGAAGATTTTACCGACGAAAATATAAAAGCACTCTCTGAAGTAGACGAAGAAACAGTAGAGTACATCAAAAAAAATGTTGGCTATTTTATAGCTTACGACAACTTATTTTCAACGTGGATAAGTAAGGGTAAAGATTTTGACGTATCTGATGTTAGAGATGCATTATCTGCCTTTGACCGTTTGATTAGTCCAGCGCATAAAAAATTATTTGATGGTATTTTTGATACATTACAAACCGGATTAAGCAAATTAGGAGAAACTACCGGAAAGCAAACTAAAGCCATTAGCGATTTAATACACCTAATTAAAGATATTCCAATGGATGGGAATCAAGGCTATGATGTGCTTGGTTTTATCTACGAGTATCTTATTGGAATGTTTGCAGCCAATGCAGGAAAAAAGGCGGGAGAATTTTATACCCCACATGAGGTTTCTGTTTTATTATCCGAAATTATCTCGTATCATCTAAGAGACAGAAAAGAAATTGGAATTTACGATTCGGCAAGTGGATCTGGTTCTTTGCTTATAAATATCGGTAACAGTGCTGCCAAACATATAGACGATAAAAACAACATTAAATACTTTGCACAAGAATTAAAAAAGAATACCTACAACCTTACCAGAATGAACTTGGTAATGCGTGGTATTTTACCAAGTAATATCGTAACTCGTAATGGGGATACCTTAGAGGACGATTGGCCTTATTTTGATGAAAATGATGCAACACATTCGTACGATACACTTTATGTGGATGCCGTGGTTTCAAATCCTCCCTATTCTCAAAATTGGGATCCTGCAAATAAAGAATCCGATCCTCGTTATGCACGATTTGGTTTAGCTCCAAAATCAAAGGCAGACTTTGCTTTCTTGCTACACGATTTATTTCACTTAAAACCCGATGGTATAATGACTATTGTGCTGCCGCATGGTGTTTTGTTCCGTGGTGGTGAAGAAGGAACTATTCGTAAAAAACTAATTGAAGCCAACCACATTGATGCCATTATTGGGTTGCCAGCAGGAATTTTCTTTGGTACAGGAATACCAACGGTGGTTATTGTAATAAAACAAAAACGTAAAAACACAGATATTTTAGTTATTGATGCCTCAAAAGGTTTTCTTAAAGAAGGTAAAAACAACAAACTAAGAGCTTCAGATATCAAAAGAATTTCAGATGCTGTGCGGGACAGACAAGCAACACCCAAATTTGCTAAAGTGGTAGACCGTGATACCATTAGAGAAAATGATTATAATTTGAATATTCCAAGATATGTAGATTCTTCTGAAAACGATGAAAGTTGGGATATTTACGCGGCTATGTTTGGCGGTATTCCTGTTAACGAAATAGCCGAACTTGAAGTGTATTGGAAAGCTTTTCCAAATCTAAAAGAAACTCTGTTTACGGTAACTTCAGCAGTAAATGCAGCCTTAAAAGTAGAAGACATTAATAAAGCGATAACAGAACATACAAGTGTAAAAACGTTTGTAGAAAACTTTACTACTTCATTTAGTGACCTAGCTGTTTTCTTAAAAAATGAACTTTTATCGAACATAATTACGGTTCATATATCAAAAGAACAAGAAGTACTAGGTAATGATATTTTTAAGAGATTAGAAACCATACCCTTAATAGACAAATACGATGCCTATCAATTGTTAGACAATCAATGGGAAGCGATAAAAGTAGATTTAGAAATCATTCAAACCGAAGGTTTTGATGCTGCCAAAGTAGTGGATCCAAAGATGGTGCTGAAAAAGAAAGATGGTAAAGAAACAGAAGTACAAGACGGATGGATAGGCCGTATTATGCCTTTTAAACTGGTACAACAAACCTATTTAAGTGAAGAACTAGAAAGCTTGCAACACAAAGAAAACCGACTTTTAGAAATTACGGCAACTTTTGAGGAAATACTAGAATCTCTTACAGAAGAAGAAAAAGAAGAAGATACCGTCAATGATGCAAAAGACAGTTTTGTAAATGCGGAAGTGATAAAAGAAGCAAAACAAATTAGAGCGGACAATAAAAAAAATAAAACGGTTAAAGTAGATAAAGACTCTTACGAAGCTAAAATACTGGAAGTGGACAAACTGATTGCAGCAGAAAAAGAACTAAAAAAAGAACTAAAAATAGCGTTTGCTGCACTACAACACAACACAAAAACAACTATTGAAGCACTCAGCGATGAACAGGTTTATGAATTATTAGATTTAAAATGGATAAACCCAGTGGTAACTTCCTATAACAACTTACCTACAACCGTTATTGATGAACTTACTACTAAAATACAAACACTAGCAGACAAATACAGCACCACCTACTCTGATGTAGCCAACGAAATAAACCAAGCAGAAAATTCTTTAGCGGAACTAATTGGGGATCTTGACGGAGAAGAATTTGACATGAAAGGCCTAAACGAATTTAAAGCTTTGTTACATGGATAAGAGAAATGAAAAGAAAAACCCAGAGGTTCGTTTTAAAGGTTTTACGGAGGATTGGGAGTACACACCATTAGGCATGTTAGCAGATTTACAAAATGGTTATGCGTTTAAAAGTAAGTTTTTTCAAGACTTAAAAAGCAATCTAATCTTATTAACACCTGGTAATATTAATATTGGCGGTGGCTTTCAATATGGAAAAGGACACTTTTATGATGCTTTAGGAGAAGTCCCAGACAGGTTTATTTTTAAGCCTGAAGATATTTTCTTAACAATGACAGATTTAACACCTACAGCACAAACTCTTGGTTTTCCTGCATTAATTCCTAACGATAAAAATACATATCTACATAATCAAAGACTTGGTAAGTTAATTAACTATGATGTAGATAAAAACTTTCTATTCCAATTACTATGTACACCAAAGTTTCAAAAGCAAATTGTTTTAACTTCTTCAGGTACAACTGTAAAACATACATCGCCAAATAAAATATTAACTACAAATATTAATTTTCCAAAAGATAAAACCGAACAAAAACAAATAGGCTCATTCTTCCAAAACCTAGACAACCTTATTACATTACATCAAAAAAAATACGACAAGCTAATAATTCTTAAAAAAGCAATGCTTGTAAAAATGTTTCCTAAAAATGGAGCTGTTGTGCCAGAAATTCGTTTTAAAGGATTTACAGAGGATTGGGAGGAGAAGAGATTAGGCGAAATTGGTCAGACTTACACAGGATTGTCAGGAAAAACAAAAGTTGACTTTGGTCATGGAAAAGGACGATTTGTTACTTATATGAATGTTTTCAACAATCCTATTTCTAATTTGAAAATTACAGATGTAATCGAAATTGATAATTCTCAAAATGAAGTAAATTATGGTGATGTTTTCTTTACGACATCTTCAGAAACACCAGAAGAAGTTGGAATGTCTTCGGTTTGGCTTAGCAACGAAAAGAATATTTATTTAAATAGTTTTTGTTTTGGTTATAGATTAAGTGAAAAAATTGATAGTTATTTCTTATCTAATTTACTGCGTTCGACTAATTTTAGAACAAAAATATCATTTTTAGCTCAAGGGATTTCACGCTATAATATTTCTAAAAATAGAGTTATGGAAATTTTAATTGAAATACCTTCTTATAATGAACAAATAAAGATAGGTGAATATTTCAAAAACCTTAATAGTCAAATAGCACTACACCAAACCCAACTAAAAAAACTTAAAAACATCAAAAAAGCTTGTTTTAGCAAAATGTTTGTTGCGCAAGACTAATCCATTAAGGAGCTAATAAAGTATAAAATGACATTTACCAAAGAATCTGAATTTGAAGAAGCCTTACTACTTGCCTTAACCAAAAAAGGTTGGGAAGATGAGGTAATTAAAAACCCAACCGAAGCCGATTTGCTTAAAAATTGGGCTAACATCCTTTTTGAGAACAACAGGGACATTGACCGGTTAAATAATGCACCGTTAACAGAGGGTGAAATGCAACAAATAGTGGAGCAAATTACCGCTTTAAGAACTCCGCTAAAACTAAACGGCTTCATAAACGGTAAAACGGTTGCTATAAAACGCGACAATCCTGATGATAAATTACACTTTGGAAAAGAAATAAGTCTAAAAATATACGATAGGCATGAAATCGCAGCAGGACAAAGTAGGTATCAAATAGTACAACAACCACGGTTTAAAAGCAAATCTAAAATACTAAACGACAGACGTGGCGATATACTACTTTTGATTAACGGAATGCCTTTAATTCATATCGAATTAAAAAACAGTAATGTAGCCGTAAGTCAAGCAGCGTATCAAATTGAAAATTATTCACGTTCGGGTGTTTTTACAGGTTTATTTTCATTAGTTCAAGTTTTTGTAGCGATGCAGCCAGAGGAAACCGTTTATTTTGCTAATCCTGGTCCCGATGGTAAATTCAATAAAGATTTTTATTTCCATTGGGCAGACTTCAATAACGAACCAAAAAACAATTGGAACGATATCGTATCCTCTTTAATTTCTATCCCAATGGCACACCAGCTAATCGGTTTTTATACCGTGCCAGACGATAGTGATGGGGTTTTAAAAGTAATGAGGAGCTATCAGTATTTTGCTGCAAATGCAATTTCCGACAAAGTAGCAAAAACAGACTGGAAAAGTAAACACGCATTAGGAGGTTTTATATGGCATACTACAGGTTCTGGTAAAACAATGACGAGTTTTAAGTCGGCTCAATTAATTGCGAATTCTAAAGATGCGGATAAAGTTATCTTTTTAATGGATAGAATTGAGTTGGGTACACAATCTTTAAAAGAATATCGAGGTTTTTCGGATGAAAAAGAAGAGATACAGGCAACAGAAAATACAAGTGTTTTAGTTACAAAACTAAAAAGTAACGATCCTGCCAATACCTTAATTGTTACTTCAATACAAAAAATGAGTAATATTAATGATGAAGAAGGTGGCTTAAATGCACATGACATCGAAATAATGAATTCAAAAAGAATTGTATTTATTGTAGATGAAGCACATCGTTCCACTTTTGGCGATATGCTTATCGATATCAAAAATACGTTTTCTTCAGCTATATTTTTTGGATTTACCGGCACACCTATTTTAGAAGAAAACGAAAAGAAATTAAACACTACGGCTACAGTTTTTGGAGACGAATTGCACCGTTACAGCATTGCCGATGGTATTAGAGATAAAAATGTATTGGGTTTTGATCCGTACAAAATATTAACCTACAAAGACCTTGATTTACGCAGAGCCGTTGCCTTAGAGCAAGCTAGAGCAGCAGATGAAGAAGAAGCGCTTTCTGACCCTAAGAAAAAAGTAATTTTCAACAAATTTATGAAGCTGGTTAAAATGGCTGGACATATCGATAGTAACGATAAAAATATAAAAGGCATTGAAGATTACATCGCAACAGCACAATATCAAAACGATATACATAAAGAAAAAGTAGTTGAAGACATAACCGAAAATTGGTTTAGATTAAGTGATGCTAATAAATTTCATGGCATTTTTGCAACCAGCAGCATAAATGAAGCGATTGATTATTACAGATTAATAAAAAGAGTAAAACCAGCATTAAAAATCACAGCACTCTTTGACCCTAATATAGATAACAATGAAGGTGCTGAATATAAAGAAGACGGCCTGGTAGAAATTATAGAAGACTACAACGCACAATACAAACAGGATTTTACCTTGGCAACGCATGCAAAATTTAAAAAAGATATTGCAGCTAGGTTGGCACACAAAGCACCGCATCAAAGAATTGAAAAGACACCAGAAGCACAAATTGATTTATTAATAGTGGTCAATCAAATGCTTACAGGATTTGATTCTAAATGGATCAATACACTGTACTTAGATAAGTTAATGGAATACGAAAATATCATCCAAGCGTTTTCTCGAACAATATGCTGCGACCTATTCGCGATGCAACTTTTTTAGAAACTTAAGATAGTTTTTTAAGTTTTCATTTCTATTTTCTAGGCTAAAATCGGAAATAAC
>NZ_FRBU01000077.1 GCF_900142695.1 Flavobacterium xanthum | reverse complement strand
CGTACATAAGCTTACGGGTTATTAGTACTACTCGACTATGACATTACTGCCTTTACATCTATAGCCTATCAACGTAGTCATCTCCTACGACCCTTAAAAGAAATCTCATCTTGTGGTGGGTTTCGCGCTTATATGCTTTCAGCGCTTATCCCTTCCAAACGTAGCTACTCTGCGATGCCACTGGCGTGACAACAGATACACTAGAGGTTTGTCCAATTCGGTCCTCTCGTACTAGAATCAGATCCACTCAAATTTCTTGCGCCCACAGTAGATAGAGACCGAACTGTCTCACGACGTTCTGAACCCAGCTCGCGTGCCACTTTAATGGGCGAACAGCCCAACCCTTGGGACCTTCTCCAGCCCCAGGATGTGACGAGCCGACATCGAGGTGCCAAACCCCCCCGTCGATATGAGCTCTTGGGGGAGATCAGCCTGTTATCCCCGGCGTACCTTTTATCCTTTGAGCGATGGCCCTTCCATGCGGAACCACCGGATCACTATGCTCTACTTTCGTACCTGATCGACCTGTATGTCTCTCAGTCAAGCTCCCTTATGCCATTGCACTCTACGCACGGTTACCAAGCGTACTGAGGGAACCTTTAGAAGCCTCCGTTACTCTTTTGGAGGCGACCACCCCAGTCAAACTACCCACCAAGCAATGTCCCCCGCATAGCGGGGTTAGGCCTCAGATAAACAAAGGGTTGTATTTCAACAATGACTCCACAACGCCTAGCGACGCCACTTCACAGTCTCCAACCTATCCTACACATCATTTATCCAAGGTCAATACTAAGCTATAGTAAAGGTGCACAGGGTCTTTTCGTCCCACTGCGGGTAAGCGGCATCTTCACCGCTACTACAATTTCACCGAGCTCATGGCTGAGACAGTGTCCAGATCGTTACACCATTCGTGCAGGTCGGAACTTACCCGACAAGGAATTTCGCTACCTTAGGACCGTTATAGTTACGGCCGCCGTTTACTGGGGCTTCATTTCAATGCTTCTCCGAAGATAACATCTCCACTTAACCTTCCAGCACCGGGCAGGTGTCAGGCCCTATACTTCATCTTACGATTTTGCAGAGCCCTGTGTTTTTGATAAACAGTCGCCTGGACCTCTTCACTGCGGCCACGCCGTAAAGCGTGGCGACCCTTCTCCCGAAGTTACGGGTCTATTTTGCCTAATTCCTTAGCCATGAATCTCTCGAGCACCTTAGGATTCTCTCCTCGACTACCTGTGTCGGTTTGCGGTACGGGTACTTATTACCTGAAGTTTAGAGGTTTTTCTTGGAAGCCCTTAGGCGCACTATCTCTTCTACCGAAGTATCCGAGTACTATCGTATTTCCCCAAAACCCGTGGATTTGCCTGCGGGTCTTATAGGTAGGTACTTCAACGAACTATTCCGTCAGTTCGCGGCGCTTTCATCACTCCGTCACCCCATCACAGTAATAACTAGTACGGGAATATTAACCCGTTGTCCATCGACTGTCCCTTTCGGGTTCGCCTTAGGTCCCGACTAACCCACAGCTGATTAGCATAGCTGTGGAAACCTTAGTCTTTCGGTGTGCGGGTTTCTCGCCCGCATTATCGTTACTTATGCCTACATTTTCTTTTCTAACCAGTCCAGCAACCCTTACGAATCACCTTCAACCCTGTTAGAATGCTCCCCTACCACTGCGTAAATAAATACGCAATCCATAGCTTCGGTAATATACTTATGCCCGATTATTATCCATGCTCGTCCGCTCGACTAGTGAGCTGTTACGCACTCTTTAAATGAATGGCTGCTTCCAAGCCAACATCCTAGCTGTCTGGGCAGACAAACCTCGTTCTTTCAACTTAGTATATATTTGGGGACCTTAGCTGATGGTCTGGGTTCTTTCCCTCTCGGACTTGGACCTTAGCACCCAAGCCCTCACTGTTAGTGAACATTATATAGCATTCGGAGTTTGTCAGGAATTGGTAGGCGGTGAAGCCCCCGCATCCAATCAGTAGCTCTACCTCTATATAACTTTATAACTAACGCTGCACCTAAATGCATTTCGGGGAGTACGAGCTATTTCCGAGTTTGATTGGCCTTTCACCCCTACCCACAGGTCATCCGAAGACTTTTCAACGTCAACCGGTTCGGTCCTCCACTATGTGTTACCACAGCTTCAACCTGCCCATGGGTAGATCACACGGTTTCGCGTCTAACACTACTGACTAAAGCGCCCTATTCAGACTCGCTTTCGCTACGGATCCGTGGCTTAACCACTTATCCTTGCCAGCAACGTTAACTCGTAGGCTCATTATGCAAAAGGCACGCCGTCACCCCACGAAGGGGCTCCGACCGCTTGTAAGCGTATGGTTTCAGGATCTATTTCACTCCGTTATTCACGGTTCTTTTCACCTTTCCCTCACGGTACTGGTTCACTATCGGTCTCTCAGGAGTATTTAGCCTTAGCGGATGGTCCCGCCAAATTCAGACAGGATTTCTCGTGTCCCGCCCTACTCAGGATACCACTATCTATTATACTCATTACTTATACAGGGCTATCACCTTCTTTGGCTCTACTTTCCAGTAGATTCTAATTCTTTGTACATAAAATGTCGTGGTCCTACAACCCCAACATTGCCGTAACAACATTGGTTTGGGCTAATCCGCGTTCGCTCGCCACTACTTACGGAATCACTTTTGTTTTCTTCTCCTCCGCCTACTTAGATGTTTCAGTTCAGCGGGTTTGCCCACCTATCGGTGTACTATGTCTTCAACATAGTGGGTTGCCCCATTCAGGTATCTACGGATCGTATCGTGTGTGCCAATCCCCGTAGCTTTTCGCAGCTTATCACGCCTTTCATCGCCTCTGAGAGCCAAGGCATCCCCCATACGCCCTTATTTTGCTTATTGTACCAATCATTCATTTAAGAATGACCGTTTCTTTACTTGTCTAATGATAAACAAGTAAATATGCTTTCTACTTTTTATTATTTTCTTATCTCAATATGTCAATGAACTTTTTTCTAGTATTCAGTTTTCAGCTTTTTAGTATTCAGTTACCTGATCACTTCTCTTCTGTGGACTGACCACTCGAATAGTGGAGAATAACGGAGTCGAACCGTTGACCTCCTGCGTGCAAGGCAGGCGCTCTAGCCAGCTGAGCTAATCCCCCAATACAGTTGGCAGTGCTTCAGTATTCAGTTTTCAGTAACTTTACTTTACATCCAAATGAGTTGTGAATTGCTAACTCTAGATTCTTCTTTTTTTTTTAAGTTTGATAGTTGTCTCGGACAGACTCGAACTGTCGACCCCTACATTATCAGTGTAATACTCTAACCAGCTGAGCTACGAGACATGGTGATCTCTGACTGCTGATTCTTGATTAACGATTTTTTATGCTTTCACATCTTAAATCACAAATCTCATATCGCCAATCTTAAATCGTTATCTTTAACTTAAATTGTATTATTTGAACTAACAGCAAGAGTAATAAAATGTCTTTATTTGTTTCCAATGCGAATTTTCGTCTTCTTTCCCTAGCGTGTATTGCTACTAACACTAAGGCTCTAGAAAGGAGGTGTTCCAGCCGCACCTTCCGGTACGGCTACCTTGTTACGACTTAGCCCTAGTTACCAGTTTTACCCTAGGCAGCTCCTTGCGGTCACCGACTTCAGGCACCCCCAGCTTCCATGGCTTGACGGGCGGTGTGTACAAGGCCCGGGAACGTATTCACCGGATCATGGCTGATATCCGATTACTAGCGATTCCAGCTTCACGGAGTCGAGTTGCAGACTCCGATCCGAACTGTGACCGGTTTTATAGATTCGCTCCTGGTCGCCCAGTGGCTGCTCTCTGTACCGGCCATTGTAGCACGTGTGTAGCCCAAGGCGTAAGGGCCGTGATGATTTGACGTCATCCCCACCTTCCTCACAGTTTGCACTGGCAGTCTTGTTAGAGTTCCCGACTTGACTCGCTGGCAACTAACAACAGGGGTTGCGCTCGTTATAGGACTTAACCTGACACCTCACGGCACGAGCTGACGACAACCATGCAGCACCTTGTAAATTGTCTTGCGAAAAGTCTGTTTCCAAACCGGTCAATCTACATTTAAGCCTTGGTAAGGTTCCTCGCGTATCATCGAATTAAACCACATGCTCCACCGCTTGTGCGGGCCCCCGTCAATTCCTTTGAGTTTCATTCTTGCGAACGTACTCCCCAGGTGGGATACTTATCACTTTCGCTTAGCCACTGAACTTGCGCCCAACAGCTAGTATCCATCGTTTACGGCGTGGACTACCAGGGTATCTAATCCTGTTCGCTACCCACGCTTTCGTCCATCAGCGTCAATATATTAGTAGTAACCTGCCTTCGCAATTGGTATTCCATGTAATCTCTAAGCATTTCACCGCTACACTACATATTCTAGTTACTTCCTAATAATTCAAGTCAGACAGTATCAATGGCCGTTCCACCGTTGAGCGATGGGCTTTCACCACTGACTTATCTGACCGCCTACGGACCCTTTAAACCCAATGATTCCGGATAACGCTTGGATCCTCCGTATTACCGCGGCTGCTGGCACGGAGTTAGCCGATCCTTATTCTTACAGTACCGTCAAGGTTCTACACGTAGAACTGTTTCTTCCTGTATAAAAGCAGTTTACAATCCATAGGACCGTCATCCTGCACGCGGCATGGCTGGATCAGGCTTGCGCCCATTGTCCAATATTCCTCACTGCTGCCTCCCGTAGGAGTCTGGTCCGTGTCTCAGTACCAGTGTGGGGGATCTCCCTCTCAGGACCCCTACCCATCGTTGTCTTGGTAAGCCGTTACCTTACCAACTAACTAATGGGACGCATGCTCATCTTTCACCGATAAATCTTTAATA
>NZ_FRBU01000038.1 GCF_900142695.1 Flavobacterium xanthum | reverse complement strand
GTTATTTCCGATTTTAGCCTAGAAAATAGAAATGAAAACTTAAAAAACTATCTTAAGTTTCTAAAAAAGTTGCATCGCGAATAGGTCGCAGCATAGATAAAGCTAAAATCAACAAAGCCTTATTGCATTTTTACTATAGAAGCAAGCAACTACTATTTGAAGCAGTTTTCAAAAGTGACTTCTCTTTATTGGCCACACAACTGAATAAAGTATTGAAAGATGACAGTGATTTATTTGAAAAAAAAAACAAAATTTACAGATAGCTATATCCATATGTAATCAAACATCCGTATTTACCCAATTTTGTTATTCAAGAGTTAAATAAAAATCCCGAATTTGTCATGAAACTCCGTTCACAGGAAAATTTTCCAACTATAGACCAATTCAAATAGCAAGTGACCGATGCGATCAAAGAAGGGGTAATAAAACCTATCAAAGCCAAGCAATTATTCATAAACATTATAGCATTAAACCTATTTCCATTCCTAGGGGAACCCTCGTTGATGGTGCTACTAAATGTGGATCAAAAAAGTTATACGCAACTATTACAGGATTGTAAAGTCCATCTAGCCGACTTTATTATTAACGCAATTAAAATTAAAACAAGAAAAATACAGTAGTTCTACTCTTGCTATTCCTGCTGTCATTAAGTTTAAATGCACAACCAACTTTGACATTGGATGACTGATATGCTTTAGCCGCTAAAAACTATCCTATGGCATAACAAGCGGCAGTACTTCACTACTAGATTTTATATCGTAAAGCAATAAATTTTGGTCTAATTCAGCTGAAAACCGAGTGTATTTAAGACAACGCTGCAGACAATATTTGAAGTAAAAATACGTCGGAGTATTGTGATGTTTCAAAATAGTGTACCGTATAAATCGCTAGTTTAAGAAAAATAAACAGCTGTGTGATAAATGTTACTGTACACAAAATTTAAACGGCTAATCTTTGCATCATAAAATTTATGATTATGGAATATATCGGGTATTTTTCTTCAATACTAATAGGCGTAGCGTTAGGACTAATTGGCGGTGGCGGAAGCATTCTTACGGTCCCCGTTTTAGTTTATTTATTTGCTATTGAGCCTGTTTTAGCAACAGCTTACTCGCTTTTTATTGTGGGGCTTACAAGCGCTGTGGGTTCTGTGGGTTATTTCAAAAAAGGGTTGGTAAATATCAAAACAGCCATTGTTTTTGGTATTCCGTCAATTATTGCCGTTTTTACTACGCGAGCTTTAATCGTTCCTGCAATTCCTAAAGTTTTATTTTCTACTGATAATTTTACCTTGACCAAAGATTTATTTTTAATGTTACTTTTTGCTGTTATCATGATTTTTGCTTCGTACAGCATGATAAAAAAAGACAAAAAAAATTCAATGGAAGCACCACAAGCACAAAAGTTCAACTACCCAATTATACTTCTTGAAGGAGCAGTCGTTGGAATAATCACTGGATTAGTAGGTGCTGGAGGTGGTTTTTTAATTATTCCAGCCTTAGTAATTTTGAGCAAATTACCCATGAAAGAGGCCGTTGGAACTTCATTAGTAATTATTGCGGCTAAATCGTTGATTGGTTTCTTTGGCGAAAGTGGTGAAAATGGAATAAATTGGCAATTCCTATTTACGATTTCAGCCTTTGCCATTGTTGGTATCTTCATTGGTACTGCATTATCTAAAAAAGTAGATGGAGCGAAACTTAAACCCGCTTTTGGTTGGTTTGTTTTAGTGATGGGAATCTACATTATAACCAAAGAGCTTTTTCTAAAATAAACAGAGTGGACTACAAAACCATAGAAGTGATTTAGCGCAATGAGATCTTTTTACTTAAAATAGTAGTCTCCGTTACAACCACTTTGTCGATTTAGTGCATACTGTTTCATCCAAAATAAAAAATCCATACCACTTAAAATAGGAATCCCTTTCGATAAAAATTGAAAGGGACTTTTTTCGTTTTGTGCGCTTTTGGAATTACAAGTAAATAAATAACGTATAAAATACACCTTAACTATAAAATTACATAAATACTTGAAAATAAACTACTTACAATTTTAATTACATTAAAAATATTCTTAAATTAGTGGTCATAAATAAAACAATAGTTCAATTTATAAGTGCCCTTTTATAAATATATTTTGAATTTTTTAGGAAAGTAATACTGTTCTAACTACTATTATTTTATTAGTACTTGTATTAAATGGTAGTGCTATGAATTATATTTCTTGATTTTTTTACATTTTGAATTATTAATTAAAATAATGCGGACTAAATTAATCTCACCTTTTATAAAACAATAAAAATGGAAACTTCAAAAACAATTTATGAATTACACGAAGAGCACAAAACATGGATAAACAAGCTTTTGTTTTACAAAGACGAACTTTCCATTATGGCAAATCGACTAGCTGAAGTAGCTACTAAAAACACTTCAAATGAGGTACGCTCCGCTATAGACCACTTTCAAAATCTGCTTGTTATCCAGAACGAACAGATTGATATTTTAAATCATGATATAGAAAATCACGAATCTTTTCTTGAAGGAGCCATAAGTAAAAATGCTGCTAATATTGAGTATGAAAAATTTTCAGATCATAAAAAACACCGCGAAAGCATCGCTATTTTCGAAAAAATATTCAAAGATTTACGAGAAGAGTTGATTGATTTTCTGTCAAAATGGATGTAATTTTAAAAATATCTGTTGTCACGATATGCAATTCGATAATCGAAAACAAAGCCACAACAAGAAGTGCTACGGGAATTATCTTCGTGTTCCTTTTTGAGTGACGCTTAACATTATCCAGTTAAAAAAGCCTGTGTAACATTAGTCACCAACTATAAGGGAAACATGTCCTAATTTTGTAAAATAAATTATGAACTAAAAAATTAAAGATATGTTTTTTCAACACGTTTACGACAAGAGTCTTGCTCAAGCAAGTTATTTTATTGGTTGCCAGAAAGCTGGAGTAGCTGCAGTAATTGATGCTAAAAGGGATGTTGATACGTATATCGAAATCGCCAAGCAGAACAATATGAAAATTACTCATATTTTAGAAACGCACATCCACGCTGACTTTCTTGCAGGATCTAGAGAACTTGCGGCTTTGACAGGGGCTGAGCTGTATCTTTCGGATGAGGGTGGATCCGACTGGAAATACGAATTCCCGCATTCAGGATTGAAAGATGGTGATGTCATTAAAATAGGTAACCTAAAAATAGAAGTAATTCATACTCCAGGACATACTCCGGAAAGCATTAGTTTTTTGCTAACGGATACCCCTGCGAGCGATGAACCTGTAATGTTATTTACTGGGGATTTTGTTTTCGTTGGAGATGTAGGAAGACCTGATTTACTCGAAAAAGCAGCAGGAATGAAAGGTACTCAAGATATTGGTGCCAAACAAATGTACCAATCTATTAAAAAATTTGAATCCTTACCGGACTTCATCCAAGTATGGCCTGGCCACGGAGCAGGTTCTGCTTGTGGAAAAGCATTAGGAGCGGTTCCTAGTACAACAGTAGGTTACGAAAAAATTAGAAACTGGGCTTTTCAGTATGAAAATGACGAACCTGGATTTGCAAATTATTTATTGGAGGGTCAACCAGAACCGCCTAAGTATTTTGCAATGATGAAAAAGCTAAATAAAGTAGATCGTCCACTGCTCACTGAAGTTCCTAAATTGAAAAAATTAGAGTACACTGAACTAGTAGAGGCTTTAGCCAAAGGAACTAAATTAATTGATGCTAGAGACAAAACGGAATTTTCCAAAGGTTATATCCCCGGAAGTATTAACATTCAGGGAAACAATTCTTTTGCCACTTGGGCTGGATGGTTTCTTACGTATGAGGAGCCTTTTATCCTACTTGCAGAGGAAGCGCAATTGGATGATTTAACTAGAAAACTAATTAGAATAGGATTAGACCACATTCAAGGATACGTTCCTTCTACAAAAACATGGGAAGAACATGGCGGTACTTTAGAGACTGTAAATCAAATTTCATTGGAAGAATTTAAAACCTTAC
The DNA here is from genome assembly GCF_900142695.1 of Flavobacterium xanthum. Lineage (GTDB taxonomy): Bacteria > Bacteroidota > Bacteroidia > Flavobacteriales > Flavobacteriaceae > Flavobacterium > Flavobacterium xanthum. The sequence goes on along the minus strand of NZ_FRBU01000038.1, from coordinate 27,047 downwards.
AACAAGATAAAAATGTTCAGATAGTTGACCTTCGTGGTGTTTCTGAATACAACGCAGGTCACATAAAAGGAGCTGATAACGTATTTGTAGGTACATTACTAAACAATATGGATCAAATAAGCAAAGATAAAAAAGTAGTAATCCATTGTCAAGGCGGCGACAGAGCAGCAATTGCTTATTCCTTACTAGCACGAAACGGTTATAAAAACGTGCTGAACTATTCTCCGGGAATGAATGAATGGATGAATCAAAACAATATTGTTGAATACTAAAAAATCTTAATTATGTTTGGAATTTTCAAAAATATATTTTCAAAAAAAGACACCACTCAAATGGAAAAATTAATAAAAGAGGGCGCATTTCTAGTAGATGTGCGCACCCCAGCAGAATTCGCTGAAGGCCATGTAAAAGGATCAACAAATATTCCTTTAGATCAAGTTCCAAATCAATTGGCTCAATTTAAAGGAAAAGACCAAATTATTGTTTTCTGCCGAAGTGGCAATCGCAGTGGTCAAGCCAAAATGATTTTGGAAAGAAATGGCTTCAAAAATGTGACCAATGGCGGAACTTGGCAGGATGTAAATGAAGTTCTAAACAGTTAAAAAGTTAAATTATAAAAATAGTGTGCAGTTTAAAGCAACTGAAATAGTTGTTTTTAAACTGCACAATTATTTAGGTAGGACTTGATAACCTTATAACCCGAATGATTTTTTAACTATTTTAAATAAAAGAGTAAATTTGAGGGATTCAGTATTAGATGTAGCGCTTTGACCCGTTAAATTCAAAACGGCATTTTCAAAGCTTCCCTTTTAAATTAATTCGAAAAAAAAAAATAGTATGGAGACGAAAAAACCAGGTAATAAAGACTTGATTTTAAGAGAAAAATTGGCTTTACAGCGCACTATTTTGGCCAATCAATCTACTTTTCTTTCCTTTTTGAGGACATCAATGTATTTTTTAATTGCTGGCTTGAGTTTGAGAAACCTACTAAAAGTTGAAAATAGTCTCTTGATTGAAATTGCTCTTTTTGTCACTTCGTTTGTAATTTTTGTTTTAGGAACACTCAATTTTTTCAAACACAGGAAATCCATCGCCAACAATAAAAAGCATATTGGTGATTATCAACTAGAATATTATGAGATGTAAAGAACCTCTTTTTTAAATTTTCAAATTAATAAATACAAGCCTTGGAAACGAGTACGACCAAATTAGGATTGAAAAATAATTGGAAACAATTTACACTGCTAGTTATTGTTAATGCCTTTGTTGGTGGAATGATAGGAATGGAACGAACCATTATTCCAAAGTTTGCCGAAATAGAATTTGGCATTGCCTCAAAAACAGCACTTCTCTCTTTTATCATAGCCTTTGGGATTACAAAAGCCATAACGAATTATTTTACGGGTAAGTTAGCAAACCATTTTGGTAGAAAAAATTTACTTTTATTCGGTTGGGTTTTGGCACTGCCGATACCCTTTATTTTGATCTATGCTGAATCATGGAATTGGGTGATTTTTGCTAATATTCTGTTAGGAATTAGCCAAGGACTCACTTGGAGCAGCACGGTAGTGATGAAAATTGATTTGGTTGGAGAAAAAGATCGTGGACTAGCGATGGGACTTAATGAATTTGCTGGTTATTTCGCCGTTGGGTTGGTCGCCTTTCTTTCCGGTTATGTAGCTCAAAAATATGGAATCACACCCTACCCTTTTTACTTGGGAATTGGAATTTCCATAAGTGGCTTTCTATTGACTTTATTTTTTGTCAAGGATACTAGAAAATTTGTCCAACAGGAAAACACGACCAATACAACTCAAAAATTAGAAAATATTTTTCTAGAAACCACTTTCAAAAACAAAACATTAAGTGCTATAACACAGGCGGGTTTAGTCAATAATTTGAATGATGGAATGATTTGGGGTTTGCTTCCTATTGTGCTACTTTCTTTAAATTATGATTCGCAAAACATTGGAATTATTACAGCCATTTATCCTACTGTTTGGGGATTTGGCCAATTGATTACCGGAAAAATGTCCGATGTTTATTCGAAAAAAAAGATGCTGTTTTGGGGAATGCTATTGCAAGGAATAGCGATACTTTTTATTCCCTTGGCTTCAGCATTTTATCAACTGGCAGCAATTTCAGCATTTTTGGGATTGGGAACCGCTTTAGTTTACCCTACTTTTTTATCAGCCATCGCACAGGCGACAACTCCGAATCAGAGAGCGGAAAGCATAGGTACATTCAGACTTTGGCGAGATTTAGGATATGCGATAGGCGCCATTATTTCTGGGATAACAGCTGATTTATTTGGTATAAATTATGCCATTATATTGATAGGCGTCATCACCATTGTATCGTCCCTAATTATTGAAATCCGGATGCCACAAGACGCTTTATAAAAAATTAACAATACTAGAAATAAATCAAAAAAAATTACTTTTAGAAAATAATAATTAAAAATGGAACCAAAAAAATCAAATAAATCTACTATTCAGAATATTGTTTTTATCGTGTTAATAGCACTGCTTTTGTTTAGTCCCATAGGCACTTTTGTAAAAGTACACTTAAACCGGTTAATTGCTTTCTCTCCCAAAACAATTGCTGTAACAGATCAAAAAGAACTCTCGACTTATCAGTGGCTATTAAAAGATGGCACTGGAAAGACGGTGTCATTAGAAGCATACAAAGGAAAAATAGTATTCATTAATTTCTGGGCTACTTGGTGTCCACCCTGCATTGCCGAAATGCCGAGTATTCAAAAATTATATATTGATTATCAAGATAAGATCGTCTTTTTGTTTGTCACTACAGATTCTTTTGAAAAAGCAAATGCTTTTATGGTAAAGGAAAATTTGACACTTCCCGTCTATCAATCGGTTACAAATCCGCCTTTAGAAATGGAATCATCAACAATTCCGGCAACCTACCTTATTGATCAATCAGGAAATGTGATTGTATCCAAAATTGGAACAGCAAATTGGAACAGTGATTCGTTCCGAGAAAAGTTAGACGAGTTAGTAAAGAAATAAAATCAATACCATTTTTTACTTTTTTTTTCTTGTGTGACAAAAGTAACATAACTACTCCTTAATAAATTTGATCTTTGCATCAATAAATCAACAAATATGGAAATTTTAGAAATAATCAAACAACCTTGGCCTTGGTATATTGCAGGACCATTAGTTGGACTTACAGTACCAGCATTATTGCTCATTGGAAACAAATCATTTGGAATTAGCGCCTCATTACGTCATACTTGTGCCATGTGTTTGCCTGCAAATATTGCCTTTTTTAAATACGATTGGAAAAAAGAAATCTGGAATATGTTTTTCGTTTTCGGTATTTTACTTGGTGGCGTTATCGCATTCCAATTTTTATCAAATCCAGATCCGATATTGATAAACGATAATCTAAAAACAGAGTTATCTACCTACGGAATCACATCTATTTATGGCATGTTGCCAGAACAATTGTTTTCCTGGGAAAGTTTGTTTACCCTTAAAGGATTTTTCATGATGGTTATTGGAGGTTTCTTCATTGGTTTCGGTTCCCGTTATGCAGGAGGTTGCACTAGTGGTCATTCCATTTCAGGTTTGTCGAATTTACAACTGCCATCGCTTATAGCAACGTGTTGTTTCTTTATTGGCGGATTGATTATGGCTAATTTTATTTTACCGTTCATTCTTTCACTTTAAAAAATTAATTATGCAAATTAAAGATCAAAATACAGATTTCGAAACGCGTTCTTTAGATACGGTCTGTATCAACGAGAGTCATTTAGAACACAAATGGTATCACAATTTAAAATACTTAATCATAGGTATATTGTTTGGTATTGTATTTATCAAAGCTGAAGTAATCAGCTGGTATCGCATTCAGGAAATGTTTCGTTTTCAATCTTTTCACATGTATGGAATTATAGGAAGCGCCGTTGTTGTGGGAATGCTATCTATTTTTATTATTAAAAAGTTCAATATTAAAACCATTTATGGCGAGAAAATTGAATTTCATGACAAAACGTTCAACAAAGGACAAATATATGGTGGACTGATCTTTGGACTTGGTTGGGCAGTAACAGGGGCGTGTCCAGGACCCTTATTTGCACAAATAGGAACTGGAGCTACTGTGATGATTGTTACCTTGTTGGCTGCTATAGTAGGAACTTGGGTATATGGCTATTTTAGAGAGAAACTTCCTCATTAAAAAACTATGAACACTGAAAAACAAAATATAGTCCAATTAAAACTTCTTGTAAAAAGATTAATCTATCTTTTTGCAACAATTATATTCTTAGTAATGGCATTGTTTCTAGTTTTGTTTTTCAATTCAACAATCACAACTTGGTTTCAAAATAGTGATACTAATACTGATTCCCTATACACCGATGCCAAGAAAAAGGTGATTTTGCAAAATGAAATAGCAAAATTCTGGAAACCAGTGGACATAGATCTGATTACAGATACAATTTTAAAACAAGAAGTGGAATATGGTAAAGACTTAATTGCTCATACGGCTAAATATTTTGGTCCAAATGGTAGTGTGAAACAAATCAGCAACGGTATGAATTGCAACAATTGCCACTTAGATGCAGGTACCAAACCATGGGGTAATAATTATGGCTCCGTATATTCCATGTATCCAAAGATGAGAGCTAGGAGTGGTCAAGTTGAAAATTTATACAAAAGAGTTAATGATTGCATGGAAAGAAGCTTAAATGGCCAACCGCTCCAAGAAGATGAAAAAGAGATGAAAGCCATGATTGCCTACATCGAATATATTGGGAGTACTGTTCCAAAAGGCAAAGAGGCAAATGCGGCTGGAATTTATGATGTAGAGTATTTAGATCGTACCGCCAATCCAATCAAAGGGAAAGTGTTATATGATGCCAAATGCGCCAGTTGCCATCAAGTCAATGGTCAGGGAATTTTAGCCGAAGATAAAAAAGAATATACGTATCCACCGCTTTGGGGTACTAATTCCTATAATAGCGGGGCTGGATTGTTTAGAATCAGTCGTTTTGCAGGATACATAAAATACAACATGCCGTTAGGTGCAACTTATGAAAATCCGCAATTATCTGATGAGGAGTCTTGGGATATCGCAGCTTATGTGGAAAGTCTTGAAAGGCCATCAAAGGATCTAAGTAAGGATTGGCCAAAAATTTCTAAAAAACCAATCGATCATCCTTTTGGGCCCTATTCTGATAAATATTCTGAAACACAACATAAATTCGGACCATTTAAACCAATTAAAGAAGCAAAAAAGAAAATGGAAGAAGCGGCTGAAAAATTGAAATCTAAAAAATAAAATAAATGAGAAATCTAAAATTGATTGTTCTAGTAGGATTTTTTGCAGTTAGTGCTTTTGCTCAAAAGAGAGCGAATCATCACAAAATTGTTTTTCAATTTACAAATGCTGTAGATACCTTGCAACAAAAAGCATTTATAAACCAGCTCAATAATCTTACCGCGCATTGGCCAGATGCCAAATATGAAGTTGTCATTCACAGTATGGGCCTTCCCTTTGTAATGTCAGCTAAATCGAAGCAATTAAATGCGATAAAAGCGCTTCGTGCAAAAGGAGTTCGCTTTTTAGTATGCGAAAACACAATGAAAAATCAAAAAGTAACAAAAGACCAATTAATTCCCGAAGTAGAATATGTAAAGGTAGGAATTGCTGAAATTGTAGAAAAACAAGAGCAAGGATGGAGCTATATCAAAGGTGGATTCTAATTAAAAAAGAATACTTTTTGCACTAAACTACACCGTTATTTTAGCTGTAGTTTTTCAATAAAAAATTGACTACAGAATAAATCTAAAAACCTAAAAACGATGAGTAATAACCGAAGAGATTTTCTAAAATCAGTGGGAACATTAGGGCTGGGAGCTGCGATAATTTCGCCAATTTCCGCTATTGCAAATACAAATCAAAGGGAAGAATTAGACTTAAATAAAAAAATCGATAGTACTAAACCGCAAACAATTTCTATTCTTCAAACTACCGATGTGCATTGTCAGATTCATCCACATGATGAGTTATTTTGGGAAAATGGAAAAGCAGTTTTTAGAAAAACGGGTGGTTATGCCTACATGGCAACGGTGTTGAAAAAATTAAAAAAGAAAAATCCCAACACCTATATTATTGATACGGGTGATATGTTTCAAGGCAGCGAATTAAGCGTTGAAACTACTGGTGAAGCATTTGTCCCTATTTTAAATGCAATGCAATACGACCTCTATCTTCCTGGAAACTGGGAAGTAATTTACGGAAAAAGGAAAATGCAAACGCTATTAGGATCCCTTGATGCACCAAAAATTTGTACTAATATGTACCATGATTTAGGAGAAGGAAAACGAGGTGAACTTATTTTTCAGCCGTATAACATTTGGCATATTGCCGGAGTAAAAATTGGTTTTTTAGGCTACACTGATCCTTTGGTACCCTTGAGACAAAGCCCTAATTATAGCAAGGGAATTCTATACACCAATCCCGAAGAAAATCTAGCACATTATGTGGATGTACTACGAAATCAAGAACAATGCAGCTATGTAATCATGATCGCACATCTAGGATTATCGCAGCAAATTGCACTAGCGAACCGACCGGAATGCAAAGGGGTCAACTATATTTTAGGCGGCGACACACACGAGCGGGTTCGTAAACCCATTGTTTGTATTTATGCTAAGGTGGTTGAGCCAGGCGCATTTGGTTCTTTTATTGGAAAATTAGATTTGACCGTCCTCAACGGAAAAGTAATCGAAGACAATTATGAATTAATTGAAGTCGACTCTCCTTTAATAAAAGCAGATCCGTCTATCGAAAAATTATTAAAAGAAAAAGAAGCGGTTTATCACGAAAAAATCAATCAAATTATTGGTTACAGTACCATCCCATTGTACCGCTATTTTGTAGTTGAAAACCCAATTGATACTATGATTTTGAATGCATTGCATTGGAAATTTCCTGAAATAGACATTAATCTTTCAAATGGATTCCGCTTTTGCCCACCTAAAACTACCCCGGACGAAACAGGAAATATTCCAATTACAAGCGGATTTATTTATGACATGCTTCCTGTTGATAGTACGGTAAGGACCGCAAAAGTTACTGGGAAACAATTGCAAAATTGGCTGGAGAAAGAACTGAATAATGTTTTTGCCCAAGATGCTTCAAAACGTTTTGGTGGTTGGGTTGTAAAATTCAAAGGGATGGAAGTACGTTTCAATGCATTTGCCGATATGGACAAAAGAGTGCAAAGCATCACCATAAAAAATATTCCAATGGATCCTAATAAATTGTATACAATCATGGCGTGTGAGCGCGATGGGGATCCTGTAGATATGCTTTGTAGAATGAAAGGCGTTCTGAATGCCAAAAACACTTCAGCAACCTTGCATACGGTAATGAAGGAATATTTAAAGCAAAATTCGCCCGTTACGCCCACACCCGAAAAAAACGCTATCATCCTAGATGCTCCAGAAACCTTGCTTTCGCAAGTTACCGGCGTTGATTATACTTTCAGATAGTTCTTTTAGTAACAAAGTAAAAAGTCATAAAGCCGAATGCATAAAAAACATTCGGCTTTATGACTTTTTATAGCTACTGTGATAAAAGTTACTTCCCACTCGTTAGGATGGTCTTAATTTTGTACCAAATCTAAACGTTCAAAAATGAGAAATTTTTTCGTATTAATTTATATGCTTACTGCTTTGCTTTTTGTGACTAATGCAATAGCACAACATCAAGAAATTGCAGAGAAGCCAACAGTTTGGAAAGAAAAAAGTAACGAAAAGATTGATTCGACCTCGATTTTAAATGCTTTTAAAAATGGAAATTTCAGTGGTCACTTTCGCTATTTTTTCATGGGTACAAATAATGAAAGTGGCTTGTCGGATTACTTCGCTAATGCTCTTGGAGGTGGCGTTAAATTTGAGACGGCTCAATTTCATAATTTTCAATTTGGTGTTAGCGGTTATTACATTTATAATATTGGTTCTTCCGATTTTTCTAAAAAAGATCCAATAACCAATTTATCCAACAGGTATGAAGTGGCTCTTTTTGATTTACAAAATGCATCAAGTAAAGGCAATTTAAGCCGGTTAGAGGAATTATATTTAAAATACAACTACAAACATTCTACTGTAACCCTGGGAAAACAACTGCTGAATACGTCTTTCATTAACCTGCAGGACGGCAGAATGCGACCTACAGAAGTCGATGGAATTTGGATCGATTTTAATGAAATCAAAAAAACAAAAATTAACATAGGCTACTTGTATGGGATTTCACCACGAAGCACAATGAAGTATTTCAGAATTGGGGAATCCATTGGTATTTATCCAGCAGGAGTCAACCCTGATGGAACAAAATCAGACTATGCTGGAAACCTAGACAGCGACGGTGTTTATATTATTGGAATCAAAAATGAATCGGTATCTAATTTAAAAACACTTCTGTGGAATCAGTACGCAGAGAATTTATTCAATTCGGCCTTGTTCCAAATGGACTACAACTACCCTTTAAATCATAATTCAAAACTACTTTTAGGTTTTCAAACGGTATACCAAAATGCACTGAATGAGGGAGGAAATATAGATCCACGCAAAACTTATTTTCAAAAAAATGGCAGCTCACAGACCTTTGGCGGTAGACTCGGATGGAAAACAAAAGCCATCGAATGGACTTTAAATTACAATCGAATTACTGCAAAAGGACGATATTTAATGCCACGCGAATGGGGACGAGATCCATTTTATACCTTTATGCCTAGAGAACGAAATGAAGGTTTTGGGGATGTAGATGCCGTAATGACTAAAATACAATATACGAATCCTAAAAAAACATTCAAATCGCATTTAGCAGTGGGATATTTTGATTTACCAGATGTAAAAAACGTTGCGTTAAATAAATATGGTTTGCCTTCCTATTGGCAAACTAATGCGGACATACGATATGAATTTCAAGGGCTCCTAAAAGGTTTTGATGCACAATTATTATATGTACACAAGTTCAATGTGGGCGAAACTTACGACAATAAAAATTATATTTTCAATAAAACTAACATGAGCAATATCAACTTTATACTCAATTTTAATTTTTAAAAAATTTCTTTCTTAATCTAAATGATAAAACTTCTTAATTAAATAATCCACGATAAAATAGACCAACACACCCACAAAGGCAAGTGTTAGTAGTAAACTGATGAGGTTGAGTACAATATTAGGAATAAACTTCAAACGAGGATGCGTCAGCACAGGCTCTCGATGCAGTCTGGCGTGAAAGGCTTCCTTTGCTATTTTGATTTTCTTTTTGATAGTAAATGATTTTTTTAAAACAATAATATGCCTTTAATCAAATGTAATACTAAGATCATATTTGGAAGAAACTAAAGTAAGCAATAATTTTAATAAACATCGGTTTTAAAACAAGCAGAATAGTTCTGAATTGAAAAATTTTGCTTGTTTAACTATTTCATTACCAATATTTTTGTATTCTTTTATTCTGAGTTTAAATTCTTTTGATATTGCCTCTATTTTTTAAGAAAATAACCTCAATAATTTTGCTGATCATTGCAGCCTCGATTTTTAACTGATCCGATAAAACTTCAATTATATTCTTTTCTTCTTTCTCTAATATTCCGTCGGCGAGTAATACTTCTAAAGCAAGGGCAAAAACGGTTTCTTTATCTTCTTCATTAATCTGTTTACAACAAGCAGTTATGTATTTTAATTGTCCAACCTCTGCTCTTAAATTAAATGACTTAGTATATAGAGGTGCAATATCGATTCCCACAAATTTCTCTTTAGAATGCAATAATCTTGATAATGCAGCTTTTTCAGAATCTTTAATTTGATTGTCGGCAGAAATACAGGAGTATAAAATCCCAACCCAAGCTTCAAAATCTGACGTTACCCAATTTTGATCCTCATTAGTATTCGCTTCAAATGAACTCATGTTTAGTATTTGTTTTAGGCATAAAGTTACTGCTTAGATTGCAAAGGATCGCTTGGTTTATGATTAAATTATCTTTTTATTTTTTAGCATGTTGTAACCTAATTCAAAATGAGAGAGATAAAAAAAAACACATCGCTACCAATTTTGAAAAACACAATAATTGAATGATTACAATACGGCATTAAATACTACTGACATAAATCAAAGGTTGTAGCGCAAGTTCCAAACCTTTTAAAATGTCAAACTTGTGGTCATTCAATAAAAGCACAAGTACATTAAATTCACTTTAAGAGTCAATTCTAATATGATTTTAAAATTTTAAAGTAATGCAAAAGAGCTAGTGCTACTCATTTTGACTAAATTTAGCATGTACAAACAAGACTTGCACTATAGTTTTTATCTATTAAAAATTAAATTTGGTACGAATACTTTTTAGTAAATTCGCTTTAATTAAATAAAAAATCAATCATACTATGGAAAATAATACGAAACCAACATCTTACAATGTAAATGGTGAAAGCAAATGTCCCTTTTCTGCTGGAGCAAATGCTCCAAAACAAAGTGAGAGAAATGGAAAAATAAATCGCGGCTGGTGGCCAAACCAATTAAAATTGAACATTTTGCGCCAAAACGCATTAGAATCTAATCCAATGGGAGCTCATTTCAATTATGCTGAAGAGTTCAAATCTGTAGATTTAGAGGCTTTAAAAAAGGACATTACAGATGTTATCACTACCTCACAAGACTGGTGGCCTGCTGATTATGGCAGCTATGGTCCATTTTTCATTCGGTTAGCTTGGCACAGTGCAGGAACCTATCGTATTGCTGATGGACGTGGAGGAGCAGGTTTTGGAACACAACGTTTTGCGCCTCTAAACAGTTGGCCAGATAATGCAAACTTAGATAAGGCACGTTTATTATTATGGCCTATCAAACAAAAATATGGTAATAAAGTTTCATGGGCTGACTTAATAGTTCTTGTAGGAAACTGCGCACTAGAATCTGCTGGTTTTGAAACTTTTGGTTTTGCTGGAGGCCGTGTAGATGTTTGGGAACCACAAGAAGATATTTATTGGGGTCCTGAAAAAGAATGGTTGTCACTAAGCACAGAACCACATAGCCGTTACTCTGGTGATCGTGAATTAGAAAATCCTTTGGCTGCAGTTCAAATGGGATTAATTTATGTTAACCCTGAAGGTCCTGACGGTAATCCTGATCCACTTTTGGCAGCACATGACATTAGAGAAACCTTTGCCCGTATGGCGATGAATGATGAAGAAACTGTTGCACTTTGTGCCGGAGGACATACCTTAGGAAAAACTCACGGTGCCGCTGACCCAAATAAATATGTGGGACCAGAACCTGCTGGTGCCTCTATCGAAGAGCAAAACCTTGGATGGAAAAATACCTATGGAACTGGGAATGGTGCTGATACAATTACAAGTGGATTAGAAGGTGCATGGACTACCACACCGGTTACTTGGAGTAATAATTATTTCGAAAACTTGTTTGGTTTTGAATGGGAATTGACAAAAAGTCCAGCCGGAGCACATCAGTGGAAACCTGCAGGTAATGCAGGAGCTGGAACGGTTCCTGACGCACACGATCCAACTAAAACACACCAACCTTTTATGTTGACTACTGATTTATCATTGCGAGTAGATCCAGCATATGAGAAAATTTCAAGACACTTTTTAGCTAACCCGGCTGAGTTTAATGATGCGTTTGCAAAAGCATGGTTTAAACTGACGCACAGAGATATGGGACCCAAAGCGCGCTACTTGGGATCAGAAGTTCCTGCCGAAGAATTAATTTGGCAAGATCCTGTTCCAGCGGTAACGCATCAATTAATTGATGAACAAGATATTGCTTTGCTTAAAGAAAACCTTCTTGCTTCAGGATTAACTGTGCCAGAATTAGTCAGTACTGCATGGGCATCAGCATCTACCTTCCGTGGATCAGATAAACGTGGTGGTGCTAATGGTGCTCGTATCCGTTTAGAACCACAAAAAAATTGGAAAGTAAATAACCCATCCCAACTAGAACGTGTGTTACATACTTTAGAAAACATTAAAAACGAGTTCAACAATGCGCAAACTACTGGTAAACAAGTCTCTATTGCTGACCTTATTGTTTTAGGTGGTAGCGCCGGTATTGAAAAAGCTGCCGCAAATGCTGGACAGCAGGTTTCAGTACCTTTCACACCAGGAAGAACAGATGCTTCACAAGAACAAACAGATATAGAATCTTTTGAAGTGCTAGAGCCACAAGCAGATGGATTTCGTAACTATGTTAAGACAAAATATACCGTTTCTGCTGAAGAAATGTTAGTAGACAAAGCACAGTTATTAACATTAACAGCTCCTGAAATGACTGTTCTTGTTGGAGGTATGCGCGTATTAAATACCAACTTTGACCAATCTCAAAATGGGGTTTTCACCAATAAAAAAGAAGCGCTGACAAATGATTTCTTTTTCAACTTACTTGATTTAGGGACTACATGGAAAGCAGTGTCAGAATCAGATGATGCCTTTGTAGGAAGTGATCGTATGGCCGGCGGATTGAAATGGATTGGAACTCGAGTAGATTTAATCTTTGGTTCAAATTCAGAACTTAGAGCCATTGCTGAAGTTTATGGATATGCCGATGGTCAGGAAAAATTCACAAAAGACTTCATCGCAGCATGGACTAAGGTGATGAATCTAGACCGTTTCGACTTAGTATAATTTTAGATTTTTAATTTGTTTAAAAAGGTGATCTGGTAACGGGTCACCTTTTTTATAGGTTAAATTGAAGGTCAATCATACTTTCTAGCTCATCAAAGATTACCAAAATATTTATTATCAATATTTTATTACAATTACATATTTTGATACTCATTGGATAAAAACTCCTTTACAATCTTTATAGTGTTTGATATTAAGAAACGGGTTTGCAAATATTTTTTTTTGCTTTTAAGCCTATTTCAATGCGTCTGTTTTTTTTTGTGGAATTTACTCTATTACAATGTTTTTTTACTTCTTTATTTGCTTGTTCTATTCCTAATTCCTTTGATTTATTTAAATCCAAACAACCACAAATTTTATCTTTAGCCTTTATTTTTGCTAACCCTCTATTATAATAGGCTTCAGCAGATTTAGGATTGATTCGTATTGCCATTCCATAATCAGCCATTGCTCCATCATAATCCTTTATTTTGTTTTTTGCATTTCCTCTGCCATAATAAGCATCTGCATCGTCAGAAACCAAATCTATATATCTACTATAATCATCAATTGCTCCTTTAAAATCTTTCGATTTTTTCTTAGCGCGTGCTCTATTAAAATAGGCTTCAATATAATTAGGATTAATTTCTATTGCTTTATTAAAATAAAAGATTGCTTTTTTATAAGTTTTCAATTCATCTTTGGCATAACCAATAGAGAAATAAGCAATAGCATGATTTGGATTAATCTTGATTGCTTTAATGTAATCAGAAATGGCCCCTTTATAGTTTTTCAATTCATCTTTCGCAAATCCTCTTTTATAATAAGAATCTGCATCTGAACTATTAATACTTATCGCTTTATCATAATCCAAAATTGATCCTGCAAAGTCAAGCATGTTGCTCTTTGCATTAGCCCTGTTTAAATAAGCATCTTCATAAGAAGGATATCTCTCCAATACTTTATTGAAATCTAATACAGCTCCTGCATAATCCTCTACTATATTTTTAGCATAGCCTCTACCAAAAAATGCTTCAATGTATTCAGGATTTAGTTCAATTGCTTTGTCGAACTCTTTTACTGCTGCATTGTAGTCCTCTAGTTTAATTTTAGAAAAAGCCTTTTTATAAAATGATTCCGCAAATACATTATTAAAAGTAACTTCATTTGTCTGACTATAACAATTAAAGCAGCTATAAAAAGTAAATATTAAAAAATATATTCTCATAATTGGAAATTAAAAGTATTCAAAATTAAACTATATATTTTAATTAAAAAAGAATTGATAATATCCATTAAATTAACTTAACTTAAATATATTAGAATAAAATCTTCTCTTCCAACTTAACTCCACAAAAAAGCCGTCCAAATTTATCGGGACGGCTTATTATTTGAAATCATAAAGATTATAAAATGTAATCAGTATTGATGAAATTTGATTCTTTACTACTTAACAATTCCTGTAAAATGGCATTATTATAAGCATTGTCTTTGGATGCGACAAAGGTTCGAATGGAGAACGAACGCAAAGCATCATGTATGCTTAATGTTCCTACAGCAGAATCTTTTCGTCCTGTAAATGGTAAAACATCTGGACCTCTTTGACAAGAACTATTCAAGTTTACTCGACATACTAAATTAACTAAAGTATCTATAAGTGGTGCAATGGTTTTTATATCTCTCCCAAACAAACTCACTTGTTGTCCATAATTTGATTCGGCCATATCATTTAGAGGCTCTTGAATGTCTTTAAAAGTCATTACAGGTACTACTGGCCCAAATTGCTCCTCATGATACACTCTCATTTCTTTGTTTACTGGAAATAAAACCGCTGGAAAGATATAATTAGCAGTGTGCTGTCCTCCTTTATCGTTGATGATTGCTGCTCCCTTTTTGATAGCATCATCTATCAACTCTTGGATATAGGCAGGTTTTTCTTTTTCTGGTAAAGGCGTCAAAAAGACTGAAGCATCCCATGGATTTCCAAAAACTAAGGAATCTACTTTAGCTGCAAAACGCTTATTAAACTCATCTGCAATGGATTCATGTACATACAATACTTTCAAGGCTGTACAACGCTGCCCATTAAACGATAAAGAGCCTGCTATACATTCCTGGATAGCCAAATCTAAGTCGGCATCTGGTAAAATGATTGCTGGATTTTTAGCTTCCAAACCTAGTATCAAACGCAATCGGTTTTTATTAGGATGTTGGTCCTGTAACGCAATCGCTGATGTACTATTTCCTATCAAAGCTAAAATTGCTACTTTACCAGATTTCATAATCGGCGAAGCTACTTCACGTCCACGTCCATACACAATATTAATAGCTCCTTTTGGAAAACTATTTCGGAATGCTTCTAATAAAGGAGAGATTAACAAAACACCTAGTTTTGCTGGCTTAAAAATGACAGGATTTCCCATAATCAAGGCAGGAATCAGCAACGAAAAAGTTTCATTTAACGGATAATTATAAGGTCCAAGGCATAAAACAACCCCAAGCGGTCCTCTACGAACCATAGCATTTATTCCTTGAACTTTAGAAAATTTAGCACTTCGGCTGTTTAATTCTTTTAAGCTGTCAATGGTATCATAAATATATTCTACCGTTCTATCAAATTCTTTCTCCGAATCACCCAATGATTTTCCAATTTCCCACATCAATAATTTAACAACTTCTTTACGGGTGGTCTTCATTTGAGTAACAAAATTTTCCATGCATTTTATGCGATCAGAAACTTTCATTGTAGGCCATAATCCTTGACCATTATTATAAGCCGCACTTGCTGATTCAACGGCTTCCAGAGCTTCGGCTTCTCCCATAAACGGAACGGAACCTAATATAGTTGGACCATACTCCGCTGTAGATGATATAGTTGAAAAAACAGCCGTGGTCTGACCTTCCCATTTCTTTAATTCACCATCCACTAAATAAGTATCTTGATTCAACAATGATGTAATCTGATATTCTTCTGGTATTAAATTCATATAAAGCGTGTTAAATTAATTATTTAAGTAAATAAAAGAGACAATCTTCTGCTTCTTTTTTATGGCTCAATTATTTCTCCATCCCATTCTAAAATCCCGCCCAATAAGTTATAAGCGTTTTCAAAACCAAGTTGATTCATTATTTCACAGGCTTTTGCACTACGCATTCCAGAGCGGCAATATACATAGTACTTTTTATGTTTGTCTAAAGCCTCTATTTCGCTTACAAAATCTTGTCCTCGGTGAATATCGATGTTGATAGCATTTGCTATGAAACCTTCGTTAAATTCGGCTTCCGTTCTCACATCGAGAATGACTGCATTTTCATCCGCTTCAAATTGAGCAACCCAATCTTCTTGTTGTAAATTCATAATGATGTTTTTTGTAAAAATACAACGTTTTTACCGAACATTAAACGCAACAATTGTTAATTAGAAACTATTTGTAAGAAATCGTTTTCGCAAAACATTAACTATCAATAAACTATAAAAACGACCTTGTTTTTCACAAAAAAACAGTCTATCACGCCCATAGGTAATTAAATTTTAATAGGTGTGAAATCAAGTAGTTATCTTTTTTTTTTGTATCAAAACCCTCCTCTATTTTAAGTTATTTAAACTACTTTTACACTACAAAACATAGAAAAAAGACCAAAATGCTTGATCCAATAAAAAAATATTTCCCCACATTTTCTACTGAATTAGTAAAAGAAATTGAAACTAGCGCCACAATTCATTCCTTTCTAGCGGGAACTATTATCATACGAACAGGACAATACATAAAAAATACTGTTTTGGTTATTAGTGGAAAAATTAAAGTTTACCGAGAGGATGAAAATGGCGGCGAATTTTTTATGTACTACTTGCAACCCGGTCAAGCCTGCGCTATTTCAATGATTTGCGCCACCAAGAATGAAAAAAGCCAGATTATGGCAAAAGTTGTTGAGGATGTAGAACTAATCATGGTGCCTTTGCCCTTAATGGATAAATGGATGATGCAGCACCGCAGCTGGTATGAATTTGTTATCGATACCTACAGAAGTCGTTTTGAAGAGGTGCTCGAAGTAATTGATAGTATTGCTTTTCGAGCGATGGACGAGCGCTTAGAATTTTATTTAAAGCGCCATGCTGAGGTTTGTGGTTGCAGAGAATTAAAGCTTTCTCATCAGGAAATTGCATCTGAATTGAATACATCTCGAGAAGTAATTTCGCGTTTACTAAAGAAAATGGAGCAGCGAGGTTTGGTCACTTTACACCGAAATAATATTGAACTCCTGAAATAAATTTTGTTCTACAAAGAATATTTTCTGTAAATAAAATTATTCAAACCGCCACTTCGAAAAAGTTACAAATGGAATATTTAGGTTATTTTGCTTCGATTATTATTGGACTTTCATTAGGATTAATTGGAGGTGGGAAATCAATTCTTGCAGTTCCGATTTTAGTCTACCTTTTCAAAATTTATCCGGAATAAGCTACGAGCTGTTCCCTATTTATCGTTGGGGTGACCGCAATGATTGCAAGTTAAAGACAGTACCGCCTTGGGAATTTTAAGATCGAGGCAGCACTTATTTTTGCGATTCCCTACATATTTTCTTTGGAAATTTACCAATGAAACAAGCAATTGGCACCTCATTATTGATTATCTTTATTAATTGATTAATCAGTTTTGGCGGAGACGTAATTAACGGCAGTGTTATCAATTATAAATTGCTTTTCACTATTTCTGCAATAGCAATAATTGGAATGTTCCTCGGTACTTATGTGACAAAAAAAGAGATGGGGCAAAACTGAAACCAGCATTTGGTTGGTTTATAGTACTAATTGGTTTTACTATAATAATCAAATAATTTTTCCTGACTTAAAATAGGAATGTAACAATTGTCACCCTGTATCCTAAAAAACGGAAGTACATTTGTACCATAAAGTAAAAAATAAAATCATGCAAATAGAACAAATATATACCGGATGTTTAGCGCAAGGCGCTTACTATATTACTTCAAATGGTGAAGCAGCCATTATTGACCCACTGCGTGAAACCCAACCATATTTGAACCGACTTGAGAGAGATGGTGTGAAATTAAAATATATTTTTGAAACCCATTTCCATGCTGATTTTGTTTCTGGACATGTTGATTTAAGTCGTCAAACTGGTGCTCCTATCGTTTACGGACCAAATGCGATCTGTGAATTTGATTGCATTTCTGCAAAAGACGGACAAGAATTCACCATTGGAAACATCCAAATAAAGGTACTACACACTCCTGGACATACTATGGAAAGCTCCACTTATTTACTGATTGACGAAAACGGAAAAGATCACGCTATTTTTTCAGGTGACACATTGTTCATTGGAGATGTGGGAAGGCCAGATTTAGCCCAAAAGGCGGCACACATGACACAGGAACAACTAGCCGCTACGCTATTCCATTCGTTACGAAATAAAATTATGACTTTGGCAGATGATGTTATTGTCTATCCCGCTCATGGCGCGGGAAGTGCTTGTGGAAAAAACATGAGTAAGGAAACCGTTTCAACCATTGGCGAACAAAAAAACACAAATTATGCATTGAGGTCAGATATGACAGAAGCAGCGTTTATTCAAGAAGTTACCGAAGGTTTATTGCCACCACCAGCTTATTTTGGTATGAATGTGGCCATGAATAAAAAAGGATACGATAGCTTTGAAAATGTTTTAAATTTAGGAATGCAAGCGCTCTCACCTTCAGAATTTGAAGTTGCCGCTGATGAAACTGGAGCCTTACTGTTGGACACTCGTAAAAATGGAGAATTTACTAAAGGATTTATTCCACAGTCAATAAACATAGGAATTGACGGTGATTTTGCTCCATGGGTAGGTGCTTTAATTGCTGATGTGCAGCAACCGATCCTTATCGTTTGCGAACTAGGACAAGAGGAAGAAACTGTCACCCGATTGAGTCGTGTCGGTTTTGACAATTTAATAGGCCATTTAGCAGGCGGTTTTGATGCTTGGGCAAAAGCTGGAAAAGAAATTGATACTGTAAATAGAATCACAGCAGAACAATTTGTAAAAGAGGTAAAAATTGGTGAGAGTAAAATAATTGATATTCGTAAAGAAAGTGAATATTGTGCAGAGCACGTTGAAGAATCGTACAGCAAGCCATTAGCGGCTATCAATGAGTGGATAAAAGATATTAATCCAAAAGAACATTTTTACTTGCATTGCGCTGGTGGTTACCGCAGTATGATTGCCGCTTCAATACTAGAAGCCCGTGGTTTTAGAAATTTTACTGAAATTGAAGGCGGTTTCAATGCAATCGCTAAAACAACGATTCCTAAAACTGATTTTGTATGCCAAAGCAAGGTTTTGAAATAATTGAATAACTAAATATATTTCTACTATGAAAAAAAATATGGGTTCAACAGACAGGATTATTCGAATTGCAATAGCAGTAATCATCGCAATGTTGTATTTTACCAATACAATCAGCGGTACAGTAGCATTAGTGTTAGGAGCTTTTGCTGTTATTTTTTTACTAACAAGCTTTATCAGTTTTTGTCCGCTGTATTCCCCATTTGGAATTTCAACTCGAAAAAAAATATAAAATGTCTGATTTAAAATGTGGCGCTACTTCATTGGATAAAACACTGGACGCTGCCTATTGGGAGGCGCATTACAGCGCTAATACCACTGGCTGGGATTTAGGTATGGTAGCCCCTCCCATAAAAATGTACATCGATACAATCGCTGACAAAAACAGTCGTATTTTGATTCCTGGTTGTGGCAACAGCTATGAAGCCGAATACCTACTGAATCAAGGATTTACAAACATTACTGTGATCGATATTGCCCCAACACCTGCTTCAATATTACAAGAAAAGTTTAAAAAGAATGCTGCCATTCAGATTGTTTTAGGCGATTTTTTTGAGCATCAAGGAAACTATGATTTGATTATTGAACAAACTTTTTTCTGTGCTTTACCGCCTACAATGCGTCAAAAATACGTTTGGAAAATGCATCAACTTTTGGCAAATAAGGGAATTTTGGCTGGTTTATTATTTAATAGAACATTTGAATCTGGACCTCCTTTTGGAGGCAACCAAGAAGAATACGAAATGCTTTTTAAAGGCGCTTTTGATTTTTTAGAAATGGGAAAGACTCAAAACTCTATTGCACCAAGAGCCAATTCAGAATTATTTTTCGAATTAAGAAAGAACAGTACCGTTTTTGTTAACCGATATCAATTTGAAAATATCAAGTGCAGTGCTTCCTCTAAAGATGTAACAGAAAAACTTCTTACAATTGAAAGTGTTTTAAATGTTAGCAGAAGCAGCAATTTTGTCGAAATACTGATTGTTAGCACTACTGATGTTCCTGGTAAAACTGTGCAAGATGCCATTTCCAACATTAAAGAAAATAAAGAATTAAATTAATATTCCCCTTATAGCAACAAAAATGAAAGCATTACTTTTTACAAATTGGCATACGATGCGCTGGGTTCGCCTGGCCTTTGCCTTATTTTTATTTGCGCAAGCGTATATCGTGAAAGAATGGATGTTCATCGGTCTTGGACTGTTTTTCTTCATTCAAGTAATTTTTAACTTAGGTTGTGGCGTAAATGGCTGCAGCATTCCAAAAACTAAATATAAAAAATATGAGTAATTTTGATACCATTATCGCATCCGATACACCGGTTTTAATAGATTTTTTTGCAACATGGTGTGGCCCGTGCAAAATGCTTGGACCCATTTTGAAAGAAGTTAAAGACAATTTAGGAGATCGAGTTTCTATTCTAAAAATTGATGTAGACAAAAATCAACAGATTGCTAGCAAATATCAAGTTCGCGGCGTTCCTACCATGATATTATTTCAAAATGGGAAACAGTTGTGGAGACAATCGGGCGTATTAAGCAAGGAGCAAATCATCCAAACTATTGTAGAAAAAAGCAATAATTAGACCTAAAATAGTACCCATAAAAAAATGGTTTTATTTTAGCTGAGTGGCAGGTTACCTGTCCTTATTTTCTTTTGTCTAGTAGTTGCAAATGATTTTACAAACCAAAAAAAAACTGGGCCAATAGTATTATTTTCCTACCTTAGTCATCCTATGGAAAAGCGTCGAAAATACAGACTTTCAAGATCTGAATCTTTATTTGTAAGAGGACCTCTGACACGATTAAAAAACCTATCCTTTGTTTTTAAAGTCCTCTACAACTTTATTAGAGCTTTTCAAAAGATGCATTTTATAGGTCCATGCGTTACCGTTTTTGGTTCTGCTCGATTTGGTCCTGAAACACAACATTATAAAAGTGCGGAACGAATTGGTGCTGGAATAGCTAATTTAGGTTTTACAGTGATGACGGGCGGTGGCCCTGGCATTATGGAAGCTGCAAATAAAGGTGCCTTTCAAACGGGAGGATACTCTGTAGGAATCAATATAATCCTTCCAACAGAGCAGAAACCAAATCCATACTTGCACAAGTGGATATATATTCCTTATTTCTTTGTACGGAAAGTAATTCTAATAAAATATTCCTACGCATTTGTGGTAATGCCAGGAGGAATGGGCACATTAGATGAATTATTTGAAGCATTAACTTTAATTCAAAATAAAATTATCAATAATTTTCCCATCGTAATTTTTGATTCTGTTTATCACAAAGAACTGTGTCATCACATCCAAAGAATGGTAGACAATGAAAGTATGAGTCCCAAAGATATGAAGCTCTTATTTATAACCGACTCTGAGGAGGAAGTAATCACACATATTCAAAAACATGCAATTAAAAAATTTGGTTTGAAAAAACAAGAGTACAAAGCCAGATGGTGGCTTGGCGAAAAAAACAGATTATGATTCATTCTGTTCTATGAAAAAAGTAAAATAAAAAAGGGTTGAAAACCACTTTTAGTACTTCCTTATCACTTTCCAATAAATTTTTCATTCGCTGTAATCATCTCTTTTACAATTCATTATTTTAACCACTTGTATAAAACTTCTTCTAAATTACAACGAATAATTGGTTTTGAGACATAATCATCCATTCCAGACTCCAAACATTTTTCCTTCTCACCAAATAGAATTCCTGCTGTTAAAGCAATTATTGGAATATTATTGTATTTCTTTAAATGTTTAATTTCGGCGGTTGTTTGATATCCATTTTTATGCGGCATTTGAATGTCCATTAAGATAAGATCCAACTTTTTTTTCTTGTACATTTTAATCGCTTTTTCCCCATCTGACGCTTCTAATA
Source organism: Flavobacterium xanthum (assembly GCF_900142695.1). GTDB lineage: Bacteria > Bacteroidota > Bacteroidia > Flavobacteriales > Flavobacteriaceae > Flavobacterium > Flavobacterium xanthum. The sequence goes on along the minus strand of NZ_FRBU01000038.1, from coordinate 5,165 downwards.
TAGTACAGCCTGGAAGTATAGATTTAAGCAATGTTCTAACTAAAAGCATGTTGATCTTATTATCTTCTACAACCAATATGTTTTTTCCTGAGAAATCAACACAAGAAAATGTGTTGTTTTCTTGTACAATTTTTACTTCTTGAACTCCTGATATATTCTTGTGCTGTGCTCTTTCTAATGTCAGGTTAAAATAAAACTCACTACCCTGTCCAAATGTACTTTGCAATTGTAACGTACTATTCATGAGACCTAAAAGCTGATTCGAGATCGCTAATCCAAGTCCTGTCCCGCCAAATTTGCGTGCAATAGAACAATCCTCTTGAATAAAAGATTGGAACACTTTTTCTTGATTTTCTTGTTTTATTCCAATTCCAGTATCCTTTACGGAGAAATGTAAATGACATTGATTTTCATCTCCAGAAATAAAATTACAGTCTATAGATAAATATACGTAACCTATTTTAGTAAATTTCAAAGCATTACCTATTAAATTTACCAAAACCTGTTTTAACCGTATCGAGTCGCCCAATACAAGTTTAGGAACTGTGTTTTCAATGTTTAAGATGAGATCTATTTTGCTGACTTCCGCATGGAATTTAAAAATATCAATAACGTGATGAGTCAGGTCAAAAAGATTTATTTCTTCAACATTCAATTCTAATTTTCCAGACTCTATTTTTGAAAAATCTAAAATATCATTAATGATTTCGATTAAAATAGTTGCTGATTCATTAACCGCGCTCATGTATTCTTTTTGATTAACGTCTAGACTCGTTCTCATCAACAGATCAGTAAAACCTATAATTCCGTTTAAAGGAGTTCTAATTTCATGACTCATATTCGTCAAAAAACTCGATTTAGCCTTATTTGCTGATTCCGCTGATTCTTTAGCCCTAGTCAGCTCTATTTCTAACTTTTTTAATTCTGTTATTTCTATAAAACTGATTATTACTTCACTTATATCTCCTGCAGCATTAAAAACAGGAAAGCCATTGAGAAAATGCCATTGAACAGCTGTAATGTCTGGTTTTTTTATACCAATAGTAAAATTAGTAAGTGCTTTTTTAGTTCTTATAATTTGATTTACAGGATAGTTTTCTACCGCTAACAGTTGATAGTCATCTTGTACAAATTGCCAAATTGGATTAAGACTCTGCTTTTCTTTTATTTGCTCCTTACTCAAACCAATGAGTTCAGAAGCTTTTGGGTTTGAATACAGGATGGAAGTATCCTTACTATGCAAAATGATCCCAACATCTAGATTATTCAATAAATCCCGATATCGTTTTTCACTTTCAATCAAAGCAAATTCTGTTTCTTTCAGGTGCGTAATATCTACTATGGTTATTAACACGTGCTCCTTATTCTCCGCGAGGATTCCAGTCAAATATACACTTGTTAACGTAGAGTCTTCTAACAGCAAATTAATTTCACAGCACTCTTTTTTATGAGCTCTAAATGCGGAATCTAAAAATTTATTAAACACTGCTTTTGTATCATCAGAAACAAAAAAACCAAATTGACTTCTTATTAATTTTGATCTGTCTTTGTGCAACAGCTGGGAACCTGACAGATTTAGTTCAATTATGGAACCTGAATTTGTAAGTGTAAAATAGCCTACGGGAGCAAAATCATAGAGTTCTGTATATTTCTGAATCGCATTTTCAGCGGCATCTTTGGCAAGCATCAGCTGTTCTTTTTGCATTTCCAACTCTATTTGGTGAACTTCTAATTCATGAATCAGTTTTAATATTTCCACTTCTGAAAGTTGAGAACTAAATTTTGATTCTTTCATTAAATGTAATTCCTCTGCTTTTTGTCTAATTACAAGAAGAGAATCCGTTTTTTGTTCGATATTACCCATAAGTGCTATTTTTTAAAATACTACTATTTGATCGGTCTAGAAATGGAAATTATGCAACCTTTACTTAACTATACTACTATTTCATTGGTAAAAAATTGAATATTTTTTTAATTACCCATAAAATATAAGGTACTGATAAATTCAATATTGATACTGCTATTACCTGAAGCTTTCATATCCTTGTAAATTGATTGAAAGAATTTTTTTCAATTAAATCAAATGAACACTTTTTTATTTTCTAAAATATTTTTTAGAAAATCAACAGTCCACGCTTCTTTCCCAATGCAACTTTCTTTGGAAAGATCTATTGAATTTATAAAAAAAGGATTGAAAGCATTTATCTTTCCAGTTGTCCCATCAACAAATAAAATTCCATCTTTTACAAAATCGAAAAGATGTTTGTAACGAGTTTCAGCATTAACTAAAGCTTCTTGGACAAAAATATGATCAGAAATTTCCGTAAAATACATTGGATTACTTTTTTATTATTCACTAAATAGACATTACTGACAAACTCAACATGTATCTTTCTTCCTTTCACTGTTTCAAGTGCTAAGTTTTCATAACGAACAAACTCTTTTTTTCGCAATTCTAAAAATCTATCTTTGTTGGATACAATATCTTTTAAAGAACCTATTTCACAAATAGATTTTTCGATGAACTGTTCATACGAATAGCCAAGCATACCGACTAAAAATGGATTTACGTCGATTATTTTTCCGGTATCAAAATTAAGAACCAAAATTCCATCTTTGGCAGATTCTTTCTTATAGCGGAATAAAAGAATCCTTTTCTAGCTTTGTCATTAGATAGAATATCTAAATCTGTAGCAAAAATTTGTACTTTAATCCATTTGGATCTCTCCATTTTTGATAAAACTTCTTCAAAAACGATAGCCTATGAATAAGCTTCTTCGCCTGTTGAACATGCCGGAATCCAAACTCGTAGGATGTAACCGCTAGGAATTTCTCTTAATATGTTAGGAATTATTGCGTCTTTAAGTTTAACCCAAACTGCAGGATCCCTATAGAAACTAGCTGCACCAATCGGTAATTCTTTAAATGGAATTCAATCTCGTTTAGGTTTTCCTGCAAAAAACGCACGTAATTTTGTATTTTTTCTATTTGATATAATCCTTTTCTTCTTTCAATACAGCGCATTAAAGTACTTTTTTTATACATTGAAAAATCATGCCCTATTTGTCCCCTTAATTAGAGGATAATTTATCGAGGCTATTTTTAGATTTACTCAGAACATCAGACTCTCCATTTGCTGGAGGAGAAAATTTAAGCAAAGCTAGCATTTTATTTGGTATATCTTCAACTCGGGCGGCAAGATCAGGAACAACCATTTCTAATGCACTGCGGGGTATACTGTCAAATTTAGCAGTAGCGGGATTCTGCACTATTGCAACACCATCGTTTTCTTTAATAGCTATTAATCCCAACGTGCCGTCAGATCCTAAACCAGAAAGAATAAATCCAATACTTTTCTCCATACGATCCATCGCTACAGACTTAAAGAAAATATCGATTGGTAATCGTAAAACACCACGAGCTTGTGTTGGACAAAATAAATGTAATTTACTGTTTAATAACGACAAACTTTTATTGGGTGGAATTACGTAAACAGTATTTGATCTTACTCTAACTGCATCTTACGACTGTTAAACTTAAATTTTAGCCATCCTTAGTAATAATTCTGGCATCACTCCAATATGGGTCGAGTCTAAATGTTGAATTACGACATACGCCATCCTAGTATTGATCGGCATGTTTACAAAAAATAATTCCAATGCACCTAATCCACCAGCTGACGCTCCAATTCCAACATTCTAGAAATCAATGATATCGGTTTGGGAGAAGTTTGATTCTGGTTTTACATCCAGAACTTCGCCTTCACCAAAGCTAAATTTACTGTTTTTTGTCATCTCTGCCGTAACATGTTTTTTAATATGCATATACGATGAGAAAATGCTACTTTCAACCTTGATTTATCGTACCTCTTTTTCACTAAATAGCTAAATTCAGACGTTTTTTATCTTCTAGATACTTTGAGGGAAGTAAAATAATGATAATTTTATTTTCTTAAAAAAGAAAAGCTAATTTCGTTAACAATTGTCTGTTTGCTTCCATAAATCGATAAAATGTAATAGTTTCAAAAATCAATTATTAATATGGAAACTAATAATATAATTCCATAAACGCTCATAATTAACTAATTAAGAATAAAAATATGTCAAATTTAAGAAAAAAAAATTTTACAATGCCAATGTAAAATATAAATACGTAAACAAATAATTACCAAATCTTTATACAAATTAAAAATTTACAACAAAAAATGAAATTGAAGAATTACTATTACAGTTGTTGTTAGAACTACTAATTTATAAACTAGCAAAAAATGTGGCTTACTTACAAATCTTACCTTAAGATTAAAAGACAACGGCATAATTTTTTAGATTTGTATTAAAAGTCAACCACTTCTTTTTGAAATACTACAATTGCAAAATATTCTAAATTCTTCAATATCTTTTAAAGCATGCAATATTGTTGACCCTGAACTACTTTGCTCCGAATTTTTACGATTTTATACCATCGAATAGTAAAACTATCTAAATCTTACTTGACTAAAGTAACATTTATTAGAAATAAATTTAAAATTGTCATGCGGCTTAGCAATTATCAACTACAATTTCCCATATGCGATACAAAATTAAGAACAAATGGAATATAGCCCAAAAAGAAAGGCCTGAAATGATATTTAAAGAATATTAAAAATTAGGAAATATATATAAAAATATTTCAGTCTAAACGATTGTTATTACAAATTAGATTAATTGGTATTTGGACATCAAAAACTTCAGTTTAAAAGCTTTTATGCCATTATAAATAGAATATAAATTAATTATGATTCTATACTGAACTACTTTGATAAACGAAGTACCACTACTTCTGCAGAAATGAAATTCATGAACTCCAAAATAAAATAGAAAACAGTGAATAATCCTTCAATGCTAAAATTAAAGCATTCAGAAATCAATTTAGAGGAGTGAGAAAAGTAGATTTCTTCCTGTTTAGGTTAACTAAGTTATTTGCCTAATCCCCAAGTTTTGTTCTTGATCCGAATTAAGAAAGGCGAACAGCAGAGCCCGAAGGGCGAACAGCGTAGCATTATACCGTAAAACAAAAAACCCCTCATCGCTAGATGAAGGGTTTTTAAAGAAAGGCGACGACATACTCTCCCACATAACTGCAGTACCATCTGCGCAGGCGGGCTTAACTACTCTGTTCGGGATGGG
>NZ_FRBU01000066.1 GCF_900142695.1 Flavobacterium xanthum | reverse complement strand
AAAAGAACGTTTGCCGTTGTTGCGGGTGCAAAACTAACTCCTTTATACCGGTATTCAAGCTTTTTTAAACTCTTTTTTTATCCTTTTCTTAACTTAATCTTTAACTTACTGAAACCGTGAATTTTGAAAGTAAAAGTTTTTTATGCTTCCCTCTCCCTTTCCAAAGCTAAGCATGCTAAAAGAACCATAATCTAGTTTTTTTGTTATTAGATTGCGCTAGCAGCAATCGGATATGTGACTCCTTTTAGATATTTATTGGTTCTCTGAGGCACTTTATTAGCATCACAGACAGGATTAATCCTGAAATTAGGTCCTTTGCCTGCAGTATCATCTAAGATAGGTTAAGTTTTTTATCGCTTGGACAGTTGTTCCTTGTCTATTTCTTACGGTCCTTATTATAGTAAGACAATTTATACCTACCTATATATAAGGTACACCGAATTCTAAATCAATTATACAACTCCCCGCGTTAGGGATAGTAGCGTAAAGCCCGCAGCCAAGTGAAGTGTAACGCAACTTGACGAGGACTTGTAGCGAATAGCCCGACCCTCTATAAAAAAGAGGCTACTACCCATTTAGATAATAGCCTCTTTTTTATAATGGGAAACGCCCAAGTTATTGTTATTTCTTTACTGTAACCACTTTGGACTGCCATGAATCGGTTAGATTATTGTAATCAACTAATATTGCAGGATTTTGATTTTGTAATCTTCCAGAATCAAACGCCCGTATTAATATCGTTTCTATTAAATAATCTTCATTAACATCAAAAGGCGTATACTTTGTCTTTAAATTAATGTCAAACATACTAGCTGCAGTATTAGACCAAAATGCTTTCCAACCACTTTTAAGGTTTTTTACTAATTCATAGGTTGTATTGCCCGTTTGGCGATGTATTAACTTTACCAATATTTGACCTTGCTTGCGGGAAAGCTTTTTGAGTTTAGCTTCAAATTCATTACTTAAATAACCTTCGACTATCTTAAAGTATCTCTTTTTCTCTTTATTGGTTTTCAGGTTGGCCATACCTATATTTAAAGTCGTTAGTCTCTCAGCAGCGAGTTTTGCGTAAGGATACGTTTTATAAACACGACTTTGAAGCATTAAAAATTGCTTTCTCGCTTCCGGATCCATCTTCTCCTTATATATTAAAATCTCGGGCAACTGAATGGTATCGTTAAGGATCGAGTCATCATCAGTTAATTCATATCCCATTTTTGTAGTATCTTGAGGAATAACCTGAGCATTAATCGAGTAAATGCTAAAAAGAAAAAAGATAAAAAATTTAATTAGCTTCATGTATGAAATTTTTATTGCCAAAATTATACAATATATATGCAACTGTAATGCCAAATTTATAATTTAAATTAAAAAAGAATAAAATTCCTGTCGTTAAGAAATTAAATTTAAAAGGTTTTGAGTAAAATAGTGAAACAATTTTTTATACTGGCACTATTTGGAGATTTTAGATTAATTGATTATCGTCTATTAGTAAATATTTTTTTTTGTATTATTAAGCCCTACAAAAAAAATAAATTATATAAATAGCTAAAAGAAGCAACTTTAACATCCTTTGACAACGACCAGTTGCAGCTAGCAATTTTTATTGTAAAATTTCATAATTTTTAACTATTTGCAAAATGAAACTGGTTTCCAGCTAAAGTAAATGTAAAATTAAAGATAACGTTTAGCAGATATATTATCGAGTAATTGAGAATACTTGTATATAATGAAGTTCACAATTTTATGTCACAATGAATTTACGTGTGATTTAATTAATTTTAATTTTAGTACCCACTGCAGAAGAAAGTAATCCTTAAAACATATTGTAATCCTTATAATTATAGGACTGGAAATGTGTTTTTATGTCAAAAAAAAGAGTTTAACTTTTAAAACAAAAGTTAAACTCTTTTTTTGACAAGATTTGATAAACGCTATTCTCCTACTACCACCAACCGTTAATATTATATCTAACAATAGTGGCTTTAGGTCCATTCCCATAAGCAACACCAATATCTCGAGCTGCGTTCATCGATGCATTCTTAAGGTCTATGTCATCCTGTTGCTCTTTCAATTGAAATTTCCAATCTCTCTGATCAATTTCTTTAACTCTTTGTGCAATCTTGTTTGATAATGCAAGAGCCTGTTTATAACAAGCAGCATTTGGATCAATTTGAGCTAAAAATTGTCCTGAAATGTCAGCGCCGTATGTGTCTTGAGAGGCATTCCAATTTGTATTTGCTTCTTGTAATTTTATTATACAATCTCTATCAATTTGTTTTTGATAAATTGGCCCTACGGCATCCATAGCTTTATCATAGCAACCTTTGCACACTTCAGGAACATTTATTAATAAAGCTATAGCTTCCTCAAATTTATTTTGACTAGTTAGGGTTTGACCTTCTTTAATAATAAAGTCGCATTTACTATTGTAATATTCTATAATTTTTGATTTACCATTTTCTACAAAGCTTTGAATATTGATATTACTTGGACTAATTTTCTTTATTGCAGCAATATATGCTTTGGTTTCATTTTCACCAACTCCTTTGACGCTGATTGACGTACTTGAAAATTTAGTGCCTTCTATTCCATCACCAATAAATAATGTTACTTCCAAAACAAAAGCCGTCATTGCGGGAGCGGTTGGAGTCAAATCCTTACTAATAACATTTACATTAGTAGTAATAATAAACCGTTGATTATATGCCGATCCACCCATTTCGTTTTGCGTGACGATTTGGCTTAACTTATTTGCTAAAATACTTCGCGCTGCATCAGGCATTTTATCTATTTGTTGCGGCACAAAAGCTGCTAAAGTTATTCTAGCAATGTCATTTGCACTTCCTTTCTCATTTTGAGCAAAGGAAAAACTGTAACACATTATAAGAATGTTCCATAAAATAATTTTCTTCATATTATTTGTTTGATTATATAATTATAGACTTTTACCTCCAATCACCATAACAACTTTTCCAGTTCCAGTTGGATACGTAGAACAAGGCAATTGATGTGTTTTTTTCATATATTTTCTTAATTTTGTTCCAAAATCATCTACACTAAAAGCTGATCCCTCCCCGTCCCTTAAAGGTATCCTTACACTTGTTAACTGCATTAAAGTTGAAGTCTTTGGCCCTAATGTAAAGGCTCCATTTACAGTGTTCGATTTAAACCATTTCTTTATATCGTCAGATAATTCATCTCCATCCTCGTTGATTTCACTATTCATTTTTTTAGTAGAATTTTCATAAACTTGAATTTCAACTGTGATTTCTCGACCTTTTGTAAACATTTCTTCAAAATAGATCATTAATTGGGAATTAAAATTGTCAATATGAGATAAAACAGCTGTTTCTAACATTACAGGTAACGAAGCTCCAATCAATTCATTTCCAGTACCACTTGCTGCACCTGCGGGCTTGTTAGATCCAGCATCGACAGCTTTTAATGAAAAAGTAACCGCTTTTTTTGGTCCTTTAGACTCAACAGACCATGATACATACAAAATCAAATGTGGTCGTGCTGTATTCAATATTAAATCTTTATCTCCCTGTTGAACACTATTTCCATCTTCACTCGTTTCCATACTTTTTAGGGCATTTCCGTCTTGAATACTTTTTAATGTTTGAGACAAATTCTCAAGTGGATATCCTCTTTCCAACATTAATTTTTCGACATTAGTTATAACTTGACCTAGCTCAACATTTAACAACGCCGCAGAATAATCAGGTACCATTTTTTTTTCTCCTTGTTTATCCACTTCCTTCATGTATCCGTTTGAGTTCATCCAGATATCATCGGGAAAAACCATTATAGACGGTTTGTTTATCGCTTGTGAAAACATTAATGTTGTTGACAATAAAAACATTACTATAGTGATAACATTTTTTAAATATTTATTTTTCATTTTACAATTAAATTTTAAGTATTCCATCAGAAATCATTTTTTGTTTTAATTCTGTCCTTAACACGCGAACTTCTAATCTAAAGGTTACGCTTTTATCAACACTCACTTTCAGTGACTTTAATTCCTTTTTTATAGAAATAAAATTATCATATTCACCCTTGTAGGCAAAAAATTTACTAAAGTAGGCTTCCTTTTTATTTTGTGCATTTACTTCTAATATTATTGGTATTAAATTACAACCTGATTTACCATCATTAATTCCATAAAAAAGAACATCCCTAATTGCTTTAATTTTAGCATTTTCCATAGCAGATGCTTTATTACTGCCATTTCCCCATGCTATCAAAGATTGAGAACCATCTAATTCAATTCTAATACATTCGGTTTTTAATGGATAATTGCCTGCAGTTATTTTTGATGAGTTACAACTTGAAAGTAAAAGTGATCCGCCAATTAAACCGTAAATCAGTTTTATACTAATTTTCATTTTTAATTATTTTAAATTAATTAAAACCTGCACCTAAAGACTTGATAATCCCTGCTTCCTCTAAATCTTTTCTTAGGTTAGCAACATTTACTGAAACTATAACTCCTATTTTATATTCTTTTCCTACCTTCATTCTATCCTCTGCTGCAACGGCACCGTCAGTAGACATGGAAACAAACTTCATATACTTGCCACCATCAGCAAAAAAAGGTTTAAAAAAATCTTCTTTTTCTACTTCTAGATTCACATTGTTGGTTAATGGTTTCTGACCTGGGACAGACTGAGTACCTGTAAACCCTTTAAAAATAATACCATGAACGGCATTTTTTTTGGCTTGATCAATTGCAACCTCAGGCTTTTTAGAATAGGACCAAACTTTAATTAAATAGTTTCCTTGAGTGCCAGTCTGAACGGCATCAATTTCATAACGCCATTCTTCAGTTGCTTTATCTGCTTTTTTTTTAACTTGTGCGGTACTCGATAATGTAAAACCAAAAATCATTAAAAACACAATTACAGTTTTCTTCAAAATATCTTTCATTTATTTATTTTTAATAGAAAAGAACCCTTTCAACCATAATTTTTAATTGAAAGGGCTCGCTAATTATTTTATTTGTTTAATAAGCATACCTGCATAAAACTTTTTCCCTCCAGAAAACGTGGTACGATCAATATTAGTTTTATTTTCAGTTTCAACGTTACCAGCAACAGGAACCAAGGTATCATCTGGATTAAATGTGTTATCCCACACCGCATCTTTTTCAACTTTTATAGTTCCTACACTTTTATATGTGATCAATCCTGTTTTAGGATCTTGATTCTGCTCAAGAACATCAAACTTTTCACCACCCTCTAAGCCTTCTTTTTTACCAATTTTAGCAGTAATTGGATCACCTGAGTAAAGCGGAGTTTTTGTTTTGAACACGTCATATTTTTTCTGAAGTTTAGCATACACGTTGTCAATGATCCTTACGGTAGAAAGTTCAATAATTTGATCTTCCGTTCTTTTTTCAGATAATGAAAATGTCACCAGACCAGTTGCGCTTTCTTCACCAACAAATTCTAGTTTAAACAAATCAGAAGTATCAAATGCAACTTTCTTTTTTGGATCCAGTGCAGTCTTATCTATCCAAAGATCTTTGTAAAAGGTATCAGAAGTAGTTTTATCCCATACTAACTTATATAAATATGATGTAGCCCAAATAGAATAACCCTCTTTTGTTTTTTCATAAACAGCATCAATTCCTTTGTTCGCTTTATCTAAAAGCATCGCCGGAATTTTTTGCGCGGCGACAGTTTTTGCTGCATCTCTGATTGCTCGGGCTATTGGTTCATTAGCCACAAAATTAAATTTATTTATTACTATAAATGTATTGTCAATTAATGATTCTCCAGCAGTTCTGAGAAGTGCTTCACCGTCAGACGAATTTTGAGCCGCCTTTGTTTCAAGAAATGAGGCGTTAAACACACCTCTGTCCTCAACTAACTTAGAATCAAAACTTCCATCAGCTTGCCTATCAAACCACTTAGCTACTAATTTGTTAGCGATTTTTTCTTTTTTTAGATACTTTTCAATTCTGAGTGGCATCTCTTTTGAAACGGAATCCATTTCTATTTCAAGTAAACCATTGGCAAATGCACCAAGTTTTGAAGGTTTGTACATAGACGCCTTCTCTTCAGAGGTCAAAGGATAATTAATTGGATTGAAGGATTTTTGGCTTATTTGATGATCATTATACTTCTCAGGAAAAGGAGCATTATTAAATGCTTTAAGAACAATTTCCTTTTTGGGAAATTTATCCGATTCGATGACCATTGTATGTAAAGAACTTCTTCTAAATTTTAAATCTGCAGGTTTGTCTTGTGCTTGAGCAAATGTTCCCGAGCTGATTATTAGCCCCCATACTAGTAAATGTTTCTTCATTTTTGTAATTTGTTATTCTTTTTTAAATACGTTCGTTTTTTAAAGTGGTTTCTGAACTCCACTTTTTCTTTATGGCTGTCAACATGACAACACTATCAATCTTTTATTTTAATCTCCTATAATATGTTCCAGCCTACTATTTCTATTTTTCTCTAAAACAATAGATTATTCACAATTAACCACCACAACTAAATATTCCTGAGATCGCAGTGTCTTTATATTTGTCTCTTTTATATACTTCTACTATTGTAAATCTAAAAATACCTCGGCCCCATTTTGTTGGTAATTTAAAAGTTTGAACACCCATCACGTCTGCCAAATCTAAAATTCAAATGTCTTTTCCGTTCAAAGAAACCTTGAATTTTTTAACTCTTGAATTATTTTGCAATGCAGTTTTTGAAGATTGATATCCATTTAAAATTGGTAACTCTCTTACATTGCCACCCATTATTTGCCAATTATTTATTTCTAAAAACTCTCCAATTCCATAGTCGGAACTGCCTTCCACCCAAGCATTCGTAGGATCATGGTCAAAAACATAACTGGCTAAATATTTACTTTTCCCCTGTGATGATAAAATTGTAGAGGTTATAATATTGCCTCTTTCAGGCCCCTCGCACATCTGATTGGGCATTGTCCATTGTTCAGTCGGAACATCATTAGATTCCACTGGCCGTACACCCCAGGATATAAATTTTTCACCATTTATTTTAGCCTTTATCGCTGGAAGCTGTCCATAACTAAACGAGCTAAATAGGTATCCACCCGAGCAACTACATATTGTTTAGTTCAATAAGATTAATGATAGGAGCGTAATTTTACAATGGTTTAGATTCCGCTAGCTGCTTGTAATTGTGGGGATACAGGTCTTTAATATTCTTGTGGTTTATAGATTGGATATTCTCAAGGGTATATTTTAGCCACTCAAAAGGATTTACGTTATGCTTTTTGCAGTTAGAAAAAAAGGTATAGGCCATAGCCGCTCTTTGAGCAGCATCGTGCGATCCGGCAAAAAGATAATTCTTTCTACCCAGGGCCACTGGTCTGATTGCATTTTCCACCAGATTATTATCTATTTGCAAGTTACCATCTAATAGGTATGCCGATAAATTATCCCATCTTGTTTGAG
>NZ_FRBU01000016.1 GCF_900142695.1 Flavobacterium xanthum | reverse complement strand
ACCTCGGAAAAGGCATCAATTTGATTCTCCAAATGAAGTATATTTACAATTATTAAACAATAATCAGGAATTCGCATTAATTAATTGAATCCACCGTTATTAAAAAGATTTAAAATTTTGGAAAACCATCAGCTTATTTATCAAAAACTAGAAGCGTTTATCAGGAAGTTTTACATTAATGAATTGATTCGGGGAACTATGTTCTTTATCGGTTTAGGATTATTGTATTTTCTTCTAACGCTTTTTGTTGAATATTTTCTTTGGCTCAAGCCAATTGGTAGAACTATTTTATTCTGGACTTTCATTGGAGTAGAAGTATATCTTTTGTTTCGTTTTATTTTGTTTCCACTGTTTAAGTTATTTAAGCTGCAAAAAGGAATTGGTTACAATCAAGCATCAGCGATTATAGGAAGTCATTTTGCTGAAGTGAGTGATAAGCTGACTAACTTTTTACAATTAGCTAATTTGAATGAACAGCAAGTCAAATCAGAATTATTAGTGGCATCCATTGAACAAAAAGCTAATACGTTGCAGCCAATCCCTTTTGGAAATGCTATCAATTACACGGGTAACAAAAAGTATTTTCCTTTAGCAGTTATTCCAATACTGCTGTTGGCGTTTTTCTTTGTTTCGGGAAACAGTACTATAATTTCTCAAAGTTTGAATAGGGTAGTACATTTCAATTCTGCTTTTTTGCCACCAGCTCCTTTTAAATTTGTTGTTTTGAATACCAATTTACAAACCGAGCAAGGAGAGGACTTTATTGTACGAATCAAAACCGAAGGTAAAATAGTTCCTGAGAATGCCATGATATTTATTGACAACGAAAGTTACTTTATGGAATCTTCTAAGGTTGGAGAATTTCAATTTAAGATGGTTAAACCAGCTGGAAATATTTTGTTCCACGTGGAGGGGAATTCTATCACCTCGCCAGAGTATGAATTGAAAGTGATTATCGTTCCAACTATTGCTAATTTTGAAATGCAATTGAATTTCCCATCGTATTTGAATAAAAGACAGGAAACAATCAAAGGAACAGGAAATGCAGTTATTCCAGAAGGAACACGTGTAACTTGGAAAATGAGTACGCAAGGGACTCAAAATGTAATGTGGCAGGATGATCGTGCAAAATTTGCTTTTTCCAAAGCCGAAAATAATTTTTTCTTATCAAAAAGCATTCTGCAAGACACAGATTATCAAATTCTTACTTCAAATGAGAAGGTAAAAAATTACGAAAAACTTAATTATCAGCTTACTATTGTCAAGGATCAGTTCCCAACAATCAATGTAAACCTCCCACCAGATAGTTTGAAGGTGGCCAAGAACTATGTTTTAGGTCAAATTGCTGATGATTACGGTTTGTCTAAACTTCAGATTGTGTATTACGAAAGAGAGAAACCACAAACTGCTAAACGTGGAACAATTGCTGTTAAGAAAAGTGCTTTTGACCAATTTGTGTTTTCCTTTCCTAGTAATCTTCCGGTAGAGCAAGGTGTATCTTATGATTATTATTTTGAAGTTTTTGATAATGATGCCATCCATAATTTTAAAAGTACGAAGTCTTCTGTTTTCTCTAATCGTGTTTCTACAGATGAAGAAAAAGAAGACCAAATTTTGCAACAGCAAAACGAGAATATTAATGGTCTAGAAAAGTCTTTAAAAAATCAAGACAAGCAAATTTCCGAAATGGAGAAGTTGCAAAAAACCGGAAAAGAGAAAGAGAATCTGGATTTCAAAGATCAGCAAAAAGTAAATGATTTTATCAAGCGTCAAATGAAACAGGATGAGATGATGAAGGAATTTACTAAAAAAATGAACGATAATTTGGAGCAATTCAAAACGGATAAAAAGGATGAATTAAAAGAAGAGCTTCAAAAACGAATGGATAAAGCTGAAAAAGAGTTGGAGAAAAACCAAAAGCTTTTAGACGAGCTGAAAGACCTGAACGATAAAATTCAGAACGAAGAGTTGTTGACTAAGTTAGATAAATTCAAACAAAATAGTAAAAACCAAACTAAGAATTTAGAACAGTTGGTAGAGTTGACCAAGAGGTTTTATGTAGAAAAGAAAGCAGAGCAATTAGGAGATAAACTGGATAAGCTTTCTGAAAAACAAGATAAATTATCTAATGATGAAAAGGAAAATAAACTAGATAAACAGGAAGATATAAATGCGGAGTTTGATAAAATTCAAGAAGATTTAAATGGTTTGGAAAAAGAAAACAAGGAATTAAAATCACCTTTGGATTTACCAAAAGACGATGCTAAAGAAAAAAGTATTGATGAAGATTTAAAGAAAGCATCCGAGGAATTGAAGAAAGACAAGAAAGACAAGGCAAAACCGAATCAGAAAAACGCTTCCAAAAAGATGAAAGAGATGGCTCAGAAAATGTCTGAAAGTATGGCAGAAGGTGAGATGGAGCAGTTGGAGGAAGATGTTGCGATGTTGCGACAAATCTTAGATAATTTATTAGCTTTTTCATTGTCGCAAGAAGATTTGATGAAGCAGTTTAAAAAGTATAAATCAGGATCTCCTGCTTTTAATATAAACATCAAAATTCAGCAGGATTTAAAGCAGCAGTTCAAGCATGTGGACGACAGTTTGTTTGCCATGTCATTGCGGAATCCAAAAATTGCAGAGGATGTTACTAAGGAAATTGGGAATGTGATCTATAACGTTGACAAGTCGCTGTCGAGTTTAACTGATGCTCAAGTTCCCAAAGGTTTATCACATCAGCAATACACTATTGCGGCTGCCAATAAGCTAGCCGATTTTCTAAGTGACATGCTTAATTCTATGCAAATGCAGATGTCGGGTATGGCCTCTGGCAAGCCTAAACCTGGACAAGGACAAGGTATGCAATTGCCGGACATCATAAAAAAACAAGAAGGATTGGGTGAGAAAATGAAAGAGGGAATGAAAGGGGAAAAACCAGGCGAAGGTGAAAAAGGTTCAAAAGGCAAGCAAGGAAAATCCGAAGGTGGAAGTCAAGAGGGTGAAGGTGGCGAAGGTGATGCGCAAGCGATACTGCAAATTTATAAAGAGCAAAAGCAATTGCGCGAGGCACTGCAAAACGAATTAAATAAACAAGGATTGGGAGGTAATGGACAAAGTGCTTTGGAACAAATGAAGCAAATTGAAAAGCAATTATTGAACAAGGGTTTCAAGAATGAAACGTTGCAAAATATTCTAAATGTGAAACAAGAGTTACTGAAGTTAAATTCAGCCGTGCAGCAACAGGGAGAGGAAAATAAACGTCAATCTGAGACTAACAAAAAGCAGTTTAACAATCAATCTAATGCATTGCCAGCAGGTTTATTAGATTATTTGAATAGCATAGAAATATTAAATAGACAATCCTTACCTTTGCGCTCGAATTTTAATCAAAAGGTTCAAGAATATTTTAATAAAAAATGATCAATTTTAATTACGAAACCGACTTTAATTTAGACAATGAGGAAGCGATTGCTTCTTGGTTATCTACCGTTATCATTTCAGAAAAGAAGAAAGAAGGGGAGATAAGCTTCATCTTTTGTGACGATGAATACCTTCATAAGATTAATTTAGAATACCTCAATCATGATACCTTAACAGATGTTATCAGTTTTGATTACACAATGGGAGATGAGATAAGTGGTGATGTTTTTATTTCGGTTGAACGAGTGAAAGACAACGCAGGTGATTTTAATGTATCTTTTGAAGACGAATTGAAGCGGGTTTTAGTTCACGGGATATTACATTACTGTGGCTACAAAGATAAAGGAGAAGCGGAAGAATTGTTAATGCGTACTAAAGAAGATGAAAAAATCGGGCTGTTCCACGTGGAACAGTAGGAATTAATGTGCCGATGTTTTTCGTTATGTTCCACGTGGAACATAACGGGTTTTTAGTTCATCAAATTATTTGTTGTTTCACGTGGAACAAAATATAGATTACAAAATCAGAACCCATCAAGATGGGTTAAATTATACAAGAAGATGTTTTTAGAGGAATATGATGTGATTGTTGTTGGCGCAGGACATGCGGGTTCTGAGGCTGCCGCTGCTGCTGCAAATTTGGGGTCCAAAACTTTATTGGTAACCATGAGTTTGCAGAATATTGCGCAGATGTCATGCAACCCAGCGATGGGCGGAATTGCCAAAGGACAAATTGTGCGTGAGATTGATGCGCTTGGTGGATACTCGGGAATTGTTTCGGATAGGACTGCAATCCAGTTCAAGATGCTGAACAAATCCAAAGGTCCAGCAATGTGGTCGCCACGTGTTCAAAGTGACCGAATGCGTTTTGCTGAGGAGTGGAGAATGATGTTGGAGGGAACTCCAAATCTTGATTTTTATCAGGAGATGGTGAAAGGGTTGATAATTGAAAATGGAAAAGTATTAGGTATAAAAACCTCTCTTGGGCTTGAAATTCGTTCCAAATCAGTTGTATTAACTAACGGAACTTTCTTGAACGGTTTGATTCATATTGGCGAAAAGCAATTTGGTGGAGGAAGAGCAGGAGAGAGCGCATCCCATGGAGTTACTGAGGATTTAATAGCGGCAGGTTTTGAATCAGGCCGAATGAAAACAGGAACACCTCCAAGAGTGGATGGACGTTCTTTGGATTATTCCAAAATGAACGAAGAAAAAGGAGATGCTAAACCGGATAAGTTTTCTTATTCTGACGTGACTACTCCATTAGTTCACCAGAGATCGTGTCATATGACGTATACTTCTTTGGATGTTCATGATATTTTGAGAGAAGGTTTTGATCGTTCGCCAATGTTTAATGGAAGAATAAAAAGTATTGGACCAAGATATTGTCCCTCTATTGAAGATAAAATTAATCGTTTTGCTGATAAAGAAAGACACCAATTATTTGTGGAGCCTGAAGGATGGAATACATGTGAGGTTTATGTAAATGGTTTTTCAACTTCGCTTCCTGAGGATATTCAATTTAAAGCGCTGCGTTCTGTTGCAGGATTTGAAAAAGTAAAATTCTTTCGTCCGGGATATGCAATTGAATACGATTATTTTCCGCCGACACAATTGAAACACACTTTGGAAACAAAATTAGTTGAAGGATTGTATTTCGCTGGACAAATAAACGGAACTACTGGATATGAAGAAGCGGCTTCTCAAGGATTGATGGCTGGAATAAATGCGCATTTAAAAGTACATGAAAAAGCGCCATTAATCTTAAAAAGAGATGAAGCCTATATTGGAGTTTTAATTGATGATTTAATCACGAAAGGAACAGAAGAACCTTATCGAATGTTTACGTCACGAGCAGAATACAGAACGTTGTTACGTCAGGATAATGCCGATTTTAGATTGACTCCAATGTCACACGAAATTGGTTTGGCTTCTGAAGCGCGATTGCGCAGAATGGAACACAAATTAAACGAATCTGAAAAAATGGTGGCTTTCTTTAAAGAAACGAGCGTTTCTGTTGCGGAAGCAAATCCTATTTTAGAATCAAAAGATACGGCTTTAATTACGCAAGGAGATAAGATGTTCAAAGTATTCTCGCGTCCGCAAATTGATTTGGAAGACATCATGAAGTTTGAAAAGGTTGTAGATTATATTGCAAACAATCAAGTGGATCAAGAAATTCTGGAACAAGCAGAAATTCAAGTGAAGTATTCTGGTTACATCGAAAAGGAAAGAAACAATGCAGATAAATTACTTCGATTGGAAGATGTAAAAATCCCTGAGAATTTTGATTATGAAAAAATCAAATCCATGTCCATTGAAGCAAAACAAAAATTAAGCAAGATTCGACCAGTAACTATTTCTCAAGCATCAAGAATTAGTGGAGTTTCTCCAAGTGATGTTTCGGTATTGTTGATTTATATGGGACGTTAGGGATTGTAGATTTTTGATTAACGATTTTTGATTGCAGATTTATGAAAGATCTGAAATCAGAAATCGTTAATCTTTATTCTTAAATCAATTTGTTCCACGTGAAACTACATTGTGAAGCCTTGCTATAATTGAATAATCACACAAATAAATAATTCAGCCCTGAAAGTATCCGTTGGTGTTTTCAGGGTTTAGTTTAAAATTAAAATATAAAAGCACTAGTATTTAATGGATATTTCAAACCAACAGCCTTTTTTAACCGTTAAAGATTATTCTGTTTCTCAGGAAATTTTCGACTTATATCATGATGTCAAATTTGACATGCTGATTACGTCTCCACAACCCAGTTTAGAAAATTTAGGAAAGTACTACGAAAGTGTGGATTATATTTCGCACACGGATAGCAAAAGGTCTTTATTTGAAAAAGCCTATCATTTGGTAAAAAGCATTGCGCTTGAAAATAAGTTGAGTTTAATCAATTCATTACAAACGAATAAAGGAAGTATTTTAGATATTGGAGCCGGAACGGGAGATTTTTTATCTGTGGCCAAAGATAACGGTTGGCACACGATAGGAGTGGAGCCAAGTGAAAAAGCAAAAGCGATTGCGAAAAAGAAAGGGGTTTCATTTGTTGGAGAAACCAGCGAACTAGACAGCCATTCTTTTGATGTGATTTCGATGTGGCATGTTTTGGAACACGTTCCAAATTTGGAAAACCAAATCAAAGAATTGAAACGATTGTTAAAACCCGAAGGGACTTTAATTATTGCCGTTCCAAATTTCAAATCGTTCGACGCAAAACATTACGGAAAGTTTTGGGCCGCTTATGATGTGCCGATTCATTTATGGCATTTTTCTAAAACGGCTATAAAAATGCTTTTCGAAAAAGAAGCAATGAGTTTAGAAAAAGTGCTTCCTATGAAATTCGACTCATTTTACGTGAGCTTACTTTCGGAAAAATACAAAACTGGTAAAATGAATTATATAAAAGCCTTTTTTGTCGGATTGCAGTCGAATTGGGAAGCGAAGAAGAATTTTGAGTATTCTTCACACATTTACATCCTAAAAAACAATCAAAAATCATTTTAAGCGAATTTAAGCGCATTTTTTAATGAAATCGAATGTGATTGTCGGACTTTTAAACTAATTCGTTTATTTAAAAGATATGAAGGTGGTTTTTAATAGACATACATTATACATTCATTAATTATAATAATAAAATCTTATATCATAAAAAAGTAGCATTTTTAAAACTTTATGTCAATACTATCTATTTTTTTATATTTTTGTCACCAATACTTAAAACTAGAAATTCATCAAAATGAAATTGAAGATTCACGAATACCAAAAAAGAAATATTAAAAATATGAGTACAAAAGCATTAGTAATTATCGCATTATCAATTTCTCTATTTGCTTGCAACAAACCAGCCGAAGCAGCAAAAGAAGTAAAAACAGCTTACGTAGACACTTCTGAATTAATGAAAGAATATACAGAGGCAAAAGACCTTGAAGCAAAATACAAAACTAAAGCAGAGGAAAAAGGCAGACAGCTAGAAGCAGAAATCGCAAGGTTTAAACAAGAAGCAGCCAGTTTTCAATCGCAAGCACAAGCCAATGGTCAAGAATGGGCACAAAAAAAAGGAGCTGAATTGCAAAAAAGAGAACAACAATTAGGATATGCACAACAAGCATTATCTCAGGAATTACAGGTTGAAAGCGGAAAAGAAATGGATTCTCTAGTAAGTGGAGTGAAAAAATTCATCAAAGCGTACGGAAAAGAAAAAGGATATGCCTACATCTACGGAACAGGTGACGCAGCATCAATATTATACGCTGAAGACAAATTTGATATCACAAAAGAAATCATTAAAGGCTTGAACGATAAATACAAAGCACCTGCTAAAACAGATGAAAAAGCAGAAGCTAAGAAATAATTTATTTTCTATTAATTCAAAAAATTGCCTTCGTCTATCTTTAGATTGAAGGCTTTTTTTTTGAAGCTATTTCCCGCTATACACTCTAATCTCTTGGTTAGCAATTGTTTTTTCTACACCATAAAAGGAGCTTCTTGCAGTCGCTCTTTTCTGGCTAGAAAAAAATCACTTGCCAAACCTCGAGGATTTCCGTTGCTATCGTGGCTAAAAAAACCAAATCAGCAGACAAATAGTTTAGTAAACTATAAAATGTATTCCTAAAATTCAATACTTTAGCTTCATATATACACGCCTAATGCAAACTATCTCAGAAGCCGCCGCTTACACCTTACGATTCATCAATCAAACCCAACGATCTGTTTTCCTCACTGGGAAAGCAGGAACTGGAAAAACCACCCTTTTACGGGAAATTATCCAAACCACGCACAAGAATACGGTAGTTGTAGCACCTACGGGAATCGCTGCGTTGAACGCGGGTGGTGTCACGATTCACTCGATGTTTCAGCTGCCTTTTGGTGGATTTATTCCGGATAATTCTTCGCCTCAATTTTCTGAGAGCACCAAGTTTGAAACCAAAGCTACGTTGCGTAGGCATTTCAAAATGAGCGGTTTGAAGAAATCTGTGATTCGCAACATGGAATTATTAATTATAGATGAAGTCAGTATGCTTCGTGCTGATTTACTCGATGCCATGGATTACATGATGCAATCAGTACGTAAAAGAAATACTCCTTTTGGCGGTGTTCAAGTCTTGTATATTGGCGATTTATTGCAGTTGCCTCCGGTAATTCGGGACGAAGAATGGCGCACGCTGAAAACCTATTACAAAGGAAAATTCTTTTTCCATTCGCATGTCGTGCAGCAAAATCCGCCATTGTATATTGAATTGTCCAAGATTTTTCGCCAGACCAATGATACCTTTATTTCGGTTTTAAATAATCTGCGCAACAACCAGATTTCGCAACAAGACATTCAAACGTTAAACCAATACGTAAAACCCGATTTTGATTTAAAAGCAAACAAAGGATACATCACATTAACCACGCACAACAACAAAGCCGATACCATGAATGCTCAGGCTTTACAAGATCTGGAAGGAAAATTAGTATCCTATAATCCTGCAATAACAGGTGATTTTCCAGATAAAATTTTCCCCGTGGAACAAGAGTTGAAGTTAAAAGTAGGTGCGCAAATCATGTTTGTGAAAAATGATTTGTCGTTTGACAAGCACTATTTTAACGGAAAAATGGGGATTATCAAATCATTGGGAAGCCAAGAAATTTTGGTTCATTTCCCCGAAGAAAACAAAACCATAGAAGTCGAAAAGTACGAATGGCAAAACATTCGCTACAAGGTCGATCAAACTACTAAGGAAATTGAAGAGGAGGTTTTGGGAACTTTTGTACATTACCCAATCAAATTAGCGTGGGCCATTACGGTGCATAAAAGCCAAGGTTTGACATTTGACAAAGCTGCGCTTGATGTTTCGCAAGTTTTTCTGCCGGGTCAAGCATATGTCGCGTTGTCGCGTTTGCGTTCGTTAGAAGGGCTTATTTTGCTCTCTCCGTTACGCATGAATGGCATTTCAAACGATCAGGATGTGATGGATTATGCGTTGAACAAAGCATCAGATTCGTTTTTGGCCAATGCATTGCATTTTGAAACTAAAAATTTCATTCATAATTATTTAGTCAACACGTTTGATTGGAGTGACTTAGCGCAAGAGTGGCGCAATCACCGATTCAGTTACAACGAAAGCTCTGAAGTTTCAGGGAAATCCAAGCATGCGGTTTGGGCAAAAAAGCAAGCGGAACAAGTAGATAAGCTTTTGGATCCATCCAGAAAATTCATTTCGCAATTGAACAAGCTTTTTGCTCCTGAAACAGTTGATTTAAATCATGTTTCGGAGCGGATTCAAGCGGCTTTTAGTTATTTCTTGAAGCCAATGGACGACTTGGTTTTTGAAATTCTTTGGAAAATTGAAGAAGTAAAACGCATCAAAAAAGCAAAGATGTTTTATGAGGAATTGATTGTTTTGGAAGAGGTACAAACCAAAGCCGTGTTGCGATTAATGAAAGCCAAATTATTGATAGAAACCGTTGTGGCAGGCGAAACCATTTCGAAAGAGAAACTCACCTCTTCAGAAATTAAGTCCTACATCAGTCGTAAAACCGAGGCGATTCAAAATCAATTCAAAGAACTAAACATCACCTTGATTGATGACGAAAAAGATGTGGAACGCTATACATCGAAAAAAGCCAAGACAGGAACACCCAAGAAATCAACGGTTCAAGAAACCTATGAACTGTGGGTAGAAAAGAAATCCATTGCTGAGATTGCAACCATTAGAGTGTTGACCAAACAAACTATTTATTCGCATTTTGTCAAGTTGATACAAACCAAATCAGTAGCCATTTCAGCTGTTTTGCCCGAAGATAAACTACAGGATTTGGCAGCCGCTTTTGCAGGATACCGCGAAGAATCTCTTAATGCCTTAATGGAAAAGCACGGACAAAAATTCTCCTGGGAAGAGGCGAGGATGTACAAAGCGAGTTTGAATTAGGTTGAATTAGGTTGAATTTTTATTTTAAGAGCAGAGTGGTTGTGGTTTTTAAGAACGAATCTTCGCGCTATTTGTTCTAATCTTTTCTTTTTTTAAGAATAATAGAAAAGCGTTTCCACTGCTTTGCCGTTCATCATTATTCCTATTTATTATAACTAGTAGTAGCATACAAAGATATTTTTTCTATATTTGGAATAATGACAAACTAAGGCTTTTTTCAGACCCATCTTTAGGGCGACCTCATAAACTATGAATTGATAAAAAATCAAACAACTATTTATTCTTATTGTAACGAAAGAATTTTTTGCCTGCAATTATCAGAAAGAAATTGAAAAAATATTAGGTGACTAGATAAAAAGTACTAAAACGAAGCAAATGAAGACTATTAAAAAACAATTCAGAGGTTTTTATTATGCTATGGTGGAAATTGGTTATCGTTATCAAGAATTGTATTAGGGAGGACAAGACCAGAATTGGGACTATGCCAACTATCAATTAGAAAAAATAAAAAGCACAATTGAAAACTGACTTGAACGAAGAGCTAAAAGAGCAAAATCAGCAGAACACTTTTTGACTTATGTATTGCCAGAAATGAAAAAATCGTTGGAAAGGAAAGGCACAGCCCTTTTCAATAAAGATTTTCAAACTCTAATAATCAACTGTAATCGTTGCCACGCAATGGAGAAAGGGCCTTTCTTTACTGTAAAAATCCCAATAGACAGACAATCAACAATTCGCAAATAATTATGTTTCAAAAATTTATTCACACAGACAACTCAAAAACAAGCATTTTAATTCGTTTGATGGTTGGCGCTGTTTTCCTCTCTGAAGGCATACAAAAATTTCTTTTCTCTGAAACATTAGGTGCTGGACGCTTTGAAAAAATCGGTTTGCCATCCCCTGAATTCTTAGGAAGTTTTGTGGGCACTGCAGAAATACTTTGTGGTGCATTGCTATTACTTGGACTATTCACTCGTTTTGGAAGTATTTTGTTAATCATTATTATGGTTGTTGCGATAGCAACAACCAAAACCGAAGTTTTAGCCACCGAAGGATTTTGGAGAATGCTTCATGGAAGCCGAACAGACTGGGCTATGCTTTTAGGCGGTGTTTTTCTTTTAATCAAAGGCGGTGGCAGATGGTCAATAGATAACAAGCTAATGAAAAATGGAAAGTAAAGCCGAATTAAAAGAGTTAGCAAAGCTTTTTTTAAAATTAGGCGTTATTGGTTTTGGGGGTCCTGCGGCACATATTGCAATGATGCAAAGCGAAGTAGTTTCAAAAAGGAAATGGTTCACTGAACAACATTTTCTTGACTTAATTGGGGCGACAAATTTAATACCTGGCCCAAATAGCACAGAAATGGCAATTCATATCGGACACGAAAAAGGCGGTTGGAAAGGTCTAATTGTTGCCGGTGTTTGTTTTATTTTACCAGCCGTATTCATCACAGGTATTTTTGCCTGGCTTTACAAACAATATGGACAATTGCCCGAAGTGCAACCATTTATCTACGGAATAAAACCTGCAATTATTGCCATTATACTAGTGGCAATATACCCTTTAGCGAAAAAATCGTTGAAATCCACAGAACTAATAATAATCGGAATGATTGTTTTAATTAGTTCTTTGCTTCACATTAATGAAATTTATCTAATGTTTGGAGCAGGATTGTTTGCCCTTCTTTTGGCTTGTGTGCGTAATAATAAGCAAAACAGTGTAAAAAATTTGCTTCCATTAACATTATTGCAAATCACAAACACGGAAATAACTGCTGCAATTAATGTAAACTTATTTTGGATTTTCTTAAAAATTGGCGCGATACTTTACGGGAGCGGTTATGTTTTGTTTGCATTTCTTGATACAGAATTAGTATCAACAGGACTTTTAACAAGACAACAACTTATTGATGCGATTGCGGTTGGGCAATTTACGCCTGGACCCGTTTTTTCTTCTGTAACTTTTATTGGTTATCAAATCAACGGTTTGACAGGAGCAATCGTCTCCACAGTCGCAATTTTTTTACCATCATTTGTTTTTGTTGCATTACTCAATCCATTGGTAAATAAAATGCGGAACTCAAAACTATTCTCTGCATTTTTGGATGCTGTTAATGTGGCTTCGGTAGCAATCATTATAGCAGTTTGCTTAGATATGGGGAAAGACACAATTACAGATTGGCGGACAATATTCATTGCGGTTTTAAGTATTGTATCAACTTTTCGTTTTAAGAAATTGAATAATGCATTTGTTGTTTTAGGTGGTTCACTTATTGGTTATTTACTGTCATTGCTATGAAATCTAGTGCGCTAGAAAAAGAAGGGCTAATGCACCACACCGCTTTGACAAAAGTTGCGGTTTAATAATTGATTGAACAGCTTTGCTTATTATCAATAGTTTAAAAGGTAGCATCACGTATACTCTTTTTGTAACAAGTGCCTAGTTTTATTAAAACTACATAACCAGGCTTTTGCAAGGTTATTTTTTAAAGCGATAAAAGGATTAAATCCTTAACAGTAAAGGACTTTTTATAAGAAACACAAAAATGTGTTTTTAGAACGCAGTTAACCTTAAAAAAAACTTTTCCCTCGAAAGTATGTAATCAACTCACAAGCTACTTTATAACTCATGAAATAGTAAGTAAGACGCTTTAATTAGATCAAGTTCATAACCTAGATAGCAAAGACACCCGCTTGTAGTTACGTTTTTTAACGAGACGACAAGAGATAGAGTGGAAAGCTGGAATTAACTCCTAAAAAAATCCCCAAATAGCGTTCACTTTTTTGGGATTGTTATATCAAGAATATTGTATAAATTTATAAGGATTGAATCAGAATCCAAGCTTCGGGATTGTGCTTTTCATTGATTTCTTTTTTGGCTTTCTCCGCTTCGGCAAAAGTAGCGTAGCTTCCGTACAACACCGGAAAATATCCGTTTTTGTTAGGAGCGATGCGTTTGGCATCATATCCTAAGCGGCTTAAAATGCGCAACGTTTTGTTAGCGTTTTTCTCTTCTCTATAAACACCTGCCATAATGTGGTACGGCATTTTTATTTCGGCAGTCGACTTTACAGCGAGAGTTACCGCTGGAACGGGGCTTTCGATAAAGAAAGTAGCTTCTTGAATTTTATTTTGAACTTGTTTTTGAACCGCAGTTTCAACCAGCATCGTTTCTGAGGCGATTTGGTTTTGGTACATTGGATAACCCACACTTCCTGCAATTCCTAATCCCAATACAAAAATAGCGGCGTATTTTAAATAGGAATTGGTTGATTTGGTTTCCTCAGGAACCATTGTTATGGTAGCTTTTTCTTCAATTGCTGCTACTTCTTTTTCAAAGATTTCTCTTTTTACAAGTGGTGAAACAAAAGGAGCTAATCCAAAAGAACTAGTCAAATAATTGGTTTGATCGTACGGAGTAAAAACGATATTTTTATCCGCGTTCAAACGAAGATCTCCAATATTTTTTATTGATATAATTTCGTTTTCTTCAAATGCTTTTTTCCAATTAAAAACTTCATATTGAATTTTACTTACGGCATATTCATACGATGTTTTTTCTGCTAAAGCGATATGATTGGCTAATAAACCATCATTATTTTTCAGATTCGCATTGAAAGCAATCATTTTTTTGGGAGGAGAAAACGAATTGGAGCTTTCGTTTAGTTTAGCCGATTGAATTTCGGTCAAAAAAGCTCCGAAACCCGGAACGGTTACACATTGATAACGGTATAAAAGCTGCGCGATGTATATTTCGATTTTCATACTTACAAAGTTATACAACCAAAATAGTTATCAAAATTTTATTCACAATTTTTATTAACAATCCGCATAAAAATTTATACATTTCACCTTCAAATAATTAGCATGAAAGAACAGGATTTATTTTATTTATTGGCATTGCAAAGAATAGAAGGCGTGGGCGACATCATGGCCAAAAAACTGCTGACGCATTTTGGCTCTGCAGAAGCTGTTTTTACTACAAAGGCCTCGCAACTTGCTGGAATTGATGGAGTAGGATCTGTTTTGCTGAAAAATTTAAAAGATAAATCGGTTTTTGATAAAGCAACGTTGGAGCTGGAATTTATAAAAGCCAATGAAATTAATGTCGCTTATTTTCAAGACGAAAATTATCCTGAACGACTGAAACATTGTATTGACGGGCCACTTTTATTATTCACCTCAGGGAATATTAATTTAAAAAACAGAAGAATCATCAGCATTGTAGGAACGCGCCAAATCACGTCTTACGGAATGGAGTTTTGTAGAAAACTGATTGAAGATTTAGCGCCACTCGATCCCATTATCGTAAGCGGTTTTGCCTATGGCGTCGATATTGTGGCGCATCAATTGGCAATGGAAAACAACTTACAAACGATAGGCGTGGTGGCCCATGGTTTGAACCAAATATACCCGAAAACCCATAAAAAATATGTAGCTAAAGTGGAAGAAAACGGCGGTTTTATGACGGAGTTTTGGAGTTCCTCGAATCCCGACAAAGAAAATTTCGTTCGAAGAAACCGCATCGTAGCGGGAATGAGTGAAGCAACGATTGTCATTGAATCTGCTGATCGTGGTGGCTCATTAATCACAGCAAATATGGCGAATGATTACAACCGTGATGTTTTTGCGGTTCCGGGACGTGTTACAGATAAATTCAGCCAAGGGTGCAACAATCTCATCAAAACCCAAAAAGCGAATGTGCTAACCAGTGCCGCTGATTTAGTATATATCTTAAATTGGGATATACAAAAAGACGCAAAACCAGTGCAGAAACAGCTGTTTGTTACTTTAGAAGAAGACGAACAAAAAGTATACGATTATCTCCTTAAAACAGGAAAAGAATTGATGGATATTATTGCGTTGCGCTGTGATTTTCCTATTTATAAAATCTCAGGAATGCTGTTAAATATGGAATTGAAAGGTGTGATACGACCGTTGCCGGGAAAATTGTTTGAGGCGATATAGCGTTTACAAAAAACCAAACAATGAGACACTTCTAGCATGACTAATAGTAAAAATAAATTTTTTAGTAATAAATTGAGCACAAACACTTTCTATTTAGTTTGTCACGCTGGAAGCGTCTCGTTTGAGTTGCTCTCAAATGTTGAGACGCTTCCAGCGTGACAAATTTAGTGGGAATTAATAACTAAAATATTGCTATAAATAGTAAGACTATACAACCTCAAATCCTAGTTTTTCTCTTACTCTAGCCAGTACACCATTGGCAACAGCCGAAGCTTTCTCAGCACCAATTTTCAAAAGTGAATCTACTTCAGGGAGGTTATTGATGTAATAGTTATATTTTTCTCTTTCGGTTTTGAAAGTTTCACAAATTAGTTCAAATAAGGCTTGTTTGGCGTGACCGTAACCATAATTTCCACCTTCATAAAGTGCTCTCATGGCTGCGATTTGTTCTTCATTTGCCAACAAAGAATAAATAGCAAAAGCATTGCACGTATTTGGATTTTTAGGATCTTCAAGTGGCGTACTATCCGTTTCGATGCTCATCACTTGTTTGCGCAAAGCTTTATCGTCTAGAAAAATATTGATTATATTATTGGCTGATTTACTCATTTTTCCACCATTGGTTCCTGGAATTAGTAAGCCGTCTTGTTGTACAATCGCTTCTGGAATTACAAAAGTTTCTCCCATTTGGTGGTTGAAACGGGAAGCGACATCGCGAGTGATTTCTAAATGTTGCAGTTGGTCTTTTCCTACGGGTACAAATTCAGCATCATATAATAAAATATCAGCAGCCATCAGCATTGGATAGGAAAACAATCCGGCATTAACGTCCTCTAAACGGTCTGCTTTGTCTTTGAATGAATGCGCTAATGTCAAGCGTTGAAACGGAAAAAAACAACTTAAATACCACGATAATTCCGCCGTTTGTGGCACATCCGATTGTCGGTAGAAAACTACTTTGTTCACATCTAAACCACAAGCAAGCCATGCAGCGGCGGTACTGTACGTATTGTTTCGTAAGGTTTCACCGTTTTTTATTTGTGTGATGGAGTGCAAATCAGCAATGAAAAGAAACGATTCATTTTCAGGTTTATTTGATAATGCTATTGCGGGAATGATTGCGCCAAGTAAGTTTCCTAAATGTGGTGTTCCAGTACTTTGAACGCCTGTAAGTATTTTTGCCATTGTATTTTTTTCTTCCACGCAAAGTTCGTAAAGTTTTTCATTTTTTACCGCAAATTCGTAAATTTTAAAAATCTACGTATTCCAACTAGCATTCGCAAAATTTTCTTTTACACATAAGTCATTTAAGTCGATAAAACTTTAATGAATTTAAATAACGGAATTAAAATTGACAGACAATTTAAAAACTTATATGACTTATATGGTTGAAAAAAACATCGAAAATTTATACTCATGATAACTTCTGATTTCTTACTTTTGAACCTATGAGAGGATTAAAAATTGTTTTTTGGGTACTGTGGCGGGTGTGGTTTTATATTTTAATGACCATTCCCATATTGGTGATGTTTCCCTTTCTGGTATTGTCCATTTTAACGGAAAGCGGCTATCCTTATTTTTTTAAGATGGCTCGTATTTGGGCAAAATTCATTCTTTTCGGGATGGGTTTTTATTATAAAATAGACAAAAACCAAGAGATGGAATACCAAAAAAGTTACATGATTGTTGCCAATCATACTTCTATGGCCGATATTATGTTGATGCTTGCCCTAACTAGAAATCCGTTTGTTTTTGTGGGTAAAAAAGAATTGTCAAAAATTCCTTTGTTTGGATTTTTCTATAAAAGAACCTGTATTTTGGTAGACAGAAGTTCTTCAAAAAGTAAAATGGAAGTGTTTAATCGTGCTCAAAAAAGAATCAATCAAGGATTAAGCATTTGTATTTTCCCCGAAGGTGGCGTTCCTGATGATGAATCGGTTTTGTTAGATACTTTCAAAGACGGTGCTTTTCGCTTGGCGATAGAACACGAAATCCCTATTGTTCCCATTACTTTTGCCGATAATAAAAAGAGATTTTCCTATACTTTCTTCAGCGGAAGCCCAGGAATTATGCGTGTAAAAATGCATTCACACGTAGAGACTTTGGGAAAAACTGGCGTTGACCGCAAAGAAATTCGCGAAGAAGTGCGCGAAATAATATACAATCAACTGATAGATTTCGATTTAGATCCAATTAAAAGCTATAGCTGATTCCAGAGTACAAACCAATGAATAGTGGCTTGAAGTTGCCAGAATCATTTGAAAACGTATTAACTTGGTACTTAAGCATGGGTTCAAAATTGATTTGGAACGATTTTATAATTTTGTATTTAAATCCTAAACCAACATTAGTGCTAAAATGAATTTGATTTAAATTAGTGGCCTCACCTAATTTTAGATTCGTTTCCTCTGATACGAGCGATATTTTATTTTGGTTAAGAAACAAGGTGCTTACTCCTCCAATAATAGTAATTCCAAACTTCTTATCTAAAACGGAATAGGAAAGTTCCAAAGGAACTTCATAATAGCCCATTTTCTGGTTTAATGCACCTGTATTTGTTTTTTGTATATCTTTTTCGAATGCAGATAACATGCTTAAAGTAGCTTCATTATTAATTTCTATTAAAGCAGTTGAAGTGTAAGCAATATTCGCCAGATTGTTGTTAGCCAAGCCTGTTGAGTAGATAACGTTATTTGTGTTATATCCCAATGACAGTTTGTTTATCCCAGAACGCAAGGCTATTTTCTTAGAAACGGCATAATGGATTCCTACGCCAAAACTTAAGCTATTTTCTGCTGTTTTTTGATTTTCTGAAAATTGTGCATCAATAGCGGAACCGCCTGAATTTGAGTTCAGATAAACAGCTGCGATGTTAGGTGTAATCTGCCATTTGTCTTGCTGATGTATCTTAACAACTTCTTTTTTTTGATCTGTTTTCTTTTTAAGAATTTCATCTAATTCGTTTGGAATTGCACTAGCAGTTGAGGGTTCTTTTTTAGTGTCTTGTAAAGCAATTCTAGTGTTTTCAAGGGGATTTATACTTGTTTTTTCTAGAGGTAGTTGTTGGATTTTCTCAAATAGGTCGTCTGTTTTTGCCTCGGTAACAGCTGTAGCTTTTTTGTTTTCAAGCGCTGTTGCGGGATGTTTTAGCGACAAATTATTTGTTTGCAAATAAACAACAGCTTCCTTTTGATTCTTTTCTTTGTTCGAATTAATTTTAAATCCAGTAGAATTTATACTCTCTTTTTGTTCAGATTGCTTTGTTTTACCACTATTTTCGACTACTTGAGGACCTGTTTTAATTTCTAATGAAGGTCGCTCTTTTATGGATTCATTAGGGATAGATTCCTTTTCATTTACGTTGGTTTTTGGAACTTTTGATTCGATAACCACAGGATTATTAGTTTTAACTTTGTCGTTTATAACAGTATGCAAGGCAAATATCCCCACAAGAAAAGCCGCTGCAGTTCCGGAGAATTTTATCCAGGCTGGCAGTACTTTTCGGTTCTTCTTTTCATTCAAAGCTGTTTGGATGTTATTCCAAACTTGCTCATTCGGATGGGATTCAAAATCTTTAAATTGCTCCTGAAAAAACCGGTCTATATTTTTTTTATCGTTCATTTTGTTGCTGACTTTGTTTTAATTCGGGAATAATTTTCAATTTTTTCTTTTAAAATCATCCGAGCTCTGGCCAGATTAGATTTAGTTGTTCCAGTGGTTATTTTAAGCATTTCTGCGACCTCTTTATGGGAATATCCATCCAAGACGTAAAGATTGAAAACCAGGCGGTATTGATCTGGCAATTCCTGAATAATCTGCATTAAATAATCAATAGAGATGTTCTCATCATCGATTTCAACTTCTTCGTCAGCAACAGTGTCATCTACAATCTCCATAAACCGAACGTCTCTAAATTTTTGAAGGGCATTGTTAATTATTATTCTCTTTGCCCAACCTTCGAAAGAGCCTTTAAAATTGAATTGTTTTATTTTGTCATAAATAATTAAAAAACCATCTTGTAAATTGTCTTCTGCGTCGGCATAATTAATGGAGTATTTTAGGCAAACGCCAAATAGTTTTTTAGAAAATAGCTGGTATAGTTGCTCTTGTGCTTTAGGGCAGTTTTTTTTACAGTCAGTAATCAATTGGTCTAACCCCACAATTTTAGTCAAGAATTAGTTAGTAACAGGAACTTCCACTTCCTCAAAAATAGTAACACCATTAGCGTCTTCTCCTTTGTAAAACTTGAAAATATAGGAACCAGTGTTGGTTACGAAAAAATTAAAAGATACTTCTGATTCTGCTGGAAGGACTTGCGTGCACACTTGGTCCTTGTTTACAGCTGACTGAATGGCAATAGTTCGGATATTTAAATTCTTATCGTAATAGATTCCCTGAAAAGAATAACAATCTGAAGGTCTCTGGTACTTCAATTTTATTTCATAGGTTTCTCCTAATTTGAAACTTTGAGGCAATGTATAACTTGCTACAGGAAGTACTTCGTAAGTGTAGTTAGGAAGATCATTGTCCGTACTGCAAGATATAAGTGTCAATAAAAATAGGGTGAGTGCGATAAATTTTTTCATTGTTTTCATTTTTTAAGTTAATAAAACCCATTTTACAAAAAAGGGGGTAGTAAGATTTATTATTGAGATACAATTTTTTTAAAAGGTTGCGTCAACAATTAATTTTTAGTTAAATGCAGCAGTATTAAAATACTAAATTAGTGTTTTTTAAGGGTTTGATTTTGCAAAAAAAGCTACATTATGTCCTTTTTTTTTAAAGAAGCTGTCAAAGAGGACAGCTTCTACTTATTTTTTAAGTTGCTGAACTTATAACAATTGTTTGTGTGATAAATTCTGTAGCTGATTTTTTAAATTTAAAGATATACGTTCCTGCAACCGAAGATTTAAATTTATAAGTTGTCGTTTTAGTGACCGCTGCTATACCGCAATCCGTACCTTCAAGGTTAGTTTCTACTTCAATTTCTTTTGTGTTTTCTGTAGTTGTTTCTGAAAATTTATTAAAAACACCACACTTGTTTTCGACATCATAAGCAACTATCAAAGTCAGTTCCTGATTTACTACTCCTGCCGTTGGTCCGGTAACGGCGCTAATAAACGCTTTTTTAGTTGCCATTTGGGGTTGGTCATTATCATTACTGCACGAAGCAAATCCTGATGCCACTACTAATGCCAAAGCAATCACCTTTAATTTCATTTTTTTCATTTTTTTAAAATTTATTGATTTATATTTATTTTATAAAAGATGATTTAAAATTAGAAAGGTTGCTTGCCGTAGGTTAATTTTAGAGTAAAAAATGAAAGTAAGGGAGAACTTAGAGTTATTAAAGTTGCTCGTTATATTTGGGAATCATTTTTTTTAATGATTTGATTTAGAATCAAAAAGCGTAAATAATTCTAATTTATTTTTAAGAATATAGCTAAAGCAAGGCTTAATTTTAGGCTATAAAAAATGCCGAAATAATTTATTTCGGCATCGTTTTTTTACAAGTAAATTGGATTTACAAAGCAGCTAATTCTTTGATATGTGCTTTAATTTTCCCTTCTAATTCATCTGCTAATTCTGGATTATCTTTGATTAAAGACTTAACCGCATCACGACCTTGACCTAATTTGGTTTCACCATAACTGAACCATGATCCTGCTTTTTTGATGATTTCAAATTCGACAGCTAGATCTAAAATCTCTCCAGTTTTTGAAATCCCTTCTCCGTACATGATGTCAAATTCAGCGATTTTAAATGGTGGAGCCACCTTATTTTTTACCACTTTTACTTTGGTTCTGTTTCCAAGTACGTTATCACCATCTTTAATTTGAGTAGAACGACGGATATCTAAACGAACCGAAGCGTAAAACTTTAATGCATTTCCTCCAGTTGTTGTTTCTGGATTACCAAACATAACACCAATTTTT
The DNA here is from genome assembly GCF_900142695.1 of Flavobacterium xanthum. GTDB lineage: Bacteria > Bacteroidota > Bacteroidia > Flavobacteriales > Flavobacteriaceae > Flavobacterium > Flavobacterium xanthum. The sequence continues at coordinate 57,786 of NZ_FRBU01000016.1, read as the reverse complement.
TCTCTTAATTGATTGATAAAGAAAACCGTACAATGTGTTTTGCTTATTGTTCCAGTTAATTTACGTAATGCTTGAGACATCAAACGGGCATGAAGACCCATTTTAGAATCTCCCATTTCACCTTCAATCTCACTTTTTGGAGTCAAAGCCGCAACCGAGTCAATTACAACAATGTCAATTGCTCCGGAACGAATCAAGTTCTCCGCAATTTCTAATGCTTGTTCTCCATTGTCTGGTTGTGAGATGATCAAGTTTTCGATATCTACACCTAATTTCTCTGCATAATTTCTATCGAAAGCGTGTTCTGCATCAATAAAAGCAGCGATTCCTCCTGCTTTTTGAGCTTCGGCAATGGCGTGCAATGTAAGGGTTGTTTTTCCAGAGGATTCTGGACCATATATTTCTATGATTCGCCCTCTTGGATAGCCACCTACTCCTAAGGCTAAATCGATTCCTAATGAACCTGAAGAAATCGTTTCCACTTCTTCAATGGCTTTATCGCCCATTTTCATTACGGTACCTTTACCGTAAGTTTTGTCTAGTTTATCCAGCGTAAGTTGTAGCGCTTTTAATTTAGATTCTTTTTCTGTACTCATCTTCTCTTTTACCTTTTCTTTCATCTATTTGTATTATTTTATAACTGTAAGAAACTGACAGGATGACTAATTATCCTGAAAATTCCAATTATGTGAGAATATTTTTTTTCGTAAAAATACTTCTTTTTTTAATGTAAATTTTCTCTTTCAAGAATATTTTAAAATAAAAATAACAAGCTAAAATGTTGCTACATGAACAACGCTTTTAATTCGGTTGCGTCATGCGGATTCATTTTTCCAGCCAAAACTAAACTTAATTGTTTGCGTCGCAGTGCGGCTTCAAAACGTTGTTTTTCCAGTTCGGTTTCTGGAACAATTTGGGGCACTTCAACGGGTCTCCCAGTATCATCCACGGCTACAAAAGTGTAAATCGCTTCATTGGCTTTGGTTTTATTACCAGATTCGCGGTCTTCCACCCAAATATCAATGTATATTTCCATCGAACTTTTGAAAGCGCGCGAAACTTTGGCTTCGACCGTAACCACACTTCCTAGTGGAATGGCTCTGTTAAAGGCGACGTGGTTTACAGATGCTGTAACCACAATTCTTCGGGAATGTCTTCTTGCCGCAATGCTGGCTGCACGATCCATACGGGCCAATAATTCGCCACCAAAAAGATTATTCAAAGGATTAGTCTCACTTGGTAAAACCAAATCAGTTAGTGTCGTTAAGGATTCAGAAGGATGTTTTGGAGTCATATTTTTATGTAAGAGGATAGTATTATTTTGTATGCGGAAGCTTTTTATTTTTAATTCAACCAATATACGGCTAATATCGCAGGGATAAAATAGATGACAATGGTTCTTGCGCCATCATAATCCTTAGCCAATCGTTGACCAAATAGCAACATTAATAGCGTGATACAAGAGAAAACAGCTCCGTAGAAACCAAAAATTCTTCCGTTGTTTACCAGTAATTCGATGCAACCCACTACGCATAAAATTCCGGAAATTAATTCTAAAATTAAAATGTTTAGTAAAGCCAGTGGGACTTGATTTTTTAATGGTGTTTTAGCGAAGTGTCCTTTTAACCAATCTACATTGTCTTTCCAATAAAACAGTTTGTCATATCCGGATTGTAGAAAAGTAATGGCTAGGAAGATTAAAATCAAAATTGAAGTAATGTTGTTCATTTTTTTATTTTTGGTGAATTAAACGGGTTAGTTTTATTGATAAATCGGTTAAAATAATTTTAGGATTTCCGTTGCGCTCAATGTGATACATGGCGTCTGACAGTTCTTTAAAAATAGCATTGATATTATTTCCATTTACAAAAGGCGCAAAATTTTCGAGTTTGAATTTCTCTACTTGCGGTTCCATGTAAACCAAGCTTGTTGTTTGGTAATTTAACAACAACGCCTGACGAAACATCTCAATACAAAAATGTAAAAATTTCTTTTGGGTTTCTCTTCCTAAACCAGCAATTTGCTCGCTCCATTGAATCAAATCCTGAATTGCTGCTGCGTTTCCTTTGGCTCTAAAAGCAGCTCGAACCCAATCGACAAACCATTTTTCAAAAAAAACGGATTCGCTATCCGGTTGCAGTAATTGTAATGCTTTATTGAAATTTCCTTGTGCCTGATGCGCTATTTTTATGGCGGTTTTTGATTCTATATTTTCTTTTGAAACCAAAGCTTCAGCGATTACTTTTTCGCTTAATCCATTAAAATGTAGGACTTGGCATCTAGAACGAATGGTTTGAATAATATCTTCTTCGTTTTCTGAAATCAATATAAAAACTGTTCTGTCCGTAGGTTCTTCCAGTAATTTTAGCAGTTTATTAGATGCAGCGATGTTTAGTTTATCAGCCATCCAAATAATCATTATTTTGTAACCGCCTTCGTAGGATTTCAACGCTAGCGATTTCAAAATCTCCTGCGCATCATCAACCCTAATTTCTCCTTGTTTGTTTTTAACACCCAACATTTGATACCAATCAAACAAACTTCCGTACGGATTATGTTCTAAAAACTGTCGCCATTCTGTGATAAAATCAATGCTTTTGGGTTTCGTCTTTACCTCTTCCGTACTTACCGTTGGGTATATAAAATGCAAGTCCGGATGTGAAGTTTTCTGGAATTTGAGGTTACAGGCTTCATTTGATCCCGAGTTTTCCGAGTTTTGATTGCTGCAAATAATGTACTGCGCATACGCAATCGCCATAGGCAAGGTTCCGCTTCCTTCAGGGCCAACAAACAATTGTGCATGTGGAATTCTACCCAAATCAGCACTTTTTGTCAAATGACTTTTGATGTGTTCTTGTCCTAAAATTTCTGAAAATTGCATGAAGCAAAGATAGTAGAAAATGGTTTAGTCTAAAATTTTAGCAAGCAAAGTTTCAGTACCAGCAAGTGTCGTGAAGTGGTAATTAACGCATTTATTTTTGAAATTTAATTTGTGTTTATTTCGAACAAAAAACACATAAAGTATTAAAAAGAAACATTATTTATTAATTTACAACGATTTCGTTGCTTAAAATTTATTTTATATGGTTTTCTCTAATTTATTAATAATTTAAAAGTTCTATATTTGTTACTCTTTCAAAAAAAATAAACTAAAAAACATACTGATGAAAACGTTAAGTGATTTCAATTTTGCAGATAAAAAAGCCATAATCCGTGTTGATTTTAATGTGCCATTGGACGAAAATTTCAATGTAACAGACGCCACTCGTATCGAAGCAGCAAAACCTACTATTGATGCGATTCTTGCTCAAGGCGGAAGCGTGATTTTGATGTCGCATTTAGGCAGACCAAAAGGTGTTGAAGGCAACTATTCATTGAAACACATCCTAAAAACAACTTCAGAAGTGCTTGGAGTTCCAGTTCAATTTGCATCAAACTGCATTGGAGCTGAAGCTAAAGCAGCAGCTGAAAAAGTGCAGGCTGGAGAAGTTTTATTATTGGAAAATTTACGTTTTCATAGCGAAGAAGAAGCGGGTGATGTTGCTTTTGCAAAAGAATTAGCGTCACTTGGAGATATTTATGTAAACGATGCTTTTGGTACGGCACACAGAGCGCATGCTTCGACTACCATTATTGCTCAGTTTTTTCCAACAGAAAAATGTTTCGGATTGTTATTGGCTAAGGAAATCGAAAGCTTGAACAAAGTATTGAAAAACAGTGAAAAACCAGTAACAGCTGTTCTTGGTGGCTCTAAAGTGTCTTCGAAAATTACGGTGATTGAAAATATTCTTGATAAAGTAGACCACATGATTATTGGTGGTGGAATGACCTTTACTTTCGTAAAAGCATTAGGCGGTAAAATTGGAGATTCTATTTGTGAAGATGACAAACAAGAATTGGCATTGGAAATCTTGCGATTGGCTAAGGAAAAGGGAGTTCAAATTCACATTCCGGTTGATGTTGTTGCTGCCAACGCATTTTCAAATGATGCCGAAACGCAAATTGTTGATGTAAAAGAAATTCCAGATGGATGGCAAGGTTTGGATGCAGGTCCAAAATCATTGGAAAACTTCAAAAAAGTGATCATGGAGTCTAAAACGATCCTTTGGAACGGACCATTAGGCGTTTTTGAAATGGAGAATTTTGCAAACGGAACAATCGCTTTGGGTAATTTTATTGCAGAAGCTACTGCAAAAGGAGCCTTTTCACTAGTAGGAGGAGGAGATTCTGTGGCGGCAGTAAAACAATTTGGATTGGAAGATAAAGTGAGCTACGTTTCCACCGGTGGAGGAGCGATGCTTGAAATGCTGGAAGGTAGAACTTTGCCTGGAATTGCAGCTATTTTAGACTAATGCAGTTGTTGAAAAACAAATACTAACGGTTAGATTTTAATTATTTTAAATTAAAAAAACACTCTCATAATACAATGAAACCTTAGCGATAAACTATTTATTGCTAAGGTTTTTTAATTTAAACTGTTAATTAGAATTATTAAAAACTTCAATTAATATTAAAAAAATTAACCATATAGAAACATAGAAAATAGAATCAGATAGCCCAATTCTTGGATTCTCATAACTATGATTTCCTCTAATATAGTGAAACGCCTTCCAGAATTTTAAATCTATGTTTCTATGTGGTTAAAAAATTTAACGAATTGATTCATACCCAATGGATAGACTAATAATTATGAATCTGGATTTATAATTATTTTTATTGTCAATTCAGGTGAAAATTCTTTGTAAATGCATCTAAGATTGCATTTTTAACAATATTTAAAGAAATTTTTAGTTTAAACCTATTAAGTTTGTAAAAACAAGCTTTGTAATCATTTGTAATATAGGTCTTTGATCGTAAAAATATGAATATAAAAAATACCACATTATCACTTTTGCTGCTGCTATCGTCGCAATTGTTTGCTCAAGAAAGTTCCGAAAATAAAGAAATTTCTAGATTCGAAACAAAATTATCCTATTTAGATTCCATCAAAAAAACATTCGTAAAAGATGATTTAGCCGCCTGCGTAGATAGCTTGTGGATGAAGGAATTGACTAATTTAGATTTGTACAACTCCATTTCGGATGATATTAAGAATGTCAATGTCGATGAGAAAATTGAGTATGAATTGTCAACGGAACTTCTCAAAGAAAGATTGGCTGCAATGGATGCGAAATCGCCTTTCAACATTGAATACAATCAAGGATTAGAAAACATCATCAAATCATTTTTGAAGAATCGAAAAAAATCCTTTGAACGTTTAATGGCGGTTTCTGAGTATTATTTTCCTGTGTTTGAAGAAGCTTTAGCCAAACAAAATGTCCCTTTAGAAATAAAATATTTAGCCGTTGTGGAATCCGCTTTAAATCCTAAAGCAGTTTCTAAAATGGGAGCAACCGGATTGTGGCAATTTATGTATCAAACGGGAAAACAATATGGTTTAAAAATTGATTCTTATATAGATGAACGCAGCGATCCTTTGAAAGCCAGTGCAGCCGCGGCCCAATATATGACTAATATGTACCGAATATTTGGTGACTGGGATTTGGTTTTGGCGTCCTATAATTCAGGTCCTGGAAATGTTTCAAAAGCAATCAGACGTTCCGGCGGTCAGCAAAACTATTGGAACATCAGAAAAAATCTGCCTAAAGAAACACAGGGATATGTTCCGGCTTTCCTGGCAACGATGTATATTTATGAATACCATAAAGAACACGGAATTGTTCCTAACAGAGCCACTGTGCAACATTTTGCTACAGATACCATACTGATTAAAAAGCAAATGACTTTCAAGCAAATATCTGATTTGTTGGATGTTCCTGTAGTTCAGTTGCAAGTACTAAACCCATCGTATAAACTCAATGTGATTCCGTTTTATCACGACCAAAATCATTATTTAAGATTACCTCAAGAAAAAATTGCTGTTTTTGCGTCTAATGAGGATCAGATTTATGCGTACACGCAATATGAATTAGACCAACGCGAAAGACCGTACCAAACTTCAAAAGCAGTTGTCAAAAACACTCCAAATACCTTTAGTCAAAGTAGTACAGCTGGTAAAATAGCGTACTATAAAGTAAAACGAGGAGATAATCTAACTAGCATTGCTTTTAAATATGGTGTTTCTATTACCGAACTAAAGAAATGGAATAACCTTAATAGTAATGCGCTTGCTTATGGCAAGAACTTGAAGATTAGTACAGGACAGCCTTTAATTAAATCAACAACAGTAGAACCTAAAGAAAATAATAGCATCTTAAAAAGCCAAATGATCTTGGTCGCCGAAACAAAAAATAATAAAGAAGAAAAAGTAAATAGTGCTTCAAGCATTTCTGCAACGGAGGAAGCAAAACTTTATTTGGTACAAAAAGGAGATAATCTAGGGAGCATTGCTACTAAATATGATGTTACAGTAGCAGATCTTCAAACCTGGAATGGGCTTACGAGCGATGCAGTTCAAGTAGGGGCTTCCTTGCAAATAGCGAATAACGAACTGGAGGAAAAACCAGCATTAGCTTCGATCCCAGAACGAAAAGATGTTGAATATATAGTTTTGAAAGGAGATAATTTAGGAGCTATTGCCGGTAAATTTGGAGCTTCCGTCGTGGATTTAAGACACTGGAATAAGTTGCCAGACAATACGATTACTATTGGAAAAACATTAATCGTTGCCAAAGATGAAATCGCCATTGTTACTGACAAGGCCACTGTCAATTCCTTCAAGAGTAAATCAAGTATAACGGCCTCCTCTAAAAAAGTACCTTCTAATTATTATGTCAAAAAAGGAGACTCTTTATTTAGCATAGCCAAAAAATATCCTGGCGTTACCACTTCGGATTTAAAAAAATGGAACGGTATTAGCGGTGAAGAAATCAAGCCTGGAATGAAGTTAAAAATTAACGGATAAATCAATTAACTTCGATAAATTTGGGTTTTACTTTATAATCGAACCGTAATGAATAAAGCCCATTTTCTATTTCTTTTTGTTTCTCTGCTTTTATTTTCTTGTAAAAAAGAGAATAATCTAGTAGCACGTAAAACTACCGGTAAAATCAACACGATTTCTGTAATTATCGATGATCAGCTATGGAACGGGGATATTGGTGATAGCATTCGGAACAAGTTTGCATCTCCGGTGATTGGATTACCACAAGAAGAACCTTTATTCAATATCAATCAATATCCAGTCAAGCTTTTAGAAGGATTTATGACGGATACGCGAGCGATTATAGTGGTCAAAAAAGCGGAAGAAAATAAGTTTGAAATTCGAAAAAATCAATACGCTTCCCCTCAAAATGTATTCCATATTTCTGGAAAAACCAATGCCGATATTCTCGCTTGCATTGAAAAAAATGCGCTGCAAATGGTTCAGATGATCAAACAAGCTGAAATTGCCGAGAGCCAACGAATAAACAGCCTGTCCCTAATAGATCCTAAAATTATAGAGAACAAGTTTCACATTGGTCTACAGGTTCCCTCTGGATATGCTTATGTGCTTCAAAAAAGTAATTTTATGTGGCTAAAAAAGGAAATCATAGGCGGGAATACCAGTTTATTGCTCTATCAAGTTCCTTTGAATACCATTAATAAAGACACTGATTTAATTACCAGTATTATAAAAATGCGGGATTCCATAGGTCATCTGTACATAAGCGGAAAAGAACCAGATACTAACATGATGACGGAAGAGGCCTACGCGCCTTATCTATTTAAGATCAATCTTGACGGAAAAGTTACTTATGAAACTAAAGGAACTTGGCAATTAAACAATGATTTTATGTCCGGACCTTTTATTAATTATGCTATTATTGATGCCGATTATAACCGAGTTTTGGTTTTAGAAGGGTTTTGTTACGCGCCTTCAAAAGATAAAAGGGATTTAATGCATGAACTCGAATCCATTATAAAATCAGTGGTAGTTGTTAAAAGAGTGCCTTAAATTTCTTTTATTTGCATTTTATAAAAAATATCTAGGCATGACAATACAATGGGAAATTAAGGCATTTGATGCCCTGACTGTACACGAGCTTTATGATTTATTACGCTTAAGAAGCGAAATTTTTGTGATAGAGCAGAACTGTGTTTACCTAGATCTCGACGGAAAAGATAAAGTAGCATTGCATCTTATTGGTTCGTTTGAAGGCAAAATTGTCGCTCATTCCAGATTGTTTAAACCGGGAATCAGTTTTGATTATGCTTCTATCGGAAGGGTAACTGTTGATGCAAATTACCGCGACAGAAAATGGGGACATGATCTTATGCGGGAATCAATTGCTGGAATTGCGCATCATTTTGGCGAAAGCAAAATTACTATTGGAGCACAATTGTACCTGAAAAAATTCTATGAAAGCCATGGTTTTGTGCAAACCAGCGAAATGTATCTGGAAGATGATATTCCACATATTGAAATGAAACGAGAATAATCAGATTTTCAGAATTATAAATTCAACTCTGCGATCCAGTGCTTCACCTTGGCCTAAAGGAAACTTGTTTCCGCTTCCCACATAGTGCATTCTAAGGCTGTTTATTCCCTTATTTATGAGATAGCGATAGACGTTTTTGGCCCTATTTAAAGATAGTTTTCGTTCCTGTGTGTCTTTATCTATGGCATCTTGGTAATGACTAGGCGTGCAGCATACATGTCCTCTGATTTCGAATTCCATTGTTTTTTGCTGTTGCAAAAGTAGTGCAATGGCATCCAATTCTTTCTTGGACTGTTCCGTTAATTTACTGCTGCCAAGGGCAAAAAGAATATTGTCTAGATAAATACGATCTCCCACTTTATGGCTTTCCTGAAATGAAGTATAAATACCCTTCCCAAAACTGTTTTTCTTGACAATAAATAAATCAACGCGCCTGTTTTTAGATCGGGTTTCAGACAGGTTTTCCACCCTATCTTTTTGTACAATTATACGACCTCTGCCTTCAATAATGACAATCTTATTTTTGTTAAAACCATTTTCCGTAAGAATATTTTGAACCGTAATTACCCTGTTTTTTGATAATTCAAAATTATAATCGTTGGCGCCTCGATCATCGCAGTAGCCATAAATTTGTATCGATTCGATTTTGGTTGTATCAGCTTTTTTTATAAAATCAATTATCGTTTGTACTTGCTCATCGTACAGAGTGAATTTGTCAAATTCAAAATAAACTGTTTCCACAGGTCTTGCTTGAGCGAAAAAATAGCTCGAAAAAAGAAGTAATGCTATGGAAAATGCTTGTTTCATTACATTTTTAAAATAGAGCGATACGCCGCATTAGTACTCAAAATAGAAGTAGCTTTTTTGATTTCTGAATTGTTTTTGGTGTAATATTGATACAATCCTTCTTGGTATTGGTATCTCTTAATGATTTCATCAACCATTAATTTTTTGATTTCTTTTTGATTTTTATCCAATAATGCATTTTCACTTTTCTGCAATGCGGTTAATAATTGTTGGTATTCGGCCTGAATAGATTCGTCCAGTTTTTCTTTTTTGGCTACAGCCAAAGTGTTTTTCAAAGCCAATTCCGTTTCGGTGTCAAAAGAAAATTTTTGCGCTTTCAAGAATTGTTTGAAATCTTCATAATCAGCATCAGAGAGGACCGGAATCTGATTCCCTAAACTCGGATTTTTATAGTAATAAGTTGTGGCATAGTTGAAAATTCCGTCGTTACGCAACAAAGCATTTGTGATGGGACTCGATTTTGTTTCTTCCATTTCCACGTCAGGTTGTATTCCGCCACCGTCATAAACGGTTCTGCCTTTTCTGGTTTTAAAAGCATTGAAGTTCTTCTCTTCTGTTTTAATTGCCATTCCATTTTTGTCTTTTCGAGAGTAATCCAAAGCTTGAATACACCTTCCGGACGGCGTGTAGTAGCGAGAAATAGTCACTTTTAGCTGTGTTCCAAACGTCAAATCTACAGGTCTTTGTACCAGTCCTTTTCCAAAACTGCGGCTTCCTACCACCACAGCGCGATCTAAATCCTGTAGTGCGCCAGCGACAATTTCAGATGCCGAAGCACTACGGCCATTTACCAGAATGATCAAAGGAATTTCAGTATCTACAGGATCTTTAGTCGTTTTGTAGGTGCTGTTGTGTTTTTCTATCTTGGATTTTGTTGTAACAATAATTTCGTTTTTTGGAACAAATAAATTACAGATATTAACGGCTTCATTCAAAAGTCCGCCCGGATTGTCTCGTACATCCAGTATAATACGTTCCGCACCTTCTTTTTTGAGTTGTTCCAATGCCTCTTTAGTTTCTACCGATGCTTTTTTATTGAAATGCGACAACACAATGTAGCCTGTTTTATCGTCTACTTTTCCAAAGAACGGAACTGATTTGATTTCGACTTCGTCCAAAATAATCTGTGTAGTATTTACTTTTCCCTGACGCATGTACTTGACATCAATTTTCGTGTTTTTAGCACCTTTGAAAAGTTGAGAAGCCTCGTCTTTGAAATCAGATAAAAGTACGTCTCCCACTTGAATAATTTCATCGCCGGCTTTCAATCCTGCTTTGTCGGCAGGAAAATCTTTATAAGGTTCCTTCACGATTAACTTATCTTCTTTCCGAGTCAATAAAGCGCCAATTCCAGTATATTCTCCGGTATTGTTGATCTTGAATCGCACCACATCCTGCTCGTTGAAATAGACGGTGTACGGATCTAAGTTAGCCAGCATTCCTTTGATGGCTTTGTCCATTAATTCACCGGGATTTGTCTCATCGACATAGTTCCTGTTCAATTCTTTGAAAAGTGTGGTGAATATCTCGATTTGCTTGGCAATTTCGAAAAAATCATCTTTGAAACTGGTTCCAATAAACAGAAATGCCGAAGCGACAACGGGAATTATTAATTTTTTTTTGAAGAAGTTCATAGGCCTAAATAGCTAAATTTGAGTCCACTAAAATAAGAATAAATCACCAAATAATTGTTCGGACGGAATCTAAAGGCAACTTTGTTTAATTAAAAAAGGTCAAATGTTTAAATTTCAGAAATAGAATCGATTTCTGATGCTGGTTTTTTAATGTTTTGAGCAATAAACTTCTCAAATAATTGAATGGTTTTGGTGTTGATTTCCTGATAGGACAATCGGTCCTTCGTTTGGTAAAAAAACATAAAGGAATACGGTTGATCCAGATTGTCAATCAATAAGTGTTTGTTCAAGCGATAAGTTTCGCGCAGTACACGTTTGAAATAATTGCGATCTACGGCTTTCTTGAAATTCTTTTTGGAAACTGAAACGCCCATTTTTATTTTTTCACTTTTGTCAAAAGAACCAGCTTTATATACCAATCGCAACGGATATTTAGATACTGATTTCCCTTCGGTAAACAATAATCCAATCGTAATTTTGCTTTTCAGCTTTTCGGTTTTCGGGTAAGTGAAATTCATTTTAATAGAAAAAATTCGTAGTTTTTGACTCGCAAAGTTACGATTAAACGTTGAGTCGGGATATTGTTTCCGATTTAAATAACGCTAAAAATATATTTCTTACTTTTGCCTTAAATTTTTAAGCATGCAAAAACTGATTTCGTATCCCATTTCCGTTATTTATTATTTATGTTTCGGTCTAACTTTGGTTATTTTTCATCCGATACAGTGGGTTTGTTTCCATGGCTTTGGCTATCAAGCCCATAAAAAAAGTGTTGATTATCTGAACTTTTTCTTAGTGAAATGTACAAATCTGCTAGGAACAACATACAAGTTTGAAAATATTGAGAATATTCCAAAGAATGTACCCTTGATTTTTGTCTCTAATCATCAAAGCATGTACGATATTATTGCTATGATTTGGTTTTTTCGCCGTTTTCATTGTAAATTTGTTAGTAAGAAAGAATTAGGAAGTGGTATTCCAAGTGTATCGTTTAATTTGCGTCATGGGGGTTCAGTGCTTATCGATCGTAAAGATCCCAAACAAGCTATTCCTGCCATTAAAGGATTGGCAGAATATATTGAAAAACACAACCGTTCAGCCGTTATCTTTCCAGAAGGAACACGAAGCAAGACCGGAAAGCCAAAAGAGTTTTCTCAAACGGGATTGAAAATATTATGCAAAAATGCTCCTTCAGCTTTCGTGGTTCCAATAAGCATAAACAATTCTTGGAAAATAGTTAAATACGGGTTTTTCCCCTTAGGTCTAGGAAATCGCCTTACCTTTGTAGTACATAAACCGTTAGCGGTTGCAGCGTATGATTTTGCGGAGTTAATGGAAAAGACAGAAGCAGCAGTAGTTCAAGGAATAAAAATTTAATTTATATATAATGTCAATAAAAAACATTCGATTAGAAGTAATGCAGTTTTTGGAAAAAAACGTAGACAGCTTTGTCGATCAGTATCTAATTCCAGTAGAAAAAATATGGCAACCAACTGATTTTTTGCCTAATTCTCAAAGTGATACTTTTTTTGATGAGGTCAAAGAATTACGTGAAATTGCAAAAGAATTACCATACGATTTCTGGGTAACATTAGTGGGAGATACTATTACTGAGGAAGCGTTGCCAACTTACGAATCCTGGTTAATGGATGTCGAAGGAATTGATAACGTGGAGAGAAATGGTTGGTCTAAATGGATTAGACAATGGACTGGTGAGGAAAATCGTCATGGTGATTTGTTGAACAAGTATTTGTATTTGTCAGGTCGTGTGAACATGCGTGAAGTTGAAATGACAACACAGCACTTGATCAACGATGGTTTTGATATTGGAACCGGAAGAGATCCTTACAAAAACTTTGTTTACACTAGTTTTCAAGAATTAGCAACGTATGTTTCTCATAACAGAGTGGCGCAAATGGCTAAGAAATATGGAGACAACAAATTGTCAAAAATGTGCAAAATGATTGCTGGTGACGAAATGCGTCATCATCATGCGTACAGCGAATTTGTAACTCGTATTTTTCAGGTGGATCCAAGCGAAATGATGCTTGCTTTTCAATACATGATGAAAGCAAAAATTGTGATGCCAGCGCATTTCTTGAGAGAATCTGGTGAAAAAATAAGTACTGCTTTTGAGCAGTTTTCTGATTCAGCTCAACGAATTGGGGTTTATACTGCAGCCGATTATGTAGATATCATGCAAAAACTAATCGAGAAATGGGAAATTGACAAAATTATAGGGTTGACGGATGAAGCAGAAAAAGCACGTGATTACCTGATGAAATTACCAGCTAGAATGGCCAGAATTTCAGAACGATTGGTAATTCCACAAGAATCCCATATTTTCAAATGGGTGGAGCCAGCTTTAATAAGATAGATTTCTGAATTCTAAATAAAGAATAAAAATGTTGGATTTTGAAGTTGAAGAACTTTGAAATTCAACATTTTTTTTAAATAAATATATAATGATTAATCCAGATTTAATACCTAGAACAATTCTTTTTGTAAAAGAAAAATTAGAAAATGCCGAAGGAGGACACGACTGGTTTCATATAGAGCGCGTGTACAAAAACACGTTGTTGATTGCTAAAAATGAAGCTTGTAATACTATAATAGTGCAACTTGGCGCTTTGCTGCACGATATTGCCGATAGTAAGTTTCACAATGGTGACGAAACCGTTGGTCCAAGAGTAGCTCGAGAATTTTTAGAATCTGAAAATGTTGATGAAGAAATAATCGAACATGTGGTAAATATTATTGAAAACATCTCCTACAAAGGTGGGAATTTTGAGAAAAAATTTACTTCGATAGAATTGAATGTGGTTCAGGATGCGGACCGTTTAGACGCCATAGGAGCCATCGGAATCGCCAGAACATTCAATTATGGCGGTTTTAAAAATAGAACGCTGTATGATCCCGAAATAGCGCCAAATTCAAGTATGACCAAGGAAGAATATAAAAAAAATGATTCGCCAACGCTCAATCACTTCTACGAAAAATTATTACTCTTAAAAGACAAGATGAATACCGAGACCGGAAAACAAATCGCACAAGAACGACACCGTTACATGGAAGGATTTCTAGCGCAGTTTTATGCGGAATGGGAAGGGGAGAAGTAGTAGTTCGCGTTCAGTTTTTTAGTTATCGGTTATCTGTTTTCCGCTTAGCAGTGATTTGGTATCCTATTTATCTCACTGGAAGCGTTTCACAGTTTGTTGTTACAGTAAAATCATATTATTGTCGGGATTCCTTCGGAATGATAAATTAATAATTTTTATTACCTGTTTTTTCGGGCTAATTTTTCCAACACAGTTTTTCCACTCCAGTTTGTCACGCTGGAAGCGTCTCATCACTTGCAGCTAAAGTAAAATCACACTATTGTAGGGATTCCTCAGAAATGACACTGTAAGCAGATAGTTTTATGACTGGGTTTTCCTAATCCAATTTTCCTAGTCCAGTTTTCCCAGTCCAATTATCCCAGTCCAATTATCCAGTTTAGTTTGTCACGCTGGAAGCGTCTCATCACTTGCAGCTAAAGTAAAATCACACTATTGTAGGGATTCCTCAGAAATGACACTGTAAGTAGATAGTTTTATGACTGGGTTTTCCTAATCCAATTTTCCTAGTCCAGTTTTCCCAGTCCAATTATCCCAGTCCAATTGTCCAGTTTAGTTTGTCACGCTGGAAGCGTCTCATCACTTGCAGCTAAAGTAAAATCATATTATTGTAGGGATTTCTCAGAAATGACAATGCAAGTAGGTAGTTTTATGACTTGGTTTTCCTAATCCAGTTTTCCTAGTCTAGTTTTCCCAGTCCAATTATCCAGTTTAGTTTGTCACGCTGGAAGCGTCTCATCGGTTGCTGCCGAAGCAAAATCATATTATTGTCGGGATTCCTCAGAAATGACAAATTAATAATTTTTATTACCTGTTTTTTCGGGCTAATTTTTCCAACACAGTTTTTCCACTCCAGTTTGTCACGCTGGAAGCGTCTCATCACTTGCAGCTAAAGTAAAATCACACAATTATAGGGATTCCTCAGAAATGACAATGTAAGTAGGTAGTTTTATGACTTGGTTTTCCCAATCCAGTTTTCCTAGTCCACTTATCCTAGTCCAGTTTTCCCAGTCCAATTATCCAGTTTAGTTTGTCACGCTGGAAGCGTCTCAGTGCCGGGTACTAAAGAATAATCAGACTATTGTAGGGATTTCTCCGGAATGACAAATTAGGATAAAGCACTTGCCTTTCTCAAAATATTTATTAGTTTTATCTTAAAAAAATGATTGAATATACAGAAGGAATCTACAACTTTTATGTTTACATGATAACAAATAAAAACAGAACTGTTTTATATACTGGTGTTACCAATAATTTAAAACGAAGGCTAAATGAGCATAAGAACCACATTAATGCTAGTAGTTTTACTGCTCGTTACAATGTCGAGTTTTTGATTTATTATGAACATTTCGGATGGATTCAGCTTGCCATTGCTAGAGAAAAGGAAATCAAAGACATGCGGAGAGAATTGAAATTAAATCTAATTCAAGAACTTAATCCAGAAATGAAATTCTTGAATTCTCATTTTGAGTAGTTTTTAATGTAATCTCAAAATCATAGTAGTGTAGTGATTCCTCCGGAATGACGAAGTTAGTAGATAATTTAACACCCGATTTTTTTAGTCCAGTTTTTCCAATCCAGTTTGTCACGCTGGAAGCGTCTCATCACTTGCTAATAAAGTAAAATCACACTATTGTAGGGATTCTTCCGGAATGACAAATTAAATAGATAGTTTTAGTACTTAGTTTAGTATAATTTTCTCAATCCAGTTTTCCCAGTCCAATTTGTCACGCTGGAAGCGTCCCATCGTTTGGTAATAAAGAATAATCACACTTATGTCCGGATTCCTCCGGAATGACAGAGTGAAAAGATGATCAAAAATCTTAAATTGAAATCCCTTTCGATTGCATTTCCATAATCACATCTGATGCGTTTTTAAAAGTTGGCGCTTGTTCAATAATACTCGCTACTCTTTTTTTATTGAGTTTAAAGGTGATGTCATTTTCTGTGGTAAATAAAAGGGCCGTTAAAAAAGGATTATTCATAAAAGGAGCCAATATCATGAAAGCTTCGTCTAAGGTATGAAATGACTCTATTTCTTCCGTTTTGTACTTTGCAGTAAGGGAAAGACTAAAAACATCATTTTCTAATAAAACGGGACGAACATAGATGTTTTTCAACTCGGTGTCACCTATCGTTTTGGCAAGTGTTAATTTGGCGTAAGTGCCATTTTGAATGCTTTTTTTTACATTTTCCCAGAAAAGTGCAAATACAGGTTGATATGACATAAGTTTATTTTTAAGAGATCTTCTATTCCGAAACCGGATTGCAAAATTAAGTGTTGTAATTCAAACAATCTCTTTTTGAAGAAAAATTATTTTAAATCAAAATACTTTAAACAAAAAAGAGAGTCAATTGACTCCCTTTTTTGTTTATTTCCCACTAAACACCGCTTTTCTTTTCTCTAAGAAAGCCGTCGTTCCTTCTTTAAAATCTTCTGTCCCAAAACATTTTCCAAAGGCCTTTATTTCGGTTTCAAAGCCGTTTTTTCCTTCTTTGAAATTTGCATTCACTGCTTTTATAGCTTTGCCAATAGCATACGGAGAGTTCTTGATTATTTTATTGGCTACACTCACACAATAATCAAGAAGTTCCCCTTCAGGAACAACGTGATTTACTAAACCGGTTCGGTATGCATCTTGCGCACTTATCATTCCAGCGGTCATAATCATTTCCATCGCACGGCCTTTTCCTACCAATTGAGGCAAGCGTTGTGTTCCTCCATAACCTGGAATTACACCTAAGGAAACTTCTGGCAATCCCATTTTTGCATTTTCTGAGGCAACTCTGAAATGACACGCCATCGCTAATTCTAATCCGCCACCCAATGCAAAACCATTGACAGCTGCAATAACAGGCGTTTTTAAATTCTCAATAAAATCGAATAATTTTTCTTGTCCTTCTGCCGCTAATTGTGTTCCTTCTTCAATCGAAAAATGAGCAAATTCAGAGATATCAGCTCCGGCTACAAACGCTTTTTCGCCGCTTCCTGTTAAAATAATAACTTGAATTTCATTGTTTTTTCCTAATGTTTTGAATGCTTTATTCAAATCAGAAATGGTAGCAACATTCAAAGCATTCAATTTCGAAGGACGATTGATGGTAATCGTTGCAATGTTATTTTCAGTTGCAATTAAAATATTTTCGTAGTTCATAAGTGTATTTTTAGGTGTTAATTATGGGAAGTGAAACAATAAAATTGGTTCCTTTTCCAAATTCAGTTTCAAAGGTAATCGTTCCTTTATAATTTTCGATAATGTTTTTTATAATTCCAAGACCAAGTCCCATTCCGCTACTTTTTGTGGTGAATTTTGGTTCAAATATACGGCTGATGTCTTTAGGTTGAATACCAATTCCATTGTCTGAAACCGTTATTAGTACATTGTTCGTGTCTTTACGAATGCGTACCACAACGGATTTTTCTTCTTGTTGCTCTGGAATCGATTGAATGGCATTTTTTGCCAAATTAGTAATAATTCGAATGAGTTGGGTTCGGTCAATTTTCGAAATAATTTCGGGAGAATCACTTTTAAATTCAATATATTCCTCGTTGAAAATATCCATTGCCAGCTCTACCACTTCTACCACATTTAAGGTTTCATTTTGCTGTGCAGGCATTGAGGCAAAATTTGAAAAAGCCGAAGCCACCGCACTCATCGTATCAATTTGCTGTATTAGAGTTTCGGAGTAGTCGTTCATTTTCTGTTTCACATTGGGATCCATTGGATCAAATTTTCGCTGGAAACTTTGTACCGTTAGTCGCATTGGTGTAAGCGGATTCTTGATTTCATGCGCCACTTGTTTCGCCATTTCGCGCCAGGCTTCTTCTCGTTCACTTTGGGCCAGTTTTATGGCACTTTTTTCCAACTTGTCCACCATTCCATTATAAGAGTTGATCAAAAGATTGATCTCTTTGCTACTAGCTTCCAAAACAATTTTTTCATTTTTTTGATTCAAGCTTGTTTCACTCAACTTGTCTGAGATTGTTTTTAAAGACTTGGTGATATAGGACGATAGAAAATAAGCAAACGCGAAAGCTATAATAAGCATGAAGGTATAAACTTGACCCAGACGAATTAGAAAACTTTTCAATTCATTTTCATAGTAGCCGTCATCTTCTACATAGGGTAAATTTAAAATTCCTAAGGGTTTAAATTTATCGTCTTTGATTTGGCTAAAAGCGGAACGATTTTTTTTACCATCAATTGTTTTGATGTCTACGTATCTTTTTTCAATTGAAGAACGGACGAGCTTCAAAATGTATTTTGGAATCGGGGGTGCTACTTTATCAACAGAGAAGGACTCCTTAGAGGATTTTAACAATTGTCCCTCCAAGCTATAAATGTTGATTTCAATGTTATGAATGTGAGCTAATTCGTGAATTTTATCTTTAAAAATAAGGTCTAGATTTCCAGAGGTCAACGGATAAGTCGTGGTGGATAAGATGAAGTTAATGTGTTGCTTTACGGCATTTTCATTTCGTTCCAAGCGCTCTTGGTGGTATTCTTTGGCTTCATTTTTAAATTGGAAAATCGAAATGGAAGCAAGAATCACAGAAGCCATTAATATCAATACAATCATCGAAAGGAAAATCCTGATTCGTAACGAGAGCGTTGCTATTTTGAAGCTTTTAAACATATTAAGATTGATTTCTTTCTCTAATTCTTTTGTAAAATTTGAACCCAAGCATAATCAAAATGGAAAACAAGAAGATGCCAAGCACACCATAGATCCAATTAACAGCATTTTTTAAAATTACTAAAAATACGACAGCAAAAAGGATAATTGTCGCGCCTTCGTTCCATAAGCGCATGAAAGTTGTGGTATATTTTACTTCGTCATTTTGCAATTGCTTGAATATTTGTTGGCATTTTGCATGGTACAAATACAGGGCAAATACGAAGCCAAGTTTTACATGCATCCAAGGCATTTTTAACCACGCTTGGCCTAAATCAGTAAAGAACAACATCCAAAAAGCAAAAATACTGGCTAAAACGGCTGATGGCCAAGTGATGATGTACCACAAGCGATAGGTCATTATTTTGTACTGTTTTTGTAAAATTTCTTTTTCTGGCGAAGGTTTTTGAGCGGCCTCAATTTGGTAAACAAACAAGCGCACAATATAAAAGAGCCCAGCAAACCAGGTGATGACAAAGATGAGGTGTAAGGATTTTAAATAATTATAGTATTCCATCGTTAGTTTGAATCAGTTTTGTGTTCATTTCTTTTTTTAGAAAATAGCCAGTCAATAGCGTTGATAAGATATCTGCAATTGGGAATGCAATCCACACTCCAAAAATACCTAAAAAATTTGGTAGTATCAGTACTAATGGAATGAGGAAAAAGCCCTGTTTGCTTAAGGTTAATAATAGTGCTTTTTTTGCTTTTCCGGCTGCTTGAAAATAAGCGGCACCAATGAGTTGAATGGCAATAATTGGCGAAGCTGCGAAAACCCAGCGCAACGCTTCTGGAGTTTGGTCAATCACGAGTGCATCTGTAGTGAAAACAGCAACAATAGGTTTGGCAAAAATTAATATAACCACAAAAATTAATGAAGCTAAAACAGCAGCATATTTTATGGAAAGCAACACACTTTCCTTGACTCTCTCATAATTTCCTGCGCCATAATTAAAACCTGCGATAGGCAAAAAACCCTGAGTTATGCCCAAAATGGGAAATAAAGCAAACATCAGCATCCGGCTGATAATTCCATAAATAGCAACGGAGTGCTCACCGCCATAGGTGTACAAAGTGTGATTTAGAATTATGGCTAAAACACTCACTACGCCTTGTCTTGAGAATGTTACAAAACTCAACTCCGAAATTTCCTTTACAATTGGCATTTTGAACTTAAAATGCTTCATTTTTAGCTTTAGTTCGCTTTTGAAAACAAAAAACCAAAGCACAAACAGGAAACAGGTGAAATAAGAAATGGCTGTTGCCATAGCAGCGCCAAACATTCCTAAATTTAAGTATTTGATGAAGAGAATGTCCAAGGCGATATTTACAAAAGCAGGGATAATCATGGCGACCATTGCAAACTTGGCTTTGCCTTCTGCCCGAATCACATTGTTGCCCATCATACAAAGAGCTAGAAACGGAACACTAATGATTATGGGAGTAAAAAATTCTTTTGCGGGTTCCATAATGGCGCCTTTTGCACCAAAAAGCATTAGCATTTCATCACTGAAAAAAAGACCAAACAGCACGAAAACAGACGCCAATAAAAAAGTCATCATGATTTGATTGCCAAAAGTGTGTAATGCTTTTTCCTTGTGATTTGCTCCCAATGCTCTGGAAAGTACAGAACCTCCGCCCACACCAATCGCCATCCCTAGTGAAGAAATCAAAAAGGTGATAGGCAAAACTACGGTTACCGCAGCTATAGCTAATGAACCGATCCATTGTCCCACAAAAATGGTGTCGATTAAAATATTAACCGACATGAATAAAATTCCAATGGAGGATGGAACGGCTTGCTTGATCAAGAGTTTTTTGATGTCCTGAGTGCCTAACTCATCGGCGGTAACAGCCATTTAAGCGATTGTTTTTTCAACATCAACTTTAATGGATGAAGAGGCATTCGACCAATTTGAAATCCAATTGCTTACTGTTTTACACCAATCGTCACCGTCATTTAAACAAGGAATTGCTTTGAAGTTTTCTCCTCCATGAACTTTAAATTCATGATTGGCTTCCATCGCAATTTCTTCTAATGTTTCTAAACAATCAGAAACAAAAGCAGGTGTTACAACAGCCAAATTTTTAATTCCTTTTTCTGGCATTTTGTTTACTTCCACATCAGTATAAGGGGTTAACCATTTGTCACCCGCTAAACGCGATTGAAAAGTCTGGCTGTATTTTCCTTCTGGGATTCCAAGTAACTTTACCACTTGTTTGGTGGTTTCATAACATTGGTGTCGGTAGCAAAATTCATGCGCTGGTGAGGGCGTGTTGCAGCAAGAACCGTCTATTTTACAATGTGATTTTGTAATATCTGTTTTGCGAATGTGACGCTCTGGAATTCCATGGTAGGAGAATAAAAGATGGTCGTAATCATATCCTTCTAAATGTCCTTTTATAGAGTCGGCAAGGTTTTGTAAATAATCGGGTTTGTTGTAAAAAGCAGGCACAATTGTAAATTTCATTTCTGGGAAATATTTTTTACGGTGCTCTTCAGCTAGTTCTAAAATGGTAGTTGTCGAAGCCATGGCGTGTTGTGGATACAAGGGGAAAAGCAACACTTCAGTTACTCCTTTATCATGTAATTCTTGTAAACCAGATAGCAAAGATGGATTTCCATAGCGCATGGCTAGTGATACAGGAACATCAACTAGTTTTTGTACTTTCTCGTGCATTCTTTTAGAAATAACGACAAGTGGAGACCCTTCATCCCACCATATCTTGGCGTAAGCTGCGGCTGATTTTTTAGGTCTTGTTTGCAAAATGATTCCACGCACTAATAAGGCTCGCAACAAAAACGGAACGTCAATTACGTACTTGTCCATTAAAAATTCATCTAAATACGGTTTTACGTCTTTTGCTGTTGGACTTTCTGGGGAACCTAAATTTACTAATAATACACCTTTCATATTTGCTATTTTTTTCATTATTGTCATTGCTTCGCCAGTTCGGGTAAACCCTCGTGTCCGAAGAATGAGGAATCTTGGTACAAAAGTACTTAAACTTACTTTTTTATAAATTCCGATTAACTATTTTTTATTTATTGTTTAATATAAGAAATCAATGGATTACGTCATATTTGGGTTGATGGACATCAAGTATTTCTTTGGCGTGGTAGCAAATTTCTTTTTGAATGCGGCTATAAAATGGCTTCCGGTACTGTAGCCAATTTTGAGTCCTACTTCGTTTACGTTGTAGGAACCACTATCGAGTAACTTTCGAGCAAAATCCATTTTATAGTCAAATAGAAATCCATAGACTGTATCGCCATAAATTTGTTTGAAACCCATTTTTAGTTTCTTTAAATTCAAACCAATTTGATCAGCTAGTTCCTGCAATCCAGGAGGTTCTGCCATGTTAGCAATAATGATTTCTTTGGCTTTCTTAATTTTGATGACATTATCTTCATCAATTAAAAACGGACATTGTTCTGCGTTGGGATCTTCGGTTCTATTGAAGTATAGGCTTAATAACTCGTATCCTTTTCCCTTGTAATACAGGTTTTTTATGGAAGGATGCAAGCTATAATGAAACAATTGAGACAATACAATAGCCATTGATGGACTTATATTTCCCTCATTATAGTATTTTTTATCTTTATTATCGGCGCTTAAAAACGTGATGTAATCTGCTTCGGTCGAAAATAAAGCATGGAATTTTTTGATGGAAATAATCACAGAAATCACCCATGAATTTGGTGCCAATTCTAGATTTAAGGGTAATTCTTTTTGTGGATTGTATAACAGCAGTGATTTCTCCTCTTTCAGTTCTAAAGCGTAATTGCCTTGATTAAAGATGAATTTGGCGCTACCTTTTAAGCCAAAGTGAAACTGAATTAATCCGCTGCCTACTTCGCGTTGGGCAATAAAGGCATTAATTCCATCATTTTGAAAGCGAATGAGCGTAAAGTCATCCTCAATTTTTATAATTTCCTGAGAACCCATAGCGATATTTTTTTAATATAAAAATGATCTTTATCAAACCTTTTTATTTAGAACAACTCTAAATAGATTGATTCAAACAACTTGATTTCACTACAAAAATAGAATTTTTTACCATAAAATACGCAATTAGAACTAAAAAATCACGTAGCGATACAAAAAGAACTTCTAGCGTTACTTTTATAAATACTATAGTGATAATTTTGTTCCACTTTCTGGAAAAGTGCAAATATGGAAAACAAGAACACATTAAAGCATCACTATTTTTACGCAGTAGGATTGAGTTATAAAAAAGCAGATGCTGAGATTAGAGGTAAGTTTAGTTTAGATGCCGCTGCAAAAACGCGTTTACTGGAACAAGCTAAGAATGAAGGAATAGAGAGTTTAATAGTTACTTCAACCTGCAACCGTACTGAAATTTATGGTTATGCAGAACATCCATTTCAATTAATCAAATTAATTTGTGAGAATAGTCAAGGCTCCGTTGAAGCATTTCAAAAGGTTGGTTTTGTCTATAAAAATCAAGAAGCGATCAATCACTTGTTTCGTGTAGGAACTGGTTTAGATAGTCAGATTCTAGGTGATTTTGAAATTATTTCACAAATAAGAAATTCTTTTTCTCAGTCCAAATCTTTGGGTTTAGCCAATGCTTTCATGGAACGATTGGTGAATGCTGTGATTCAAGCCAGTAAAAAAATAAAAACCGATACGGAGATTAGCTCTGGTGCTACTTCGGTTTCTTTTGCAGCAGTGCAATACATTTTCAAAAATGTAGAAGACATCGGAAACAAAAATATTTTATTGTTTGGTACAGGAAAAATTGGTAGAAATACCTGTGAAAATTTAGTAAAACACACTAAAAACGAACACATCACGCTAATTAACCGAACCAAAGAAAAAGCAGAGAAATTAGCCGGAAAATTGAATTTAATTGTAAAAGATTATTCGGAATTGCATTTGGAACTTCAAAAAGCAGATGTTGTGGTAGTTGCTACTGGCGCTCAAAATCCAACGATAGACAAAGCCATTCTGAATCTGAAAAAACCACTATTGATTTTGGATTTATCTATTCCGAAAAATGTAAATGAAAATGTGGAAGAAATTGAAGGTGTCACACTTGTTCACATGGATTACTTGTCTCAATTAACGGACGAAACTTTAGAAAACAGGAAAAAACACATTCCTGCTGCCGAAGCCATCATAGAAGAAATAAAAGAAGAATTTATGACCTGGACCAAAGGGCGTAAATTTGCTCCAACAATCCATGCATTAAAAGCGAAGTTAAATGCGATAAAAATCTCTGAATTGGATTTCCAAAGTAGGAAAATTTCAAACTTCAATGAAGAACAAGCTGAAATAATCAGTAATAGAATTATCCAAAAAATAACCACTCATTTTGCCAATCATTTAAAAGACGATGATACCATGGTGGATGAAAGTATCGAATGGATCGAGAAAGTTTTCAAAATAGGACTTGCAGCAAAATAAATTTATATAAAACATAATGAATCTTAATTTCGTAATGGTTTTTAATTTTTTATAACCATTAAGAAATCAAAATATAAAAATGGCTGAAAAAACAATACGAATTGGTACCAGAGACAGTGAACTCGCACTTTGGCAAGCACATACAGTAGAAAAAAAACTAAACGATTTAGGGTATAAAACTCAAATTATATCGGTTAAATCTACAGGAGATATCATTCTTGACAAACCACTTTACGAATTAGGAATCACAGGAATTTTTACTAAAACACTCGATGTGGCTATGATAAATGGCGATGTTGATATTGCAGTGCATTCCATGAAAGATGTTCCTACGGCTTTGCCTAAAGGGATTGTTCAAGCAGCAGTTTTAGAGAGAGCCAATACCTTAGATATTTTAGTGCATAAAGGCAATCTTGATTTTCTTAATGAATCAGGAACTATTGCTACAGGAAGTTTGCGTCGTCAAGCACAATGGTTAAATAAATACCCAACACACAAAGTAGTTGACTTACGCGGAAATGTAAATTTGCGTATGAAAAAGTTAAACGAAGGAGACTGGAACGGAGCTATTTTTGCTGCGGCTGGTTTAGAAAGAATCAACTTAAAACCGGAGAATTACATTGATTTAGACTGGATGATTCCCGCTCCAGCACAAGGCGCTATGCTAGTTGTTGCCATGCAAAACGATGCGTTTACCTTAGATGCTGTATCGCAGCTAAATAATATTGAAACCGAAATCGTAACGTACATAGAACGTCAGTTTTTGAAAACTCTAGAAGGCGGTTGTACGGCACCTATTGGAGCTTTGGCACGTTATGATGAAAAGGAAGACACCCTCCATTTTCAAGGAGTTCTATTTTCGCTTGACGGAAAAGAAAAAATAGAAGTGGATAAAGTGGTTCCTATAGAAGAATGGAAAAAATTAGGTTTCTATTCTGCTCAGGAAGTTTTGAATAATGGTGGAACGAAATTAATGATGGAAATTAAAAATAATTTAAAGAAATAATGGATCAAATAAGCATTTTATCAACCAAAACCTTGTCTGATGAACAAAGACAAGTATTTCTTGACGCAGATTTCGATCTTTTAGAACAAGATTTTATCGAAATTAAAAACAATCTTTTTGAATTAAATACGATCAATGCTAATTTGATTTTCAGTAGTCAAAATGCTGTTTTAAGTTTAATAGAGCAAAATGGATGGGAAGTTCTTAAAAACAAAAGTGTGTTTTGTGTGGGCATTAAAACTAAAGAATTGCTCGAGCTTAACGGTTTTAAAGTGGATGTTTATATGGACTACGCTTCAGAACTAGCAGAAATTATCACCTTAATTTACAATAAGGAAAGTTACACTTTTTTAAGCGGAAACTTACGCAAAGAAACGTTACCACAAGCCTTGAAAAATGAAGGGATTACTTTTAATGAAATCGAAGTCTATCAAACTACATTAGCGCCTTTTAAAATATCCGATCAAGAAAAATTTGATGGAATTCTTTTTTTTAGTCCATCTGCTGTTGAGAGTTATTTGACAAACAACAAAATCAAAAACGAAGTTTGTTTTTGTGTGGGTACTACCACTGCAAAAACATTAGAATCAAATAAAATTAAGAACATCATAATTGCCGAGACACCTACAATTGAAGAGGTTATTGTGGAAGTTATAGACTATTATAGAAGTCCCAAAGCCCCTGAAGGGGGAACTGAGGAAAGGGTAACCGTATAAATAAAAATTAAAAACTTAGATCAAGTTTAAAAAAACTATATGATGAACGATAAAGATTTGCAAATTCCCCTTTCGGGGGGTAAGGGACTTAAGAATGATTTATTTTTAAGAGCATTAAAAGGAGAAACCGTGCAACGTCCACCCGTTTGGATGATGCGTCAGGCAGGACGATATTTACCTGAATTCATCGCATTGCGCGATAAATATGATTTTTTTACGCGTTGTCAAACACCGGAATTAGCTGCTGAAATCACTGTGCAACCGATAAGAAGAATTGCTCCCGATGCAGCGATTTTATTTTCAGATATCTTGGTAATTCCGCAAGCGATGGGAATTGAGGTTGAGATGAAACCTAATTTTGGTCCCTATTTACCCAATCCTATTCGTACGATTCAAGACGTTGAAAGAGTAATCGTTCCAGATGTGAATGAAACTTTAGGATACGTTTTTGACGCGATCAAATTGACCAAAGAAATGTTGAATGATGAGGTGCCATTAATTGGTTTCGCAGGTTCACCATGGACAATTATGTGCTATGCAGTGGAAGGAAAAGGGTCTAAAAGTTTTGATATGGCTAAAGGATTTTGTTTTCAACATCCAGAAGCAGCACACGTTTTATTACAAAAAATCACAGATACTACTATTGCGTACCTAAAAGAAAAAGTAAAAGCAGGCGTAAATGCAGTTCAAATTTTTGACTCTTGGGGCGGAATGTTATCTCCAGTGGATTATCAGGAATTCTCTTGGAAATACATCAACCAGATTATAGAAGCTTTGGCCGATGAGACACCGGTAATTGTTTTCGGAAAAGGATGTTGGTTCGCCTTAGGCGAAATGGGAAAAAGTAGAGCCGCTGCACTTGGAGTAGATTGGACCTGTTCTCCAAGAAATGCACGATACTTGTCAGGTGGAAACATCACGTTGCAAGGGAATTTTGATCCGTCAAGATTGTTGTCTCCAATTCCGGTGATCAAGAAAATGGTACACGAAATGATTGACGAATTCGGAAAAGACAAATACATCGTGAATTTAGGTCACGGAATTTTACCTAATATTCCTGTGGATCACGCGAAAGCATTTATCGATGCGGTGAAGGAGTATAATCAGTAAATTGTTCAATCCTACAAGGTTTTTTTAACTTTGTGGTAGGTTGGCCTTTTTACTTAAAATTGATACCTACAATTTGTTGAAAACCTTGCAGGAGATTTAAATAGAGGGTAAACTATAATAATAGGATAGCTTTAGCGGAAGCCAATAATGAATACAAACTCCTTATAATTTTGTAGTGGAAAAAGATTGGTATACAGAAAATTTTATGATTGATCCACTGATACCAGCCGATGCCAATCAGTTGTATCAATTTATGGTTGATAATACGGATCGTTTAAAGTATTATTTGCCAGTTACACTAGCAAATAATGCAACACTAGAAAAAACTATAGCATATATTGCCACAAAGAATAAAGAGATTGAAGAAAAGATAAATTTCACTTTTGCAATTAGAAATAGAATAACAAATGAAATTGCGGGGTTAATCATTATAAAAAAAATAGATTGGGCAAATAAGCAAGGGGAATTTGCCAACTGTATTGGTTTACATGAGGAAGGAAAAGGATTGACATCTTATGCAGTAAAGGAAAGGATTACATTTGCTTTTAGTGAATTAGAATTAAAAACACTTCAAATCATTGCTCATAAATCGAATTTAGGAAGTGTAAAGGTGGCTAAAAATAATGGTTTTATTTGGCAAAAAACAATGGTAAACGAATTTACACCAACGAATCAAGCGCCATTAGATATGGAACTTTATGAATTAACAAGATGAAAGAACAATTTTACGCATATATACAAAACCTACAAGACCAAATCGTCGCAGGATTAGAAGCTGTCGAAGGCAAAGCCAAATTCCGTGAAGACCTTTGGGATCGTCCAGAAGGTGGCGGTGGAAGAACACGTGTTATTGAGAATGGCAAAGTTTTCGAAAAAGGCGGTGTGAATATTTCGGCAGTTCATGGTAAATTACCGGAAGCCATGCAAAAAATGTTCAATGTAGGCGAAGCTGATTTTTTTGCTTGCGGATTAAGTTTGGTTTTGCACCCAAAAAATCCAATGGTGCCAACCGTTCATGCCAATTGGCGTTATTTCGAAATGTACGATGATAATGGAAACGTGATCCAACAATGGTTTGGTGGCGGACAAGATTTAACACCGTATTATTTGTTTGAAGAAGATGCGGTTCATTTTCATCAAACGTGTAAAACTGCTTGCGAAAAACATAATCCGGAGTTTTATCCAAAATATAAAAAACAATGTGATGCCTATTTTTGGAACGCTCACAGAAATGAAGCACGCGGAATAGGAGGATTATTTTTCGATTATCGCAAAGCGACTGACGATATGACCATGGAAAATTGGTTTGATTTCGTATCCGAAGTGGGTAATAGTTTCCTTGAAGCTTACGTTCCCATTGTTGAGAAAAGAAAACAGTTACCGTATACACCAGAACAAAGAACTTGGCAGGAAATCCGTCGTGGTCGTTATGTGGAGTTTAATTTAGTTCATGACAAAGGCACTTTATTTGGTTTAAAAACCAATGGAAGAATCGAGAGTATCCTAATGAGTTTACCGCCAAAAGTGCAGTGGGTTTATGATCATCACCCAGAAGCCGGAAGCGAAGAAGAAAAATTAGTAAACGTATTAGAAAATCCGAAAAATTGGATTGCAGATTGATGATTAACGATTTTTGATTTCAGATTTTCTGTTGTCACCAATTCGTTTTAAATCATAAATCAGCAATCGCTAATCTAAAATCATAAATCATATGTTCCCATTACAAAGAGGTAGAAGATTACGTGTTAACGAATCCATTCGTTCCATAGTTCGTGAAACGACTTTAAGTCCAAGTGATTTCATGTTTCCTATGTTTATTGCTGAAGGCGAAAACTATCAAGTAGAAATCCCTTCCATGCCTGGAATTTTTCGTCGTTCAATTGATTTAACGGTTAAAGAAGTCAAAGAAATTTATGCTTTAGGCATTCGTGCGGTGAATATCTATGTTAAAGTTGATGAAAGTTTAAAAGACAACACTGGTAAAGAAGCATGGAATCCGCAAGGATTAATGCAAACCTCCATTCGTGCTATCAAAGCCGCTTGTCCAGAAATGATCGTTATGCCAGATGTAGCTCTAGATCCGTATTCTATATATGGTCATGACGGCATTATAACGCACGGAGATGTAGAGAATGATTCCACCAATGAAGCTTTAGTGAAAATGGCGGTTTCGCATGCACAAGCAGGAGCCGACTTTGTGGCGCCAAGTGATATGATGGACGGTCGTGTGTTGCGTTTGCGCCAAGGATTAGACGCTGCTGGTTTTCATCACGTAGGCATCATGAGTTACTCCGCTAAATATGCTTCGGCGTTTTACGGACCGTTTCGAGACGCTTTAGATAGCGCGCCAGTAGATTCTACAGATATTCCCAAAGACAAGAAAACGTACCAAATGGATTATGCCAATCGTATCGAAGCCATAAAAGAAGCCTTAATGGATGTCGAGGAAGGTGCTGATATGGTCATGGTGAAACCAGGAATTGCTTATCTAGACATTGTACGCGAAGTTAAAAATGCGGTAAATGTGCCTGTGACCGTTTTCCATGTTTCGGGTGAATATGCGATGATCAAAGCCGCTGCCGAAAGAGGTTGGTTGGATCACGATCAGATTATGATGGAACAATTAATGTGTATCAAGCGCGCCGGGGCTAGTTTAATTTCAACTTATTTTGCCAAGGAAGCCGCAGTACTTTTAAATAAATAAACATGAAAAAGCCAATATTATTATTGATTTTATTGGTTTCAAACTTCATTTTTGCTCAAGTTGAGGTAGTTTCCACTTTTGTTGAAAAATGGGATAATTCTAAGGGTTATCTTGTAGCGGTAGCTCAAGCCATGCCTGAAGATAAATACGATTACAAGCCCACACCACGCGAAATGTCGTTTAGAGAGCAATTGTTTCATATTCAGGATAATGTAAATTGGTTAAGTATCACGCATTTTTCTGGAATAAAATACATTAGTAAAGAGGTGGATAATGGGCTTTCAAAAGCGCAAATAATTCTAAATATTATAGCTTCATTTGATGCTGCAAAAGCTCGGATCCAAAACATAAAAGAGGCTGAACTTTCTCAAAAAGTAGACTTTTTTGCTGGTCCAAAGTCAAAATTGCAAATACTCAATCTCATGCAAGATCATGTCACGCACCATCGTGCGCAAATTTTAATTTATTTGAATCTCAATCAAATTCAACCTCCAGAGTATGTAGGTTGGTAATTATTTTGTAACTTACAGCATAACATCAATAGAAAATATCATGAAAAAGACTTTGTTTTTATTTGCGTTTTTAGCGTTCGCTTCTTGTAAAAAAGAAGAAGTCAAAGAAGAACCCTTGTACCCAACCACATCTGAAGAAATAGTGCAAACTCCGGTTCAAACTCCTGTCCAATTAGGAGAAGAAATTTTTAAAGGTAAAGGAAAATGCGTATCCTGTCATAAAGGTGCTGAAAAGTTAATAGGCCCAAGTTTGCAGGATATTGCCAAGATTTACAAAGATAAAAATGCAAATATGGTCGCGTTTTTAAAAGGAGAAGGTGAACCCATTGTCGATCCAAGTCAATACGAAGTCATGCGAGCAAATTTCGTGATTACAAAAGCCATGTCTGATGAAGAACTACAAGCTTTAGAAGCCTACGTCTATTCTCATTTAAAATAGATTACTTTTTTAGGAGCTATTTCCCATTCCCAAAATTTAGGGAATGACACAAAAGAATCATGCCTTTATCGGGGCTAAATAGAAAAACCGTTCGTCATTGCGAATGGTTTTTTTATGCTCAAATTCAGCTGATGCAGATTAATTTTTTACCTTTAAAAAATGGAAACAGCCTACATCAAAACACCTCTAGGAATAGCCGCAATTACTGGTGATGAAACTGGAGTAGCCATAATCTCAGTTTCAGATGAAGGAATTGCTTCCACTGAAATCCCTCTTTTTCTACAAATTGCGGTGCAGCAACTCCAAGAATATTTCGATTCTAAAAGAACCGATTTTACTTTTTTACTTAACCCCAAAGGAACTGAATTCCAACAAAAAGTTTGGAAGTCATTAGTAAACATTCCGTTTGGAAAAACAAAAACTTATCTGGAGCAATCCAAAGGGTTAGGCGATGTGAAAGCCATACGGGCTGTGGCTTCAGCCAATGGTAAAAACCCGCTTTGGATTGTTGTTCCTTGCCATCGAGTCATTGGATCAGATGGTTCGCTTACTGGTTACGCTGGTGGTATATGGCGTAAGAAATGGTTATTGGAACATGAAAACCCAACTACTCAACAAAGTTTGTTTTAATAAAATAAATACGAATTGCACGAATTATCACTAAATAAAGTTTTAGCTATTTTAATTTGTGAAAATTTGTGTAATTTGTGGTCAAATATGCCAAGATGATCGAAAAAATAAACCTTAATAATATTCTGTTTCTTGATATAGAAACCGTTCCAGAAGCCGAAGATTTTAATGCATTAGATTCTGAAATGAAAGACCTTTGGGAGCATAAAACCCAATACCAGCGGAAGGATGAATACACACCTGAAGATTTTTACGATCGTGCGGGAATTTGGGCTGAGTTTGGAAAAATTGTTTGTATTTCGGTGGGTTATTTTACGATTAAAGGCGATATTCGAAATTTTCGAGTGACTTCTTTTTTTGGAGAAGAAAAGAAATTGCTGCTTGACTTTAATAATCTACTAAATAATCATTTCAACCAGCCGCAACATGTCTTGTGTGGTCACAATGCTAAGGAATTCGATATTCCTTTCCTCGCACGACGTATGATTATCAACCAAATTGCCATTCCAAACAAACTGAATTTATTTGGAAAAAAACCATGGGAAATCCCACATCTCGATACATTGGAATTATGGAAATTTGGCGATTATAAACATTATACTTCCTTAAAATTAATGTGTAAAGTGCTCGGTATTCCCTCTTCAAAAGGCGATATCGATGGCAGTCAAGTGGGCCATGTTTTTTATGTAGATAAAGATATTGATCGAATCGTAAATTATTGTGAAAAAGATACGATCGCTGTGGCACAAATTTTCCTTCGGCTGCGCAGAGAAGATTTGCTGATTGAGGAAGAGATTATTCATGTGTAAGAACATTTTCAATCACAGCAACTTTTTAAGTTATAAAAGTGTAGCATACTTTGCGAATCCCTTTGCGGACTTTGCGGTTATTTTTTTACATTTACAAAAATTATAAGTTATGGTATTGAGTAGATTTTGGTTGGTCATTTTTATTTCAGCAATTGTATTTGTAATGTTTAGTTTGTTTTCTGGAGAGAGTTATACTATTGACCACGTTTTGAACGGAAAGAAAGATGATCCTATACTAATTTCCGAAAAATTCGCAGAAGAACTTCCTGCCTTTATTAAAGACAGCATCAGAACAGCTCCAGAACAAACCATGATTATCAATCGCGATACGCTAAATGCGGACACGACTTATGTTTATAAAAACAAAACGGTAAAAATTTATAGTGGCGTTCAAAAATCAGATGGCTTGTTGCCAACCTGTAAAAGTACTTTGTTGGATTTAATCATTCCGCTTATTGCTTATTTGGCGTTTTTCTGTGGTTTGATGGAACTTTTGATCATTTCTGGGGCTTCTGGAAAGCTAGCTAAAGGATTGAGTCCTGTTTTTGTTAAAGTGTTTCCGAGTATTCCTAAAGACCATCCATCCATCTCTTATATGACGTTAAACTTCGCTGCTAATTTCTTAGGATTGGATTCAGCTGCGACTCCTTTTGGTCTAAAAGCTATGGAAAGTTTACAAGAGATAAACCCAGATAAAGACAAAGCCAGTGATGCCCAAATTATGTTTATGTGTTTGCATGCCTCGGGTCTTACTTTGATTGCTACTTCTATTATTGGGTATCGCGCTGCCGCAAATGCCAGCAATCCAGCGGATGTCATGTTGCCTTGCATCATCACTTCTTTTATTGGTACGATTGCCGCTTTTCTAATTGTTGGGATCAAACAGAAAATTAATTTCAAAAGTGCTTCTTTGGTACTCGTATTGATTACATTAATAGCAGGAATAATTGGATTGTTGATGTACGTGAATCATCTTGATTTGATTGGGAAAAACTATTTTACGTCTAATCTTTCGGCTTTAATTTTGATAGGAATTATTGCTTTTACTTTGATTTTTTCATTCTTAAACGAAAAGAAATTTACTGCTGCTAGTACAACGGTGTTTGATTCTTTTGTGGTAGGAGCCAACAATGGGGTAAAAACCGGCGTGACTATTTTTCCTTATGTCTTGGGAATGTTGGTGGCTATTTCGTTATTTAGAAACAGTGGATTATTTGAAATTATTAGCAATTGGATTGCTTTCATTTTTTCTAATATGGGAGTAAATAAACAAATTACGGATGCTTTGCCAGTAGCTTTACTACGTCCTTTTAGTTCTGCGGGATCTAGAGGGTTTTTGATTGATTCAATGAATACTTTTGGAGCCGACTCTTTAACGGCAAGATTGAGTAGTATTTTTCAATGCAGTGCCGAAAGCACTTTTTATGTAATTGCAGTTTACTTTGGTTCGGTTAATATCAAAAACACCCGTTATGCATTAGGAACAATGCTTCTAGTTGATTTGATTTGTGTCATTACAGCAATTTTTGTTGCCACGTGGTTTTTTTAGTAGCAGCATAAGAATCAATTGTGTAGTCTAAGTACGCCTTTGTTTCGCATAATTTATAACTGGAGTGATTGCTCACGAAACAAAATCTGTAGGCAATTTTATTGAATCAGTTTGCGCTAACGCAGGATCGAATAATAATGTCCTTTCAACTTATCTTCAAAGAGCAAGTCCACAATTGTAATTTAAAAAAAAAGAGTCGGAATTTCAATAGTAGAAATTCCGACTCTCTTGTATTTTATAGTACGCTTTTAATCGATAACCATCTCTGGAATTTCTCCTTCAATGATTAAATCTGCTGCTGTAGAAGCGATGATGTGTTCCACCGAAACGCCTGGGGCGCGTTCTAATAGCTTAAAACCTTTTGACGTCACTTCCATGACGGCAAGTTCTGTAACGACTTTTTTAACGCATCCGACGCCAGTTAATGGCAAACTACACTTTTTTAGAATTTTGGATTCTCCTGCTTTATTCACGTGCATCATCGCAACGATAATATTTTCGGCAGAAGCGACTAAATCCATTGCACCACCCATTCCTTTGACCATTTTACCTGGGATTTTCCAGTTGGCAATATCTCCGTTTTCGGCTACTTCCATAGCGCCAAGAATGGTTAAATCTACTTTTTGGGAGCGTATCATTCCAAAACTCATTGCTGAGTCAAAAAAAGAAGCTCCTGGAAGTGTTGTTATGGTTTGTTTTCCTGCGTTGATTAGATCAGCGTCTTCATCGCCCTCAAAGGGAAATGGACCCATACCAAGAACGCCGTTCTCACTTTGAAATTCAACGTCAATTCCTTCAGGAACATAATTAGCAACCAGTGTCGGAATTCCAATTCCTAGATTCACATAGTAGTTGTGTTTTAATTCTTTTGCAATGCGTTTTGCAATTTGATTTTTATCTAAAGCCATTTCTTAATGTATCAATTTATGAATGTAACAATATATCAATTTTGAGAATTATTACTTATTATTTTTACTAGTGCTTAGGATTTTGTAAACTATTAATCCTAATTCATTAATTTGAATTTTCAGGCTTTCATCAAAAGGGTATGAGGATGCTTTTTCACAAAGCAAAAGCCAGTATTTTGTTTCCTCTAGTTCCTTGGCTGCAATTTTAATTTTATGGATAAAATCTGCTCTGCTTTCGGCATTTTGTGCTTCATGAATATTAGCGCCTATACTTGTTCCTGATTTTAATAGTTGATTGGCAATAATAAATTTGCGTTTACTTTCTAATATTTCACAAAAAGCTATAATACCTAATGCAAAATCAATGGATTTAGAAACAACAACATTCTCTTTATCCATTTTTTATTAATTGTTATATTGAAAAATTGCTAAATTGTTTAATTTTTTGCGCGAACCGTTCGTTGTTCAATTCTTTTCTCGTATTTCTCACCTTGAAATATTCTATTTACAAGTATTCCTGGAATATGAATTTCATTAGGATCTAAACTTCCTGCAGGCAATAATTCTTCGACTTCGGCAATAGTGATTTTTGCAGCTCCCGCCATACTTGGGTTGAAATTTCTGGCTGTTCCTTTGAAAATTAGATTTCCAGCTTCGTCCCCTTTCCATGCTTTTACAATGGCAAAGTCAGCTTTGAAAGCGTGTTCCATAACATGCATTTTTCCATTGAATTCGCGAACTTCTTTCCCTTCAGCTACTTCAGTTCCGTAACCGGCGGGTGTAAAAAAAGCAGGGATTCCAGCTTGTGCAGCACGGCAACGTTCTGCTAAGGTTCCTTGAGGAATAAGATCTACTTCTAATTCTCCAGAGAGCATTTGGCGTTCAAATTCGGCATTTTCGCCCACGTAGGAAGAGATCATCTTCTTAATTTGTCGTTTTTGCAAAAGCAATCCAAGACCAAAATCATCAACACCTGCATTGTTT
Organism: Flavobacterium xanthum; assembly: GCF_900142695.1. Taxonomy (GTDB): domain Bacteria; phylum Bacteroidota; class Bacteroidia; order Flavobacteriales; family Flavobacteriaceae; genus Flavobacterium; species Flavobacterium xanthum. Next base: position 22,330 of record NZ_FRBU01000016.1, on the reverse strand, counting down.
GAAATACACGTTAAATCCTTAGTTTCTTTTTTTACCAATTCAGCGATGGAATTTTCTGGAATACCACATAATCCAAAGCCACCAAGCATAATAGTCATCCCGTTTTCAATTCCTTGAAGGGCGTCTTGAACGTTGTTTACTTTTTTGTTAATCATAAAAATGAGTTGCTATGGTCCAATTTTATTTTAAAAGGATCAAATTATTTGTTGAAATTTCTCCTTGTTTTGACTACGAGAAATGGGAGTTTATAATTCAAATTCATCAGTGTTCTGCTCTACAGCAGTTGTATCTATTACTTTTTTAGGAACGTAGCAGTCTACTTTTATAGAGAGATTTGCTGGTCTTTCAAAGTTTCCTTTAGAAACTTTAAGAGCGGGATCAGCATAACATAATTTCATAAAATAACCCCAAACCGGTAGTGCTGCTGTAGCTCCCTGACCGTAAGTAATGCTTTTAAAACGAGCGGAACGATCCTCGCATCCTACCCAAACTCCCGTGACAAGATTAGGAACCATTCCCATAAACCAACCATCGGATTGATTTTGTGTAGTACCTGTTTTTCCTGCAATAGGGTTCTTAAATTGGTATGGATAACCAGTCCAGCGGTTGTCTCCGCTTCCGCCACCAGTAGTTCGCAAACGATCTCCCGATCCACCCTCGGTTACACCTTCAAGCAATTTGACAACTGCATAAGCAATATCTTTATTTAAAACATCATGCGACTCAGGGATTGGTTCGTAGATGATTACACCACTTTTATCTTCAATTTTAGATATGAATTGCGGTTTCATGTAAACCCCTTGATTAGCGAAGGTGCTGTAAGCAGCAACCATGTCTTCAACCGTTATTTCTACTGCTCCTAAAGCGATGGATGGTTGCAAAGGAATTTCAGATTTTACCCCCAATTTATGCGCTAGATCAACCACCGCCTCTGGGCCTACCTTATCCATCAATTTGGCAGATATAGTGTTAATAGAGTTGGCTAAACCTCTCTTCAAGGTGACCATTCCGCGGTACCTGTTATCTGAATTTTTTGGTTCCCAATCTTCGGTGACGTGATGACGTCCTTTGCGAATCATAAACGGGCCATCAATAATCGAGTCACAAGGGGACATATTGAGTTGCTCGATGGCCGTTGCGTATACAAATGGTTTGAATGTAGAGCCTACTTGTCTTGCTCCTTGTCCTACGTGATCGTATTGGAAATATTTATAATTAATTCCGCCTACCCATGCTTTTACATTTCCCGTTTGTGGTTCCATGGCCATTAATCCAGACTGTAAAAAGTGCTTGTAATAGCGTATAGAATCTAAGGGTGTCATTATGGTATCTTTCTCTCCTTTCCAGGAAAAAACAGTCATTTTTGTTTTTTCGCTAAACGATTTTACAATATCTTCCTCGCTTTTATCCATTGATTTCATAACCGCCCAGCGATTAGATGATTTCATCGCTTGATTTAAAATTCGTTGTGTTTCTACCGCAGAAATATTCACAAAAGGAGCATTTTTGTTGCCTTTAGATTGCTTGAAAAACTCCTCCTGAAGGTTCGCCATGTGTGCTGTAACGGCTTCTTCGGCATGTAACTGCATCCTAGAATCTATAGTGGTGTAGATTTTCAAACCATCTTTGTAGATATCATAATCTGAGCCATCTGATTTTTTATTCTCCTCTGCCCATTTTTTCATGTAATCACGAAGGTATTCTCTAAAATAGGTTGCCGTTCCGTCTTTATGTGTTTCTAATTTGAAGTTTAATTTGATAGGTAAACTTTGTAGTCGTTCTTTTTCCTCATTCGAAATTATTTTTCCTTTTTCCATTTGTAAAAGCACGACATTTCTGCGGTTTTTCACTCCTTCTGGATTTCGTATCGGATTGTATAAACCTGAGTTTTTAAACATTCCTACCAATATAGCCGACTCACTTATTGTAAGGTCTTTTGGTTCTTTTGAAAAATAAGTTTTTGCTGCGGAACTTACTCCAACCGAATTATTTCCAAAATCATAGACATTACAATACATGGCAATAATTTCATTTTTAGTATATTGTCTTTCTAATCGGATAGCAATGATCCATTCTTTAATCTTTTGCACGATTCTAAAAGGTAAAAACTTTGACCCTTCTCCGTGGAATAATTGTTTGGCTAATTGCTGTGTCAATGTACTCGCACCACCGCTAGTTCCTAAACTCGAAATGGCTCTTAAAGTACCTCTTCCATCAATGCCAGAATGTTCGTAAAAACGAGCATCCTCCGTAGCAATTAATGCTTGTACTAAGTTTTTTGGCAAGTCTGAATACTTTAGCTGCGACCTGTTTTTTTCGAAATATTTACCAATCACGACTCCGTCAGCGGAAATAACTTCAGTTGCTAAATTGGAATCGGGATTTTCTAAATCTTCAAAGGAAGGCATGGAGCCAAAGATTCCCCAAGAAGCAAATAAGAAAAACAAACCGACGCTTCCTAAGCCTATAAAGAATATTTTCCAAAATTTCTTTTGATAGTGTGTAATGTCTTTTCCATTACCTCTTGCTGGGTTATTATTTTTTTTGATAGCCATAATACTATTTTATTCTTTTTTTTCTATTCTAAAACCAACCTCGGTAATTCCATCTAGCGCTTTTACGCCAGGAACTTTCCCGTTTTCTCTAACCGCTTGCTTGATGTGAACCTTGTAATTGGAGCGGAACCTAACATTTTCTTTGTAAAAAAGTTTACTTTCTTTAATATCTGAAAATCCTTCTCCTAATAATGTTCCTTGCGGATCGGCCATTTGGTACTCTAGTGTGTCCACTTTAGTATAACCATTTGGTAATTCCAAAGCCACAATTAAAAACAAATTATTGTATTGATAATCATTGTTTGCTCTTAAATTGACAAATAAATCATATCGCTTTGTCGAGTCCAGTTCAGGCAAATTGAAGGTTACAATACTGTCTTTGTGCCAAGTAGTTCCAACAGACTTATATTGATCAAAAACTCTTTTTTTATCACAGGAAGAAAAGAGGATTACGAGCAAAAGAAGTAAAGCGCTATTTTTTATCCACATTTTTAGTAATAATTATTGGTTTTCTTGGCTCCGTGGGCTTTTTGTCATTGGGAGTCTGACGGTTATTGTTTGCCGGTTTGTTGTTATTAGCTACAATAGTATTTTCGCCAGCGGGTTTGCGTTTTTTATTTGGTTTCTTTTTTGCTTTAGGTTGGTCAAAACGTGTTAGGCTTTCTTGTCCCATGGCATTATTGAAGTTTTTCTCTGGCTCTACAAGAATTTCTATTGCAAAATCTTCTAATGAAGAAACTTTGTTTTTTAGCTTATTTTCTGCAACAATTTCTTTGACTTGGTCAATTTTCAAGACGTGCCAATTGGCAAAATTATTGGTGTAAGCAAACCACATTAATCCTTTGAATATGTCTTGCTTTTGGCAAATGGCATCTCCTTTTTCCGTGACCAATTTGGTTTCAAAATCTGGAAAATCTTTCAACGCATCCATGTAAGTGTCTAGCTCATAGTTTAAACAACATTTTAATTTCCCACACTGTCCAGCCAGTTTTTGCGGGTTCAAAGAGAGTTGTTGGTAACGTGCTGCCGAAGTATTTACACTTCTAAAATCCGTTAACCAAGTAGAACAGCATAATTCTCTACCGCAAGAGCCTATTCCGCCTAAACGAGCTGCTTCCTGACGGAAACCTACTTGTTTCATCTCAATTCTGGTGCTGAATTCCTTTGCAAAATCTTTAATTAAAGCACGAAAATCAATTCGGTCATTTGCTGTATAATAAAAAGTAGCTTTTGATCCATCCCCTTGAAATTCGATATCCGAAATTTTCATTTCTAGTTTTTGCGCAATGGCTAATTCCCGCGCTCTAACTTTCATTGGCTCTTCTTTATCGCGAGCAGTAGACCAAATGTCAATGTCTTTTTGAGATGCTTTTCTATAGATTTTTGGAACTTCATTACTCAAATGATTTACTCCTTTTTTCTTCATTTGAATTTTTACTAATTCACCTGTGAGAGTAACAATTCCTATGTCGTGACCAGGTGAGGCAACTGTAGCTACAATGTCTCCCATGCTTAAAGTCAGCTTCTCGGTATTGCGATAAAACTCTTTTCTGCCGTTTTTAAAGCGAACTTCAACACAGTCAAAAGGAGCTTCGCCATTAGGTAAACTCATATTAGAAAGCCAATCAAAAACCGTTAATTTATTGCAGCTATCGGTGCCGCAAGTCCCATTATTTTTACAACCCTTTGGTGCGCCACCATCAGAAGTTGAACAACTTGTACATGCCATAATCTTATATGTAGTGTTGCGACGAGCACAACTTAAGTTCTTAAAACGTTTAATTTGTAAAGATAGTATTTTTTAATTTTACGGAACAACGCCTATCTGAGCCAATAAATCATAAAGTTTTTATAAAAAAACCCATTACAATTTGATTTGTAATGGGTTAATTTGAAGTGATTTAAAGTGGTTTTTTTAGTCTAAAATCTTATATAATTTATCAGATAATCGAATTCTAAATGGTAATTTAAACGTACATGTATCTCCAGCAATTGCATTTTCTTGCGCTAAATCATTTACTAGCATTTCGCTAATTACTAGTTTTTGTTCGCCGGTTGTAGTTCCTTTTATCAAAATGGTGTCGCCAATTTTGATTTCGTTTTCTTCAATTAGAAATTGACCAATACTTGGTTTTGGAAAAAAATGCGTCCCTTTTCCAATATATTGTTTTTTAACTTTTACTTCTTTTTTAATGGTAGTCCCAACGCTTCGGGATGGTTTTTCAGCCACAAAAATACCATGCGTTTCTTCGTTGTTTTTAAAAGTCAAAACGTCTGATTTTCCTTTTTTGAAAATCTTATTCCCGTTTTTAATACCACGTCTGATGGCTTTTTGTTCCTCTTCCGGCAAGTGAATGACACGCACACATTCTGCAGAACAGCAGCCTTCCATTTTCTCTTTACAGGAATCGCATTGAATGAAAAGCAAATGGCAGCCTTCGTTCACGCAATTCGTATGCACATCACAAGCTTCGCCACATTGATGGCATTGCGAAACAATATCATTTGTAATTCTTTCGCCTAAGCGGTGATCAAAAACAAAGTTTTTACCAATGAATTTGCTTTCTAAACCTTCGGCTTTTACTTGGCGTGTGTATTCTATAATCCCGCCTTCCAGTTGGTACACGTTTTCAAAACCTTTGTGCTTGAAATAAGCACTAGCTTTTTCACAACGGATTCCTCCGGTGCAATACATCAATAGTTTTTTATCTTGCTTGTGTTCAGAAAGTTGTTCTTCGATGATGGGTAAACTTTCACGAAAAGTATCCACATCTGGTTTTATAGCTTTGGTAAAATGTCCAATTTCACTTTCATAATGATTGCGCATATCCACCACAATGGTATTGGGATCTTCTAGCAAGTCGTTGAATTCTTTTGCTTTAAGGTGAATTCCAATATTCGTCACATCAAAAGTTTCATCAACCAAACCATCAGCAACAATTTTGTCTCGCACTTTTACCGTCAGTTTCAAAAAAGAGTGGTCGTCTTGTTCTACGGCAATATTCAAACGGATTCCTTTCATGAAATCATACACTTCGATAGTGTCTTTAAACGCGTAGAAATTATCTGCAGGAAGCGATAGTTGGGCGTTAATTCCCTCAGGGGCTACATAAATTCGCCCTAGAACTTCAAGAGAGTTCCACGCTAGGAATAATTCGTTACGAAATTGTGTTGGATTTGAAATTTGCGCATAAGCATAGAAAGACAACGTAAGACGTTGTTTTCCGGCATCATCAATCATGATGGCTCTTTCTTCTGCGCTTAAGGTGTTGTACAGTTGCATGCTATAAACAGTTTAAGTTGAGAAATATATTTTTTGCAAAAGTAGGTAAAAAGGTTCAGAGGAGCAAAGTATTATAGGAACTAAGGTTCGCCATGAATAATAGACACTTAATTTTTCTTAATGTCTTAGTGATTTATTTTTCTTGGAGCTACTTCCAGCTTTTCGCTTTATCTCTTGTTTTCGCTAGCGCTTCAACAAGAGTATGCCGCTTCAATCTGGGCTAGGGGAGTTGGTATTAAAGGAATATTTTGTGGTTATTTTGTCATTCTGAGGAACGAAGAATCGCTATATGGTGAGCAACATCTGCTGGCATGAGAGTTTTCAGAAAGGTCAGGAGACCTTTTAGCGCCACCTCAAAGTTGGAAACTTTGCGGAGCAGATGTGGTGGTCTGTGTTTATTTTGTCATTCTGAGGAACGAAGAATCTCTATATGGTGAGCAACATCTGCTGGCATGAGAGTTTTCAGAAAGGTCAGGAGACCTTTTAACGCCACCTCAAAGTTGGAAACTTTGCGGAGCAGATGTGGTGGTCTGTGTTTATTTTGTCATTCTGAGGAAAAAAGAATCTCTGTATGGTGAGTAGCATCAGCTGGCATGAGAGTTTTCAGAAAGGTCAGGAGACCTTTTAACGCCACCTCAAAGTTGGAAACTTTACGGAGCAGATGTGGTGGTCTGTGTTTATTTTGTGATTCTGAGGAACGAAGAATCTCTGTATGGTGAGTAACATCAGCTGGCATGAGAGTTTTCAGAAAGGTCAGGAGACCTTTTGACGCCACCTCAAAGTTGGAAACTTTGCGGAGCAGATGTGGAGACCCTTCCTTTTTCTGAATGATAGATTGGGGTAAAAAAATTGATGCAATAGTAAGTGTTCACAAGCAGAATACTCATGCTAATGCGATGCAAAAGAGTTAGGAATCTTACAGAGATTCGCCCGCTTATGGTTTAAATTTTTAAAGGTCGTAGATTTTGCAATCCAGTTGCTTACTTGTGATTATTGACCACATTCTCCGTCAGTATTTGAGATACTTCTTTTAGTTTTCCTTGTTCGTATAATTTTGGTAAGTCTTTCAAAGGAGTTTTCAAAGGGGCTTCATAATTAATGTAATCCTGAAAAGTTATACCGTCAATTACGCGGGTGTTAAAGGCCACTCTAAAGCGCACACCACCATCATTCACGCGGTAATTATAGGCCAAGTAATCCATTTTATGCGTGGTTGTATTGATCCAGTAGTGATACTCATCATCAAAATCTTTGCCGCCACCGTCTTGACCAAAAGTTACACCTATTGCATCGTATTGCTGTCCTTTGATTGTGATTTCTTCAATGAATTTTTTATTTACGGAAGCATCTTGAAGTTTGTAGGGAAGTGTGGCAAAATAAATAACCGAATTTATTGCCTCTGAATACTTCGCAGAATCTTCTTTGGATAAAGATTGTAACTTGCTATTTATAGAACGTTCAAACTTTTCTGGAGTCAGTAGGTCTTTGATAAGAGAATCTCCCTTTTGAATTTCAGAAGAATATATATAGGAAGCTCCATTATTCTTAAAACGGTACTCTTTACCTCTAAAAATAAAGGAGTAGTTGGCAGTAGTATATAATTTTCCGCCGTGTGCTTCAATGGCTTTATTAATTATAGAATCTGCTTTTGAGAATTTTTTTTCGGTTGCAAGGGTGTCGTTGTTGACGGTTGCTCCATTACTTTCCTTTTTCTTGTTACAGGAGAATAAAAGTGTCGCCAAAACGCAAAGCAATATTAGATTTTTTTTCATTTTTTAAAAGTATCATATTTAGTAACGAACGTTGAAACAAGTGCTCTTTTTATAAAAATTTTAACTTAACCATTATTCTTTTCTGATCTTAATAAAATGACTTAGAAATGAATTTTTCGCTGGTTGCAGTTACGTATTCTGATTCTTGGGACTGTCTGTTTAGCGAGGAGATTTGGTCTTTACTTTTTCTTTTCTTCTTCAACAATTAGTTTCAAAGAATTGATATAATCGGTATCAAATTCTATGACTCTTATTTTGCTGGGCTTAAAACTCATTTCGCCTTCAAATTTTCCTTCGGTTCCTAAAAAGTCTATTACGACCTCTTCCTCATTCATTTCTATGAGTTTACCAAGATATAGTGCTTTTTCAGACTTCGTTGCAATTTGAAAAATCTCATATTTGCTTGCTACAAAATAGAGAATGGAAAATACGTCTTTAAGCGGAATTATTTCGGAAGCGCTTGTTTTTAAACCTTTTAGTTTAATTACTCGTTCGGTAAATTCGTGATCCTTATCTTGGATAATAGCCTTTACATTTTTGTTTTTCAATATGGTATAACCATCAATTATAAAATCGACAGGGTTATTTTTAAGTAAGATCCAATCTTCAGTCCAATCAATTAGAAAGCCACTAAAAATTTCTTTTTTGTCGTCAAACTCTATTGTAATTAATTGCCGTAAGTATTTGTCCATGCTAGTTTTTTTAATTTTCAAAAGCGGTTTGTCACTCCTAGTCGTTTTTAGAATCGTCGCGATAAAAGGAAGTTGCTATCTTTGGTTACTTCATACAAAAGTAAAGATACCGATTTTAATACACGACGGCTTGGATTTTTTCGTTCTAATTGCTCACTCCAAAGAGAGTATGGATTTTTAATCAGCGCCCGGAGCGACTGCTAATTATTTAAGTGATGTCTGACTATAATATGACTATCCGTAAGTAGGTCCAATACTATTTTTTGCCAGAGATTGCATAGATTAAAGAAAAGGGGAATTAGAATTACTGGATAAATTCGTGAAAATCTCTTAATTCTGTGGCAAAAAAAGAAAGTTAGTCCTCAAAGCGGGCAGTTCTAAAATATAAAATAATACTTTTTAAAACCTTTTTTTGTGGAGAACTAGTGAAAGCAACGAAAAAATTTATTCGCTACCGTTTTGCCACTATTCGCGCAGTGGGTGCCCATTACAACCCAAATCTGGAAATTAGTGTCTAATCATCGAAACACCAATTTTTTCTCCTACTTTGACGGAAGTTTCATGTCCTTTTAAAGTATTAAGCAATAGATCGGCATCGATATTAATTTTATTTTTTTCAAACAGCAGCACTACCGTGGATCCCCCGAATTTGAAATATCCTTTCTCGTCCCCTTTATTTACAAAATCTCCTTTATGAGTCTGGACTATGCTTCCTACCATGGTCGCGCCTACTTCGGCTATGACAACATCTCCAAACAAAGGGTTGGTAACGATTGTATATTCCCTTTTGTTTAAACAGAATATTTCAGTCATTTTGCGCAAAGCAAGTGGGTTAACTGAATAATATTCACCCTCAATCCGAGTGTTTGATGATACGTTTCCGCTAATGGGAAAATGAAAACGATGGTAATCAGCAGGGGCGAGCCGGATAATCACCAAGGCACCATCAATGTATTTTTTAGCAAGTTTAGCATTATTTAAAAACGATAAAATGTCGAAGCGGTACCCTTTGATGATAAAATCACTATTGCTGATATCGGTATAGACCAATATTTTTCCATCAGCCGGTGAGACTGTACTAGTTGCCGTACTATCTACTGGTCTGGCATTATTTTTTAGTTTCCGGGTAAAGAAATCGTTGAAAGAGTGGAACTCTTGTTTCTGGAAGGACCTCCTGTCAATATCAAATTCGGCAATAAAGGGTTGTATTTTTTTAGTCGATGAAGGACGATCCATCATAGTACCGTAAAGAGAAGAAACCAACTTTCTTTTCACCAATGCCCACAATGTTGCTTCGCCAACCGGATTATTATACAACCAAACCAGCCATTTTTCGGCAGCCACTTTTTCTGTATTTAATACCCCAGTTTCCCTATCATAATACTGGATGGGAGCTTGTGGCGGCACTGGATAAATAGCAAATAATGCAATGATTACCAATAATAACAGAATGATACCCCAGCTTTTTTTAGTTTTTGTAATTTTCATGCTTGACTTTCTTTTTTATTTCTGGTCGTTTGGCAGTCAAAACTTTTCTGCCATCGTTTCGCTTTCTTTCTTCCGCGGGCTGGATATATTTTATCCAGTTGCTTACCGCAAAGATAACGCGGATTTTTAATTGACGCCCGTAAAGATTGAACAGTGTTTTATTTAGTATCTAGATATGGAAGTGTGCTTTTTAAAATTATTTGTTTTTTTGTGGCTAAGTCTTGCGGGAGAACCTTAACCTTTTCTCAAAAAATCACATACAAACTGTATCAGGTTTAGGAGCTACTCAGTTTCCGTTTGTTTCAAGTGAAATAGACTTTTGGTCGTTTATTACATCAATTCCAAGGAAAAATAGGGTAATAACAAAAAGAATTTTCATAATTATACGGTTCGAAGTGGCGCATAAAGTATAGATACCACCAAATAGAGACTTCTTTTTGACACTAATTGTTATTTGGTAAGTTGATTAGTAAAACGGAGTTATAGCAAGGGATTGCAGGAATTATTAAGGATTGTAATTTAAATCCAGACCATTTCTAGCCCTGATTGTAGTGAAAATCCTTTTTTATCCGCTTCTTTAGCGGGAAAAAAGATTGCAACGGAAAGCAGGAAACAGCTCCAAATAAAAAAACCACGAATGAACGTGGTTTTAGTTTGACTCTTTAATGAATTAGCAGTACTCGTTGAAAGCATCTTTTAAGTTTTCAGCAATTAGTTCTGCTGGGCGACCTTCAATGTGGTGACGCTCTAGCATGTGGACTAATTCTCCGTTTTTGAACAAAGCCATAGCGGGCGATGATGGAGGAAAAGGGAACATGTGTTGTCTGGCTGCATCAACAGCATCTTTGTCAACTCCTGCAAAAACCGTGATTAAATGATCTGGTTTTTTACCACCTTCTAAACTCATTTTTGCTCCTGGACGTGCATTTCTTGCAGCACAACCACAAACCGAATTCACTACCACAAGGGTTGTTCCTTCTAATTTCATTGCATTTTCTACTGCCTCAGCACTATGTAAATCTTGAAAACCGGCAGTCGTTAGTTCCGCTTGCATTGGTTTTACCATTTCTTCTGGATACATATCTTTTTTATTTTAAATAAATACTATTTTGAGTTGCAAAGTTACAAAGTTTACCTTCAAGATTTAGAGATGAATTATAAAGTTTTGTTATAGTTTGATTGATTTGAAAACGACATGAAAAATTGCTTTGATAAATAGTGTTTTGGGACATTTCAAAATCACTTTTATGTCTTCTATCAAAGAGGTTTCTTCATCTAAAAACTTAAAAATTAAGCTGGGATTGCCTTTTTTGAACATAGAAGAAAAGATGTGAGAACCCAATTCATTTTTTCGGTCTAAAATATCCAATAATAGGAGATCATAAAACCAGAATTTACTTCTTTTATGAAATTTTCTAAAGTCAGTTTCTCTTTGTAAAAAGGCCACGAGTTCAGTTGATTTTTTATCAGAATTTTTAAAAGTATAGCCCGTACTTGCTTTGGTCCATCCGCCAGAAGTTCCTATATTCAGTACGTTTTTTGTATTCGCCTTCCAAAAAGGGAAACACGTCATAGGAATGCTACCCTGTTCTTTCTCTAAGATTTCATAATTTGTGATACCCAGTTTTTCGATGTAGTGCTGGATCTCGTTTTCGTATTCTTCCTTTTTTAAATGCTGGTGAGAAAACAAGGTGTATTCTAATAACGCTTCTGTTTTAGATGTTGGCAATACGTACATAAAACGGGTATTCCCTTTTTGCTCCACCGAAAAATCCATGAAAGTAGCTTGCTCTGGATTAAAAACGGGCTGCTCGCTTTTTATAAACCAGCCAATAAAATGCTGCTGAAGCAAAGGATATTTTGTCTGACTTACAGCTTTTTGGTAGTTGTAAATGCTATTGAATAATTTGGAACACGAAAAACTATCTTTTTCAGTTTGTACTAGAACAATGGTCTCTGATTCTTCAATGGCCAATACCTTCTGATGAAGGAAAGTAATGTTGTCTTGTTTTGAAAGCAAGTCAAATACTTGGTTGTAAAAATCGAGCCCTTTTGCCATATTGTATTGATACGGTTTCAAGTGTAAATCGCGGCGAAAATTTTCATTGGCAAACAAAGCTAAATCCCATTTTTTAGAAATCGATGGTTCCCAAGCGGAGTCCTGCGTTTTCCAAAAGCACCAGGTTCTATCATTCGTTTTTTTGGTGTTTTCGTCCAATATCAAAATACTGCTACCGGCAAATGAACCGGATTGCACCATTTTATATACGGTCATCAAAGCCGATAGTCCTGCGCCTGTAAAAATATAATCATACTGTTTCACTTTGCAAATATAATTTTTTAGAGGCAGTATTAAAAGAATAAACCACGCCAAAGCGTGGTTTATTGATCAATCGTAAAATAAGTAAATATTATTTGTGCATTAAAACAGTGTCAATTACATGAACTATACCATTTGACGCATCTAAATCTACAGCGGTAATTGTTGCAACTCCACCTTTTTCATGCGTAACCATTACATTTTCACCCTTTAAAGATGCTGTTAATGTTCCACCCTGAACGGTCGTCAAAACAGCTTTACCTTTTCCTGCTTTAATAGCTGCAACAACTGCTTTGCTATCGATTTTACCAGCAACAACGTGGTAGGTTAGAATGCCTTGTAGTGTTTTTAAGTTTGCTGGTTCTAATAAACTTGCGACTGTGCCTTTAGGTAATTTGTCAAAAGCAGCGTTTGTAGGTGCAAAAACAGTAAATGGTCCTGCTTCTGTTAAAGTGTCGACTAAGCCTGCTGCTTTCACAGCCGCTATTAATGTCGTATGGTTTTCAGAACCTACGGCTACTTCTACAACGTTTTGTGCAAAAGAGCTAATACCAGTAAAAAGTGCAAATGCTAGAATTGCTGACGAAATAATTTTCTTTGTTTTCATAGTGACAGTTGTTTTCAATAAAATTACGGAGTTTCTAAAACGTACTAATGAAAGTTTGTATAAGTTTAACTTCCGTTTACTCTCAATAGTTTAAAATTATATATTGAAAACTAGTGATTTATAAGGTTACAGCAAGTAATTTCGACTCCTTGCCAAATTTTAAATTTTATGGTATCGTTTTATGAAAACAAAATATAATGAAACAAAACGGTTTTGATAGATAATTACTCGAAAATGGTTTTCAATTTGATGGAGGTAAAAGTAAAACACAAGCTTCTCAGCGCTAAATTAATTTAGGAAACGATATTATCTAATCAATATGATACCGCAGTCCAAGGAACATTCGCCTGCCTTGATTGGGACCGTAGGCGTAGGTTGGGTCAAATGTCAAGGCATAAGGGTTGTCAGCAGTGGGTACAACATTTCCAGTGTTGTCGAACTGCACATTTTTGTCAAAGGGATCATTTGCTCTGGCAATTATAAAAGGATTGCCACGATTGGGCGTCCAATTCAATAGGTTTTTAACACCACTATAAATTTCTAAATTATGAATTTTTTTGAATGTAAATTGAATGTTTTGAATACTAAATGGCAGAGACTTTTCACGTCTTGGGTCCAGAGCACCAAGAAGTGGTAAGCGCATCGATCCTGTGGTATTTCCCGTGTAATCAATAGCTAAAAACCAAGAAGGAATTTCATAATTAATAGCCCAATTGATTGAAAATTTTTCCGTGAATAAGGGTACGAACTTCTGTTTGTTTTGCTTCGTTATTGGATCATAATAACTTACGCCAACGGTTGCTTTTAGTCCAAATGGCGTAATCCAATCCACATTAGAACTGAGTCCGAAAATTCTAGAATAACCATTTAAATTGTCATAAATAATCTGATTAGGATTTATATCATAATTCGCAAAAATCTTGTTTGTAAAATACGTGTACCAAGAAGAGAGTTCTAAGTTAATTACCCCGGCGTTGGTAAGATTGTATTTTTTTAAATAATTCAAATTTAAATTATAGGAGGTTTCAGGCTTTAGGTCTGTTAGTAAAATAACGGTTCTTGCTCCTGATAAGGCTTGATGATCTTCAGTAAAAAGATTAACAACTCTAAATCCAGTTCCAAAATTAAGCCGCAAAATATCAGTTGTGGATGGCTTGTATTTAAAAGCGAAACGAGGCGTTACGATAGAGCCATGAGCCGCATTATAATCATAGCGCAAACCAAGTAGTGCACTTGTTTTGTCACTGAATTTAATTTCGTCTTGTAAAAAAGCACTATAAATTTTAGAATGATCAGCGTTTATAGTTGCTGCCGTGTTATCATTATAATATTGATATCGAAATGCTGTACCCAAAAGTACCGAATGCTTGTTCCAGTTTTTATCCCAAAGCAGTTGTCCAAAAGCGATTTTTTGACTGGCCAGAAAAGTGGAATTACCGTAAACAGAGTTTTGGTCGTGACCAATTAATGAAAATTGCAAATACATTTTTTCTTTAATGGGAAGTTCATATTTGCCCAAAACTTCATAACGGGAAGTATAAATACTTTCACCATAAACGGCACTTCCGCCTCTAAAACTTTTGTTCCACTGCATTTCGCCGCCCCATCGATCTTCATACAAATACCTTGAAACCAAACTAAATTCTTTTTTTGATTCTCTATTGAAGTTCAATTTACTGAAAATAGAAACTCGGTTTTGTAGCGATAAATCTGTAAAATTATCGTTGTTGTTATCAATAGGGTTGTTATAGGTAAAATAATTTACCCCAATCAGGGCGTCGGTCTTTTTGCCGATGGTAGTTCGATAACCCAAATCAATGTTGGTCTCTAGCCACGAAGTGGAGAAAATATCAGCTGTAAAAACAGGAACAGCTTGGGGTCTTTTAGTTATGATGTTGATTAGTCCTCCCACTGCTTCGCTGCCGTATAAAGTAGAAGCCGCGCCCTTGACCACTTCAATTCTATCGATCATCGAAGTGGGTATTCCTGACAACCCATATACTGTCCCAAGGGCGCTGACTATGGGCATGCCATCAATGGTAACCATGGTGTACGGGCCATCTAATCCATTGATGCGTATGTCGCCGGTATTGCAAACATTACAATTGTTTTGTGGTCGTAAACCATTTACATTTTGCAATGCATCAAAAACAGTACTGGTTGGATTTTGTTTTAAAAACGTTGCCGTTATGATCTCAACAGGAACGGGGTTTTCCAAACGTTTTACAGGTTTTAGCGTTCCTGAAATTACCACTTCATTGAGTTGATTTTGAACCGTTGAAAGTTCAATGTCAATAGTTAGATTCTCATTTTTTTTAATGATGATGGTTATACTCTGAGATAGGTAATCTTCAGCCGAAATGGTAAGTTTATATTTTCCCTCAACAATATTTTCTATGCTATAATGTCCTAAACTATCCGTTTGTGCAGTATAATCAGTTTTGATTAAAAGAAGTCGTGCCGCTTTAATTTTACTTTCGTTAGAAGAAACAAAGCCTGAAATACTCCCTTTTTCTTGGCTGTAGCCAAAGTTTAAAGTCAAAAAAAGCAACAATAAATGTATTTTTTTCATTCAATTTAAATTAAATTTTAGACAAATCTAAAAAATATATTTGACATTTTTAAAATAGTAGCAATTTATCCATAAAATAAAAACGGCTCACCTTGAAGATGAACCGTTTAAGCACCCAATAATTAACCAAAACAATCGGGATTTATAACTAATTTAATTCATTTAATTGAGCCGTTACGGCATTGGTAACGGCTGCTCTTGGAATAGGAAAATCATCTTTGCTTGAGAAAAATCCATCTTGTAAATCCATAATTTCATCGGCTGTGCACAGGCAATTATCGAGTTGGCTTCGAACTTCTGTTTCATTTAATGCCATGCCTATAAATACGATTTCGTTCAGTCGGTCACCAAAATTAGCGGTCCATCGTTCCTCAATAATGTCTTGGTATTCGACAAAATTATTGAAAGTCATCCGTTCACCAAGAGGCATACTTGCCCACCATACGCCGGCACCTTCAGCTTTCATGGATCCGCCGGCTTGACTCCAGTTAATTGCTTGTTCGGGTCTAGAAGCAATCCAGCAAAGACCTTTGCTTCTAATAATGTTCTGCGGAAAATTGACGGTGAGGTAGTGCCAAAAACGTTGTGGATGAAACGGGCGCTCGTCTCTGAAAACAAAAGATGAAATTCCATATTCTTCGGTTTCAGGCGTATGAATTCCTTCCAATTCCCGCATCCAACCCGCAGAAGATTCCGCTTCTTCGTAGTTGAATAAATGCGTATTTAGTAGCTCACTTGCCGGTACTTTTCCAAGAATTGAAGTGATTATTTTAGCCACAGGATTCAGTTTTGTGATTGAGGCTTTTAATAATGTTAATTCGTTTGCAGTAACTAAGTCGGTTTTATTTAAAATAATAACATTGGCAAATTCAATTTGATCTACGAGCAGGTTAACAATGGTCCGATTATCATTTTCAATATCGGATGCTTTTCTATCTTGTAAGGTTTGTGCTGAACCAAAGTCTTTGAAGAAGTTGAACGCATCTACTACAGTCACCATAGTATCGATGTAGCTAAATTGAGACAAATCAATATTTTCCTCTTCATTAACAAACGAAAATGTTTGTGCCACGGGAATAGGTTCACTTATGCCTGAGCTCTCAATTAACAGATAATCAAAGCGATTTTCTTTGGCTAATTTTTCAACCTCAAGCATCAAATCTTCGCGCAGCGTACAACAAATACAGCCGTTACTCATTTCAACCAACCGTTCTTCGGTACGTGACAAGGTGTTTTCAGCTTTTACTAAATTGGCATCAATATTTACTTCGCTCATATCATTGACAATTACAGCTACTTTCAAGCCTTCTTTATTGTGAAGAATGTGATTGAGTAAAGTGGTTTTTCCCGCTCCAAGGAAACCAGATAATACAGTTACTGGTAATTTTTTCATAAGTGCTTTTTTTTATGATTTTTATAATTCATAAGATGACCCATTATCATCCCGATACCTCCCAGCAGAATTAAACTAGTGTGGTAGTCCAAAAAGATTTCGATCACTACGCCCAAAAGGATCAGTGTTATAGAAACTAAAAGCAACATAATAACACCTAATTTAGCCGTTTTGATAATCCGTATGACAGCCCAAAGCCCTATAAGAACAAATAGTAAATCGATGTAGGGATTGTGAATCAATCCTATAGGCAGTATAGTCAGTAAAGGGAAAAGTAAACAATGAACTAGGCACAAACTGGCAGTTGAAATCCCTAAAATATCCATGTTAAACGATGTTGTTTTCTTCATTTCTCGTATATTTGCTTAATGCAATTGTGTTGCAAATATATAAATATATTTTATAATGCAACAATGTTGCGTTAATAATTTAAGCAAAGATGAAAGCCACTCGAAATACCACTGCTAAAACCACTATTTTAGAAATTATAAAAAATTCAGCAGTCGCTTTGTCGCATACTGAAATTCAGACTTTAAGCCATACTATTTGTGATCGTGTTACTATTTACAGGGTTTTAGATCGTTTAGTAAGAGAAGATATAATTCATAAAATTGTAAATTTAGACGGAACTATAAAATATGCGAGTTGCCATCACGCTCATAATGAAATAAAACATACCCACAATCACATTCATTTTAGTTGTGAGAAATGTCACTTAGTAACGTGCTTAGAGCATGTTGAGCCTACTTTTGATTTACCACCCAATTATCAAGTTAATGAAGTCAATTTTACGCTTTCTGGTTTGTGCCCGAACTGTTTATAGAAAGTAAAATTGTTTTAGACTAGACTAAAAAAATATTTTTGGTGTTCTTTTTTGTTTATATTTGTCGCTGAAGTTATGTTGCAATTTTAATTGTTAAATAATTTTAGCAACACATTCTATTTCTACATCGTTATAAGATGTAGGGAAAATATCCAAAATAATACTATGACCTTTTCAGAAGAAAATTATCTCAAGACCATATACCACCTTATGGCAGTGTCGGATGCTGATATTAGCACCAACGCCATTGCTGAAAAAATGGAAACAAAAGCATCATCTGTCACCGATATGCTTAAGAAACTTGCCGAAAAAGAGTTGGTTAACTACATAAAATACCAAGGGGTATCTCTTACCGAAAAAGGACAACTAGCAGCCAAAATGATTGTTAGAAAGCACCGTCTTTGGGAAACTTTTTTAGTCGAAAAACTAGATTTTTCATGGGATGAAGTACACGATCTTGCGGAACAACTGGAGCATATTAAATCAGAAAAACTAATCAATAAATTAGATGATTTTTTGGGAAATCCTACGGAGGATCCTCATGGAGATGCTATTCCCGATGCTAGTGGAAGAATCATAAAAATAGAAAAACAGCTACTTTCGGAAATGGAGAAAAACCGAGTAGGAATTTGTGTGGGAGTCAAAGACACTTCTTCTGATTTTCTAAAATATTTAGACAAGCAAGAAATCGCTTTGGGTTCCCAAATTGAAATTATAGAAAAGGAAAGTTTTGATTCCTCTTTTAGAATTCGGGTGGAAACCAAAGAGATAACGATTTCACATAAAATAGCCAGTAATTTATATATCAAGTAATTATGTATCAATCAATAGTTGATTATTTCACGAGTATCGACCCAATTTTAGCCGCTTTGTATGCGAGTTTATTCACTTGGTTTCTTACCGCTTTAGGGGCTTCTTTTGTTTTTATGTTTAAAACCATGAATAGAACCGTTCTCGATGGAATGCTCGGTTTTACCGGAGGCGTAATGGTTGCCGCAAGTTTCTGGAGTTTATTGGCTCCAGCCATTGAAATGACTGGCGGTGAAGGTTTTGAAAAAGTTATTCCCGCAGCTTTTGGATTTTTCCTTGGTGCGCTGTTCATTTTTGGAATAGACAAAGTATTGCCGCACCTTCATATCAATTTTAAAGTTTCAGAAGGTGTTAAATCTCCTTGGCAACGCACCACATTATTGGTTTCGGCTATTACACTACACAATATTCCAGAAGGTTTGGCTGTTGGAGTTCTTTTTGGAGGTGTCGCTGCTGGAATTCCTGAAGCTTCTATCGCAGGAGCCGTCACTTTAGCGATTGGAATAGGAATTCAGAATTTTCCCGAAGGGATTGCAGTTGCTATGCCGTTGCGACGCATGGGAATGAGTAGGTGGAAAAGCTTTATGTACGGACAATCTTCCGCATTGGTAGAACCAGTTGCGGCGGTGTTAGGGGCTTTTGCAGTCACTTTTTTTACGCCAATTTTACCCTACGCTTTAGCTTTTGCTGCAGGAGCCATGATTTTTGTAGTAGTTGAAGAAGTAATACCAGAAACACAACAAGATAAAAACACAGATATTGCCACGCTTGGATTCGTTGGCGGGTTCATTGTGATGATGGTGTTGGATGTGGCTTTAGGCTAGGAATCTTTTTTTTGAGATTCTCAGGAAAAGAAAGCGTAGTTTTATATTTCAAAAACAGCCTATGAAAAAGTCAATACTATTCTTTTTTATCCTCATCGGTACTTTTGCTTTGGCGCAAAGCCCAAAAGATCAAAAGATAAAATATGTAACTATAGATCAAAAAGTATGTTCCAATCTAAAGGGTTTTCAATTAGTTTTAAAATCGATTGTTGCTGATTCCCGCTGTCCTGAAGGCGTAACTTGCATTTGGGCCGGAGAAGTAACCGCTGTCGTTTCGGTGTATAAAGATTCAAAATTAATTGAAGATGCAACGTTGCTATTCGCAATGAAAAATGAAAAAGAAAATAAAGAGTGGTTTGCTAAGTACTTACCAAGAAAGCAGAAGAAGATAAAAACCATGCAGGTGTTGCCGTATCCAAAAGAAGGAAAGAAAATTGATTCCAATGACTATTGCCTAAAAATTGGCTATTATAAACAGGATTAACTGCAACCACAATCGCCACTTCCACAATTTTTGTCCGACTTTTTCTTTTTGAAAAAGAATTTTTTAATTAGAAAAGCGAGTGCGACGGCTAGTGCGGCAAAGGCTAAAATTTCTTGAATATCCATAATGTAAAAATAAGAAAAAGCAACCGATACCGGTTGCTTTTTTGAGTTAAACTAATGACAATTTTTTACAATTGTGCCATAATTCCAAAGTTGATTCCAAAAGGTTGCCCTGGTCTTAAGCCCGCAGGAACTCTAGAAACTGCATATTCCTTATCTAACAAATTGATTATATTTCCCATTAAGCTAATGTGCTCGTTAAGATTATATTTTGCCGAGAAATCTATAATGAAATTCGAAGCCACTCTGTTATTTGCTGGAATAGTTCCAGTACCAGCTTCTGTTCTGAAAGCATCTACGTATTTTCCGCTAAGGGCAAAATTAAATTTCTCCGTTTCAAATGCTGTTGTGATAGCCAATTGATTTTTAGCAATGTATGGGATTTCATCTCCACTTTCTACATTTCCCCAAATTGTGCTGTTGAAATTGTTTTTCAACTCTGTATCCGTTAAAGTGTAGGAAACAGTCACTGGTAATTTAAATCCTTTTTCTAGGTTGTCTATAATATTATAGGTTGCTAGTAATTCAATTCCTTTTACAATTGCTGCACCCGCATTAAATAAATCACCAGTTCCAGCGCCTCCTCCTGACATCGAATCAGATCCTTGCAGATTTGAAAAATTATTATAGTATCCTATGATCTCTCCTTTTAATGCATTCTTGTGGAAACGGAAACCCAATTCTGTATTTAAACTGTTTTCGGCATCTTCTCCTGCAGATACACCAGGTGGCGAAAAACCTTTGTGAACACTAGTAAATAAGTTGTAATCATCATTTATTTTGTACAAAATTCCCATTCCTGGAATCCATACATTGATGTTGTTATTGGCTTTTGCCAAGGTAGTCCCAACTCTATTAATGTCATTTGTACCAAAATTCAGTGAATTTAATTTGATATCTTCATAACGAATTCCTGGAGTAAAAGTAAATCGATCAATGTTCAAATTATAAAGTACATGTGCTGCAATAGCTTCTGCCTTTGTAATTCTATTTGCATCAGTTCCTGGAGTTCCGGTACTAGTTCTGTTCATTACTCCGTTTTGGATGGCGTACCCATCTACCCATTGAAAACGATCTTCGTAATCCTCAT
Source organism: Flavobacterium xanthum (assembly GCF_900142695.1). Classification (GTDB taxonomy): domain Bacteria; phylum Bacteroidota; class Bacteroidia; order Flavobacteriales; family Flavobacteriaceae; genus Flavobacterium; species Flavobacterium xanthum. Next base: position 1,495 of record NZ_FRBU01000016.1, on the reverse strand, counting down.
GGTAGCGAATACCAAAATCAATATCATGTTTTGCTTTTCCAGTTTCAAAAGTGTAGTTCCCAACGGTTTGAATCCCTTTAGCTTCATACTTACGGTTGTTTGCCTTCACTAACAAGGCGTTGTCAATGGTATTGTCAGCTCCAGTTACGGCTTGATATTCCGCATTGTATTTTGCAGGATTGGTCAGGATATTATTGATGCTCACCTTTGATGACCCTAGTTTTAAAGCGTCTAATTTATACCAGTTTCTTGCGAATTCGTTTTGATACGCTTTTGTGGTTATGCTAAAGTTTTTAGTAGGTCTTATGAAGTGCGTCAGCATGATTTGACGGTGTTCTGTATCGATAAAATCTTCATTTGAACCTACATATCTTCTGTAGGCATTTTTAGCATAATCTTCATCGGTCAAACCAAGGTAGGTTTCGTTTGCCAAGTCTTCACTGTATTGAACTTTAGCGGTCAAAGACTGATATACTTTAGCATCAGCATCCGTATTAATTCTAAATTTTGCCACGTAATCATTTGTTTGAAAACCAGTGCTTTTTGAACTATTATCAATTTTTTTGAATCCATCTGAATTTCGATTGTTGTATTCTAATACGTAACCAAAATTTTTATGTTCATCTCCAATATTTACGTAGGTCTTTTTAGTGTTAAAGCTTCCTATGCTGGCGATGACACGTCCAGAAAAACGGTTTGGGATTTGGGTTGAAACCATATTAATAGCACCACCTGTAGTATAAGGGCCGTATTGAATCTGGCTGCCCCCTTTTAATATCTCAAAGGATTGCATTCTGCTTACAGTTGGGAAATAATACGCTGCTGGAGCAGCATAAGGTGCTGGAGCAATAAGAATTCCATCTTCCATTAAAGTGATTTTCTCGCTCCTATTAGGGCTAGTTCCTCGCATACCTATGTTGGGTCGCAATCCAAAACCGTCTTCTTCCTGAATCGTTATTCCGGGCACTGTTCTTAGAATTCGGGAAACGTCATCGTAGTTGAACGTTTTTAATTCTTTTGGAGAAATAAAATAAGTAGAGCCTGCTTTGTTTTTAGCTTTGAACTTACTTCCTATAATAGCATCAGTGGTAACGATAACTTCTTTCAAACTTTCAATACTGTCTTTTTGAGTTTTTGAAAGTTCTTTTTCTTGCGCAAACATAACGGATGTAACTAATAAAGAAGCTACAAGTAAATTATTTTTCATTTCTATTTAGATTGATTCTACGGTGCAAAAGTAAGGCACAAATCTTATTTAGACAAATTAAAAATAACATATATGCGATATTTAACTTTTGTCGACGAAGTTTAATATCATTTGCGTTTGAATGATATTGATTGTGTACTTATTAACCAAAAAAAAAGGAGTATAAACTTTTGCTATACTCCTTTTAATACTAGGTGGATTCAATTAATTAATGCGAATTCCTGATTATTGTTTAATAATTGTAAATATACTTCATTTGGAGAATCAAATTGATGCCTTTTCCGAGGT
>NZ_FRBU01000015.1 GCF_900142695.1 Flavobacterium xanthum | reverse complement strand
GTTATTTCCGATTTTAGCCTAGAAAATAGAAATGAAAACTTAAAAAACTATCTTAAGTTTCTAAAAAAGTTGCATCGCGAATAGGTCGCAGCATAATTCAATAGCACCTGAACCTAAAACTCTAGCATAGATACTTAGTGAACAGAAAACAGAGGTGTTTCCCGATCCGGAAACAGTTGCATTAACGTTTTTAGCTTTCAAATTGCTGGCGTCTATGTCGCCGGAACCGTTTAGAATACTAGTTAAATTTTCTGTTACTCCAGTTAGCTTTAGGTCTCCAGAACCGCTTAAATTAGCCTCAATATCATTTGATTCTACTTCTAATTTCATGTCACCTGACCCAACTAATTTAACCGAAAATGAATTTGATTGGATGCGGTTTTTAGAGGTGATATCTCCAGAACCGGTTAAAGAAATCATATTAATACTTTCTACAGGTACAATAATAACTATTTGCTTCCCCTTGCTGGTGCTGACGTATGTGTTTTTTTGGGTATAAATTTTTAATTGGTGATCTATAACTTCAACTTTAATTAAAGGCAATAAATTTTCTTCTCCTTTTACCATTATACCTCCTTCTTTTCCTGATACTAACTCTACATCAAAAAAACCTGTCACTACAATGGCATCATAAGAGGCGGTTGTTCTCGTTTGAGTACTTACTTTTCCATTTCCTTTAAATTTTTCGCTAGACGACCATTGTGCATGAGTCACAGCCGTTATTAATAGGGCACAAGTGACAACTAATTGAATTGAATTTTTCATAATTTTGTTGGTTTATTGGTTAATTGCTTTTTTTGCTAATGTTGCAGTACCATAATCTCAGAGTATGGCTATATCACTTACTCCTCTCTCTTTATCATAACCGCTCTATTTCTTTGAGTTTAAAAATTCTTCATAGGAGTCGTTCTAAGTCATTGTAATGATTAAAGTTAGCATATTTTAAAACAATATTAAAATCAAAAGCAAAATTTAATTTGTTTTACTTTCAAATCGTTGAAAGTAAAACTATCTGAGCCATTAGTTTTTGTTTCCTCAATTTTATAATGTGTGGTATCAAAATCTTCTGTTTTGAATTGATTTTTTTTTTATAAAATCAATACTTGAGTTTACAACAATTCGATTTAACCAAGCGCCAAAAGAAACTTTTTGTTTGTTATCGTTTCTCTTCGAGAATGCCTTCAGAATACCATCTTCTGTATAATGGGCATCTTTAGCAATACGATACGTAACGCTATACATCGCTTTTGCATTGCGATTATAAACTTCGCACTGTGCTTTATGATTTTTTTTCTGGCAAAGCAAAATCAATTTTTCGATATTTTGATGGTTTAAACTCAAACAGTTGATCGTGATTTGAAATAAATACGTGTTATTTAGGTCCCTGTTTCACTTTTATAAAAATAAAACTAAATTTTAATTTTATGTAATCACGAATAGTTTTAGTTCTTGTTACAGTTGGGTTTTAAATAACACTTTATTATAAAAAATAGAATTAATACAGTTTATTTTGGCACAAAGATTGACTCTTTTACGGTTATGCAAATTTTGAAAATTAAAGATTGTTTTTATCTACAAAGACTCTTTTGAAATCCTATATTTGCTTAAAGGATTAATTTTTTAATGACAAAAAGACTTAAATAATACTATGTCAAATCATAAAATACTTACTATTGACAATCTGTCACTTCAGGAATTTGATTCGGAAGCAGATTTAATTCCACTTTTGACTCCAGAGGACGAGGAGGAAATGAATAATGAGGCATTACCAGAATTATTAGCGATCTTGCCATTGCGAAATATGGTTTTATTTCCAGGTGTTGTCATACCAATTACAGCAGGACGAGATAAATCAATCAAATTAATAAATGATGCCAACGCAGCGGGTAAAACTATTGGTGTTGTTGCTCAAATTAATGAGGAAGATGAAGATCCAACTAAAGCAGATATACATAAAATAGGGACTGTGGCTCGTATTTTACGAGTACTAAAAATGCCGGACGGAAATATTACTGTAATTCTTCAGGGTAAAAAGCGTTTCGAAATTGATACTGTATTAGAGGAACTACCTTATTTAACAGCAAAAATTAAAGAGGTTCCTGAAAAGCGACCGAAAAAAAATGATACCGAGTTTGTAGCTATTCTAGATTCTGTCAAAGAATTAGCCATTCAAATTATTAAAGAAAGTCCAAACATTCCTAGCGAAGCAACCTTTGCCATCAAAAATATCGAAAGTCAATCTTTCTTGATTAATTTTGTTACTTCAAACATGAATTTATCAGTTAAAGAGAAACAAGATTTATTAGCGATTAATGAATTAAAAGAGAGAGCTTTAGAGACGTTGCGTTATATGAATATTGAGTTGCAAAAACTCGAATTGAAAAATGATATTCAGTCCAAAGTTCGTTTCGATTTAGACCAACAACAACGCGAATATTTCCTGCACCAGCAGATGAAAACCATTCAGGAAGAGTTAGGTGGTGTTTCTCAAGAAGAGGAAATTGAGGAAATGGTACAGAAGTCTTTGACCAAGAAATGGGATGAGAAAACCAAAAAGCATTTTGATAAAGAATTGTCAAAAATGCGTCGTATGAATCCACAAGCACCCGATTTTGGTATCCAAAGAAACTATTTAGAGTTGTTCTTAGATTTGCCTTGGAACGAGTATTCTAAAGATATTTTTGACTTAAAACGTGCTCAGAAAATATTAGATAGAGATCATTTTGGGCTTGAAGATGTGAAGAAAAGAATGATAGAACATTTGGCAGTTTTAAAATTGCGAAATGATATGAAATCGCCAATCATTTGCTTGACAGGTCCTCCTGGAGTAGGTAAAACCTCTATAGGGCGTTCTATTGCAGAAGCGCTTGGCAGAGAATATGTGCGTATTTCATTGGGAGGTTTACGCGATGAATCTGAGATTCGTGGACATAGAAAAACGTATATTGGTGCTATGCCAGGGCGAATTATCCAGAGCTTAAAAAAAGCGGGAACATCAAATCCTGTTTTTGTTTTGGATGAAATCGATAAATTATCAAATAGTAATCAAGGTGATCCATCATCGGCATTATTGGAAGTTTTAGATCCAGAGCAAAACAATTCATTTTATGATAATTTCCTTGAAATGGGATATGACTTATCAAAAGTGATGTTTATCGCAACTTCAAATACGATGTCCTCCATTCAGCCGGCCTTAAGAGATAGAATGGAAATTATCAAAATGTCAGGATACACTATTGAAGAAAAGGTAGAAATTGCACGTCAGCATTTGTTTCCAAGACAATTGAAAGAACATGGTTTGACGACCAAAGATTTGACCATTGGAAAAAAACAATTAGAAAAAATTGTTGAAGGATATACACGTGAATCTGGTGTTCGTGGTTTAGAAGCTAAAATTGCTCAAGTAATCCGTAACGCAGCGAAATCAGTTGCGATGGAAGAAGAATATAACAAAAAAGTTACGGACGAGGATATCATAAAAACGCTTGGTGTTCCAAGATTAGAAAGAGACAAATACGAGAACAATGATGTTGCCGGTGTGGTAACTGGTTTGGCTTGGACATCTGTTGGGGGTGACATTCTTTTTATTGAATCGTTGCTTTCTCCTGGAAAAGGAATCATGACTATTACCGGAAATTTAGGTACAGTCATGAAAGAATCGGCTACAATTGCTTTGGAATATATTAAGGCCAATGCAAAACTTTTAGGATTAAATTCAGAGATACTTTCTAAATATAATATTCACCTGCACGTTCCAGAAGGAGCTACTCCAAAAGACGGTCCAAGTGCCGGAATTGCAATGTTGACGTCATTAGTTTCGTTGTTTACACAAAAACGAGTGAAGAAAAACTTAGCGATGACAGGAGAAATCACGTTGCGCGGAAAAGTGTTGCCAGTAGGCGGAATCAAGGAAAAGATTTTGGCAGCCAAAAGAGCGAATATCAAAGAAATTATTTTGTGTCATGAAAATAAGAGTGATATTGATGAAATAAAACCGGAATATCTGGAAGGACTTTCTTTTCATTATGTAAAAGAAATGAGCGATGTATTAAAATTTGCTTTGACTGATCAGAAAGTAAAAAACGCGAAGGATTTGTAATAAAATACAACTCAGAAATACCTAAAATCCAAATTTCAAAACTTGATTATCAAGAGATGGAATTTGGATTTTTTATTTATAATTACGAGTTTTAAATTTGCCATTTATTGTATTTATAATTTTATCTTCGCAGTTGCGTTTTTATTTTACACCCACTGCAATTTAAAGCATGTTAAAAAAACTTCTATTATACTGTTTCCTGATTATTTGTACTGTTTCTTATAGTCAAATAGGAGGGAAATATACCTATCAGTTTTTGAATTTGGTGACTTCGCCAAGACAGGCAGCTTTAGGCGGAAAAGTAATCACGATTTATGATGATGACGTCAATCAAGCGCATTTTAATCCTGCAACCATAAATGCTGAAATGGACAATCACTTGGCTTTAAATTATGGGAGTTATTTTGGGGAAGTGACGTATGGAACTGCTTCTTATGCGTACACTTATGACCGTCATTTACAAACTTTTCAGGCTGGGGTAAATTATGTAAATTATGGCAATTTTGAAGGCTTTGATGAAAATGGTCAACCTACATCGGCATTTACCGGTAGCGAAATTGCGCTTTCCTTTGGCTATGCCTACAATATTCCTTACACTGATATTCACATAGGAGCGAGTGCAAAACTGATTTCTTCCAGTTTGGAAACCTATCATTCTTTTGGCGGAGCTTTAGACATTGGTGCTTTGTTTATTGATGAAAGAAACGATGTAAACTGGGCGTTAGCAATACGGAATATCGGAACTCAGTTTTCAACTTATAATGGTACAAATGAGAAACTACCGTTGGAAATTATTGCTGGTGTTTCACAGGAATTAGAAAACGTTCCTATTCGGTGGCACCTTACCTTAGAAAATTTACAGCAATGGAACATTGCTTTTTCAAATCCAGCCAGAGCAGAATCCTCTTTTGATGGAGAATCCACCGAAGAAAAAGTGTCCTTTATTAATAATGCATTACGACATGTAATTGTGGGTGTTGAACTCTTTCCTAAAAAAGCGTTTAATCTGCGGCTCGGTTATAATTTTAGAAGAGCCGAAGAATTGCGACTTTTAGAACAACGAAACTTCTCAGGTGTCTCTCTCGGTTTTGGACTTAAAATGAATAAACTGAAATTCAATTATTCGTATTCCAGATATACATTAGCCGGAAATACAAGTCTTTTTGGGTTAACAGTGAACTTTCAATAATAATTTTGATATAACATAGAACTTTAAATATTACATTTTGAATAAAAAAATTACTATCGCAATAGATGGATTTTCATCTACCGGAAAAAGTACTTTGGCCAAGCAACTCGCTAATAATTTAGGATACGTATACGTTGACACTGGAGCGATGTACCGTGCCGTTACATTTTTTGCGATGCAAAATGGCTACATAAATGCGGATTCTTTTGATAAACAAACATTGATAAACAGCTTGCCAAATATACAATTGCACTTCAAATTTAATGCGGATTTGGGTTTTGGCGAAATGTATTTAAATGATGTAAATGTAGAAACTGAAATCAGAACGATTGAAGTATCTCGTTTTGTTAGCAAAGTAGCTGAAGTTTCAGAAGTTCGTGCCAAATTAGTAGAACAGCAGAAAGAAATGGGAAAAAATAAAGGTATCGTCATGGATGGAAGGGACATAGGAACCGTAGTTTTTCCCAATGCCGAGCTCAAAATTTTCATGACAGCCAGCGCAACTACAAGAGCAAAAAGACGTTACGATGAGCTTGTCCAAAAAGGAGATAAGGTGACCTTTGAAGAAGTACTAAAAAATGTAGAAGAGCGAGATCACATTGATACACATCGGGAGGATTCTCCTTTAGTGATAGCGGAAGATGCTATTGAGATTGATAATTCACATTTGAATCGTGAGGAACAATTTGCACTTGTTTTAGATTTAGTAAACGATATGACTAAAACGTTATAATTATTTGCAGATTTCATTTTTAATAGTAGATTTACGCCTTGTAAATTTTTTAAAGTAAAAAAACAATTCATCTCATGGGAATTAAAAATAGATTGGTAATAATGAGTTTTCTTCAGTTTTTTGTTTGGGGAGCTTGGTTGATTACAATTGCAAATTATTGGTTTGGGACAATGCAATGGGATGGAACGCAATTTGGATTGGTTTTTGGTACGATGGGAATTGCTTCTTTGTTTATGCCAACACTAACGGGTATTATTGCTGATAGATGGATAAATGCTGAAAAATTATACGGAGCGCTACACATTTTATATGCAGCGGTTTTATTTTACATACCACAAGTTTCCACGCCCGAAACCTTTATTTACATTATGCTTTTGGCCATGTGTTTTTATATGCCAACAATTGCTTTGAGTAATTCTATTTCTTACACCGCTCTTAAGTTAAACAACAAAGATGTGATCAAAAATTTCCCTCCAATTCGGGTTTGGGGAACGGTTGGTTTTATAGTAGCCATGTGGATTACAAATTTAACGGGAAATAAAGCAACAGAATATCAGTTTTATATAGCAGGTTTAGCCGCTGTGGTATTGGGAATTTATTCCTTTACATTGCCAGAATGTAAGCCCCAACGTTTATCAAAAGAGAATGCGTCACTAATGGAAACATTAGGATTAGAGTCTTTCAAGTTGTTTGCCGATTATAAAATGGCTTTGTTTTTTATTTTCTCCATGTTTTTAGGTGGAGCATTGCAACTTACGAACGCCTATGGTGATGTTTTCTTAGATGAGTTTAAGCATTTTCCAAAATATGCCGATTCGTTTGTTGTGGAATATTCAACAATTATAATGTCAATTTCTCAAATTTCAGAGACCTTATTTATTCTTGCCATTCCTTTTTTTCTTAAACGTTTTGGTATTAAACAAGTGATGTTAATCAGTATGCTGGCTTGGGTACTTCGTTTTGGATTGTTTGCTTATGGAAACCCAACAACTGGTTTGTGGATGATTGTTATGTCATGTGTGGTTTACGGAATGGCTTTTGATTTCTTTAATATTTCAGGATCTTTATTTGTAGAAACCAACACAGATCCAAAAAACAGATCGTCAGCGCAAGGTTTATTCATGATGATGACTAATGGTTTTGGAGCCGTTTTAGGGAGTTTCACTTCTGGATGGGCGATCGATAAATATTTTACTAAATCATTTACTAATACAACGGACTTAGCTGGTTTTCTAGAAACAGAAACGACCAATTCGAAAATGTTAGAATTTGTTGCAAGCCAAGGCAATGCAATAGGAGCAGATGGCTTGTTTAGCAAAGCTATTTTAATGAAGGATTGGCATACGATCTGGTTGGCTTTTGCCATGTACGCGCTGGTCATTGCGATTGCATTCGCTGTTTTATTCAAGCACAAACACAATCCACTTGATGTCGAAAATATAAGTCACTAACAAACGGTAGAAAATATATAGAACCCGATAACTGAAAATAGGTATCGGGTTTTTTTGTGTTGAAAAACCAATTGAAGTTTAATAGCCCCGAGTGAAGCGGCATCCTTTTATTGATTTTTCAGCCTTTTGAAGGATGGAAAATCAAGAAAAGATAGAGCGGAAAGCGGGAGAAGATTTGTTAAAAACCACTAAAAGTTGTGCTCCTAGTAATCAATCGATTATCTTACTTGTAAAGTTTTGTTGTTTAACATAAATGTGTTACTTTTGCAGTCCTTTTGGTGAATAAGAGTTTCCTCTAGGGTTCAATTAATTATACAAACAACTTCTGCTGTTTTCTGGCACATCAAGAAACTCGAGAGAATACAGAATACAAATTTTTAATCAGCATGTCTGAACAAGTAAAATCACAAGAAGAGTTTTTAGCAAATTTTAACTGGCACAACTTTGAAGAAGGTATTGATGCAGTTGATCAAAAAAACTTACAAGAATTCGAAGAACTAGTTTCAAAAACATTTATCGCTACGGATCAAGAAGAAGTGGTTGATGGTACAGTTGTTAGAATTACAGATAGAGACGTTATCGTTGATATCAACGCGAAATCGGAAGGTGTTATTTCATTGAACGAATTCCGTTACAACCCAGCATTAAAAGTAGGTGATACTGTTGAAGTATTAATTGACATCCGTGAGGATAAAACAGGTCAATTAGTATTATCTCACAGAAAAGCACGTACTATCAAATCATGGGATAGAGTTATTTCGGCTAACGAAACAGGTGAAATCGTTAATGGTTTTGTTAAATGCAGAACTAAAGGTGGTATGATCGTTGACGTTTTCGGAATTGAAGCGTTCTTACCAGGATCTCAAATTGATGTTAAGCCAATTAGAGATTACGATGTATACGTAAACAAAATGATGGAATTCAAAGTTGTGAAAATTAACCACGAATTTAAAAACGTAGTTGTATCTCACAAAGCGCTTATTGAAGCGGATATCGAAATCCAGAAAAAAGAAATCATCGGTCAATTACAAAAAGGACAAGTATTAGAAGGTGTTGTTAAAAACATTACTTCTTATGGTGTCTTTATTGACTTAGGTGGAGTTGATGGATTGATTCACATTACTGACCTTTCTTGGTCAAGAATCAACCACCCATCTGAAGTTCTTGAATTAGATCAAAAATTAAACGTTGTAATCCTTGATTTCGATGATGAGAAAACAAGAATTCAATTAGGATTGAAACAATTAAACGCGCACCCTTGGGATGCTCTTGATGCTAAATTATCAATTGGAGACAAAGTAAAAGGTAAAGTAGTTGTAATCGCTGATTACGGTGCTTTCATCGAAGTTGCTGAAGGTGTTGAAGGTTTAATCCACGTTTCTGAAATGTCTTGGTCTACTCATTTACGTTCTGCTCAAGATTTCGTAAAAGTAGGTGATGTTGTTGAAGCAGTTATCTTAACATTAGATAGAGATGACCGTAAAATGTCATTAGGTATCAAACAATTGTCTCAAGATCCTTGGACTGATATCACTTCTAAATATCCTGTAGGTTCTAAACATTCAGGTATCGTTAGAAACTTTACAAACTTTGGAATTTTCGTAGAATTAGAAGAAGGAATTGATGGATTAATTTACATTTCTGACTTATCTTGGACTAAGAAAATCAAACACCCATCTGAATTTGTAAATGTTGGTGAAAAACTTGATGTAGTAGTATTAGAATTAGATGTTGATGGACGTAAATTATCTTTAGGTCACAAACAAACTACTGCTAATCCTTGGGATCAGTATGAAGGTTCTTTCGCTGTAGGAACTATCCACAACGGTGAAATTTCTGAAATTGTTGACAAAGGAGCTACTGTAGAATTTGGAGATGATATCGTTGCTTTCATTCCTACTCGTCACCTTGAAAAAGAAGACGGTAAGAAATTGAAAAAAGGTGAAACTGCTGATTTCAAAGTAATCGAATTCAATAAAGAATTTAAAAGAGTAGTTGCCTCTCACACTGCAATCTTCCGTGAAGAAGAAGAGAAAAATGTGAAAACTGCTACTGAAAACACTTCATCTAACTCTTCTACAAATGCACCAGCTGCAACTTTAGGAGACAACAATGATATGTTAGCTGCATTGAAAGCTAAAATGGAAAAATCAGAGAAAAAATAATTTCTTGAAATTTTTTAAATAGTAAAGCCCCACAGCAATGTGGGGCTTTTTTTTGCTTTATAAATTGGTGTTTTACTATTTAGGAGCACCATAATTGATTTTCATTTCACTATTCCTCCCGCTTTTCGCAGTATCTTTTCATTGTGCAGAACATCTAACTTACAATAGAAAATTATAAAAGCACAATAAAAAGGATACTTGCTTCAATCAGGGCTAGTTTACACGTTCTATCTGCATCAGGCTATTAAAAAAATAATGTTTTTATTTTACTGACAATCAATTATTTATAAATTATTTTAATTTTTTTAAAACCAAATCTACTCTTTGTGCGTAAATGCTTTTATATAACTTTAAAAAATAGATTATTATGAAAACTAGAAAATTTTTATCGATTGCATTTATGGCATTAGTATTTGGAGCTACTTCTTTTGCTCAAAAAACAGTAATGGTTGGTGGAGCAGCAATGTACCCTTCAAAAAATATTGTTGAAAATGCAGTAAACTCTAAAGATCACACTACGCTTGTTGCAGCCGTTAAAGCCGCAGGATTAGTAGAAACATTACAAAGTAAAGGACCTTTTACAGTTTTTGCACCAACAAATGCTGCTTTTGCTAAATTACCAATGGGAACTGTTGAAACGTTATTGAAACCTGAAAACTTAAAAATGTTGCAAACAATCCTTACCTACCATGTAGTTGCAGGAAAAATGAACGCTTCTGATATAGCAAAAGCTATTAAAAAGGGAAAAGGTAAAGCAACTTTGAAAACGGTTAGCGGTGGAACACTTACGGCTTGGATGAAAGGTAAAAACTTATATATTACTGATGAGAATGGTGGAAAATCTAAAGTTACAATCGCAGATGTAAACCAATCGAATGGTGTGATTCACGTTGTTGATGCTGTGGTATTGCCTAAAAAATAATTTAAAATTAGAGGTTGATATTTTGTTAGTCTTAAAAGCTCTACTACTAGTAGGGCTTTTTTGTATAAAAAAATTCCCAATTCTAAATCTAGAATTGGGAATTAATATTTTAAATAAAGGGCTATTATCGTAAGCTAGCTCCAAGTTCAGTTTCAAAATTCTTTTGCAACTTGCTCATAATTTTATCAATTTGAACATCTGTCAATGTTTTTGAATGGTCCTGAATAGTGAAACTCAACGCATACGATTTTTTTCCTTCGGGAAGATTTTGTCCTTCGTACACATCAAATAAATTAATGTCTTTTAACAGTGCTTTTTCCGTTTGACAGGCAATCGTGTAAATGCGATCATAAGTTACACTTTGGTCAATCAATAAAGCCAAATCTCTGCGAACTTCTGGATATTTAGGAATTTCAGTGTATTTTATTTTGCTTGAAAGTAATTTCAAAATTAAGTTCCAATTAAAATCTGCATAAAACACTTCCTGTTTGATTCCAAAATGTTTTAAAATTGATTTTTTTACGACTCCTAATTCTACTAGAATTTCGTTTCCAACGCTAATCGCAATCCCTTCAGAAAACACATCTGAAGTTACTGGTACATTTTGTGTTTTTTGAATGCCCAAACGAGAAAGAATTCCATTTGCAAACCCTTTAAATAAAAAGAAATCGGATGGTTTTTGAGTTGCTGTCCAGTTTTCCTGATTTCTGCTACCAGTAAGGAATAAGCTTAAATGCTTTTTTTCTTCATAACCGGCAAGGTAGTTATGGTATGTTTTTCCAAACTCGAATAATTTCAAATCGGCATTTTTACGATTGATATTATACGATACTGCTTCTAATCCTGAAAATAGCAAAGACTGTCGCATTGTTGACAAATCAGCACTTAAGGGATTTAACATTGTCACATTGTTTGTTGGATTCAAATCCTCTGAAAGTCCAACGTAGGATGCAGTAGTCAATGAATTTGCCATCATTTCATTGAATCCCTGAGAATTTAATTGGGTGGCAATCACATTTTGTATTTTGTAATCTTCGTTTCTAGGCGAATTAGAAACCGTAGCATTTAATTTTTTAGAAAAATTAATATTGTTGTAGCCATATACTCTTAATATTTCTTCTATAACATCTATTTCTCTTTGTACATCAACGCGATATGCAGGAATTGTTAATCCTAATCCAGCATCTGAGACACTATTTACTTTGATATCTAAAGAAACTAATATTTTTTTAATCGTATCTTTTGGTATTTCTTCCCCAATAATTTTTGCGACTTTACTAAAGTTTAAGAATACGCTGAAATCTTCTATTTTCTTTGGATAGACATTAAAAACGTCAGATGTAATTTCTCCACCTGCCACTTCTTGTATTAATAACGCAGCACGTTTTAAGGCATATTCCGTTATAGTAGGGTCAATTCCTCTTTCAAAACGGAAAGAAGCATCTGTATTTAATTGATGTCTTTTTGCAGTTTTACGAATACTTACCGGATTGAAATAAGCACTTTCTAAAAATATAGAATTGGTGCTTTCAGAAACTCCAGATTTTTTACCACCAAAAACACCGGCAATGCATAAAGGACCTTTTTCGTCACAAATCATTAAATCTTCTTCGTGTAAAGTTCTTTCAACATCATCAAGGGTAATGAATTTTGTGCCTGCAGGAAGCGTTTGCACTATTACTTTACCATTAATTTTTGCAGCATCAAAAGCATGGAGTGGTTGTCCTAATTCATGTAAAACATAATTAGTAACATCGACAATATTATTTTTTGGATTTAATCCAATTGCTTTCAATCTGTTTTGTAACCACGCAGGAGATGTTTTGACTTCGATCCCTGAAATAGTTACACCACAATAACGAGGGGCAAGTTTAGGTTCTTTTACATCGATGTCAATTTTCAAAGTTCTTTTATCTACTCTAAAATTACTAACTGATGGGGTAATTAATTCTACGTTTATACCACTTTGTAAAAGTCCAGCTCTTAAATCTCTAGCTGTTCCTAAGTGGCTCATGGCATCAGCACGGTTAGGAGTAAGTCCGATTTCAAAAACTTCATCATCTTCAATTTTAAAGACGGTTGCAGCAGGTGTTCCCGGTACTAAAGCATCGTCTAAAATCATAATGCCATCATGGCTTTCACCAAGACCAATTTCATCTTCTGCACAAATCATTCCGTGGCTTTCCTGTCCGCGTATTTTTCCTTTTTTTATCGAAAAAGCAACTCCTGCAGCATCATATAATGTAGTTCCGATGGTAGCGACCGGTACTTTTTGACCAGCAGCAACATTATTGGCACCACATACAATTTGTACTGGAATACCGTTGCCTAAATCTACGGTGGTTATTTTTAGTCTGTCAGCATCGGGATGTTGGACGCAAGTAAGAACATGCCCTACAACAATACCTTCTAATCCGCCTTTTACGGATTGGTATTTTTCTACTATTTCCACTTCTAGACCTAAGTCCGTAAGTAATGCAGCAGTTTCATCGGATTTCCAGTCTATTTTGATGAATTGTTTTAACCAGTTGTAAGATATTTTCATTTTATGTTTTTTTCAAGATTGCAAATATAAGGATTGCAGATTGGAGTAAGAAACAATTTTTTTTGTTTTTTATAATTGATTTGGAGTAGTAAGGACGTGTAGGAAATGTTAATTTGGCATTATTAAATATAAATAAATGTGAAATAAATAATAAAATTAGGTTAAAAAAACAGATAGTAAAATTTAATGCTATTAGTTGGATGATTAATGCTATTCTAATGATAAATAAGAAGCTAACTTTGAGTAAATCTAAAAATAAAACCAAATGGATAATGTAGTGCAAAGGCCTGAATTTAAGGCAAAATATGATAATTATATCGGCGGTAAATTTGTAGCACCAATAAATGGCGACTATTTTGACGTCGTTTCTCCTATAGATGGAAAAGTTTTTACGCAAGCTGCTCACTCTAGTAAGGAAGATGTAGCATTTGCTGTAGACAAAGCTTATGATGCTTTTCAAACTTGGGGAAAAACCTCTGCTACGGAACGCAGTAACTTATTGAATAAAATTGCTCAAGTTATCGAAGATAATTTGGAATACATTGCAACAGTTGAAACCATAGATAATGGAAAAGCGATACGGGAAACTTTAGCTGCAGATATTCCTTTAGCCATTGACCATTTTCGTTATTTTGCTGGTGTAATCAGAGCCGAGGACAGTTCAATTGCCGAATTGGATTCGCAAACTGTTTCTATAGCTTTGAGTGAGCCTTTAGGAGTAATTGCCCAAATTATTCCTTGGAATTTTCCAATTTTAATGGCAGTTTGGAAACTGGCTCCAGCTTTGGCGGCAGGAAATACGGTGGTACTAAAACCCGCAGAAAGTACTCCAATTTCTATTTTAGTATTGATGGAATTGATTGGGGATATTCTTCCTCCGGGAGTTATAAATATTGTGAATGGTTTTGGGGCCGAGTTGGGTAGAGCTTTGGTAACTAATAAAAAAGTGTCAAAAGCAGCATTTACTGGTTCGACTCCTACAGGTCGTTTAGTTATGCAATATGCTACTGAAAATATTATTCCAGTTACACTAGAATTAGGCGGAAAATCACCTAATATTTTCATGGAATCTGTTGGTGATGCTGATGATGATTTCTTTGACAAAGCAGTTGAAGGTGCTGTCATGTTTGCTCTAAACCAAGGTGAAATATGTACTTGTCCTTCCAGATTATTAGTACACGAAGCAATTTATGATAAATTTATTGCTAAAGTTATCGAAAGAACTGCTGCCATCAAGATGGGAAATCCGTTGGATAGAACGACGATGATGGGTGCGCAAACCTCTTTGGTTCAAAAAGAAAAAATACTTTCCTATATTAAACTAGGAAAGGAAGAAGGAGCTGAATTATTAACAGGAGGGGAAGAAAATCACATGGAAGGGGAATTAGCAGGAGGATATTATATCAAACCGACTCTTTTCAAAGGACACAACAAAATGCGTATTTTTCAAGAAGAAATATTCGGACCTGTTTTAGCCGTTACTACTTTTAAAACCACTGAAGAAGCAATTGCAATTGCAAATGATTCAATGTACGGTTTGGGAGCTGGACTCTGGACGCGCGATGCACACGAAATTTATCAGGTTCCAAGAGCGATTCAAGCGGGTCGTGTTTGGATAAACCAATACCATTCTTATCCAGCGGGAGCCCCGTTTGGAGGATATAAACAGTCTGGAATTGGCCGTGAGAATCATAAAATGATGCTAGCACATTACCAACAAACAAAAAACATGCTAATTTCTTACGATAAAAAGAAATTAGGTTTCTTTTAGAATGAATTATTAATTGAAAAAGGAAAGTGAAAGAGCTTTCTTTTTTTTTATAAATCTACATATTATGTTACCAAAAACAATGAAAGCTGCAGTGATTAGAGAATTTGGGTCACTTTTAAAGATTGAAGAAGTAGAAGTTAAACGTCCTGGTCGAAATGAAATTTTAGTAAAAGTAATAGCAAGTGGTGTTTGCCACACCGACTTACACGCCATTGAAGGGGATTGGCCAGTTAAACCAAAAATGCCATTGATTCCAGGACATGAGGGAGTAGGATATGTTGTAGCGGTAGGTCCAGATGTAAAGAATGTCAAAGAAGGGGATGCTGTTGGAGTGCCATGGTTGTATAGTGCTTGTGGTGGCTGTGATCAATGTATTACTGGTTGGGAAACATTGTGTGACACTCAGCAAAATGGAGGGTACAGTGTAGATGGTAGTTTTGCCGAATATGTGATTGCCGATGCACGATACGTTGGGCATTTACCTTCGAATGTGAATTTTTTGGAGATGGCACCTATCCTTTGCGCAGGGGTTACTGTTTATAAAGGATTAAAAGAAACGGAAGTTAAACCAGGGGAATGGGTAGCTATTTCGGGAATAGGTGGTTTAGGTCACGTTGCGGTCCAATATGCAAAAGCTATGGGAATGCATGTTGCCGCCATTGATATTGCGGATGATAAATTAGAGTTAGCAAAAAAATTAGGCGCTGATTTAGTAATAAATGCTAAAAATCAAAATCCTGGAGAATTTCTTAAAAAAGAAGTTGGTGGAATGCACGGAGCCTTAATTACGGCTGTTTCTCCTATCGCCTTTAAACAAGGATTAGAAACCTTAAGAAGAAAAGGAACCATGGCCCTGAACGGACTTCCTCCTGGAAATTTTGATTTGTCGATTTTTGATACAGTATTAAATAGAATTACAATTCGGGGTTCTATTGTAGGAACACGAAAAGACTTACAGGAAGCGATTCAATTTGCGGTGGAAGGAAAAGTCAAAGCAACCGTTACATCAGCAAAGTTAGAAGATGTAAATGATGTTTTTGACAAAATGAAAAAAGGACAAATTGAAGGACGTGTTGTACTTGAAATTGCCAAGCAATAATATAAATTAGTAAAACAGAAAATTTGTGTTCGCATAAGTTTTCTGTTTTTATCAATACCAATAAAAAGATGGTAAAAAGAATTGACGCCACCGAAAAGGCAATAGCATTAATAAACATTTTGCAGGCAAAACACGGAGATTTAATGTTTTATCAGGCCGGCGGTTGTTGTGAAGGAACGCAACCACAATGTTTTGAAAAAGGAGGTTTTTATCAAAGACTGGGCGATGTATGCATTGGTTTAGTCGAAAATACGGAGTTTTGGGTAGACAAGGATTTATTTGAATACTGGAAACATGCACATTTTACTTTAGATGTAATTGATGCTTTTGGAGTAGGAGGATTTTCATTAGAAACCCCGTTAAAAAAAACATTCCGAATCGAATATCGCATTTTTACTCCAGAAGAAGAACAATCGCTTGAACCTGTTACTTATATTGAATAATTTAATTTACGCACAATAACTGGTATTGTTTGGGCGTAATACCTTCATGTTTCTTGAATAAGCGAATAAAGTAATTACAATCCTCAAAACCAGACATGTGACAAACTTCATTAATTTGAATCGTAGGATTTTGGAGTAATTGTTTAGCACATCTCATTTTTTCATTAATTACAAATTCAATTGGGCTCATCCCTAATTCTTTTTTGAAAAATCGATAAAAAGAAGTTGTGCTCATGCATGCTTTTTCACTCAAATGTTTCATGTTAAAGTTTTCTTTCAAATTCAACCGGATGAAGGCTACAACGTCGGTAATAGGATTCTTTGGATCTATAAAAAGTCCATCTTCAATTGCTTTGACAGTTTGAGTTTGAATAATGCGAATCAATAATTCCTGCAAAGTCAAGTCGGCCAAAACATCTTTGGTTATTGAAGTACTCATACATTCTTTTATCAATTTAGTAATGGTTGTGGCTAATGCTGCATTGTTATAAAAGAAATAGTTCTGGTAATTTAATTGCCAGAATTGATCATTTCCCTCTTTTGGATAGCGCTCATTCAAAAATTGTAAGGTATCAGTTATTTTTTTTTGGTCTATCGCCAAAGCCAAACATTGGGTAGGATTGTTTTTAGAAGCCTCTGGAAAATCAATTTTCATTTCCACATTCGAAGGAATCACTACAGTTTCTCCTGGTAGATATACAAAGCTCGGATCATCAAAAAGGTGCATTACTTTTTTGCCTCGCAACATGCTGGTTACTACTAAATCATTGAATTTTAAAGGAACTAATGTCGAAGATTCGTAGGTTTCAAAAAGATTGAGTTCACAATGGTTCAAGGAATAAACAGTTCTATTTTCTACTAATGTTTTTAATGATTTCTCGTTGGAGAGGTGCGGAGGTTGTATAAAAGCGCGGTTACTATTCATAGATCTAAACTTTAAAAAGTCAAAGCTTAAATTTAATGAAAATAATTAGAATGATAGTGGTGTTTAACAAAATTTAAATTAACTCTTCAACATGTTTTTTAATGTTTTCTGCCATTTTCCTAGTTGGTAAATCATTAGCATCAGTTCCAAACGGATCTTCGATTTCTTCAGCAATAAGCTCTAAACTCGCTAAAACATAAAAAATAAATACGACTACTGGAATTACATAATAACCAAGGCTAAAGACATATCCAAAAGGCAAAGTAAGAACATAAATAAAAATAAATTTTTTTATAAAAGCACTGTAAGAATAGGGTATAGGCGTGTTTTTTATTCGTTCACAAGCCCCGCAAATATCTGTAAAAGATTGTATTTCAGTATTCAAAATAATCAATTGGTCTCCTGTAATTTTCTTGGAAACATATAAATCATTAATTTTTTGAAATAATATTTTGGCTACCTGATTGGGTTTGTGTTTGTGATGATCAATTTCTAAATCGACATCATCAAACAATTGTCTTCCCGTATCACTATCATTTAGATGTTTATGTAAAATGGAGGCATAACTGGGAATCACTTTGCGAAAAAAATTACGGTCTTTTTCATCCTGCAATATGATTGATAATTTGATTGCTAAATTCCGACTGTTATTTACTAGTCCGCCCCATAATTTTCTGCCTTCCCACCATCTATCATAGGCAGTGTTGGTACGATAAGCTAACAATAAGGAGATTACGAAACCTAACATTCCGTGCATTATTGAAATATTTTTGACATGGCTACTATCTGGTAAATGCCAATATTCAATCTCTAAATAGCCAATTCCACCAGAATAAATTCCGATAATAACCATCATTGGTATCAGTTTTCGAAAGGTGTCCCCTTTGCTTAATTGGAAAATAAAACTGATCCAGTCTTTGGGATTATACGAAGTCATTCTAAATTTTTATTTACAAAAGTATATTAAAAAATTAAATTGCCAGCTAATTCACGAAGTGCAATTTCAGATAATTTACCTTGAAATTGAGCGTTGCTGTAGCGCACTTTGGCATTCACATAATTCAATTGTGCCGTTCTGAATTCTAACGTGGTAATGGTTCCAATTCGAAATTTGTCTAAAGTAATATTTAAATTTTGTTTGGCAATTGACTCATTTTTTTCTTCTAAACCAATCAATTCTAAATTAGTCAAATACGTTTGATAAGAAGTAGATAATTGTGAATTTAGTGCTAAATTTTGCTGATCTATGCTCAATTTAGAGTTTTCAATAAGAATCTTGGCGATTTTTTCATTTCGATTTTGTGCAAAACCATCAAATAGATTCAAAGAAGCACTAAAACCATAATTAAAACCTCTGGATTGGGATTGCGTTACAAAACCAAGACTGGATTGACTTTCTGAAAAATTGTAGGCAGTATTTACTCGAATTGTAGGATAACGTGCCGCTTTAATTTGCTTTAATTCTAATTCGGCCACTTTTTTATTAATAATTTGGGCTTCTAATTGTGGATTTTGTTTCTCCGCTAAAGCTTTGAGTTCTGGTAATAATAATAGGGAATCGACTTCCAGTACATCAATCACTTTAAAATCGGTGGAGACCTCTCTAGCCATTAACTGATTTAGTAAGATTTTGCTATTAGCATACAACTCTTTTTGTCTTAGCAAGGCTACTTGATCTGTATTCAAATCTACTTGTGCATTCAAAACTTCTAATTTAGATGCTTTTCCAATGGTAAATCTATTTTTAGCCAATGTCAAGCGCTGGTTGGAAATGACGATGGTTGTGTCCAATGCCGCCAATTGTTGTTGTTGTTGTACTAAATCGTAATATGCCGCATTCACATCGCTAATTCTTGTTATTAAGGTCAGCTTTAATTGTGCTTCGCCTAACTTTTGTAATTCTTTCAGCTGATCCATTCTGGCAAACATTCTTAGTCCATCAAAAATAGTCCAATCCAAGCCAACACCGTAGGTCAAATTATTATTTTTGGCATTATCTAACTCGTTTTCAGTACCATCCTGACGTGTTTGAGAACTATTCTGAATACTGTTATTATCTAAAACATTTGCGGTAACAGTGGGTAGCATTCCAGCATTTCCAATGGCCACGTTTGTTTTTTGAATGGTCAAACTGTTGGTAGCAATTTTTATTTCATAATTGTTTTCCAAGGCAATTTTTACCGCACTTTCTAGTGTTAAGACTTCTTGTGCATTGGTTTCAATTACACAAAAAAAGAGTAATATAAAGCTTTGCAATAGTATTTTAGAGTATGTCATATTTTTATTTTTTGACTGGGATTATTATTGTAAATGATTTATAATCCCAGACATCAGGGTTCCATTCATATTATTTAACTTCTTTCTCATATTCTTCAATATGGTCAAATTCAGGATAATGTTTACGAGCTTTCGACCACATTAAATACATGGCTGGTATTACAAATAA
The DNA here is from genome assembly GCF_900142695.1 of Flavobacterium xanthum. Taxonomy (GTDB): domain Bacteria; phylum Bacteroidota; class Bacteroidia; order Flavobacteriales; family Flavobacteriaceae; genus Flavobacterium; species Flavobacterium xanthum. The sequence goes on along the minus strand of NZ_FRBU01000015.1, from coordinate 62,695 downwards.
AGTTAAAACAAGCGAGAAAATAGTTCCCCCAACAATAACAACTCCCATTCCAATTCTACTGGTTGAGGCAGCTCCTAAGGATAAGGCAATAGGCAACGCACCCAGTGAAATTGCTAAACTTGTCATTAAAATCGGCCTCAATCTCGCTTCTGAAGCTTCTAAAATGGCTTCTAATTTTGGTTTGCCTTGTTCTCGAAGTTGGTTTGCAAATTCGACAATTAGGATTCCATTTTTGGTTACCAAACCAATAAGCATTACAGTTCCAATTTGGCTGAAAATATTCCACGTTTGGTCAAACAACCACAAGGAGAATAAAGCTCCTGCAACTGCCATTGGGACGGTCAGAATAATAATGAAAGGGTCAATAAAACTCTCAAATTGTGCTGCCAAAATTAAAAATATTAGCAATAAAGCCAATCCAAATGCGAAGGCAGTATTCGAACTACTTTCGACAAAATCCCTGGATTCTCCCCCTAAATCAGTTGTAAAGGTATCATCAAGAACTTTGGCTTTTATTTCGTTCATTGCATCAATTCCATCGCTGATACTTTTGCCTGGAGCAAGACCTGCAGAAACCGTTGCAGCCATATAACGGTTGTTGTGGTATAGTTGCGGCGGATTACTTTTTTCTTCGATGCTCACCACGTTATCCATTTGGATTAATTGTCCCATATTGTTTTTTACAAACATCGAGGTTAAATCCAATGGTTTTGAACGGTCTTTTTGGTCAAATTGTCCAATAACCTGATACTGTTTTCCATTCCTCATAAAGTATCCAAAGCGTTGTCCGCTCAAGGAAAGCTGCAATGTTTGTGCAATGTCAATCACGGATATTCCAAGACTTTCGGCTTTTTCCCTGTCAATGGTGACATTAACCTCAGGTTTATTAAATTTTAAATTTACATCACTAACTGCAAAGGTCGGGTTCTGACTCACCTCATCCATAAAAAGAGGAATTTTTTCTTCCAGTTTTTTAAAGTTGGGTGCTTGAATAATATATTGAATCGGTAATCCACCGCGTCGGTTTACTGCGATAGTTGGTTGCTCAATGACAGAGGTTTTTGCATCGGGATATTGCTTAGTCCACTTGGTTAATTTCTCTGCAATTTCTTTTTGAGAATCAGTTCTTTCATTGGGTTGAACTAATGATACGCGGATAAAACCACTGTTAACGGAAGAAGATCCAAAACCAGGGGAGGTAATTACCAACGCTACTTTTTTTCCGGGAATAGAGTCATCTACTAATTTTGATACATCTTGCATGAAGCGATCCGTGTATTCATAAGAAGATCCTTCCGGTGTGGTCATTCGCAATACAAAACCACTGCGATCATCATACGGTGCTGTTTCTTTTTGCAAAAGGTTAAAAAACAAATAGATTAACCCAAAACACGCAATAAGAATAGGGAAACTTAACCATTTTTTTTTCATAAAACTGCTTAAGGAACTGGCATAACCGCTATTTAATTTTTGAAAATAAGGTTCTGTTCGAATGTAGAATTTGGATTTCTTTTGTTCGCCACCTTTCATGAGATAGGCATTTAACATTGGGGTTAAAGTCAACGATACAAATGCCGAAATCAAAACGGCAGCACCAATGACGACTCCAAATTCCCGAAACAGTCGACCGACAAATCCTTCGAGGAAAATTACTGGAAGAAATACCGCTGCTAAGGTGATTGAAATTGAAATTACCGCAAAGAATATTTCGTTAGACCCTTTGATGGCTGCCTCGATTGGCGTCATGCCTTCTTCTACTTTTTTGAAAATATTCTCGGTGACTACAATTCCATCATCAACCACTAATCCTGTTGCCAGAACAATGGCTAATAATGTCAATACATTAATGGAAAAACCAAAAAGCCACATGATGAAGAACGTAGCAATCAATGAAACTGGAATATCAATTAGAGGTCTAAACGCAATAGCCCAATCCCTAAAGAATAAATAGATAATCAAGATTACCAAAATAATGGAAATCCCTAAGGTCTCAGCCACTTCAATAACTGATTTTTTTACAAAAATCGTATTGTCAATAGCAATATTTAGCTTGATGTCTTTTGGTAAATCCTTTTTTAATTTTTCAAATTCTTTATAAAAAGCAGTCGAAATATCTAAATAATTGGCCCCTGGTAGTGGCACAATTGCAACACCCACTAACGGTGCTCCAGATTGTGTCATTTTAGTTTCTGTATTTTCAGGTCCAAGAATTGCGGTTCCTACATCACTAAAACGTACTACTTTTTCCCCTTCAGAACGAATTATAATATTATTAAATTCGGCAGCAGTAGAAAGGTTTCCCACTGTTTTTACCGTTAATTCGGTATTATCACCGGTTAGTTTTCCGGACGGTAATTCAACATTTTGCTTGTTTAATGCATCTCGTACTTCAGAAACGGTACAGCCATACGAAGCCAGTTTTACTGGATCAATCCACAACCGCATCGCATATCTTTTTTGGCCCCAAATTTGGACACCACTCACACCAGGAATGGTTTCAAGCCTTTGTGAAATGACATTTTCAGCATAATCACTAAGCTCTAGTGCATTTCGTGTATCACTTTGAACGGTCATCGAAATAATGGCATCGCCATTGGCATCCGCTTTCGAAACTACTGGAGGAGAATCAATATCTTGTGGAAGGTTTCTAACGGCTTGTGATACTTTGTCGCGGACATCGTTAGCTGCATCCTCCAAATTTTTATCCAAATTAAATTCAATCGTAATGTTGCTGCTTCCTTGTGCGCTGGAAGAGGTCACATTTCTGATTCCGTCAATGGAATTGATCGCTTTCTCAAGCGGTTCCGTAATTTGGGATTCGATTATATCCGCATTTGCACCAGTATAATTGGTACGAATGGAAACTTGCGCAGGATCAATTGATGGAAACTCTCGAACGCCAAGAAAGGTGTATCCAATTAAACCAAACAAAACGATGGCTAAATTGATTACTATGGTAAATACAGGTCTTCTAATACTTGTTGTGGATAAACTCATTTAGATTTTAGATTTTTAATTGCTGATGTTAGACTTTAAATTGCTTTGCAGGAACTCAATATCTCAATCTATTTAATTGTAACAGTCACTGGAGTTTCGTTTTTTAAGGACATGACACCGCTGGTAATTACTGTGTCGCCTGCTTTTAAACCAGAAAGAACCAAGATGGTAGCATCTGTTCTCGTTGCCGTTTCTATCATTACTTCTTTGGCTTGACCATTTGAGGAAATGAAAACTTTTTTACCGTTTTGTATCGGGATAATGGCTTCAGTAGGAACTACTATAGCATCTTTTATAATGTCCAAAGGCAATTCGACATCTGCAAAAGTTCCTGGTAATAATTTACCTGTTTTATTATCTGCAATAGCACGAACTTGTAATGTTCTTGTTGCGATGGCTACTTCTGGTTCAATAGCGTACACTGTAGCGCTAAATTTTTCATCAGAACCTGCCACTTTAAAGGTGAGTGTCGTATTCGTTTTTACTTGGCTCGCATATTTTTCAGGTATCGAAAAAGTGATTTTTAGTTTTCCAGTATTTACTAATTTTGCTACCAATATCGCAGGTGTAATATAAGTCCCAGGTGAAATAGAACGCAATCCAATTCTACCAGAGAATGGTGCTCTAACAGATGTTTTTGCAATTTGCGCCTTTATCAATTGGCTTTGAGCTTGTGCCGATTTTAAGTCCGCTCTTGCTAAATCGTACTCTTCTTGACTGATGGCTTCTTTTTGCAAGAGCAGTTTGGCTCTTCTTTCGTTTTCCGAGGCTAGTCCTTCTCTAGTAGAAGTTTGTCTCAACTGCGCTCTTAACTCTAGATCATTTACCTTAAAAAGTACTTGTCCTTTACTCACGTTGCTTCCTTCCTTAAAATAAATACCTTCAACAATTCCAGAAACTTCGCTTCGGATTTCAACTTGTTCATTCGCTTCAATAGAACCAGAAAGGGATAAATTATTGTCAAAAGTTGCCGGTGTTGCCACAATTCCGTTTACGCTCATGGATTTGCCTTTTCCTTTGGAATCTTTAGCATCTCCTTCGCCACTTTTATTTTCTGTTATTCTGTAACCAATAAAGCCAATGATTCCAATAGTTAAAAAGGCATAAACTAAGTATTTAATTTTCATAAGTGTAATATAAAGTAGGATTAGGTTTCAGTATATATAGTTAAAAAACAAATTTAGGTTTTAGAAACGATATTTGTGATCATGTTGATTTTTATTTAACGTTTGTACATACAAATATTTAATTTCTATAGGTAATTTGATGCAAAACAATAAAATCATTGACCATAGGACTCCATAAAATAGCATTAGTTTAATCAACAATTGAAAAATAGTTTTTCCAAAAGGACTTATTGTAAAAATGAAATCAAATAAACGTATCAATTCGTCCAAGCCAAACCATATATTTTAAAAAAATAGTTGCCAGACGAAAATTAACTAATATAATTCCAAATATTTTTCTTTTTAGTCATTTCGATGAAAACAACTCTTAAAGCGGCATGCTCTGGTTTTTGCATTCCTGCATCTTCCTTGAGTAATTTTAAAGCATAATTTCTGGCTAGCGCCAAAGTATCTCTATCGCGAACCAAATCGGCAATTTGAAGGTTTAGCACCCCACTTTGCTGCGTTCCCATTAAATCACCGGGACCTCTAAGTTTTAAGTCGACTTCAGCAATTTCGAAACCATCATTGGTTTGTACCATGGTTTCCATCCGGGTTTTACTGTCGGAACTCAATTTATGACTCGTCATCAGGATGCAATAACTTTGTTCTGCACCACGACCCACACGACCTCGAAGCTGATGCAGTTGCGATAACCCAAAACGTTCCGCACTTTCAATAATCATCACACTGGCGTTAGGAACATTGACTCCGACTTCAATTACGGTGGTGGCTACCATAATATTGGTTTTTCCCTCCGAAAAACGTTTCATTTCGGCATCTTTTTCTGCTGGTTTCATTTTACCGTGGAGAATAGAAATCGAATAGTGTGGCAATGGAAAATCTCTGGAAACACTTTCATAACCGTCCATCAAATCTTTGAAATCCATTTTTTCTGATTCCTGAATTAACGGATATACAATATAAATTTGGCGTCCCAAAGCAATTTCGTCCCGAAGGAATTTCCAAACTTTTAATCTGTTACTGTCAAAACGATGTACGGTCTGAATTGGTTTACGTCCTGGAGGCAATTCATCGATTACTGAAATGTCTAAATCGCCATACAAACTCATTGCTAATGTTCGTGGAATAGGCGTGGCGGTCATTACCAAAACGTGTGGCGGAATCACATTTTTCTTCCACAATTTAGAGCGTTGTTCTACGCCAAAACGGTGTTGCTCATCAATTACGGCTAGTCCTAAATTCTTGAATTTTACTTTATCTTCTAGTAAAGCATGCGTTCCGATAAGGATATGTAACGTACCGTTTTCCAATTCTTCATGGATAATTCGGCGTTGTGCTATTTTAGTAGAACCCGTTAGGATTCGGATATTTATATTTAAAGTCTCGGCTAATTCTGATAAGCCAATAAAATGCTGATTTGCCAAGATTTCCGTGGGCGCCATCAAGCACGCCTGAAATCCATTATCAAGTGCCAAAAGCATGCTCATAAAAGCCACAATGGTTTTTCCGGAACCTACGTCACCCTGCAGCAAACGGTTCATTTGGGCGTTGCTTCCCATGTCCGTTCGTATTTCTTTGATTACTCTTTTTTGAGCATTGGTCAACTGAAAAGGCAAGTGATTTTGGTAAAAATCATTAAAATAGTTACCGACAATAGAAAATGGGTGTCCTTTTATTTTGTGTTTCCTAATGAGATTTTTTGTGATTAATTGCAACTGAATAAAGAACAATTCTTCAAATATTAATCGGAATTTAGCTTTCGCCAAAACTTCGGTGCTTTTTGGAAAATGAATATTGAATAAAGCCGCTTTTTTAGGAATCAGTTTCAACTCGTTGATTAAATAATCCGGTAATGTTTCCGTAAACAACGCTTGTGTTTCAAGAAACAATTGCTGCATCATTTTATTAATCACTCGATTTGAAATCCCTCGATTCGTCAAGGTTTCTGTCGAAGGATATACCGGTTGCATGGCGGAACGCAAGCTTTTTTCATGCTCGCTCATCAACTCAATTTCCGGATGCGCCATATTGAATGTACTTCCAAAAGAGGTGCATTTCCCAAAAATCACACAAATTTCATTGAGCTTTAAGCTCTCTCGAATCCATTTGTGACCTTGAAACCAAACGAGTTCCATTTGACCCGTATCATCCACAAAAGTTGCGACCAAACGCTTTTGATTTCTGCCAAATTCAACCGTTTTAATGTTGATGATTTTACCGATTATTTGAACCTCGGCACTGTTGTTTTGCAGTTCGTTAATCTTGTAATACCGCGTTCGGTCAATGTATCTGTTGGGGAAAAAATTCACTAAATCCACATACTTGTAAATTCCCAATTCTTTACGCAGCAATTCGCCCCGATTGGGACCAACGCCTTTTAAATATTCTATAGGAGTAAGGAGGAGGTTGTTAACAGACATTTTAAATTATTTGGAAAACTGCAAAAAGAACCACACCTTTAAAGTCAAAATTCTTCTTTCTTGCAAAGTACGAAGATAGTTTTTTGTTTGCAAAATAGAAAATCACAAAGGATCAAAAAATTAGGTATTGGCAATAGCAATAGAGTCAAAATAACGTATGTCATTTCAGCTACCATGAAATATTTTTTCCTTAGTAGCTATTCTCGCTATCCGTTTCAAGCTTTGCAGGTTCAAACCTTTTTTCTAGGTTAGGGCAGGAGCTTCCTGCGGTCGCTCTGCCTTAACCAGAAAAAAATGGTTTTCACCTCGCAAAGGCTTTCCACTGCTATCAAGGCTAAAAACGTTTAGAACTCGAAAGAACTTTTGGATATAAGGACTCTATTTTTAAGGAGAGGCACTGCCATCGATTCATCAGGAATGATAAACGTTGCTTCATTTGTTTAAGCTTAAAACTGATACTTACTTACATGACTTATATGTTAAAAACCAGATTCGTAAATCTTATTTCTTTCTCTCTGAGACTTTACGAAAGAAAAACTTACATGTCTTAAATGTTTAAAAGAAACCAAACTCAATTAGTAGCGATTCCTTTGGAACGACAACCGTTGCTGTATTTGTCTGAGTTTAAAACTTACATGCACTTATATGCCTTATATGTTTAAATAGCAGCTTAGTGAATCTTATTTTTTATCAGTGAATCTTTCCGAAAAAAAAAGCTTACCTGTCTTATATGTTGAAAAAATAGCCATGAAATAAAAACCATCACGAGTTAAATTTATATTAATTGTAATCAATTAAATTGTACACAATATAATTAAAACTATCTTTGTACCATAATAAACAAACCATGAAAGACCAACTACACATCAGCGAGCAAGTTTGTTTTCCCGTTTACGCCTTCGCAAAGGAGATCATCAATCAATACCGTCCATTGTTGGAGGCGCTTGAGTTGACTTATCCGCAGTATTTAGTGATGCTTGTTTTATGGGAATACAAAGAGCAAACCGTTAATCAGCTTGGTGACAAACTAAAATTAGATAGTGGAACGCTCACGCCATTATTAAAACGAATGGAAACAAAGGCGTTTGTAACCCGAATCAGAAGCACTGTTGATGAAAGAATCGTCAACATTTCATTGACTGAAAAAGGGGTAGCACTAAAAGAAAAAGCAGCTTGTATTCCGCAACAGTTAATGGAAGCTATGAATGTTTCTGCGGAGGATTTGTTACTATTAAAAAACATAATTACTAAAATAGCAAAAAAATAAAGATGAAAACATTGTATACCACACAAGCTACTGCAACAGGCGGTAGAAACGGACAAGTAAAAAGCGAAAACGGAATTGTAGCATTAGAAGTACGATATCCAAAAGCGTTAGGCGGAGCCAATGATGATTATGCCAACCCAGAAATGCTTTTCGCTGCAGGTTATTCGGCTTGTTTTGATAGCGCCTTGAACTTGGTAATAAAAAAAGAAAACATCCAAACCGGTGAAACAACCGTAACCGCAAGTGTAAGCATTGGACAAAATGACGCAGGAGGTTTTGGTTTGGAAGCCGCTTTGCATGCAATTATTCCCGGAGTAACACTAGACGTAGCGCAAGATTTAATAGAAAAAGCGCATCAAGTGTGTCCTTATTCTAATGCGACGAGAGGAAATATGTTAGTTACGCTAACCGTTTCAAACAACTAATTGACTTATTAAAAAATAGAAATATACAATGGCTTTACTAGAAGATTTAAACTGGAGACACGCTGTAAAAGCATACGATGCTACCAAAAAAGTAAGCAAAGAAGATATTGATAAAATTGTAGAAGCGGCACGTTTGGCACCTACTTCTTCAGGATTACAACCTTTTCAAGTGCTTGTTGTTGAAAACCAAGAACTAAAAGAAAAACTGGTTAAAGGAGCACTGAATCCAGAGTGCATGAGAGATTGTTCTCATGTTTTGATTTTTGCTGGATGGGATCGTTACACGGCTGAGCGCATTGATAAAGTATACGATTACACTACAGCAGAGCGCGGTTTACCACAAGGGCGTTTTAATAGCTATACGGATATGCTTAAGAAAATATATCTCGCACAACCTGCTGAAGAAAACTTCGCACACATTGCCAGACAAACCTACATTGCTCTTGGACTTTCTTTGGCGCAAGCCGCTGAACTAAAAGTAGACAGCACACCAGTGGAAGGTTTTGATAACAGCGTGGTTGACGAAATCTTAGCACTAGATAAATTAGGTTTAAAAAGTGTTTCGCTAATGTATGTAGGCTACGCCGATACACCAAACGATTGGATTGCTCCAATGAAAAAAGTGAGAACACCTAAAGAGGAATTTGTACTAGACTTTAAATAATATTTTTAAACTACTGCAATTTGTTACTAATTCACGTTGCATTTTAGTAGTGAAAGCCTCCACCAAAACAATGTTTTGTTGGAGGCTTTTTTTTATTTTTTTTAAGCGATTACAGGAAAATGGAAACAGGTGCGTTTATTTAGGAATAATTTTGGGAAAGTATTGTAACATAAAAATTTAAACTTATTAGTACTATATTTGGAAACCACGAAAAATCAAAATTAATCCAAGATAAAAAATAATAGGCATTGTCGTGGATAATTTTTACACTTATTATAAAGTGCGAAAATTATTAGAATGTAGTATTATCAAGTGTAAGGTGTTATAAACAAGATAGTAGCTAATTATTTTTTGATATAACAGTTCAATGAGCTCTATATATTACAAATGTAATCTTGAGACTAATTTTAACAAATAAACTGCTGCTGATGTACTTTTATAATAAGAAAGAAGTATATTATTTTTGATTATTCCAGCGCCTGAACAAATAATCAATTAAAAAATGACAATAATACTATGAATGAAACAGAACAACCACCGGAAAGAATTAAAATCGCTGAGAAAGAGCTGTTCCTAAAATTAATGATCGCTCCACGAACAGCTTTTCAATTTATAAATGAATACAAATATGAGAAACATTTGTATATTTTATTATTTCTAGCTGGTATTGTAAGAACTTTTGATAGAGCATCAACGAAAAATATGGGAAATAACTTTTCCCTTTGGAATACCATCGCTGTCTGTGTTATTTTTGGTGGTATTTTTGGCTGGATTTCCTAATATCTATATGCTGCGCTTATTAGCTGGACTGGCGCTTGGTTGAATGGAAAGGGAAATACACAATCTATAGTAAGAGTTTTAGCTTATGCTTTTTTTCCTTCTATTTTCATTTTAATACTTCTGATTCCGCAGCTTGCGTTATATGGAAATCAATTATTCCAATCAGATTCTGATTTATACAATTTAGCTTCAACTAAAAGTGTGATTTTGTATCTACTGCTTTTTGTAGAGTCGGGACTGGGAATTTGGTCGCTTGTATTGTGCATAATTGGAATAGCTGAAGTACAGCAATTATCTATTGGTAAAGCAATATTAAATGTATTATTTCCTGTAATAGTACTAATTTTTGCTATTTTAGTTTTGGTCTTAATTATTAAAATATTCGAATAATCACCCTAAAATGAGTATTACTAAGTTGAGAAGAACTGATAATAAAATATGTATTTATCTTTTTAAACACAATACCTTCGCAAAAAATAAAATTTCAACAAATGACAACTCATCTCGCATTACTTCGTGGCATCAACGTTTCTGGTCACAGTATGATAAAAATGGAAGCCCTAAAAACGACTTTGGAAACCATTGGTTTTCAAAATGTGCAAACGTATATTCAATCCGGAAATGTTTTTGTGGATACCGAAGAAGAAAATGGAGCTGCCGTTGGATTCAAAATAAAACAGGAAATTTTTAAGATTTTTGGATATGAAGTGCCTGTTGTTGTTATTAAAAAAGAGGATTTAGAAGCTTGTTTCAAAAAGAATTCATTTTTGAAGGAAAAAGATATTGATACAAAGAAGTTGTATGTGGCTTTTATTTCGACCACGTTGCAAAGTACGAGTATGAATGATTTGAAAATTAGCCAATTCAAACCAGATGAAGCAAGTATTGATGGTAACAAAATCTTTATAAAATATGCTGTTGGCGCCGGAAAGACCAGATTTGATCAAAAATACATCGAGAAAAAACTGAATGTTATTGCAACAATCCGAAATTGGAATACAGTGACACAATTGCTGAAAATGTACGAAGAACGATAATAAGACTTCTAGTCCGGTTCAACCACTAATTTGCAAATTATAAATGGTATAATCCATCTTAAATTTGCGAATTAGCGGTATTTTTTTGGAGTTTAAACAAAGATTTTTAAGACTCTATTTTAGCTTTAGAAAAAAATAGTTAAAATTTGACGCAACCTATTGCAAGAAGTAGCATCTATAAAATATATATAACCGAAGTCAAATACTGTTTTATAATTTTAGTTAAAAAGTAAATTATAAGTGCTTATTAAAACATTTTCATAAGGTTTAGATTTGGTTAATTTTAGGATTATGAAGCACTTTTGTCAAAGAGTATTCAGAAGTTGTAAAAACTTCTGGTGCTCTTTTTCTATTTTCAATCGAATAGAAGAATCAGTCTTTCAATAAAAAAATAGTTGGTACGCACAAAAAAATTATATTTACGTACTAATTAATGCTATCAAAATCTTTTATTTATTTTGCAAAACCCTAAAATGTAGCGCTATGAATTTAAAACTTTCTTTTGTTTTTACTGTCTTTTTTGTTTGTGTCTCCATAGCGCAAAACGGAAATCCAAACGATTATTTGTCGGCTCAATTCCATAAAGAACGCAGAGAAGCCTTGCGTGCCAAAATGCCTCAGAATAGTGTGGCGGTATTTTTTAGTAATCCTATTCGGAACCGAGCCAATGATGTGGATTTTATCTACCATCAAGATCCGGATTTTTATTATTTAACAGGATACAAAGAACCTAATTCAGTGCTAGTTGTTTTTTCGAATAATAAAACCAATACAGACGGAAAGTCATTCAATGAATTGCTCTATGTTCAGGAAAAAAATCCAAGAGCAGAGCAATGGACAGGAGTCCGCTTAGGAACGGAGGGCGCCAAAAAAGAGTTGGGTTTTGATAATGCTTTGAATGGAGCGGCGTTTTTAAATTCGGGGATTGATTATGCAAATTTTGATACTGTTTTCTTTAAGGAATTTGAAGAAGACACTCGAAATTCGAAAAATGAAAAAGCCGATTTATATAAATTAATTAGTGCTTTTAAATCTCAAATTGGCTACAGCGAAAAAGAGAGACCACAAATGGATTTGAATGTGCAAAACGAAATGAACACTAAAAAAAGTGTCACTTCAAAAAAGGCTACAATAAATACCAAATCGATTTTGACATTTATGGCGAGTCTGCGCGAGAAAAAATCCAAAGAAGAGTTGGTTTTATTGACTAAAGCGGTTCGGATTTCGGCAATGGGACAACGTGAAATCATGAAAGCGATGCATCCCGGAATGTCGGAAACGGAAATACAGGGAATTCATGAATTTGTATACAAAAAGTACGGCAGTGAGTTTGAGGGTTATCCATCAATCGTGGGCGCAGGAAATAACGGTTGCGTATTGCATTATATTGAAAACAGCAAAATGAAAGTCGAAAACGAGTTAGTTTTAATGGATTTAGGAGCTGAATATCATGGCTACACTGCTGATGTAACCCGAACCATTCCAGCTAACGGAAAATTTTCTACGGAGCAAAAACAAATTTATGATTTAGTTTACGACGCTCAAGAAGCTGGTATTGCTGCTGCAAAAGTGGGGAATAGTTTTAATGCGCCGGATGTTGTTGCACGCAAAATAATCAGTGTTGGCTTAGTGAAACTAGGAATTGTTAAAACGGAACAAGAATCCAGAAAATATTTTCCTCACGGAACTTCGCATCATATTGGTTTAGATGTTCACGATCCGGGTTTGTATACTGTTTTTGAAGCAGATATGGTCGTGACCGTAGAGCCTGGAATTTACATTCCAATAGGTAGTGATTGTGATAAAAAATGGTGGGGAATTGCGGTACGAATTGAAGATGATATTTTAATTACAACAAATGGACCGGTAAATTTATCATCGGAAGCACCAAGAAAATCAAATGAAATTGAAGCACTTATGAGTGAAAAAAGTGTTTTAGATACTTTTTCTGTACCAAGTTTAGATTAGTATATTTTACTATTCTTTACAAATAGAACTCCGTTGTCTTATTGATTTCGGAGTTTTTTTTAAATCATTTACTAACCAAATCACAATACCAAAACCCAAAATCAAACACATCGGATGCACTTGTATCACAAGCAGTATCGGATGAATCTTCTTTTTCTGGTTTTTCATATTTTCGATACACAACTTCTCCAATTTCAAATTTGATAGGTTTGGAGAAAATGGGACCGTCAAAAGTGAAGGTGTGGAATTCGCCATTTTCGCCACAAACATCTACATTTTCTGGTAAATCATTTAGGAAATCCTCATCGATAACGCGACCTACGAAGCTTTTATCCAAATGGCGTTCGTTCACACAAACCACAATTGTTTTAAAACCTAAACGTATAAATTCCTGAATGATTTCGTGGGTTGGGGTTTTCCAAAGTGGAAAAATGCCTTCGAAACCTATTTCGGCTAATTTATCTTCACGGTATTTACGCAAATCTTCCAGAAAAATATCTCCAAAAATAGAATGAGTGACACCATGATTTTTTAGTTTTGCCAATGTTTTTCGCATCACATCTTCGTAGGCTTCCATAGTTGGCATTTCAGGAATTTGCATGATTTCAAGCGGTAATCCAATGCTTTGGGCTTGTTGTTGTAATAATTCAACTCTAACTCCATGCATAGAAACACGTTGATGCTGTTGGTTTACACTGGTTAATAAACAAGAGATTTCAATTTCTGGATTTTGTAAGGTTTTATATAAGGCCAGCGCAGAATCTTTTCCACTGCTCCAATTAAATAGTGCTTTCTTTTTCAATGTAGTTTGACTTATAGTTTTCTGGAGGTAAACTTACAAAATTAGCCGGATTAGTTGGGGAAACCTTTGTAACTTTGGAAATCGCATCATTAAATATGTTAGTAATGAAATACCTATTCCTTTTTATTTCCACATTCACATTTGCCCAACAAACCCAATTTGTTGATTTTAAATCGGTTTTGGGTAGAATTGCAATAAATCCAATTGAAAAAACTGTGTCAGGAGATGTCAGATATAATTTTGAAGTGTTACAATCCATAGATACTATTAAAATTGATGCACAAAACATGGAATTTTTTGATGTTATGCTGAACGGAAAACCAATCGATTTTAAAAATACCCAAAAGCAATTACAACTTATTTTCTCCTTTGAAAAGGGAAAAAACAACTTGACTTTTCAGTATTTGGCAAAGCCAAAACAAACAATGTATTTCATTGGTTCAGAAGCAAATGATAATGTACAAATTTGGACACAAGGACAAGGGAAATATACGAGTCATTGGTTTCCAAGTTTTGATGATGTGAATGAAAAAGTAGTTTTTAATATGAACATCGTATTTGATAAAGACTATCAGGTAATTTCAAATGGTACGTTGCAATTTAAGTCGGAATTGAATGGACTTTCCGTTTGGAACTACCGTATGCAAAAACCAATGAGTTCTTATTTATTGATGCTTGCCATTGGAAAATTTGAAAAAAATGTACAAAAATCAAAGTCGGGAATTCATTTAGAAATGTATTTGGAACCAAAAGATGCAACTAAATTTGAACCAACCTATCGTGATTCAAAAAGAATGTTTGATTTTTTAGAAAATGAAATAGGAGTGAAGTATCCTTGGGAAATATACAAACAAGCACCTGTTCGAGATTTTCTATATGCTGGAATGGAAAATACATCAGCAACGCTTTTCAACACGCGTTTTGTAGTCAATTCAACAGGATTTGAAGACAGAAGCTACACCAATGTCAATGCACATGAATTAGCACACCAATGGTTTGGAAATTTAGTCACTTCCGAAAATAGTAAACACCATTGGTTGCAGGAGGGTTTTGCTACGTATTATGCACTGCTTGCCGAAAAAGAAATCTATGGTGAAGATTATTTCTATTCCAAATTATATGAGTCGGCACAACAATTAAAATTTGCCTCTCGTACGGACCCGATTCCTGTTCTGAATGCAAAAGCAAGTTCATTGACATTTTATCAAAAAGGTGCTTGGGCTTTATTTAGTTTACACGAGGAAATAGGCGATAAGGCGTTTAAAAAAGCGGTCAAAAACTATTTGAAAAAACATGCGTTTCAGAGTGTGAATACCAATGATTTTTTTACTGAAATTAAGAAAGTATCAAATTATGATTTGGATAATTTTAGTAAAGTATGGCTTGAAACTACTGTTTTTAATACCCAACAAGCTAATATTTTATTGTTAAAAAACAAATCAATTCAGGTCTTGTTTGCGGTAGAAAAATTAAAAAATAAACCGTTGTTAGATAAAAAGGATTTTTTTAAAAAAATAATGGAATCTGACGTTTATTTTTCGGTGAAAGAAGCGATTCTAAATCAATTAAAAAATGAAAAATGGGAAGATAAAGAGAGTTTTTTTATTTTAGCTTTAGAAACTAAAAATGTGCAATTACGTCAAACAATTGCGGGAACAGTAAATGAAATTCCTGAAAGTTTCAGAGTGCATTATGAAACTTTATTAGAGGACAAATCATATCAAACACAAGAACTGGCGTTATATAATTTATGGAATAATTTTCCAGAAAAGCGTTTTAAATATTTAGATCAATCCAAAACTTGGATGGGTTTTAATGATTATAATTTAAAGACTTTGTGGTTAACACTCGCTTTATCAACACCTAATTATACTAGAGAGAAAGAAACATTGGTCAATGAATTAATAGAGTATTCATCTATAAATTACGAGGCGAATACCAGACAAAATGCTTTGGATAAATTGCTTGCTTTCAAAATAATTAATGATATTGTTTTGAAAAATCTTGTAAATGCAACTACACATCACATGTGGCAATTTTCTAAATTTGGAAGAGATACCATTAGAAAATTATTAAAAAATCCAGAAATGAGATTTGCTTTGGAAAAAATAGTTCCTGACTTAAATGAAGCAGAACAATTTCAGTTACAGCGTTTGCTAAAAGAATAGCTATGTTTTTTGAAGCTATTTCCTCGCAGTGGTGCATGTAATTTAAAGCGGCGCTGCTAAAATTTAAAATAACGGATAGAAAGGATATAAAGAGGTTTACATAGTATTTTAAAATAGTAATGGTGTTGCTCTATTTGAAGTAAAAGTATTTAATTTAGCAGCTAATAGCACGCAGAATCTTATTTATAGCGCAAGAATATCAATTCAAATAAGAAAAATAAGATGGTTATAAAAAAATATATTTTTGCTTTTTTAGTACTATCGACATTTAGTTGTAGTATGCAAAATGACCTGTTAAAAAAGACATTGGCCTCCGATAATCCTAACATAAAAAGGGTGATGGAAAATCCAAAGCAATATGAGCTTCAAATTATCTACACTCAGATTGTAAGAGATAAAAAGGGAGCAATTTCATTTAAGGATTACACGTATCATTTAAACGCTAAAACTTACTTTTATCCAGCGAGCACAGTAAAATTTCCTATTGCAGTTTTGGCTTTGGAAAAATTGAATACAATCCCTAATACTTCTATTAATACCTCATATACGATAGAAGGGAACACAGATAAAATAAAATTTTCTGAAGAAATTTCAAAAGTTTTTGCTGTGAGCGATAATGTAGCCAGTACAAATTTACTTGAATTCATTGGTTTTGATTTTGTAAACCAAAAGATGAAAGAAAAAGGGCTGTTTCCTTTTAGATTAAGCCACCGTCTTTCAGCTCCAGACTCGAGAAACCCTTTAGTAAAATCAACGACAATCTACAAAGACGACCAAACGATCGAAGTTTTTCCTTCAAAACTCAATGAAAGTCCCGTTCCTTTAGCGCTCCTTGGTATCAAAAAAGGAGTGGGTTATCGTGATATGGAGGATAAATTAGTAAATACACCTTTCGACTTTTCTAAAAATAATTACTACCCATTAGAAACCTTACACAATACACTAAAACGGATTGTATTTCCTCAAGCTTTCAAAGAAGAAGAACGTTTTAAAATAACAGAGAAAGACAGAGCATTTATTCTATTTTCAATGCAAAACCTACCTAAAAATGCAGGCTTTGATCCGATTACCTATTATGATGGTTATTGTAAATTTTTTATGTTTGGAGATACAACGGCAAACATTCCGTCGAATATAAAAATTTACAATAAAGTGGGCACTGCGTATGGCACCATGATTGATTGTGCTTATATTCTTGACCAAGAAAACAAGGTTGAATTTATGCTGTCTGCGACTATTTTAGCAAATAAAGATGGTGTTTTTAACGATGACATTTATGAATATGAAAGTGTAAGTCTTCCTTTCTTAGCTGAATTAGGGCGTCAATTATATGATAAAAGTAGACAATAATCTAGTTTGTCTATTCGTGAATTTATTTTTTGGACAGGTAGGAATATCCCAACTGTGGAAAATAAAAATGCAAGGCAGAATTGATCTCTTCTCCAGAATTATAAAGGTATTGCATTCTTAAAAAGTAGAATGATTTTGAGAATGAGTAACAAATGCTTTAATAAATCTCAATTTGCAGAATGGATTGCTTACCACAATTGTCCCACTTCGTTTTTGATATAAGCCAAAGCTGCATTGCTTGGAGATTGTTTTTCCATTAAATCATTCAATAGAACTTCACGTAACTTATCAGCAGAATCCACACGGTCACTTCTATTTGCAGCACGTATCATTTGGATTGTCGCATTTTTTGCAGTTACAATTATGGTCCAGCATTCATCTGACATGTAAATTTGTTGTGTCGAATTATGTTCAAATTCTTGCTCTATTTGCGCCATTATAAGATTCTCATAATCATTCTTATCTTGGGAAAGAGGAGTTATGCGGATCAATAATTTGGTAAGATTGATGCGTTCTAAATACAAAGCCATGCGTTCGTATGCTTGCAAACGCAGCGGTAAAGCTTCTTTCTGAGCTTCCTTTTGTAATAACCAGCGTCTGGTATTTTGCTGATCTTTAAAATAAGAGTCAAATAAAAAATAGGCAACGCTACCGGTTATTAGCGAAGGTATTGTATAAGCTAGAATTTCTATGATTTTTGTTGAGTCCATTTTGATGTAAAAATTTTGAACAAAAATATACTTTTTTGATTAAAAATCAATTTCTATTTAATAGCAATTAATCAAACCGAATAGTATTTTTGTCGCTAGTAACGCTACTTTTTAAAATAAAATACCTCAATGGAGACTTATGTACTTGTTTTACTTTGTTTAGGCGCCTTTGCTGCAGGATTTATTGATGCAATTGTTGGTGGTGGTGGATTGATACAAACTCCTATGGGATTAATTTTGATGCCAAATCTTCCCGTTGCTACAGTTATTGGAACCTTAAAAGTTCCTGCGTTCAGTGGTACTTCCTTTGCAGCGTATCAATATCTAAAAAAGGTGGACATGAACTGGAAATTATTGTCTGTTATGATGCTTTTGGCATTTCCATCAGCATTTTTGGGTTCTACTTTATTGACGTATGTGAGTAATGATTTCATGAAACCATTATTATTAGTAGTGCTATCTTTTTTGGTGATTTATACTTATGCCAAGAAAAATTTTGGTCAACAAATTGAAAAAAATCATTCTCCAAGAACACAAATTTTTAATGCAATTGGTATTAGTTTTATAGTGGGTTTGTACGATGGATTTATAGGTCCTGGAACAGGTAGTTTTCTTGTGGTTGCATTTATCGCTATCATGGGATTTGATTTTTTACATGCTTCTGCAAATGCTAAAATGGTCAATCTTGCCACAAATTTTGGTTCTATTTGTTTGTTTATTTTAAAAGGAAAAATTATTTGGGCAATAGCAATACCTATGGCTGCGAGTAACGCTTTTGGTGGATGGATGGGTGCGAAATTAGCTATAAATAAAGGAAATAGTTTTATACGAGTGTTCTTTTTGGTGGTAGTAATTGGTACTTTAGTCCGTTTTGCCTACGATGTATTTTTTAAATAATAAATTCAGAATCTCTTATAATAATTAGCAGCAAAATGAATTCGCGGATTGTTCTTTTTTGGTACTTAAAACCTCATTCAAAATCGCTATTTTTGCATAATATAATTTAAAAATTTCCATGCATAAATATATCGACCAACTTAACGAAGCACAACGCGAACCGGTTTTACAAAAAGACGGTCCTATGATAATTATTGCAGGAGCAGGTTCTGGTAAAACGCGGGTGTTGACTATAAGAATTGCTTATTTGATGCATCAGGGAATCGATGCATTCAGTATATTGTCCCTGACTTTTACCAACAAGGCAGCCCGAGAAATGAAAAAGCGGATCTCTGACATTGTAGGTGCAGGTGAGGCTAAAAACCTTTGGATGGGAACTTTTCACTCTGTTTTTGCACGAATTCTACGTTCCGAAGCAGACCATTTAGGATATCCTTCCAACTTTACCATATACGATTCTCAAGACTCACTGCGTGCCATCTCTGGAATTATCAAAGAGATGCAATTGGATAGAGATGTGTATAAACCCAAACAGGTTTTAAGTAGGATTTCTAACTTTAAGAATAGTTTGATTACGGTAAAAGCCTACTTTAATGATCCGGATTTACAAGAAGCGGATGCGATGTCTAAAAAACCTCGAATGGGAGAAATTTATCAAAATTATGTCGACCGATGTTTCAAAGCAGGAGCCATGGATTTTGATGATTTGTTATTGAAAACAAATGAATTACTCACTCGTTTTCCTGAAGTTCTAGCTAAATATCAAAACCGTTTCCGATACATATTAGTAGATGAGTACCAAGATACGAATCATTCTCAGTATTTAATCGTTCGCGCATTATCAGATAAATTTCAAAATATTTGTGTGGTAGGTGATGACGCGCAAAGTATTTATGCTTTTCGTGGAGCCAATATTAATAATATTTTGAACTTCCAAAAAGATTATGAAGGTGTAAAAACCTTTCGATTGGAACAGAATTACCGTTCCACAAAAAATATTGTGGAAGCAGCAAACACCATTATTGATAAAAATAAAGTTAAACTCGATAAAATCGTTTGGACAGCTAATGATTTTGGTCCAAAGATAAAAGTGCATCGCAGTTTAACGGACAATGAAGAAGGCCGTTTTGTGGCGAGTACCATTTGGGAACAAAAAATGCAAAATCAGTTGCCTAATGGCGCTTTTGCTATTTTGTACCGTACCAATGCACAATCCCGTGCTATGGAAGATGCTTTGAGAAAAAGAGATATTCCGTACCGAATTTATGGAGGACTTTCCTTTTATCAAAGAAAAGAAGTGAAGGATGTTTTGTGTTATCTTCGATTGGTTATTAATCCAAAAGATGAGGAAGCTTTAGTGCGGGTAATCAATTATCCAGCCCGTGGAATTGGGAATACTACTATAGAAAAATTAACCATTGCCGCCAATCATTACAAACGTTCCATCTTTGAAGTAATGCAAAATATAGAACGTATTGATTTAAAATTGAATTCTGGAACCAAGCAAAAACTACTAGATTTTGTTACGATGATTCAGAGTTTTCAGGCTATAAATGAGAATCAGGATGCGTTTTATCTGGCTGATCATGTTGCTAAAAAAACGGGATTGATACAAGAATTAAAGAAAGATGCAACTCCGGAAGGAATGGCTAAAATTCAAAATATTGAGGAGTTATTAAACGGGATAAAAGATTTCACCGATGGCCAAAAAGAAATAGATGGTGCTCGTGGCGCTTTGTCTGAATTTATGGAGGATGTAGCTCTAGCAACTGATTTAGATAAAGATACTAGCGATGAAGATCGTGTGGCGTTAATGACCATCCACTTGGCAAAAGGATTAGAGTTTCCGCATGTTTTTGTCGTTGGAATGGAAGAGGATTTGTTTCCAAGTGCCATGAGTATGAGTACCAGAAGTGAACTTGAGGAAGAACGGCGTTTGTTCTATGTGGCTTTGACCCGCGCGGAACATCAGGCATATTTGACCTATGCACAATCACGATACCGTTGGGGAAAGTTGACCGATAGTGAACCTTCTCGTTTTATCGAGGAAATCGATAGTCAATATCTAGAATATATGACGCCTCCTGAAAACAATTACCGCTATAAACCGATGATTGATAGTGATATTTTTGGTGATGTAGATAAATCTAAATTGCGTCTGGCAAAACCAATAGGGGGAACACCACCTAAATACAACACGGATACAGAACCTAAATCAGATATAAATATTCGAAAATTAAAGCCGGTTTCCAATAATTTGGCTTCAGGAGCGGCAAATTTATTTGATAATAAACTGGCAGCAGGAAATATTGTCATGCACGAACGCTTTGGAAAAGGGGAAGTTATAAATCTGGAAGGAATAGGCGCGGATAAAAAAGCTGAAATCAAATTTGATGTAGGCGGTATAAAAAAATTACTATTGCGATTTGCAAAACTAGATATTATTGGATAAAAACGTGTTTTAGGGTGCAGGTTTAGGTTTCTATCATGAATTCATTAAACTGCAAACCCTTAATTTTAAACTAAATAAAATGGCTCAATTTATAAAAATATACCCAGATAAACCCAACGAAGCGGCAATAGCCAAAGTAGTTAAGGTTTTACAAGATGGAGGATTAGTGATTTACCCTACAGATACCGTTTACGGGTTGGGTTGTGATATTACCAATACGAAAGCTTTGGAACGCATTGCAAAGATAAAAGGAGTAAAGCTTGATAAAGCTAATTTTTCCTTCGTTTGCCATGATTTAAGTAACATCTCTGATTATGTGAGACAAATTGACACGGCTACTTTTAAAATCTTAAAAAGAGCTTTACCAGGACCCTATACCTTTATTTTACCGGGAAATAATAACTTACCTAAGGAATTCAAAAAGAAAACGACTGTCGGAATCAGGGTTCCTGATAATGCGATTGCTTTAGAGATTGTCAAGTTTCTTGGGAATCCTATTGTTTCTACCTCAATTCATGATGATGATGATGTGATAGAATACACCACTGATCCAGAACTGATTTTCGAAAAATGGCAAAACCTTGTAGACCTAGTTATCGATGGCGGTTATGGTGATAATGTAGGTTCTACTATTATTGATTTATCGGGTGATGAACCAATTGTAGTAAGAGAAGGAAAAGGAAGTATAGATATTTTGTAAAATTTAAATTTTTGGCAAAATATTTGCTGATTTATTATATATTTTTATATTTGCGGATAAATTATATTTTTTAATTACAAAGTAATAGCATGTTATTCTTAATTATATTTAATTGGTTGTTAAAGAAAAATTGAGGATACATAAAGGCAGGCCAATTGGCCTGCTTTTTTTGTTTCGATCTAAAGTCAATTTTTGTCAATGTTTTAGAATAGAAATAAAGCAAAAAAAAACGCCTCTAATTTGAGGCGCTTATTTTTTGATATTGGAATGAAATTATGGTCTTTGTTTTTTCATTTCTTTTTCAATCATTTCGTAAAATTGATCAATTTTTGGTAAAACTACAATACGAGTTCTTCTGTTGCGAGATCTGTTTTCAGCAGAATCATTGGCAACTAAAGGAATGTAAGAACTTCTTCCTGCAGCAATTAATTGCTCTGGTTTAACACCTAATTGATTTGTTAATACACGGATAATAGAAGTAGAACGTTTCACGCTTAAATCCCAATTGTCTAACAGTACACCTGTTCCATTGTAAGGAACATTGTCCGTATGACCTTCAACCATACATTCAAAATCAGGTTTGTCGTTAACCACTTTGGCAACTTTAGCCAAAACCATTTTAGCTCTATCTGTTACTTCGTAACTTCCGCTTTTAAATAATAATTTGTCAGCAATAGAGATAAAAACAACTCCTTTTTCAACATTTATTTCAATATCTGGATCAGAAATTCCTACTGAACTTTTTAAACTTGTCACTAATGCTAATGTCACGCTATCTTTTTTAGTTAACGCATCTTGCATTCTGCTTATTTTCAAATCTTTCTCTTTAATAGATTCTAAAGCTTTTTCAATATTTTGAGCACCCTTAGTTGACAAAACAGTCATGTCTTTGGAAACACTGATTAAACCTTGATTTTGTTCTTTTAAAGTAGCGGCAGTTGCTGCAAGACCTGCTTTTTCTTCTAAGCAAGAATTTAATTTTACAGTCGCAGTATTTAATAAATCTTGTGTCTCTTTGTTTCTAGCTTCTAAGTCCGTGTATTTCTTTTTAGAAACACAAGAAGTTAAAAGGGCCATTACTGATAAGGCAATTACGATTTTTTTCATAAATTGTTAAAATTTAGTTTATATTGTGAAAGACAAATTTAGCCTTTTATATTTTATTTAATTCTAAATAAATCGTTAAAAACTATAATTTTTCTAATAAAATAGAGGTAAACGATGCTTTTTACATTATAGTATTCTGTTTGTTGAAATTTATTTCTTCTTTTATAATAGGCCATAAAAAGGCCATAAAAGGACCAGTGAGCCTTCAGTACTGCCAAAAAATGCTTGGGTTTTCCTTGTGCTAAAAATTGGATTCCTGCAATTCCATCCAAAAGCATTCGACCCAAAAGAATTTTATACAATTGTTCTTTAGGAAGATTTTTAGTCAACATCAACAAGGAATTTCTAAAATTCAAAAAAGTCTTTTTTGGATTCCCCTGTTGTAAAGTTGCTCCACCTATATGATAGACCACGGATTCCGAATTGTATTTTATTTTATTTCCTTGATTAAAGGCACGCCAGCACAAATCAATTTCTTCTTGATGTGCAAAAAATTCTCCATCAAAACCATTGAGGTCTTTGTACACTTGGCTTCTAATAAAAAAACAAGCTCCTGAAGCCCAAAATATCTCGCAATGATCATCATACTGTCCAATATCTTTCTCTAAAGCATCAAAAATACGACCACGGCAATACGGATAGCCGTATTGATCTATGAATCCTCCTGCAGCTCCTGCATATTCAAAATAATCTTTGCGTTTAAAATCTAATATTTTAGGCTGAATGATCGCCGTATTTGGTTCACTTTCAAACGTTTTAATAATGGGTTGCAACCAATTCTCGGTTACTTCAATATCAGAGTTGACTAAGGCATATATTTCCGCGTCGATGTATTTTAAAGCTTGATTGTAGCCATCTGCAAATCCTAAATTGCTATCATTTTTTACTATTTGTACCGCAGGAAAAAAAGCTTTGACAAAGGAGATAGAATCATCTGTCGATGCATTATCAGCGACATAAATTGTGGCTTCAGCAGAATATTTCAATAGGGAAGGCAAAAATTTTTCTAACAATAAAATTCCATTCCAATTCAGTATTACAACAGCTATTTTCATCTTTTAATTTTGATTACCGGATTTGATAAATTGGTAATTCGGTAAGAAATTGATATTTTTCATTTTCGAAATCCATTTGGCAAAAGTAATGATTCAATCCATTAGTCACCATCAAATATTGGGCTTTCATTGTCATATTATAGCGCGCAATTTGGTCGAAAGTCGCTTGCGCAATTTTAATTTCGGGTGCTTTACATTCGATTAAAATAAAAATAGACCCATCTGAATTAAAAACGACTACATCGTATCTTTTGCGTAAGCCATTCACTTTTAAAACCTTTTCTACATTAATTAATGATTTTGGATATTTTTTTTCTTCTAATAAAAACTGAACTACGTGCTGGCGAACCCATTCTTCGGGTGTAAGAATGATAAATTTTTTCCTGATTTCATCAAAAATAGAGACTTTATTTTCGCTATTTTTGAAACGAAAATGATAAGTAGAAAAATTTAATTGCTGCATGAAGCAAAAATAGTTATTTAGTTGAAAGTTTCAAGTTTAAAGTCTCATGTGATTCAACAAACTTTAAACGGTAAACTTCACACAAAACATAAAAATGGACGAAGTACTAAAAATTGTAAATGATATAAAAGGGGGCAACATTAAACCGCTTTATTTTTTGATGGGTGAAGAGCCATATTACATCGATAAATTATCAGACTATATTGAAGGGAAAGTGCTTACGGAAGAGGAAAAAGGATTCAATCAAACGGTTTTGTACGGCAGAGATGTCACAATCGAAGATATTATTTCTACCGCTAAACGCTATCCTATGATGGCAGAACGTCAAGTTGTAATTGTTAAGGAAGCACAAGATTTGATTCGAACCATTGACAAACTGGAAAGCTATGCCGAAAACCCAATGGCAACAACGGTTTTGGTTTTTTGTTATAAATACAAGACGTTGGACAAGCGAAAAAAATTGACCAAATTATTGGCTAAGTCAGGCGTGGTGTATGAAAGCAAAAAATTATATGAAAATCAAGTTGGGGACTGGATAAAACGTGTCCTCGCTGGTAAAAAATATGCTATTGAACCCAAAGCTACAGCCATGTTAGTAGAATTCTTGGGAACAGACTTGAGCAAAATAAATAATGAACTCGAAAAATTACAAATTATTTTGCCAGTTGGAAGCACGATAAGTCCAAAGGATATTGAGGAAAATATAGGATTCAGCAAAGACTTCAATGTATTTGAATTGCGAAAAGCACTCGGTGAACGCAACCAATTAAAAGCTTATACCATTGCTGAAAATTTTGCCCAGAATCCAAAAGATAATCCAATGGTGGTGACGACTAGTTTAGTTTTTGGTTTTTTTATCCAATTGCTGAAGTATCACGGTTTGAAGGACAGAAATCCAAAAAATGTAGCAGCGGTAATAGGCGTAAATCCATTCTTTTTAAAAGAATATGATGTGGCTTTGAAGAATTATCCGATGAAAAAAGTAAGTCAAATTGTAACAGCTCTGCGTGATATTGATGTCAAAAGTAAAGGTGTTGGTGCCAATGCTTTGTCGCAATCCGATTTATTAAGAGAAATGCTTTATAAAATATTTAATTAAAGGGTAAAAAATCCCGATATTTGCAAACCCTTTATGAGGTTTCAGAATGGGAATTAAAAACGAAATTCCATAAATATGGCAATGAATAAAAATACGATCCTAGGTTGGGCCACGCTTATAATGATTATCATGGGTTTATTACTTATTGGCTTAGGTGCTTTTAGGTACGATGACGTTGCAGGTTGGGGCTTTGCTGCCGTAGGAGTTGGTTTTTTAGCTAACGCATGGGTTTTCAGTTCGCTCAAGGGCAGACTATAATAGTCATTTCAAATGTTGAATTTTAAATTTTAAATTAAAAAAAATGGCAGACGATAAAAAAGTAATCTTCTCAATGTCCAAATTGAGTAAAACTTATCAAGGAGCAGATAAACCAGTACTTAAAAATATTTATTTGAGTTTCTTTTATGGAGCTAAAATTGGTATTTTGGGTTTAAATGGATCTGGAAAATCTTCTTTATTAAAGATAATTGCTGGTGTTGATAAAAATTATCAAGGTGATGTAGTTTTTGCACCAGGTTACACTGTTGGTTATTTAGAACAGGAACCTATTTTAGATGATAGCAAAACGGTGATTGAAATTGTAAGAGAAGGAGTGGCTGAGACAATGGCTGTTTTAGACGAATTCAATAAAATCAATGATAGTTTTGGCTTGCCGGAAGTCTATGAAAATGCCGATAAAATGGAGCAGTTGATGGATCGTCAAGCGCTTTTACAAGATAAAATTGATGCATTAGGTGCATGGGAAATTGACACTAAATTAGAAATCGCCATGGATGCCTTGCGTACTCCTGAAGGTGATACTCCAATTAAGAATTTATCTGGAGGAGAACGTCGTCGTGTAGCTTTATGTCGTTTGTTATTGCAACAACCGGATGTTTTGCTTCTAGATGAACCTACCAATCACTTGGATGCGGAAAGTGTACTTTGGTTAGAACAACATTTAGCACAATATGCCGGAACTGTAATTGCAGTAACACACGATAGATATTTCTTGGACAATGTGGCAGGTTGGATTTTAGAACTAGATAGAGGAGAAGGAATTCCTTGGAAAGGGAATTATTCTTCTTGGTTGGACCAAAAATCAAGCCGTATGGCACTAGAAGAAAAAACAGCTTCCAAACGAAGAAAAAATTTAGAACGAGAGTTGGATTGGGTTCGTCAAGGTGCCAAAGGTCGTCAGACGAAGCAAAAAGCGCGTTTACAGAACTACGATAAATTATTGAATGAAGACCAAAAACAATTGGATGAAAATCTGGAAATTTACATTCCAAATGGTCCACGTTTAGGAACAAATGTAATTGAGGCTAAGAATGTGTCTAAAGCATTTGGAGAAAAATTACTTTATGATAATTTAAACTTTACATTACCACAAGCAGGAATTGTTGGAATTATTGGGCCAAATGGTGCGGGTAAATCAACTATTTTCAAAATGATCATGGGAGAAGAAAAACCAGATTCAGGTGAGTTCTTAATTGGGGATACTGTAAAGATTGCTTATGTTGATCAAGCACATTCAAATATTAATCCTGAAAAATCAATTTGGGAAAACTTCGCTGACGGTCAAGAATTGATTATGATGGGTGGAAAGCAAGTGAATTCAAGAGCTTATTTATCAAGATTTAATTTTGGTGGTGGAGAGCAAAACAAGAAAGTTTCGATGCTTTCAGGTGGAGAAAGAAACCGTTTACATCTTGCCATGACATTAAAAGAGGAAGGAAACGTTTTGTTACTGGATGAGCCAACGAATGATTTGGATATCAATACGCTTCGTGCTTTGGAAGAGGGTTTAGAAAATTTTGCAGGTTGCGCAGTAGTAATTTCTCACGATAGATGGTTTTTAGACAGAATTTGTACGCACATTCTAGCTTTTGAAGGCAACTCAGAAGTGTATTATTTTGAGGGTGGTTTCTCTGAATATGAGGAAAATAAAAAGAAACGTTTAGGTGGGGATTTAACTCCAAAACGATTGAAATATAGAAAACTAATTAGAAGTTAATTTCTTCTGCCTAGCGTAATAATAGCAAGAGGATGTCCAAAATTGGTCATCCTCTTTTTTTTGCTATTTTTTTATTTTTTTATCAGAATTCATCATAATAAAAACGGCAGAAACGATTCCAACGATTACTAAACCGAATACGACAACCATTATAAAAGTTCCGTTATCCCAAGAAAAAAGTGTAGTGTCTTTCATGATTTATTTATTTATTTTAAGTTGGGCCAAATATAGTATTGATAATAAATAAAAGTCATGATAAATATCATGCTCGGTCGTTTATTCTAAAAATTTGGCTTGCAACTCCTTGGTGGGAATCATGCAGTGGTCCTTTTTACCATACCATTTGTAACGGTTTTTTGCAATATAATCATAAATATAGTTGTTAAATGATACCGGTAATATAGAAAAGAGATTGGCAAAATAAAATATTCCACCTAAATTTTTAGCAATTTCCAGTGCAGCTTCCGACTTATAATAATAGGCAAAACCAGGCTGATACAAAATAATACTGTCTGTTTTATGAGTGTCAATTCCTAAATGTTTAGTAATTTCTTGTCCTAAATCAGATTGCAAGGATACAAATCTAAAAATATCTTTTTGGTCATGCTTAATTATAAATTGCACCGCTGTATCACACAAATTGCACAGGCCATCAAACAGGATTATTTTTTTATGTTTAGGTAATTTATCCATATATTTTAAGTTGAAGTATACAAGAAATTGGATTTCTATTCTAATTACTCCTATCATAACTCTTGTTAGTGCGATTGATTCGTTCCTAGGGTGCCTTATTTACTTTTACCAGCCTCAACAAACTCCAGCGCTTCAAGACTTACTTTTGAAGTGAATACGCCATAGTTTACCGTTGCTTTATTTTTCTCTATCGCATCAAGGGTTCCTACTGCTTTTCCATCAAACATGCGCACGCGATCACCTACTTTTAGAATGTGTTTAGGTTTTTCAACCACTACTTTTAGTTTCTTTTCCTTCTTCTCTTTTCTAATTTCTTCAACTTGAATAGTCACTTCTTGAATGACTTCTTTCTTCTTTTCTATTAATGCTTTGCTCTCTTTAGTTGAAGCTTTTTTGCGTTTTGAATTTTCTATTTCAATTATTTTTAAAAATTCGCCAAGTAATTCCTTCTTGTTCTTATTGTTGAAATATTTCTCTGCAATATCCTCTATTTTAGTACCTATATAAATCGTTTTCTGATTACTATCATACAATTCCTGATAGCTTTCGAGTTTTTGTTTAATTTTTACATTTATGGTTTCCATTTTCTTGCCTTCTTCGCGCGCTTTAGTTTCTTCCTCTTTTAGCGTTTGAGAAGTTTTCTCCATTTTTGAACGTTCTTTTTGTAGCGTGGCAATTGTTTTATCGAAACGTACTTTTCCAACTTCAATCTTCTTTTTGGCTCGATTTATCAATCCGAATGGAATTCCATTTTTTAAGGCTACTTCAAATGTAAATGAACTTCCCGCTTGTCCCAAAGCTAATTTGTACATAGGTTCTAATGACTTTTCATCAAAGAGCATGTTGGCGTTGGTAGCAAAAGGCAGTTCATTAGCTAATATTTTTAAATTTGAATAATGCGTTGTAATAATCCCGAAAGCTTCCCGATGGTAGAATTCTTCCAAGAAAATTTCGGCCAATGCACCACCCAATTCAGGATCAGAACCGGTACCAAACTCATCAATTAGGAACATGGTTTTTTTGTTACACTTCTTTAAAAAGTAGTTCATATTCTTTAATC
This sequence comes from Flavobacterium xanthum, assembly GCF_900142695.1. Taxonomy (GTDB): domain Bacteria; phylum Bacteroidota; class Bacteroidia; order Flavobacteriales; family Flavobacteriaceae; genus Flavobacterium; species Flavobacterium xanthum. Next base: position 33,455 of record NZ_FRBU01000015.1, on the reverse strand, counting down.
GGTAACTGTATGTACTTAGATGATTTTCAATAGATTGATTGTCTCCAATATCTGTAAGTATTCGATCGAATAAGAATGTTTCACTGCGTTCATGAACTGGAATTAACATACCAGATTGTAACATCAATTGTAATAATCCCACGGTTTTTAACGATATGGTTTTTCCACCAGCATTAGGACCAGAAATTACAATGATTCTGTTTTCCTGGCTCAATTCAATCGTTTGTGGATGTGTGATTTCATTTTTTAGCTTGTTGTTCAAAAGTAAAATAGGGTGGAACGCCTCTCTAAAATACAACCTTCTGTTCTCTGTAATTGCAGGTAAAATTCCATTGATTCGATTTGCATATTTAGCTTTGGCAGCAATTACATCAACATCACTCAAGAAGTCTTGGTATTTGATTAGCAACGGTAAATAGGGGCGTATATAATTTGATAATTGTTTTAAAATTCTTGTAATTTCCTCTTTTTCTTCATATTCTAAATTGCTAAGTTCTCTGGAATAATTCAGTGTGGCTTCAGGTTCGATATAAGCAATACTTCCTGTTTTAGAGCTGCCTAAAATCGATCCTTTTACTTTGCGTCGATACATTGCTAATACCGCCAATACTCTGCGGTTTTGAACAAAACTCTCTTTGATATCATCTAGATATCCTAAGGCATTGTATTGCGCTAAGGCGGTTCCAAAACTCTGATTGACTTTTCCTCGCACCGCATTCATACTGCGACGAATGTTCAACAAATCTGGAGAGGCATTGTCTTTTATTTCGCCATATTTATCAACAATTTCATCTACCATGACAATTATGTCTTTGGTAAATTCAACCTGTAAAGCTCTAGCATTTAAATTTGGATAATAATCTTCAAATTTTTTGAAATAGGTCAATAGGAAATTGACCGTCGAGGACAAAGTAGCTATTTTTCTAAAGCTTCCCACTTCAAGGAAACTATCCTCAATGGCGAGAAATCTAATTTCGTGCGTAATAGCATCGAAACCATGATTGGGGATTGCATTGTTGTTTTGAAAAGAGGAAACATATTCTGATGTTTGCATTAAGGCTTGCATCAAGGTTTCTTTATCTTTAAAGGGTGTTATTTCAAGCGCTTTCTGTTTGCCAATATCGGTATTACAAATTGCCGAAATCGTTTCTAGAACAGTTGGGAATTGTAAATCTTGTAATGTTTTTTCGGTGATGGATATCATTTATCTGTAAATTCTTTTTTAGACAAAAATAGTTAATAGTTAAGACTATTTAACAGTCATTCACAAAGAATTAATGAATGTTTAGGATCGTTTTTTAGGAATTAAAAAATGTAATTACCACGCATCTCTTTTATTACTCTGTGTATCTTTGTAAAATAATAATTATTTATGCAAATCAATCTTAATCCCGAATGGCAAAATATTTTGTCAGATGAAATCCAGCAGCCTTATTTTTATGATTTAATGGAATCTGTGGGTGAAGAATATAAAAATTATACCTGTTATCCTCCTCAAGACTTGATTTTTTCCGCTTTTAATTATTGTAATTTTAATGATTTAAAAGTGGTCATCATTGGTCAGGATCCTTATCATGGAAAAGGCGAAGCCAATGGTTTGTGCTTTTCGGTAAATAATGATGTCCGAATTCCACCTTCTTTACGTAATATTTTTAGAGAATTAAGCGATGATTATGGAACAATTTTCCTGCCCAGTTCTGGAAATTTGGAATCTTGGGCAAAACAAGGAGTTTTATTGTTGAATGCTTCGCTAACAGTTAGGGAAGACACAGCAAACAGTCATAAACATTTAAAATGGAATCTTTTTACTGACGCTGTTATCCAGAAAATTTCTGAGGAAACCGAACAAGTTGTTTTCTTGTTATGGGGGAATTTTGCCCATAAAAAAGGACTTAGAATAGACCGAAATAAACATTTAGTTTTGGAGTCCGGACATCCATCGCCATTGAGTGCGAATCAAGGAAAATGGTTTGGTAATAAGCATTTTAGTAAAACAAATGCTTATTTAAAACAGCATAATAAAGCATTAATTGATTGGATTTCAGTAGAATAATTTTCAGTAGTCACCACAAGAGCCTAAAACTTTGTGCTTTTAGTTCCTGTTGCTTTATCGACTAAAAAAGATATTTTGCTGAAAATTGCATTAATTTTCAAGACCTATTTAGAGGTACGGATTTAATGTTACAGATTTTAATTTGAAAACTAAATCAGAAAAATGCTTAGCCTCTATGTTTAGTTTAAAAATTACGTCTCCTTGTGTATTGTTCTGCGTGAGTGATGGCAGTGGAGCTCTTTTTTGAGAGGCTTTTTTGCCTCGAAAAAAAAGCGGGAGCGGACAGCAGGACCCGAAGTTTTTACGCAGGGGCACGCCCAAATTCTCAGGGGGAGTACTAGAAAAATCAGCTTATAATTAGGACTGATTTCTGGATTTACTTTTTGATGATTTCTTCTAAAATGGCTTTGTCAGCATAATTAATTACTTTTAAAGTCACCTCTTGATTCTTAATTGTTTTACCTTCAATGACGTACAGTTTTCCTTTTTTTAGGACAACGTTACTTTTATCAAAATCGATATCTCCAAATTGTAATGTATTCTTTATATCGGCAGTGTCAATCCATTTTTCAGCTAAAATCAAAGAAGCTTGATCGGAATAGTAAAAGGGTTTATTCCTCAAATCATTTAGTACTCTAGCGTTTGGAAAATAATTACAACGGGTATCTTTGCCACTAAAAACCAAAGCAACAAAGAAAAGTCCTATTACTAAACCTACCAAATAATAGGCAAAACGGTGTATAAACTTCATGAATTATATTTTTAGCAAAGGTAACTGAAAGTTTTCTTAAAAAACAATTAAATTGATATCGTTATACGGTAAATCGAACCAATCACCGATGGCACTATTTGTCAAGATTCCGTGGTACATATAGACCCCATTTTTTAATCCTTTATCACAACGGATGGCACTTTCTATACCGCCATCCTCTGCAATTTTCATTAAGTAAGGGGAAATAATATTGCTTATGGACAACGAAGCAGTTTTAGAATATCGGGAAGGAATATTGGGCACGCAGTAATGCAACACATTGTTTTTGATGAAGGTTGGTTTTTCATGCGAAGTCACTTCTGAAGTTTCAAAACAACCGCCGGTATCAATACTCACATCTACAATTACGGCTCCGTTTTTCATGTGCTCGACCATCGTTTCTGTTACTATTACAGGACAACGATCCTTGCCACGCATGGCACCTATAGCGACGTCACACCTTCTGAGTGCTTTTAGTAATGCTTTTGGTTGAATGGTTGAAGTAAAAATTCTTTGGTTTAAATTGTTTTGTAGTCTTCGCAATTTAGTGATGGAATTGTCAAAAACTTTTACAGAAGCTCCTAATCCAATAGCCGTTTTGGCAGCAAATTCACCTACAGTTCCTGCTCCTAGAATTACCACATCTGTAGGAGGGACACCAGTAATATTACCAAATAATAACCCTTTTCCAAATTCATTGGTAATCATTAGCTCGGCTGCAATTAGTATGGAGGCAGTTCCAGCAATTTCGCTTAATGATTTAACAGCAGGATAGGTTCCGTCTTCATCCTTAATATATTCAAAAGCTAATGCAGTAATTTTCTTTTTGCTTAAAGCCTCAAAATAGGTTTTTTTTCGGGTTTTTAACTGAATGGCTGACAAAAGAATAGTCTGTGGATTCATCATGGCGATTTCTGCAAGAGTTGCAGGTTCTACTTTCAAAATCATTGGACAACCAAATACCTTTTTAGCGTCATTAGTCATTTCAGCACCCGCATCACTGTATTCCTTATCAGTATAACTAGAACTCAATCCCGCTCCTGCTTCTATCATCACCCGATGTCCATGATAAGTAAGCGAGTTTACCGCATCAGGAGTAAGGCAAATACGGCGTTCTTGGTGACTCGTTTCCTTTGGAATACCAATAAAGAGTTCGCTTTTTTGTCTTGCAATCTCCAATTTTTCCTCCTGCGGTAATAGTTGTTGTTTTGTGAATGGTGTTATAGTTATTGACATTGATGTTGTTAAATTAAGGGTACAATTTACGCAAAAAGTTTTATAAAAGGCACTTATCGCATTTTTGGTAAACGCATTAGTACCTGATAAAATTAGTGGTGGATGGTTCGTTCCATTTTTATGTCGGCTCTTTCATAAACACCACCTTCCAATGGCACTTCTAAAAAACCGTATTTCTCGTATAAATGAATGGCTGGTAGTAATTTCCTATTCGAATATAAAATTAGTTTCTCCATTCCTTTTTCTTTAGCAATAGCAAGGCAGTGAAGTATTAATTTTTTTCCGATGCCCAAACCTTGTACACCATCTTGAACCGCCATTTTGCTCAATTCAAAAGTCGTATTGTCAATTTTTATCAAAGAAACAGTGCCTACAATAATCTCATTATATTGGGCATAAAAAATCATTCCACCTTTGTCTATAATTTGGCCTTGAGGATCTGAAAGTACAATTTCATCTTTGGGTTCGACCCTAAAATATTTTTTCAGCCATTCCAGATTTAATGTTTTTATTGGCTCTTTTAAATCTACTGAAAATGGAATAATTACAACTTTGTTTTCTACATTCATGAGGCTCTTTTTAACTTAATTGTAAATAACGTTTTCCATCAGCAAGCGATGAAATGGTAAGTACTGAATGTGCCTCAGGAATCAAATTTGGAATCTTTTCTGCCCATTCAATAAAACACCAATTCCCGGAATACAAGTAATCATCAATCCCCATATCTAATGCTTCTACTTCATCATTCAGTCTATAAAAATCAAAATGATAAATGAGTTGATTTACATCCGTTTCGTATTCATTAACTAAAGAAAAGGTTGGACTGCTTGTTGCTCCGGTTACCCCAAGCGTTTTGCACAACTGCTTGATTAAAGTCGTTTTTCCAACGCCCATTTCTCCATGAAAAAGGATTACTTTTTTAGGATTACTGGCTATAATTTGCTGAGCAACTTCCTCGAGTTGGTCGATAGAAAAAATGATATTCATGCTTTTAAAATTATTTAGAGTTTAAAGTTCTGGGAGGCACCAAAAACTGAAAACGGATACGGACTGCTTTTTTCTATTTCGGGTTAAAAACTAAAAACGGGATAATCATTTCCTCTAATGAAATTCCCCCATGCTGATAGGTATTTTTATAATAACTCACGTAATGATTATAGTTGTTAACGTAGGCTAAAAACAAATCATTTTTTGCAAAAATATAAGAACTACTCATATTTATAGTAGGTAATCCAATATTTTTTGGTTCTTTAACCGCATACACATCTTTGTGTTCGTAGGTTAAACTGCGGCCTGTTTTATAACGTAAATTCAAGCTGGTGTTTTTATCACCCACGACTTTGGATGGGTTTTTAACATTGATAGTCCCATGATCGGTAGTCAAAATCAATTTGAATCCCATTTTTTGCGCTTGTTGGATAATTTCTAGCAAAGGGGAATTTTTAAACCAGCTCAGGGTAAGTGATCGATAGGCTTTATCGTCTGAGGCTAGTTCTTTTACGACATCCATCTCTGTTTTTGCATGGGAAAGCATATCTACAAAATTGTATACAACAGTCACTAAGTCATTATTTTTCAATGCTTTAAATCCTTCGACTAGCTTTTTACCACCGGCAAGATTTGTTATTTTAAAATAATCCTCTTTAATATTGAGGCCCAATCGTTTCAATTGAGCTGTTAAAAATTCTGCTTCAAAAAGATTCTTTCCGCCTTCTTCTGGATCATTTTTCCAATATTGCGGAAACTGTTTTTCCATTTCCAACGGGGTCAAACCAGAGAAAATAGCGTTTCTCGCATATTGTGTCGCCGTAGGAAGAATAGAGTAGTAAGGCACTTCTTTTTCCAGCTTGTAGTAATTGCCCACCACACTTTCAAAGGTCTTCCATTGGTCATAGCGCAAGTTATCAATTACTACAAATAAAATTGGTTTGTCTTTTTTCTTGAGTTCAGGAACGACTAATTCTTTGAATAAAGTATGCGATTGAATGGGCTTTTCTGCTTTTGGTGCAAACCAATCCTCGTAATTACGCTCAATGAATTTACCAAATTGGGAATTAGCTTCGGTTTTTTGAGATTCCAAAATGTGAACCATACTCTGATCATTGATATTCTCTAATTCCAGTTCCCAAAAAATTAATTTCTTATACAATTCGATCCAGTCTTCATACGAATTCACCATCGCCATTTCCATGGTGATTTTTCTAAATTCCTTTTGATAATCCAAAGTTGTTTTTTGCGAAATGAGTCGGGAATGATCCAGATTTTTCTTCAAACTCAACAAAATTTGGTTCGGGTTCACGGGTTTGATCAAATAATCAGCAATTTTAGAACCTATGGCTTCCTCCATAATATATTCTTCCTCACTTTTAGTGATCATTATCATAGGAACCGAAGATTTTTTCTCCTTCATCTCTGATAACGTTTCTAAACCGCTCATTCCAGGCATATTTTCGTCCAAGAACACAATATCAAAATTGTTTTCCTCAAAAATAGTAATGGCATCAAGTCCATTATTGCAAGTAGTTACCTCGTAATTTTTTTTCTCCAAAAATAATATATGTGGTTTCAAAAGGTCGATTTCGTCATCCACCCAAAGTATTTTTATTTTATCCATAAGTTCTATAAACAAGTGTTGTAAAGTAGTAATTCAAAGTGCCAAATTACATTTTTTTGCAACTCCTATCTACTAATATTATGATAATTTTTAAAGATTATACAATTTCAAAATATAAATTACAATGTAGTATTTGCTCACTTTGCGTTTACTTTTGGGCATGCCCCAGCCTCCGTAAACTTCGGCTGGGTCGTGCTGTACGCTGTATCTTTCCTTTTTTAAAGAAAAAAGGAAAGGATGCCGCTTCCATCACTCACGCAATCGCAAGCATACTTGGACTTTAGCAGTACAAAACAAAAATAAATATAGAAATTAGCTATGAGAAAATAGAAACAGTCCCTATTTGATACTCAAAAGAGCACTAAATAGTAGTTTAACCAGAAAAAAAGAGATAATTGATTGCTTAAGGTGCTTTTTAGCAATGGGTCATGTTGCAGAAGGAGATCGCAGGTAGTTGCAGTTGTGAAAAGAGGAAAAGCTGAATAGTTGTGTATATTTTAAAAATTTGCACTTAATTGTATGTTGGTATAAATCCAATTAAGTGCACTAATTTTATAAAAAGCTATTGTAACTCCTTTTTCAAAAACTGAGCGGTATAACTTTTTTTATTTTTTATTATTTCTTCGGGAGTTCCTTTGGCAACCAATTGGCCACCGCCTTTTCCTCCTTCAGGACCAATGTCAATAATATAATCCGCTAGTTTAATAACATCCATATTGTGTTCGATAATCAATATGGTATTTCCTTTATCTACCAGTTTATTAATCACTTCCATTAACACTCTGATATCTTCAAAATGCAAGCCAGTGGTGGGTTCGTCCAGAATATAAAAGGTATTTCCAGTATCTTTTTTAGACAACTCTCCCGCCAGTTTAATGCGTTGTGCTTCACCACCGGAAAGTGTCGTACTTTGTTGTCCAAGTGTAATATAACCTAAACCTACATCTTGGATGGTTTTTACTTTTCGGTAAATCTTTGGAATCATTTCAAAAAACGGAACTGCTTCGTCCACCGTCATATTTAGTACATCTGAAATGGATTTTCCTTTGTATCGAATTTCCAGTGTTTCTCTGTTAAAACGTTTTCCTTGACAGGTTTCACATTCTACATAAACGTCTGGCAGAAAGTTCATTTCAATAGTTCGCACACCAGAACCTTCGCAGGTTTCACAACGGCCGCCTTTTACATTAAAACTAAATCGACCCGCTTTATATCCCCGAATCATACTTTCGGAAGTCATCGTAAAGAGATTTCTTATTTCGGTAAAAACTTCGGTGTAGGTTGCTGGATTACTCCGTGGCGTTCTACCAATTGGGCTTTGGTCGATATCAATTACTTTATCGATATGTTCCAAGCCTTCTATTTTTTTATAGGGTTTTGGCTTTTTGACTCCATTAAAATAGAAAGCGTTTAATATCGGATATAGCGTTTCATTAATCAAAGTAGATTTTCCACTTCCAGAAACTCCCGTTACGCAAATCATTTTGCCCAACGGCAATTCTATTGAAACATTTTTTAAGTTGTTTCCTGTTGCTCCAGTCAGTTTTAGGAATTTTCCATTTCCTTCTCTACGTTTTTTTGGAACTTTAATTTTCATCTCGCCATTCATGTACATCGCTGTAATGGTATGGTGTTTCAAGATTTCAGCAGGCGTTCCTTTACTAATAATCTCGCCGCCATATTTTCCGGCTTTTGGACCAATATCAATCACATAATCGGCACGTTCAATCATGTCTTTATCGTGTTCTACCACAATTACAGAGTTTCCTATATCGCGCAATTGCTCCAGCGAATGAATCAGTTTTTCATTGTCTCTTTGGTGTAAACCAATGCTTGGTTCATCCAGAATATACAAAACTCCAACCAACTGTGAACCAATTTGAGTAGCCAAACGAATGCGTTGTGCTTCACCACCCGAAAGTGATTTGGAACTTCGGCTTAAAGCCAGATAATCTAAACCTACATTCATCAAAAAGTTCAATCTGTCCTTAATCTCTTTGATTACTTCAGTAGCGATACGCTTTTGTTTATCAGACAAATGACTATCTAAATCATTAAACCAAGCGGTCAAATCCGAAATGTCCATATCGCACAATTCGGTAATGTTTTTTTCATTGATTTTAAAGAACTGTGCTTCTTTTTTCAAACGGGAGCCTTCACAAACGGGACATTTTATTTCGTCCATAAATTCTTTTGCCCAACGTTTAATACTTGTCGAACCGCTTTCGTCATGTTGATTTTTGATGAAATGCGAAATACCTTCAAAATCAATTTTGTATTCTCGGGCAACGCCTAAATCTTTAGAGTTGATGGTGAATTTTTCTTTTCCGCCATTCAAAATCATTTCCATAGCTTCGTCCGGAATGGTGTTTACTGCATCCGTCAATTTAAAACCATATTTTTCGCCTATGATTTCCAATTGCTTAAAAATCCAGGAGGATTTATATTCGCCTAAAGGAGCAAAACCGCCCGCTTTTATGGATAATTTAGGGTTTGGAATAATCTTTTTTGGATTGATTTCGTTTACGGTTCCTAAACCGTTGCAATGATCACAAGCGCCTTTTGGAGAGTTAAAAGAAAATAAATTAGGTTCAGGATTTTGATACGAAATTCCAGTTGTAGGACACATTAAATTCCGACTAAAAAAGCGCACTTCATTTGAATCTTGATCTAAAACCATCAATACATTCTCCCCTTGATTCATAGCAGTATTGATGCTTTCTATTAATCGTTTTTCATTATCAGCAGTATCTTCAATCACCATTCTGTCCACAACGATTTCGATGTCATGAGTTTTATAACGGTCTAGTTTCATTCCCAAAGTAATATCCAGCACGTCGCCATTCACCCGAACTTTAAGAAAACCTTGCTTGGCAATTTGTTGAAAAAGTTCAGCATAATGTCCTTTTCGAGCGCGGATTACTGGTGCTAAAATATTGATTCTTTTACCTGTAAAATCTTGAATTATTAAATCTTTGATTTGCTCATCAGAATAAGAAACCATTTTCTCGCCTGTATTGTAACTGTACGCATCAGCGCCACGAGCGTACAACAAACGAAGGAAATCGTAAATTTCAGTAATGGTTCCCACGGTGGAACGTGGGCTCTTGCTAGTCGTTTTTTGTTCAATAGCAATTACAGGCGAAAGTCCATCAATTTTATCTACATCAGGACGTTCTAAACCACCCAAAAATTGACGCGCATAAGCAGAAAAGGTTTCTACATAACGGCGTTGCCCTTCGGCATATATTGTATCAAAAGCTAATGATGATTTTCCAGAACCAGAAAGCCCAGTAATCACAACCAGTTTTTCACGAGGAATCGAAATATCTATATTTTTTAAGTTGTGAACGCGAGCGCCTTGAACTTCAATGGTATTGTCTTTGTCTAACATAATTTTTTGCAAAACGCAAAGTTACCATTTTGATTTATTCTTTCGATACAACAGTTTAGAAGTTTATGTTAAAGATTTTGTACTTTTGATAAAATCTGAAACAGTAAAATAGGTATGCGAACAAGAATCGGAATTTTAGGTATGGGTGGAGTAGGAGGCTATTTTGGCGGGTTACTAGCAAAAGCTTATTTTGAATCAGATACGATCGAAATTGTATTTATTGCAAGGGGTGAAACTCAAAAAATAATTGCGAAGAACGGACTCAAAATTACTACTGAAGAAAAGGAGTCAATCGTTTTTCCAACTGTAGTTTCTAATGACCCAGTAATAATTGGAAAACTTGATTTTCTTATTTGCGCCACCAAAACCTATGATATTGAAGAGAGCCTTCTTGCTATCAAAAAATGTATTACTAAAAACACAGTAATTCTACCGCTGTATAATGGTGTTGATGCGCCAGAGCGCATTAGTGCTTTATTTCCTGAGAATGAAGTTTTACAAGGCTGCGTTTACATTGTATCGATGATTGTATCGCCTGGAGTGATCAGAAAAGTGGGGCCTTTTGAAAAACTATTTTTTGGATCAGCAACTGCTCCCCTTACTGTATTAAATAAATTACAATCTATTTTTGAAAATGCGAAAATGGAAAGTTATTTGGTGGAAAACATCGAAGAAACCGTTTGGGAGAAATTCATTTTTATCTCGGCATTGGCTTCAGCTACTTCGTATTTGAATCAAAATATTGGCGAAATTTTAGAAAGTCAATCGAGTCGGTCTGTGTATGTTTCCTTATTAAACGAAATTACGATGATTGCTGCCGTAAAAGGGTTGAGTTTACCAGCTGACATTGTTATGCAAACCATTCTAAAATTAGAAAAAACACCTCATGATGCTACTTCCTCCATGCATCGGGATTTGATGAAAGGACGAGAAATTGAATTAGCTTCTTTGACTAAATTTGTGGCGAATGAAGGCGCTAAGTATGAAATTGAAACACCAACATATCAAATGGTTTTGGATAAATTGTCAAGTGTTTCAACTTCCTAATTAGATAAAATGGGATTATTCCTCTTCGCTGTCGTTTTCAAGTGATTCCTCAGCTTCTTCCTCCTCGTTATTCCCTAATTCGAAGAAACTAAAAATAGAACCTCCATAACTTTTCTGGAACGAAAAGTGAATCATGTAATCTAGCTTGGTATATTTAGAATGCTCGATTACCATCATTCCTTCTTCATTAAGCAATTCTTTTTCGAAAACTAAAAGAATGATTTTTTCGAAAGTTTTTTGGTCCAAAGCATAAGGTGGATCTGCAAAAATAATATCGTAGGATGTTTTGCATCTTTCTAAATACGTAAAAACATCACTTTTTGTGGCAGCAATATTAAAATCATATTCGGCTGCGACTTGCTTGATAAATTTTACACAACCAAAATCACCATCAACTGAAGTAATTGGCGTACTTCCGCGGGAAGCAAACTCGTAACTGATATTTCCGGTTCCTGCGAATAAATCTAATATTTTTAGGCCTTCAAAACTGAAATGGTTGTTCAAAACATTGAATAATGCTTCTTTAGACATGTCGGTTGTGGGACGAACGGGTAATCCTTTTGGTGGAAAAATGCGTCTTCCTTTGTATTTTCCTGAAATGATTCTCATGAGTTGAAAAGTATAAAATGATTTCTGTTTTCGGCCTCAGAAAAATAATTGTTCCATCGCAAATCTTCCACATCGATAAGGGAAACGTTGCGAATGTATTTGTAAGCAATTTTGAAATAATCGCTTTCGGGGGTTATATTCCCAATAAGTTCTAGTAGAAAATTTTCGGGATTTAAGTTTAATTGTTCAGCAGTAAATAAAATGTAATATATAAAATCTTCTGGCGTAGTGTAATCGAAAGAATTGAAAAGTAAAAATTTTTGGTTCTGAACCACAATGATTTCAAAATGACCTTTATTAATATGTACGAACATTTTTTTGTCCTCCTTGTTTTTGGAGGATAATAAAAGCTTAGAAACTAAAATACTATTGGCGTGTTTGTAGTCGAAAGCACCAAATTGGTCAATAAAAAAATTGTTGATATTTACGTAGGGAATGTACACCGCATTCATCTGATAATTTGGAATTTCATCAAAAGCAAAAAAATCAGTTTCAAAAACTTTAGTATTGTATTGCAAATAACTGCCTAGAAAGTTGTCGTCAAAAAGTGCTTCAGGCACAAACGTAGAAAGCTTGTTGCTGTGAATTACCAAAATTTCATCATACGACTCTTTTAATTCTGGATAGTCCCGAAAAGCAGTAGCAAACAAATCTTCTATTTTTATTCCTTTTTGAAAAGGATCAAAATGTACATCGTTAAACGAAATGACCGTATTATTTAACGTATCGAAACAACAAAAAGAAAGACCAGTCAAGGAAACTTGAATGGAAAGTTTTTTGTAGACTTTTTCAGTTATATTTGGATTTGGTGTTAACATAATATGATTTAAAATTCAGCTCTGATTCAGAAATTAGAAAGAATTAAATGAGTTGACAAACTTACAAATTTAAAAAACAATATCAATTGCAAAAAGCAATTGCAAATATTAATTTCGCTTTTAAAATAAAAAAAGTAGGATCAATTAATAGATACATGTAAATTACTATTTCAAATCAAAATTGATTTTTGATTTTGAAAATGCTTACTTTGCATTTAAACCATTCTCAGATGAATTCCTCCTCGTTTTATAGTCTTTTACAAAAAAAATTCCCGTTCCAACCCACTTATAAACAGAATATTTTTTTTCAAAAAATAGCAATATTTTTAACCGAAGCAGATAATAATACCATTTTTGTCTTAAAAGGATATGCTGGAACAGGAAAAACTACGGTGATTTCCACCATAGTCAATAGTTTACTGGACATCAATAAAAAGTATGTTTTGCTCGCGCCAACAGGTCGCGCGGCAAAAGTAATTGCTAATTATTCGAACAAACCTGCTTTTACAATTCACAAAAAAATATACTTTCCTAAGAAATCCTCTGGAGGTGGCGTTTCTTTTACGTTGCAACAAAATAAACATACGAACACTATTTTTATAGTGGATGAAGCTTCTATGATTTCAGACACGAATTCCGATTCGAAGTTGTATGAAAATGGCTCTTTGCTGGATGATTTGATTTCTTATGTGTATTCAGGAACCAATTGTAAGATGATTTTATTGGGAGATACTGCCCAGTTGCCTCCGGTGAATTTAGATATTAGTCCTGCATTGGACATTCGTACTTTGGGAATGAACTATAATAAAGAAGTGGAACATATCGAACTGGACGAAGTCATGCGTCAGGAGGAGAATTCAGGAATTTTGCACAATGCAACAGAACTTCGAGAATTGCTCAAAGATTCTTTTATCGATGAATTCAAATTTGATGTTAAGAAATTTAAAGATATTGTTCGACTAACGGATGGGTATGATATTCAAGATGCCATTAATTCGGCTTACAGTAATTATAGCATCGAAGATACCGCGTTTATTGTTCGTTCGAATAAAAGAGCGAATCAATATAATGAGCAAATCCGGACCAAAATTCTAGATAAAGAAAGCGAACTCTCAACAGGCGATTTCTTGATGGTGGTGAAGAATAATTATTTTTGGTTAAAAGATTCGGATGAAGCTGGTTTTATTGCCAATGGTGATATTATTGAAGTATTGGAAATTTTTAACATCAAAGAATTGTATGGTTTTAAGTTTGCCAAAGTAAAAATTAGAATGATCGATTATCCCAATCAGATTCCGTTTGAAACGGTATTATTAATGGACACCATAAAAAGCGAATCACCTTCATTAACATACGAAGAATCGAACCGCTTGTATCAGGAAGTATTGAAAGATTATGAAGGAGAAACTAAATTCAAGCAGTTTCAAAAAGTAAAAGCCAACGAATATTTTAATGGCTTACAAGTTAAATTTTCGTATGCAATAACCTGCCATAAGTCACAAGGTGGTCAATGGAATACGGTTTTTATAGAACAGCCTTATTTGCCAGATGGTATAAATAGAGATTATATCCGGTGGTTGTATACGGCAATGACGAGAGCCAAAAATAAATTATATTTGATAGGGTTTAAGGATGAGAATTTTGTGGAATGATTTTAAAAATAACCGCTAATTCGCAAATTTTTCTATTTAATGTTAAAATATATAATTTGCGAATTTGCGGTAAAAAAATAACTATGAACACACTAAACGACTTACATAAAATATCAGGTTCTTTTTCAAATACCGAAAAAATGCCTGTTTTATTCCTGGGACACGGAAGTCCGATGAATGCGATTGAGGAAAATCAGTTTGTAACTGGTTTTCGGAACTTAGCCAAAACCTTACCACAACCGAATGCCATTTTGTGTATTTCGGCGCATTGGTTTACTAATGGAACAAAGGTTACCGCAATGGAAATGCCTAGAACCATTCACGACTTTGGAGGTTTTCCAAAAGCCTTATTTGATGTTCAATATTCCGCCAAAGGAAGTCCCGAATTAGCCATAGAAACTCAGCAATTATTATTGCCAACAGCCATAGAATTAGATGAAGAATGGGGTTTAGATCACGGAGCTTGGAGTGTGATTAAACATTTATATCCCGAAGCTAATGTTCCCGTAATCCAGTTGAGTATTGATTATACCAAACCGGCCCAATACCATTTTGATTTAGCTCAAAAATTAAGTGCGTTAAGCCACAAAGGAATTTTAATTGTAGGCAGCGGAAATATTATTCATAATTTACGAATGGTTGATTTTCAAGATTTTGATAAAGACGATTATGGATATGATTGGGCGATAGAAGCCAGAGCAACTATAAATGAGTATTTAACAGACGGAAATTTCCAACCGTTGATTGATTTCGAAAAGCAAAGCAGGGCTTTTCAATTAGCCATTCCTACGCCAGAACATTATTTGCCTTTGATTTACACTTTGGGACTAAAAGGAAAACAAGAAGAATTAAGTTTGTTTAATGATAAATTATTGGGTGGTTCGTTGAGTATGACATCGGTGAAGATTATGTAGAATAAATCTTATATTTTAACTATGAAAACAACTAAATTTTCATTTAAGTTATTCCGTTTTCCACCTTGTTTCAATAAACTTAAAAATATATAATCGATTATTTTAAGTTTTAAAAGAAGTTGCTAAAAATAATAATTTTGTAAAGACAAAAAACTCGGGGTATTGAAAGATTAAACAAAAAATATGGAAACAAAAGATTATTTAATAATTGGATTAGGTCTGCTTGGTTGGGTTTGGGGAATTATACAATTCAAACTGAATAGAAAATATCAAAGATCTGATAAAGCTTTGGAAAAAAGATTTGATGTTTATTCAAACTTCATGAATCAAATGGACGAAATAATCTTTAACATGAGAACTGATCCACAAATGACATACGGAATTGGAAATGAATTTATGGAAGAGGTGCTCACTGGGGATGAAATTAGAATTAATAATGCTTTATTAAAATTTAATTCTGATTTACTTGAGACAACTAAAAAATCCTTACAGCCAATGATGATAGTAAATCAGGAATTAAATAAATTAAAATTAGTAGCAAGTAATAAATTACTCCCAAAATTAAATGATTATAAACGTATCGTAAATGATTTTACTAACGATTATCAAACTGTTTTAAATAGAATGTCTAATTCTAATAGTTTAGAACAAAATGCAAATGAATTGAAAAGTATAGGGCAAGTAGAAAGAGGTAATCAAATGACCGAATTGTGGCAGGAAATTGAACAATTAATGAGAGACGAAATTGATTACTACAAAAAATAAATAAACATGAAAATAATAGCAGTCATTCCCGCACGTTACGCCTCAACACGATTTCCAGCAAAATTAATGCAGGATTTGGGAGGCAAAACCGTGATTTTAAGAACTTATGAAGCAGCGATAAACACTAAATTGTTTGATGATGTTTTTGTGGTAACGGATTCGGATTTAATTTATGACGAAATCGTTTCTCACGGAGGAAAAGCCATCAAAAGTATCAAGGAACACGAATCAGGAAGTGATCGAATTGCGGAAGCAGTCGAAAATCTGGACGTTGATATTGTGATTAATGTTCAAGGGGACGAACCATTTATTGATGCGGAACCTTTGGCAAAAGTCATTGAAGTTTTTAGAAATGATGTGGATCAAAAAGTGGATTTAGCTTCGTTGAAGCGCGAAATTACAAATGAAGATGACATCAATAATCCCAACAATGTAAAAGTAGTGGTGGATCAAAATGGATTTGCATTGTACTTTTCACGTTCGGTAATTCCGTATCCAAGGGAGAAAAATATAGGTGTTCGCTACATGCAACACATCGGGATTTATGCGTTTAGAAAACAAGCGTTACTGGATTTCTACAGGTTACCTATGCAATCCTTGGAAGCATCCGAAAAACTAGAGCAATTGCGCTATTTGGAATTTGGCAAACGCATCAAAATGGTTGAAACTACTCATGTAGGAATTGGAATTGACACCCCAGAAGACTTAGAAAGAGCGAGAAAAATGGTGTAATTTAGTTCTGGTTTTCATGATCAAAATAGCCTTTGGTTTTTACTTTGGTAGAAAAGAAATTCAAGAAAAGCACAATAAAAAACAGAAATAATAATGCTTGTGTAGTTACTAGAAATTTTCCGATTGTCGTAATTGGATAATAATCGCCATAACCGATGGAAGACGAAGTTACAATGCTGAAATAAACTGCATCAAACCAATGATAGAATGGCTTATTCAAGTAATTGTCGACGGAATAAAATACAGCATAAGCAAAGGCGATCTCTAGATAATTAAAAAAAAGTAACAGCATTGACCTTTTGTACGATCGTGGTTTAGAGAATAAATCAGAGGCAAAAATTAATGTTGGAATGTAAAAAACGGTTTCTAAAAAAACATAAACAAGAATCCAAATGATCCATAGTTGGTTTTGCCAGTGGTTTATTAAAATTAAAATCGGAAAAATTACTTTAAGCAAAACATAAAAATCCAAGGCTAAATCTTGGTATTCAACACCTTTTTTACCAGCCCAATACTTTATATAAATTCCAGGAAAAAACAATTGCGAAGAAGCCAATAGTAATCGGACGATTTTTTCAATTCCATTGTCTTCCTGATGGTCGTTGTTCCAAATGGATTGTATGTTTTGAATCCGTTTTTGAAGGGGATTGAATTGGGGCTGAGCACCTTGAGATGGTTTCCCTAAAAACAATTTTTTTATAATTTTTTTCATTCAATTTGCATTTAAAATAGGCGATGTAAGAGTACAAAATAATTGTGCTGCAATGCTACTAGATCGGATTATAATTTATTTCTAGTTATTTAGGGTTCCAATTTTTCGATTAAAATTAGCTCGTTATGAATTTCAACTCGCGGAATTGTTTTAATTTGAAACTGAGGGTTGTAAAATTCAGAGACATATTTTTTGTTTCTTATGTTTTGCGTTTCATTCAAAATCATCGTATTGAAAAGAATGAAACCTTTGCGTTGTAACAGAAAGCAGGTACGCTTGATAAAAAAATCTTCAAACAGAAAATTAGGCATTGTTGTATCTTGAAAAACATCAATGAGTATCAAATCATATTTATTTTGGGTTTTTAAAACAAATTCGAAAGCATCATCAATCACAATTTCAAGGTTTTTTACTTGGTCCAGTTTAAAGTAGGCATTGGCTATTTTTATGATCTCGGCATCTATTTCAACTCCGGTAATTTTTCCTTTATATTTAATTTCCTCCACCAATGTTTTTATTACGCTTCCTCCAGCAACTCCCAAAATAAGAATATGATTCATGGCGACTATTTTTTCATATCCAATATTTTTTAATCCTAATCTCAAGATGCGTTGTAAACTGCCATAAGAATAATTAGCGTTTTCCGAGTCTAAAACTAATTCTCCATTGGCCCAAGTGACTTCAATAGATTTACTCAATACCGATTTAGTCTCGTAAATTTTTATGGGAATAAAATAACTGAATATTTTTTTTATCATTGTACGCTGTTTAACCCAAAAATAAGATTTAAATTATTTAATTTACGCTAAATAGTAAAGAATGAAGAAACGATTATATAAATGGATATTTTTCAGACTCATGGGGTGGAAAATAGTGGGCAGCATTAATACCGATATCAAAAAATGTGTTATGATGGTAATGCCTCACACCAGTGCACATGATTTTTATTTGGGTATTTTCACCAGAGGAATTACCGGATTAGAAATGAATTGGGTTGGTAAAAAGGAATTATTTCGTTTCCCATTTGGATTTTATTTTAGGTACATGGGAGGAGAGCCTTTGGATCGCTCCGGAGGTTTAAATAAAGTCGATTCCATTGCGGCTATTTTCCAACGAAAAGAAATTTTTAGACTAGCCGTTGCACCAGAGGGAACACGTAAAAAAGTAACCGAACTAAAAACGGGATTTTATTACATCGCATTGAAAGCAAATGTTCCCATTGTACCTATAGCTTTCGATTTTGGAAAAAAAGAAGTTAAATTAGGGAATCCTTTGTCGCCGTCAGGTGCAATTGAAAATGATATAGCCATTTTAAAAAAGCATTTCATAGGAGTTAAAGGTAAAAATCCACAAAAGGGCTACTCAGTGTAAAGACGAGTCAAAATAAATCAGTTTAAGTTAAAACCAATTAATTGAATTTTTACTTATTTTAAAAACATTGATTTGCAACAGACAGCGATACAATTTAATTTTGTAACCTTATGGGATACTTGTGAATAAAGTAATTACAGAACTGTGTTCATGACAACAGAAACGGTTACATAATTTGAAATGTTTTTACAGAGCAGATCATTGTTTAATATAATGGCGAAAAGGAAGGCTCACTTATAGCGTACAACTACTACTATTAACAAATCCTCATATTATCGACTGAAGATGCTGAGCCAAGTGTGAGCGCAATTGCGGGAGCATCCTTTACCTGTTCGAATAAAATAAAAGTTGCATTGGGATTTTACCTACTAAGGAATGTAACTTTTAAAGGTCCCATTTTTATAAAAAATCACGATTTTATCAATTGTACCAGAATCAGGTTCTTTATTGCCGTTTGGATTTTCTATTTTTTTTGTTTCTAAGGACGGTCTCGGATCTGGGATATTTATTTCCGAAAATAAATTCTCTGGAATTGCCTCCGTTGCAGGAGGAGTTGGAGCAGTAGAGTTTACCATTGGCTCAATCGTATTTTCCTTTTTATCAAACTGCTCCGAATTTTTGGGAAAGGTTCCTTTTCCATTCAAAATCCAATACAAATCAACATCAGGAAACACGGCTAATATTTTAAGAATAAAATCCAAGCTGGGTTTGTTTCTGCCTGAAAGAAGGTGGGATAAACTCGAACGCTGCACCCCAATTTTATCGGCAAAAGAAGAGGCATTCAAGCTGTAATAATCTAGTATAAATTCTAACCTTTTTATAAAATCCTCGATGTTTACCATTGTAAATCACAATTAAATATTAACTAGTTACAAATGTAATTAAAACAGCTTGAAATAGCAAAATTACAAGTGTAATTTATTTCATTTCCTCATTTTTTATTAAAGTTTTTAATTATATATAATGTATTAAAATATTGATAATGTATTATTTAAGTATCATTAAAATAATTGGTAACATTTGTGTATCTAGAACCGATTGCTTGTCCTGATTAACACTAGAATACTGTTTACATTAATAATATTATTTCATTTTTGATTGTTTACAATTGTAAATATAAAGATGTTTACTTTTGTAAATCAAATAAAACAGCATGAATTTAGAATTATTGTTTAGTCAATATAAAGAAGAATCTCTTCACGGTCGGTACATCACTTTGGATTCGATGGAACCGTTATTGCAAAAATTAAACACCGATAATCAACTGCAAATTATTGGAAAATCAGTTTTAGGAAAGTCGATTTATTCGTATCAAATTGGAGAAGGTAAAACCAAAATTTTCCTTTGGTCACAAATGCATGGAAATGAAGGTACAACTACCAAAGCCTTATTTGATTTTATAAATGTGTTGCATAGCGGTTCAGACTTGGCGCACCAATTACTAACTACATTTACTTTTTGCAGTATTCCAATGTTAAATCCTGATGGAGCTACATTATATACGAGAGAAAATGCCAATAAAGTGGATTTAAATCGCGATTCGCAGGAGCTAACGCAGCCAGAAAGTAAGATCCTAAGAGCTACTTTTGAGGTTTTTAAACCGGATTATTGCTTTAACCTGCATGATCAGCGTACTATTTTTGGCGTGAGCGACACGGGAAAACCGGCTACATTGTCCTTTTTAGCCCCTTCATACAATAAAGAACGAGAAGTTAATGAATCTCGATTGAAGGCTATTCATTTGATTGCTAGTATAAATGAATCGTTGCATCAGTATTTACCCAATCAAATTGGTCGTTTTGATGATTCGTTTAATATCAACTGTATTGGGGATACTTTTCAATATTTAGGAGTACCCACGGTGTTGTTTGAAGCAGGGCATTTTCAAAATGACTATCAAAGAGAGATAACTCGAAAATACGTTTTTATGGCATTGATTCTAAGTTTCACTGCACTGAGCGAAAACGTTATAGTTAGCAACGGAATTAACAAATATTTGAATATTCCTCAAAATAAAGTCGTTTTTTATGATTTTATGTATAAAAACATCAAAATAAATTATGATGGTATCGAAATAATCACCAATTTTGCAGCACAATACAAAGAAGAGTTAATTGAAAATCAGATTTGTTTTAATGCCTACGTTGTTCAGATAGGCGATTTAGAGAATTATTTTGGTCATTTTGAATACGATGCTAAAGGAGCACTTTATAAAGATGATTTTGATTCAATTCCTAAATTAAACCAAAAAACTGATTTTTATTTAGATAATAACATAAAAGTTGTTAACGGAATGATAAAAATATAATATATATGTCATTTTGTTGTTTTTATGTATATTTTTATACTTTGTTAAAGCAATTAATAATATTAATTTAAGAGTTATGAGTAAATTTCGTTTAGATGAAGTAGATCACCAGATTTTAGATATGTTGATAGACAATACAAGAGTTCCATTTACGGATATTGCAAAAAAATTATTAATTTCGGCAGGTACAGTGCATGTTAGAGTTAAGAAAATGGAGGATGCAGGTATTATAATGGGATCTTCATTAGTGCTTGATTACGATAAATTGGGATATTCATTTATTGCGTATGTAGGTGTTTTTCTAAACAATACTTCTCAAACAAAATTCGTTTTGGAGCGAATTAATGAAATTCCGTACGTGACAGTAGCCTCTGTTACTACAGGGAAATTCAATATCTTCTGTAAAATCAGAGCTAAAGATACGAAGCATGCAAAGGATGTTATCTTTATGATTGATGATATAGATGGTGTTTATAGAACTGAAACTATGATATCTCTAGAAGAAAGTATTAATGACAAGAAGCGCTTGATGCATACTATTTTCAAAAATATGTAATTAGTCTTGAATGCGCTATATAATAAATATAACCTCAAGTTAATTCTTGGGGTTTTTTTTATGAAAAATGAACTAACTAAACCAACTACAACCGAATAACTATGTACACACTACCTAAAATTGAGCGTTTCAATCAAGACGTTCTATCGAAATATAATATTTACAATAGTGTTTTTATTACGCTACCGTTTCACTCTATAGATAATACAGGAGCTTTACTTCCTCTATTTACAGATAGTTGCGATACAGGCTTCAAAAAACAAGAAACACCAAAGGAAATAGTTGATTTTTTTGCTCAACGTTATTTACATGATGCCTCAGAGGCTGATAAAATTGACATCATGTTTCGTTTTATTCAGTATATAGAGCGCCAAATCGTATTATTTGATGCTATCGAAGATGCTGCTTTTCCGATTGTCAACAATATGGAAGGTAGAGGATCTCTTCGAGATATAAAAGAGAAGTCTGACGCAAAAAATAAACAAGAGGAATTAGTTGATTTCTTAGAAGATTTCAATGTGAGAACGGTTTTAACGGCTCATCCTACACAGTTTTATCCTGGAGCAGTTCTTGGGATTATCAATGATTTGACAGAGGCAATCCGTAAGAATAATTTATTAGATATCAAGCAATTGCTAGCGCAATTAGGTAAAACTCCTTTCATTAAAAATGAAAAACCGAATCCTTTTGATGAAGCAGTAAGCTTGATTTGGTACCTTGAAAACGTATTCTATGAAACTTCTGGTGAAATGGTTCATTATCTTCAAAAAAATATTTTTGATGGTAACTCCATAAAGAACCCTTTAATTAAGCTTGGTTTTTGGCCTGGCGGAGACCGTGATGGGAATCCATTTGTAACAACGGAGATTACTTTAAATGTAGCTGAGCGCTTGCGAACTTCCATTTTGAAATGTTATTATATTGAAATGAGAGGATTAAAAAGAAAATTAACTTTCTCAGGTGTAGATACTTTAGTTAATCAGCTTGAACAAAAACTTTATAGATCTGTTTTTTATTCAAAGGGGGAAATTTTTATCACTTTAGATGAATTTAAATCACAATTGAATAAAATAAAACAGATCATTATTGATCAACATCAATCCTTATATTTGGACGAATTAGATGCGCTTTTGATAAAAGTGAATTTATTTGGATTTCATTTTGCTTCTTTAGATATTCGTCAAAACAGTAAAATACATGATTCCGTGTTTAATGACATCGTCACGTATTATTTAAAAACCGATGAATCTGTTTTTCCGAAAAATTATTTTGAATTAACCGAAGAAGAAAAATTTAAGGTCTTGTCAAATACTAGTGGGAATCTTGATCCCGCTGTTTTTGAAAATGAATTGACACGCTTAACTATTGAATCTGTTCAAGCTATCAAAACAATTCAACAAAATAACGGAGAATTTGGTGCTAATCGCTATATCATTAGTAATAATGAAAGTGCGCTTAATGTAATGGAAACCTTTGCGTTATTTCGTTTGAGTAATTGGGAGGACCCTACAGTTGATATTATACCTCTTTTTGAATCAGTTGATGATTTGCAAAATGCGCATGCCATTATGGAAAAATTATACACTAATCCGGCTTATGCACAACAT
Source organism: Flavobacterium xanthum (assembly GCF_900142695.1). Classification (GTDB taxonomy): domain Bacteria; phylum Bacteroidota; class Bacteroidia; order Flavobacteriales; family Flavobacteriaceae; genus Flavobacterium; species Flavobacterium xanthum. The sequence goes on along the minus strand of NZ_FRBU01000015.1, from coordinate 10,316 downwards.
TTAATTAATAGAAATAATAAGCAAACCATCATGCTTGGTTTTTCTGATGGTACAAAGGACGGAGGCTACCTTATGGCAAACTGGAGTATTTACAAAGCCAAAGAAGAACTTACAGAAATATCTAGGAAATATGGCATTAAGGTTATTTTCTTTGATGGTCGTGGTGGTCCGCCAGCTCGTGGGGGTGGAAAAACACATAAGTTTTATGCTTCTTTAGGACCAAAGATTGAGAATAATGAAATTCAGGTTACAGTGCAGGGGCAGACTATTAGTTCTAACTTTGGTACATTAGATTCTTGCAGGTATAACTTGGAAAATTTACTGAGTGCTGGTGTGACCAATCAAGTTTTTGGTAAAGGAGATAATGAATTGACTTTAGAGGAAAAAAGTATATTAGATCAATTGGCAGGTTTAGGATATGAAAAATATTTAAGTTTTAAGAATCATCCCAAATTCATTCCTTATTTAGAACAAATGAGTACACTAAAGTACTATGCCAAAACGAACATTGGAAGTCGGCCATCGAAAAGGAGTAAATCAGAACACCTAGATTTTGCTGATTTAAGAGCCATTCCTTTTGTGGGTTCTTGGAGTCAGTTGAAGCAAAATGTACCTGGATTTTTTGGTGTTGGTACGGCACTTAAACATTTTGAAGATACTAATCAGTGGAATAAAGTTCAAGATTTATATGATCATTCTTTGTTCTTCAAAACCTTGTTAGAAAACAGTATGATGTCATTGGCTAAGTCATTTTTTCCTTTGACCGCTTACATGAAAAAAGATCCGCAGTTTGGAGATTTTTGGCAAATTATTTATGATGAATTTTTAGAAACAAAACGATTGCTTTTGAAAATTGCAGGTCATAAAGAGCTTATGGAAAATTACCCAGATGGTAAAGCATCTATACAAATAAGAGAGCGTATTGTACTGCCATTGTTAACAATACAACAATATGCTTTGTTACGAATTAACGAGTTAAACAAGGATAAATCACCTGATGAAGCTTTAATAAAAGTATATGAAAAAATAGTGACTCGTTCTCTTTTTGGAAACACAAATGCTAGTAGAAATTCAGCTTAAATAACATAAAATGAAATCAACACAATTACCTGTAAACGAATATGCCGCTTATTATACTCCCTACATAAACGCTTTGGGAGAAGTCACATTAATGGATGAATTAGAAATTTCATTACACGATTTTATTCATTTTGTACAAAACATTCCCATGGACAAATTTGATTATCGCTATGCAGAAGGGAAATGGACTATCAAAGAAATTATTCAGCATGTAATTGATACGGAACGCATTTTTGCTTATCGGGCATTGCGAATTTCGAGAGAGGATCAAACACCTTTACCCGGTTTTGATGAAAATGATTATATTGACAATACGAGTGCTAACAGCAGAAGTATTCAGGATTTACTAACTGAATTTTCAGCGGTTAGACATTCCAATTTGTTTCTTTTCAAAAGTTTGTCCGAAGAGCAGTTAAAGAGAATGGGAACTGCTTCAAATGCAGTTGTTTCTGTTCGTGCAATTGGTTTTATTATGATTGGTCATCAAAAACACCATCAAAAAGTTTTTCAAGAAAGGTATTTATAGTTTATTGAAAACCGGCTGACCAGATTTTTAGCTTGTTTTCAAAAGACATGGTATTAGCAGGACTAGTAGAAGGCATCACATAATACGTGATGCTTTTTATTTGTCCAAATTTTTTCAGAAAGTATTTATGACTTTCTTTGCCATTAAAAATAATTGTGGTGATTCCGGGGAATTCTAAGAATAGTGTTTCAAAATCATTTGCTTTTTGATTTTTGATATGAATGTCTAAGCTTCCTTTTCTTTCGCAATTTTCTAAAACATCCCAAAGTCCAATTTTATTCGCTTGGAGTAATTGTATTTTTTTTTCGAAAACTCCAGCTATTGGTAAATTATCCAACAGCGTGTACATTATTTTCCAAAAATGATTTCTTTTGTGCGCATAATATTCTTGTTTTTCCAATGAAGCAATGCCAGGCATAGTTCCTAGAATCAAAATTTCTGTTTGTGAATTCACAAAAGGAGGAAAGGAATGAATCATAATACTTGCTAAACTATTGCGTTTTCTTTTTCTAATATTGCTAAGGCTAACCGAATTTTTCCATAATCAATTTTTTCTTCAAAATAATCAAAATAGGGTTTTAAGGCATTTGGTGATTCCAGTTTTATTTGCGCTTCGGCAATTTGCGTAACTTCTTCTTTTGAAATAAAAGAATCCAAATCTATATAAGCACCATCAACGTACAATTTAGCTAAATGAGACATAATCGTACTAAGACCTAATTTTCTTTTTTGAGCAATTTCTTCAACAGAAAATCCATTTTTATACAATTCCAATGTTTCTTTGAAAGTAGTAGCTTCTTTCTTTTTTCTGACAACTTTAGATTTTTGAAAATCAATTATCGCATTGATAAAAGCATCGCCATATTTTTCTAGTTTTGCTTTTCCAACGCCGTCAATTGCCAGTAATTCTTGATCGCTCATCGGTCTTTCGGTTTCCATCTGGCGCAAAGCTGCATCACTAAAAATTACATAAGCTGGAACGGATTCTTCTTTGGAAATTTCGTAGCGTAGTTTTCGTAAGGTTTCAAAAAGTGAATTCGTAACCGATTTACTTTTTGTTTCCTTTATAACTTGCTTGTCAATATTAATTTTTTGGATAGTTGTGAGTTGTACTTTTTCGCCTTCAAATAATACTTTTTTTGCTAAAGAAGTAAGTCGAATTTTATTTTGTTTATGAAAAGCGATTTCACAATAACCAAGATTTATCAGTTGGATTAAATATTGGTTCCAATCATACCAAGAGAGTTCAACTCCAACACCATACGTTTTTAGGTTTTGGTATTCTTTTTCATAAATATAAGCATTTTTGGATCCGCGCAAAAAGTCAATTATCACCGGTAATGGTTCCGTTTCCTGTAAACGAAAAATTGCCGATAATGCTTTTTGTGCAATGATGGTTCCATCGAAAAATAGCGGTGGATTTTTACAGATATCACAATTTCCACAATTCTCTGTAACGAGTTCGCCAAAATAGGACAGCAATATCTTTCTGCGACAGCTCAAAGCATCAGCATATTGTTTCATACGCTCTAGTTTGGCTAGTTGGACTTCAGCATTTAAGCCTTGTGAGGCAAATTTTTGCAATTGAATCACATCGCCGTAACTTTCGAATAATACGGTTTCTGAGGGTAAACCATCTCGGCCGGCTCGACCAATTTCCTGATAATAACCTTCTATATTTTTAGGCAAATTATAGTGAATCACCCAACGCACATTTGATTTATCGATACCCATTCCAAAAGCGATAGTGGCGCAAACGACTTGACATTCATCATTAATGAATTCATCTTGAGTTTTGGAACGGATTTTATTATCTAAGCCAGCATGATAGGCCTTTGCATTGATTCCAATTTTTTGTAGTTTTTCGGCCAATTCTTCGGTTGTTTTTCGGCTTAAGCAATATACGATTCCGGATTCGGTTGGTTTTTCTTGAATAAAATCTATAATTTGTTTTACTCTGTCCAAAGCGGGACGAACCTCTAAACTTAGATTTTTTCTATCGAAAGAAGCAATAAATATTCTAGGATTTATTAAGTTTAATTGTTGGCTAATGTCTTTACGTGTAGCTTTATCAGCAGTTGCAGTTAAAGCTAAGATTGGAGTAGAAGGGAAGCGGTTTTTGAGGTATCCAAGATTTGTATAGGCGGGTCGGAAATCATGTCCCCAAGATGAAATGCAATGTGCCTCATCAATAGCAATAAGACTTATGGTTAAACTATTAAAAATATTGTCCAGAAAAGATAAGCTTTCTGGAGCAATGTAAACCAATTTAATTTCATTCGATTTTAAGCTTTCGATATAAAACTGACGTTCGTCTTCGGTTTGACTGCTGTTGATATAACAGGCTTCAATTCCATTAGCTTTTAAGCCATCGACTTGATCTTTCATCAAAGCTATTAACGGGGAAATTACGATTGTAATTCCAGGAAAAAGTAAAGCTGGTAATTGAAAACAAATTGATTTTCCTCCACCAGTTGGCATTATAGCTACTGTATCTTGTCCAGAAAGAATACAATTTATTATTTCTTCCTGATTGGGTCTGAATTTTTCAAAACCAAAGTTCTCCTTTAGTTTGGCGTGTAAAATTTCTTGAGTCATTGTGGCGTATATTTAGAGGTCTAAAGTTATAAAAAAAGGAACTCGTGTAGGAGTTCCTTTTTATAAATATATTCAAAAATGGGATTAATTAATCCTCATCTTCGTCTTCATCCTCGTCTGAAAAATCTTTTTCATCCGCATCATCGTCATCGTCATCATCACCTGAGTCAGCATCTAGTTTGTCAACAGCATCCTCGTCCTCGTCATCATCTTCTATATCATCGTCTAAATCCAATCCTTTAATTGGCTCAACAACTTCATCAATCATGATTTCATCATCTTCATCATAATTTTCAATTCTATCAGCTAGTTTAGTACTTACTTTAACTAAATAAATAGTGTCTTCAGTTCGTACTTCAACTGCTTCAATCAATTCATTTTTAGCGTTTCTAAAACTAATAATGTTTGAATCATCATAACCATCTGGAAATTTATCAACCAAAAGATTTAAAATTTCATTGGTAAGTTTTGCGTAATCAACTATTACTCTTTTCATAAAATAATTCTATAGGTCTAATAAATAAGCGAAAATTAAAGGTGCTACAATGGTAGCATCTGACTCAATAATAAACTTAGGAGTTTTAATATCTAACTTACCCCAAGTAATTTTTTCATTTGGTACCGCCCCAGAATACGAACCATAACTGGTTGTTGAGTCTGAAATTTGACAGAAATAACTCCAGAAAGGAATGTCATGCATTTCCATATCTTGATACAACATTGGCACCACGCATATTGGAAAATCTCCTGCAATTCCTCCACCAATTTGGAAAAAACCTACCCCATTAGTACTGTTTTTTGGATACCAATCTGATAAGAAAACCATGTATTCAATACCTGATTTCATTGTAGATGCTTTTAAATCTCCTTTTATTACGTACGATGCGAATATATTTCCCATGGTACTATCTTCCCATCCTGGTACAATAATAGGTAAATTTTTCTCGGCCGCTGCATACATCCAACTGTCTTTTAAGTCGATTTCGTAATATTCCTCAAGAACCCCGGATAGTAACATTTTGTACATGAATTCATGTGGAAAATATCTTTCTCCTTTGTCATCAGCATCTTTCCAGATTTTGTAAATATGCTTTTGCAAACGACGAAATGCTTCATGCTCAGGAATACAAGTATCTGTAACGCGGTTTAAACCTCTTTCCAATAAATCCCACTCATCTTGTGGAGTCAAATCACGGTAATTTGGTACTCTTTCATAATGAGAATGAGCAACTAAATTCATGATGTCTTCTTCTAGATTTGCACCTGTGCAAGAAATGATATGCACTTTGTCCTGACGAATAATTTCAGAAAATATTTTTCCAATCTCGGCCGTACTCATAGCACCGGCCATACTCACCATCATTTTTGCACCATTGGCTAATTGTTCTTCGTATGCCTTAGCTGCGTCAACTAAAGATGCAGAGTTGAAATGCAGGTAGTGCTTTTCAATAAACTGACTGATTGGTCCTTTGCTCATTTTTTTTAATTTAAATACCTAATAATCATTACGTTAAAATTATTATTTCAAATTTAACGATTTTTTAAATTGAATAACTGAATGTTTGTTAATTTATTTTCGGTCGTATCCTAATATTTTTAAAACGTCCTCTGAGGTTTGTTGCTCTGAGAAAACTTCAGTAGCTAAAATCCCGTTTTCATCTCTATCTATTAATATATGTTTGGGCTGTGGAATCAAACAATGGTGTAATCCTCCGTATCCTCCTATAGTTTCCTGATAGGCTCCGGTGTTAAAAAAACCAATGTACAATGGTTTCTCTTTGTTGTATTTTGGCAAGTAAATAGCATTCATGTTCTGCTCGGAGTTGTAATAATCATCGCTATCACAGGTCATTCCGCCTAGTAGTACTCTTTCATAAGTTTCATTCCAGCGATTGACTGCTAACATGATAAAACGTTTGTTGATAGCCCAAGTATCTGGTAAAGTGGTAATAAAAGAGGAGTCGATCATGTTCCATTTTTCTCTATCATTTTGTTGCTTCTGATATAAAACTTGATAAATAGCACCGCCGCTTTCTCCCACTGTAAAGGAACCGAATTCGGTAAAAATATTTGGTACATCTACTTCAGCTTCATCACAAGCAATTTTTATCTGATTGATAATTTCATCAATCATATACTGATAATCATACTCAAATGCCAGCGAGTTTTTTATTGGAAAACCGCCACCAATATTTAATCCATCAAGAGTAGGACATTCTTTCTTTAATGCCACGTATACTTTAATACATTTTACTAGTTCATTCCAATAATAGGCATTGTCATTTATACCGGTGTTGATAAAAAAGTGTAACATTTTCAGTTCCAATTTTTTATTTTCTTTGATTTCTCTTTTATAGAAGGGAACAATATTTTTGTAACCAATTCCTAATCTTGACGTGTAAAATTCAAATTTTGGCTCTTCTTCGGCAGCAATACGAATACCAATTTTGAATTTGCTTTTTATCTGTCCTTGCAGTAGATCTAGCTCTTCAAAATTATCAATAATTGGAATCGTGTTTTTATGACCATTATTGATAAGACGCGCAATATTATCAATGTATTGGTCTCTTTTGAAACCATTACAAATCACATAGGTACTTTTATTGATTTTTCCGTTTGCCAATAAATTTTCAACAATGTTTATATCGAAAGCAGAGGAAGTTTCAATATGAATATTATTTTTGAAAGCCTCGTTCATAATATACTCAAAATGAGAGCTCTTTGTACAATAACAGTAATAGTATTTTGCCTCATATTTATTTTTTTCCATCGATTTACGAAACCAGCTTTTGGCTTTATTGATGTTATTTGAAATTTGAGGTAAATAAGTGAATTTTAATGGCGTGCCGTATTGCTCAACCAATTTCATCAAATCAATGTTGTGAAATTGCAGGTTATCTTTGTTTAAAGTAAATTCTTCTTGAGGGAAATAGTAGGTTTGATTTATTAAATCAGAATATTTTGTGTTCATTAGATGTCGTAATTATAGATTAAAATATTGTAAAAATAAAGTAACCGATAATTCAAACCCGAATATTTGCATAAACGATCTGAAGCTTTTCGTGGTCTGCTTTTAAATATTGGAAAACATCAAAACTAAAGTTGCCTTTGATAGAATAAAACCGTTTTAATATCTTTAGAAAAGACATCTTTTTTTGGGTTTTATTAGAACTATAATTTTGTTTGTTTTGACTTTTTTTCATTGGGGCAAATGTAAAAAATATTATATACGCAATGCAATCCTTTTTATAAAAAATAATTAAGATTTATAATCCAGAAACGCCTTAAGAATTAATTCATTTTCAACCGATTGATTGATTTTTATTTTTCCGATACCATCAATCAAAGCAAACTGTATGTTTCCAAACTCATTTTTTTTGTCGTGTATCAACAATTCTAAAATAGGCTCTATATCTTTTTCTTCAAAAATGATATCGTTATAGATGGATTTTATGCCAGATTTTATCTCAGAGAATTCCTCTTTATTGATTAGTTTTTTATGCAATGAGATGAAACTTTCCAAGATCATCCCAACGGCTATGGCTTCTCCATGTAACAAAGTTGTTTTATTTTCATTTTCCAAAAAATAGCTCTCAATGGCATGACCTAAAGTATGACCAAAATTTAATGACTTACGAATATTTTTCTCTGTTGGATCTTGGATAACAATTTCATTCTTTATTTCGACCGAACGGTAAATTAAGGAATCAAAATCAGCAAAATCAATGGATTTTAGATCTAAAAATTGCTCCCAATAGTCCTTATCATATATTAAACCGTGTTTGAGCATTTCAGCGAGACCGGAACGCATTTCATTTTGTGGCACCGTTTCAAGATATTCAGTGTCGATAAGCACCATTTTTGGCACATTAATAACACCGATTTGGTTTTTTAAATTTCCTAAATCGACCCCATTTTTTCCGCCTACAGAGGCATCAACCATTGATAGTAATGTGGTAGGAATGTGAATAAAATCAATTCCTCGCTTGAATGTTGAAGCAACAAAACCACCTAAATCAGTAACAACACCGCCACCCAAATTAATTATTAGGCTTTTTCTGTCGGCACCAAGTTCAGTGAGTACATTCCAAATTTGGACGCAAGTCTCAATATTTTTATTTACTTCACCGGCATCAAATTCAATGATTTCAATAGTAAGTTCAGTTTCGAGAAAAGGGAGAAATTTTGGAATGCAAAATTCATTCGTATTACTGTCAACAATAATAAAAATTTTAGAATACTTATTTTCTTTCAAATGAATATTTAAGGCTTCGTATGCTTTTTCGTTAAAATGTATTGGGTAACTGTTGGCTTGAATTGATTGCATCTTTATGGATTAATTGGAACCGCAAAATAAGGTAATTTTTGGGGAATAATATTCAAAACTCTGTCTATATTTGTACAAAAATTATAACAAATAATGGAAAAAATATTCAATAATACCCAAGTTGCCTTTTCATTAAAAAGTGATACCGAATTAGATAGAGCTTATTTCCTTTTCAAAATGATTGCTAATCAGCCTTTAGTTCGAATTGGAACCGCAGTTACAAATTTTGCTTTGAAAGCCAATCTCCCTGTTGAAGGCTTAATTCGTGCTACTGTTTTTGACCACTTTTGTGGTGGTGTAAATGAAGTAGATTGCCTATCTGTAGTGGATAAAATGTATACAAAAGGGGTTTCTTCTGTATTGGATTATTCTGTAGAAGGAAAAGAGGAAGAAGACCAATTTGATGCTGCGCTTGAAATGACTCTAAAAACAATTGAGTTTGCAAAAGAACGTTTGGCTATTCCTTTTGCCGTTTTTAAACCAACGGGTTTTGGTCGTTTTGAATTGTATGAGAAATTAGGAGAAAAACAAGTGTTAACTCTTGAAGAACAAGCAGAATGGAATAGAGTAGTGGCGCGTTTTGATTTGGTTTGCAAAGATGCTCATTCTAAAAATGTAGCTCTTTTGATTGATGGTGAAGAAAGTTGGATGCAAGATGCTGCAGATGATTTAGTGACTGAAATGATGCGCAAATACAACAAAGAAAAAGCAATTGTTTTCAATACGTTGCAAATGTATCGTTGGGATCGATTGGATTACTTGAAAAAATTGCATGAACAAGCCAAAAATGACGGATTCTTTATAGGTATGAAATTAGTCCGTGGTGCTTACATGGAAAAAGAAATGGCTCGTGCCGAAGAAAAAGGATACCCATCACCAATTTGCGCTTCAAAAGAAGCTACAGATGAAAATTATGATGCCGCAGTTCGTTATATGGTTGATCATTTAGATTTGATGTCGATTTTTGCGGGAACGCATAATGAATTAAGTACATACAAATTGATGGAATTGATGCAGGCGAAAGGCATGAAAACCAATGATGATCGAATTTGGTTTGGTCAATTGTATGGTATGAGTGATAATATCAGCTATAATTTGGCAGCTAACGGCTATAATGTGGCTAAATATTTGCCTTTTGGCCCTGTCAAAGATGTGATGCCATACTTGATTCGTCGAGCAGAAGAAAATACTTCAGTAGCGGGTCAAACGAGCCGCGAATTAGCGATGATTAAAGAAGAAAGAAAAAGAAGAAAAGGGAAATAGTTTTAAAATCTCTTTCACTGAAAAAAGCTCCAATTTTAAAAAATTGGAGCTTTTTTTTATATAACTACGCTTAATATCTAGCTCTTATAAGTATAGTTATTAGTATATAAGTAGGAGATATTATCCTATTATATTGATAATTTTGAGTATAGTGCATCATTTTTTTGTTTCAATTTTTTTATAATCGAAAGTACTTGCTTGTTTCATAGCTAATAAAAATAACGTAGTTTTTTTTATTATTTATCTACAATAGTTAGCACAATTCCTTTGCTTTTCTACTTTTTTTAAGTCAAGTTCTTCTTTGGACAGTTGACTGTGCTGAAAAAACAACCTTCAAGGTTAATTTTACATTTTTTTTAACGGGACACTGAATTTCCGGTTAATCGCATGATTAATAAAAGGTTATTCTCTTAGATTAACAGGCGTTCTATGCTGCTCCCCAAAAAACGTACAACTTTTTGTGTGAATTTAAGATAGGATTAAAAACCTTAAATTAGCAGAATTATGTCAAGAACAAGAAGA
>NZ_FRBU01000053.1 GCF_900142695.1 Flavobacterium xanthum | reverse complement strand
GATCACCTTCCGCTATATCGTCAAAAGCAACGGTTCTCTAGAGAAGATATCGATATTGCTTCTTCTACAATAGAGGGTTGGGCTGCTCAGAGCATGGATGCTTTAAAACCCTTGTATGAGAAGCTGGTAATGGATATTAAAAATGAAGGTTATCTTCAAGTGGATGAAACCACCATCAAGGTTTTAGACGACAAGAAAAAAGACAAAACGCATCTGGGTTATTATTGGGTGTATCATGCCCCAATATCCAAACTTGTAATGTTCAATTACAGCCCTACTCGTGCAAGTAGCGCTGCACTACCTATTTTGCAAAACTTTAAAGGTTACTTGCAAACAGACGGATATGCAGGATACAAAGCTTATGGAAAAAAATCAGATATCACTCCTCTGGGCTGTTGGGCACATGCTCGGCGAGAATTTGAAAGAGCCTTAGATAATGACAAGCAAAAAGCACAACATGTTTTAGTTGAAATACAAAAGCTATATGCGGTGGAGCGCAAAGCAAAAGAACAAAGCCTTAGACCTGATCAAATCAAAGAGCTGAGGCTTCAACAAAGCTTACCTATTATAAACGAACTAGGTAAATGGATGTTTTTGCAAATCAAACTAACCCTACCAAAAAGTCAGATTGGCAAAGCCCTTGCATACTCTCAAACAAGATGGGATAATTTATCGGCATACCTATTAGATGGTAACTTGCAAATAGATAATAATCTGGTGGAAAATGCAATCAGACCAGTGGCCATTGGTAGAAAGAATTATCTTTTTGCCGGATCGCACGATGCTGCTCAAAGAGCGGCTATGGCCTATACCTTTTTTACTAACTGCAAAAAGCATAACGTAAATCCTTTTGAGTGGCTAAAATATACCCTTGAGAATATCCAATCTATAAACCACAAGAATATTACAGACCTGTATCCTCACAATTACAAGCAGCTAGCGGAATCTAAACCATTGTAAAATTACGCTCCTATCATTAATCTTATTGAACTAAACAATATGTAGTTGCTCGGGTGGATACATTGAAAGGGCTTGATTTTAATATCAAAGCGCCCTTAGCTGCGGTTTTACAAGCCAGCTTTACGGTAGCCACAGACACGGGAACCATTGCCATTACTGATTTTATTCCTCAAGAACAATTAAGCACACCCAACAACGCCACACACGTTAGTTTCCGCAGTGCTTTTATCAATTTGGATTTTGCAACGGGCATATTTGACAAAAGCTACAGTCCAATTTCTAATGTTCTCCTGGATCAAAACCTGATTACGGTCACCTTGATCCCAGAACAGGTTCCGGCGGGATCAGGGATACAGTTGTATTTATTGCTCATTGAATTTTATCAAGAAGTCAATGGAATCCAATATTCATTAAAAAGCGGCAACTACAATGCCTTGAATTTGGTAGAAATCCTTTAAAAAAGAAACCTCTTGCCAGCTAGAAACCTCGTTGTATTACGAGGTTTTCTGTTTTGATTGTTTTGGCTTGCGCAACCACAAACTCCACTAACCAGCAGCGCAACCTAAGGATTCTGTCAAGCCTATGTTTTATTTATCCCCTTAAGCGCACTAGTAAAGCGAATCAATGTCAAAAATACTTAATAGCATGCCATTTTAATTACGCCTCTAGCGATGGATTTGGGTTTTTCGTTCTCCAGACGTACCAACCGTTTCGCACTACCATTTTACCATATTGGTATTGATTGGGTCGGCCCGACGCATCGTGATAATGATACAATTGAGCCACGGTATTGAGGTATAAGTTTCCGCTTTTAGCTGCTCTCGAAATAAAACTAGCATCTTCTTAGCAACCATGTCCTTAAGATTAGTAGAAAATCGAATTGAATCAAAGACTTTTTTATTGAAAAGCAAAAGACATTACTACCAACTAACCTATATTTCTTTAGTATTGTATTTAATTGTCATTTGCATTTAAGTTAATTATTTTTAAGCAATTGTTCAATTATGTATTTAGCTTGTGCTCTCGGAGTGCAATATGTATCAAAATAATCTTTACCATTCCTCGAAATTTTTTCATGAAATTCTGTGTCAATTAAAATAGTGTTTAAAACTTTCCCATATTCCTCTGTTGAGTTTATAAAGTATATATTTTGTTGATCCACAAAATCTTTTGGCAATTCTATTTTAAATGGAAAGGAAACAACAAATAACCCTTGATTGAGATAATCTGCAAGACGCCAACTTACCGCATCACAAACTGCTGGATTATTGAGTGCTATTAAAGATTTAGAACTCAATCGGGAAAATGTTTTCGGAGAATATACCACCTTATTCACTACATCCTCAAATCCTAGATTGTTTTTATCAGACCTAGATACGAAACCGCCTTCAAAACTTATTCGAGGGTCCTTACTGCAGAAACGAATAAACTCAGCCCTTATGGCGTTAGCATGAGGTTCTTTTTTCCAAATATTAGAAGAAAAAAAAACGAATTTATCTGTTATTTTAGCAAATACTACACCCTTATAATAAGGCCTTCTCCATTGTATATAAATTTGACGTACCAACTCTTTTAAATTTAAATACCTAAGTAATTCAAATCCAAATACTCGGATGTATATAGCTATTACATTGACCGGGAAATGAGGAAACAAGGATCTTACTTTTTTTTGGTTGTAGGATGCCGTGTTTTTCAATTTATTAGTTACAAAATACAGCTCACAAACTTCATACAACTCTTGGACAACTCCTACTGGATCATCGTTATCAATTACAGCAATTTTGCCATTAATTTGAAAAATAAGTATAGGTAGATTATTAAATTTAATAAAACGAGTATCCGCCTCAAATTGCAGGCGATACTCTTTATACAATCCCAACAAATAATAAGTGGAATAAAAGTTAGGAATATTTAATAATTTTACAACCATTACTTTAAACGATATATTTTGTTTAACAAATTTACTTTGGCTTACTAACCAACAGACTCCACCAACCTACCGTTCTACCCAAGGCCTCCGAAAAGGCTTCCTTTCGTTTATTGGTTGTGAAGGTATTGCTAAATCGTATACCGGTCAAAAGTAGTGTAATCGCATGCCATTTTAGCTGATGTTCTAAGGTTGGCTGTGGATTTTTCGTTCGCCACACATACCATCCGTTTCGTACTACCATCTTCCCGTATTGGTATTTGTTGGGCCGGCCAGAGGCATCGTGATAGTGGAACAATTGAGCAGCTGTGTTTAAGTATAACTTCCCTGCTTTAGCTACTCTTAAAGTAAAATCAGCATCTTCATACAAGCCATAGCCTTCAAAATACGTAGAAAAATTCAACGTATCAAACACTTTTTTTCTAAATGAAGAAACACCTCCCATCAGCATTTCAACTTCATACGTTTTGCCACTCGGCGGCAAAAAACCAACGCTGCGCCCGTGAGAGTACAAAGAAGAATAACCGGGAGGACAATCGCTATCTAACCCTAATTTTTTCCTTAAAACAAATCGGCTTCCGTCTTCTCTTTTCCATCCGTCAAAATAAAATTCATCTATTTTAGGCTTGTAATCGAAACCAACAAATTCAGTTTTGGTTTCTTCCATGATGTAACCACCCACACCCAGAGCATTAGGATACAACTCATAAGTACTTAATAATTGCTCAAAGTAATCTTGTTCTAAAACTATATCATCATCCAGGAAACAAAGTACAGCGGCATCCCTATCTACTCTTTCAATACCGTAATTCCTTTGTTTGGTAAGCCCTCGAGATTCCTTTGGAACCAGAAAATACTTTAGGTTGGTAAAACGGGCCACTTCAAGTGCCTTTGTTGTTTGATCGTTTGTGGATCCATCGATGATTAAAATTTCATCAGGGTAAAGGGTTTGCGTTTGTACCGATTGCAATAATTTTAGCAAAGGAGCTGGACGCATATAAGTACACACAATTAAAGAAAACTTCATGGTCTTGTTTTTAAATGATTGGCCCAAAAAATGCTTTTCTTCCACTGCTTCTCGAACTGAATAAAATAACGGTATGGATTTTTAATCTTTTGATATTGGTAGTACTTAAAAAATAAAATTGTTTTATACCCCAGCAGTTGCTCTTTGGTGTTATTTAATAGAATATACAACATCACGGTTGGTGATGGTTTGGGTTGTATGTTATGTTGATGCCATTCTAGAACAGGCTTTGTCCTAAATCCACCTAAAGGCGCTTTTAAATGCAAAATTTCTGGATAAGGTAAATACAAAACGTCATTCCCCTTATTTCGCAATTGCATTCCAAAATCACTGTCTTCCCCATAACCAAATTCCAAAGCCATATTGAATCGAACTTTCTTTAACAACTCTCTTTTAACTATACTATTACCTGCTCCAAAAGTAGACCACTGCACTATATTTAAAAATTGTTTAACTTCATTTTTTTGAGGATATGAAGTTGTAACTACTCTAATACCATATTTTTTTATTGTATTAAATATGTCCTCCAATAAATTAGGTTCAAATCGATTATCATCATCGGCTAGAAAAACCCATTCACTTTCCGTTTGATCTAATGCCAAATTTCTTGCATTACAGGCTCCTGATTGGTGAATAAAAAAATGTTGGATTATGAAAGGCCACTTTTCTTCCACTATATAATGCAATTCACTTTTACTTAATGGCTCTGGATTTTGTTCGACTATAATAATTTTATGAGGCAATACGGTTTGTTTGGAAAAATCAATCAACACATCATACAAATAGTTTGCTCTGCCAATGGTAGGGATAATTACATCTATTGCTCCGGTACCAATGACTTTTCTGGTGGACTCCACTATGATCCCTGCTAAGTTGATTGTGTGTTTTTTTCTAGTCTTGTAAAAAAAAGAACTAATCAGTGGCAATACAGGAAAACTCCTCTCGTGTAGCATCAAATTAAGAAACAATAAAAAAATCCACCGTGTTTTGTAATGTTGTTTTACAAATCGAAAAAGAGTGTGGATTGTAGCTTGTGGTGTCTCTATTGTTTGCAGCTGTTTTAAAAGTTGGGGCTCCGAATAACATAACAATCCCAAAGGCATTGCTAATTTAGCCATAGAATTCAAATAATAATCAAAATCAGCCTCCCTTACTATTTTATCCTGCACTGCAATTAGCACAGAGGCATGCACTCCGCCAACTAAACTGCTCATTTGCCACGTAGGATAACATTCTTTTTTGTTTGCTTTGATAAATAAAGACTCCTCAACATATCCTATTCTACTATCCAAAAAATTATAATCGGAGGCAGCATAGGACACCATTATTTTATTGTGATGGAGTAAAGCTGGAATTGCCTCTAAATTGAGTTCTGCTTTTGCCGATGCCTTACACCAAACTATTTTTTCATCGGGGAATTGTTGGGCTAAAACCTGCAAACCATCGGCAATAGTACCTTTACTATCAAATGCTACTGATCGATTATCCTCAGTTACAATTGCGGAAATTTTAGAATTCAAATGATATACTACAATCACAACTTACTTCATTATAGAGTTATAAAAAGCCAAACTTTTTTGTGCTACTACTGCTATACTAAATTTTTCTATTACTTTTTTTCGAGCAGAAGAACCAAATTCCTTTTGTAAAGTAGTATTGTCAAGCAATGCGACAATCTTACTGGCATATTCAAGATGATTCGAAGGATGTACCAAAAAACCATTTCTACCGTCATCAATGACTTCTGCCGCCCATCCAATATTTGAGGCGACAATTGCTTTTTCCATCGCCATTGCTTCGATCCAAGAAACCGGTAAGGCTTCGGCAAACGTTGGAAATACACAAACCGTCGCTTGATCAATATGTTCTTTTATTTGCTGGTACGGAACGCTCCCTAAATAGCTAACGTTAGCCAAGGCCTCCTGTGTAAACAACTCCTGCATCATTTTCCAAGTGGAAAGATTTCCCGAAATAATATCTGGAACATCTTTACCCACTAAAATTAACGTGGCATTCGGACTTTTTCGAACGACTTCATTAAATATAAAAGGCAGCTCTAGCAACCCTTTCTTACGGATTAGACTCCCAAAATAAAGTATGTTCCCCGGCCCCCGACCCCCTAGAGGGGCCTTTAGAGTAGTAGTGTCATTAGTATGATCGGTTCCTCCACTATGAAATACATCCGTGTTGATTCCATTAGGGATAATGGTGAATTTTCTGTCTAAATCAAAAACTTCCTTAGTCAAATCAGCAGTAAACTGACTCACGGAAAGCAAGGCATCTGCTTTTTGAAGGGCTCTTTTTTCGTGATATTTGTTCCTCCACTTTACGGGGCGCTGGTCTAAATGACAAAAATAAGTATCTGAGCCGTTCAACCGAATCACAATTGGGCATTTTTTAGGCGTAATAAAAGAGGTAATTCCGGTCCAATCCGATGCTTCTACCAAATCAATTTCTTTATTTTGGTATAACGAATTAATAATGCGTTCCAGTTTTTTGCGGGTCAAATACCAAGACAGCCCTTTTAATTTTATGTTTTTTATCTGCTGCACAGCGATACCATTATCGTTAAACAGACGTTCCTCTTTTTGACCATAGACCAAAACACGAACAGAACATCCTTCTTGGATTAATCCCATTGCGAGGTTTTTGATGCTAGTACCAATGCCACCCGAACTACCTGTGTTGGCGTGAGGGTATTCAGGAGTTAGAAAGGCTATTTTCCTCACCCCCGGCCCCTCTCCTAAAGGAGAGGGGAGCCAAGCTGAAACATTTTTATCTTTCTTCATGGTGTTTTATTGTTGGCATGGTATCCCTTCATTATTATATTTTTATGTGAATCTATCTACCATCTATTGCCCGCTTTTCCTCTGGAGCGGTTTGGTTAGTGAAAAAAAATCCTTGATAATTGTCGCTGTAAACAGTCGTGCTCCCGCATCATTCATGTGTCCGCAGGAAGAGAAATAGTGGTCGCCTTGCACTACATTTTCATAATTGTGAATTTCAGGATAGATCTTGTTTGCCTTTTCAAAATAATCCAATCCCTTTGTATTGCTGCAAATCGGCGTCATCACGGCAATCAAATTGATATTATTGTTCGCGCAAATTTGCTTGATTTCTTCATAATATTTATTATGAATGGGCTTTAACGCTCTAATGTCATTTTTCATGTTTCCTTTTTTACCAACCTCCAAAGCAGCATACCCGGAATTTTGCAGGTGAGCGGTTTTTTTATGGATAAAATTAAAAAACATTTCTCTAAACCCAATTTGAGCATCGAAACCAATATAGCGATAAAATGGAATGTAATACAATTGCCAAAAATCTTTTTCTCCTGAAAAATGTTCTTTTACTAGATTAGAATCATGAATATAGGGCAAAAATTTAGATGCAATACCCTCCGCTCTATGCTCATTGGAGAGATTTAAATCGGTTTCAATTATTATATTTTTGATTGTATAGTTTCGCTCTACCATCAATTTCAACAACAAAGAAGTCTCAAATAAATGACCACCACTCATGCCATAATTAAACGTTTTCAATCCTTTTTCTTGAAATAATTGTGTCACAAAATGATTATTCGCTCTAGAAGATCCTAAAATTACCACATCGTAAATTCTTGGTTTCGAGTTGTAAACATAATCAATTTTCCCTCGATTGGAGGCTTGCAAATAAACAGTCGTATACATAAAATCCAATACTACTAAAAGTAAAAACAGTAACACGAGGGTTTTGACCGTAAAAATTAAAAACTGCTTCATTGTTGTTTTATTCTGGATTATTATGCTACTATTTACATGTATAGTATTTGATACCTCGATATTTTTTAATTTTATAGACGAATACTCGATTTTATAATTAAACTACTCGTTTTGTCACGTCGAGCGCAGTCGAGACGCTTTTTTATCCTAATGAATCTCGACTATAGCTTGTCCTGAGCGCAGACGAAGGACTCGATTTGACAGCTCGACTGTAGCTTGTGATAAGCGCAGACGAAGGACTCGATTTGATAATTAAACCATTCGTTTTGTCACGTCGAGCGCAGTCGAGACGCTTTTTGTCCTAATGAATCTCGACTATAGCTTGTGCTAAGCGCAGACGAAGGACTCGATTTGACAGCTCGACAGTAGCTTGCCCTGAGCGTAGACGAAGGACTCAATTTGATAATTAAACTATTCGTTTTGTCAAGTCGAGCGCAGTCGAGACGCTTTTTTGTCCTAATGAATCTCGACTATAGCTTGTCCTGAGCGTAGACGAAGGACTCGATTTGACAGCTCGATTTGACAACTCGACTATAGCTTGCCCTGAGCATAGACGAAGGGCTCAATTTGACAATTAAACAACTCGTTTTGTCACGTCGAGCGCAGTCGAGACGCTTAATCAAACTATTCTTCTATATCTTCAACATCCGATTCGTATTTATGATGCGTTGCATTTCTACATTCTGATAAATCCTGTAACTTGTCAAAATTTTCATCAATTAGCGCTTGTTTTTTCATCCTACTCCATTTTTTTATTTTTTTTTCAAATTCGATAGCCTGATTAGGATCGGCAAAATCCTGATAAAAAACTAATAAAACCGGTCTTCTACTGTGCGTATAAGCTTCTGGATATTTACCCATATTATGTTCCATAACTCTTCTCTCAATATCAGAAGTAACACCTACGTAAAGAGAATCATCAATACAACGAAGAATATATACATAGTAGAATTTCATATTATGTTTTATTTTTAATTAAACGAATCTCGACTGCGCTCGATTTGACAACTCGACTATAGCTATCCTTGAGCGTAGCCAGAGGACTCAATTTGACAATTAAACTAATCGTTTTGTCACGTCGAGCGCAGTCGAGACGCTTTTTTGTCCTAATGAATCTCGACTATAGCTTGTCCTGAGCGGAGTCGAAGGACTCGATTTGGCAGCTCGACTATAGCTTGTGCTGAGCGGAGCCAGAGGACTCAATTTGACAATTAAACTACTCGTTTTGTCACGTCGAGCGCAGTCGAGACGCTTTTTTGTCCTAATGAATCTCGACTATAGCTTGTCCTGAGCGTAGACGAAGGACTCGATTTGACAGCTCGACTATAGCTTGTCTTGAGCGCAGACGAAGGACTCGATTTGACAGCTCGACTATAGCTATCCATTAACGTAGACAAAGGACTAAATTTATCAATTAAACTACTAGTTTTGTCACGTAGAGCGAAGTCGAGACGCCTTTTTGTCCTCATGAATCTCGACTGCGCTCGATTTGACAGCTCGATTTGACAACTCGACTATAGCTATCCTTGAGCGTAGCCAGAGGACTCAATTTGACAATTAAACTACTCGTTTTGTCACGTCGAGCGCAGTCGAGACGCTTTTTTGTCCTAATGAATCTCGACTATAGCTTGTCCTGAGCGTAGACGAAGGACTCGATTTGACAGCTCGATTTGACAACTCGACTATAGCTATCCTTGAGCGTAGACGAAGGACTCGATTTCACAATTAAACTACTCGTTTTGTCACGTCGAGCGCAGTCGAGACGCTTTTTTGTCCTAATGAATCTCGACTGCGCTCGATTTGACAGCTCGATTTGACAACTCAACTATAACTATCCTTGAGCGGAGCCGAAGGACTCGATCTGAAATCGTATCCATTCTTGTCACGTGGACAATTGATACTGAGCGAAATCAAAGTACATTCGAAAAGGCTCAGTTGTATTAATCTTGAACTTTTCTCATATCGAAAACTCAACTCTCCTACTTTCTTTTTCCTTCCCCAGCCCTAAAGGGTGGGAAAAAGAAAGACTGCACACTACTATTCAAGGACACCAAATCTTCGGCTCCCTTTAGGGTCGGGGTTAAACGAAAACTCAACTCTCCTACTTTCTTTTTCCTTCCCCAGCCCTAAAGGGTGGGAAAAAGAAAGAATACACACTACTATTCAAGAGCACCTATATTTTCGGCTCTCTTTAGGGTTGGGGCAAAACGAAAATGCAACTCCCTAAAACTGAAAATAAATAAATTCCTTGTAATCCGAATACGTTCCCAAGGCAACAATTGCAGCAAGGCACAACCCCAATTTCAACCAGGAATACTTCCCTGAAATGGGTTCAATGTGCGTTCTACTGTTCCATTCCACTACTACAAAAACAGCCACCATTACGAGTAATTCATAATTATACCTCTCGTTTTCCATATATTGGGAAACAAATCGGCCGTCAGAAAACATCCGTTTTATGTAATTAAAAGCTTCTTCAATTGTTTTTGCCCTAAAAAATATCCAAGCGAGGCACGTTAATGCAAAAGTGCTGAGGATATTCAAAAATACGCGAACTGAAGCAAAATCCCAGTATAATACAACCGTTTCCATATTAGACCGATTCTTTTTCAACAGCAATAACGGCAAAAAGTACAAAGCATTAATAAAACCCCAAGCAATAAAAGTCCAATTGGCGCCATGCCAAAATCCACTCACTAAAAAAATGATAAACGTATTGCGTACTTTCATCGCGGTACCTCCACTGCTTCCTCCTAATGGAATGTATAAATAATCCCGAAACCAAGATGATAGCGAAATGTGCCAACGACGCCAAAACTCGGCAATGTCTCTGGAGAAATAAGGGTAATTAAAATTACGCAGTAAATCAATTCCAAAAAGTTTGGACATTCCCAATGCCATATCCGAATAACCGGAGAAATCCCCGTAAATCTGAAAAGCAAAATATACCGCTCCTAGCATTAGGGACAACGAGTTCATCGATTCATAATTATCAAAAATGGCATTGGCATAGGTCGCACAGGTATCGGCAATGACCACTTTTTTGACTAGGCCCCAAACAAACTGAAAAATTCCTTCTTTAGCTTTTTGAAAGTCAAAGCTGCGTTTCACTTTCACCTGTGGCAATAAATGAGTTGCTCTCTCTATAGGACCCGCCACCAATAGTGGAAAATAACTAACAAACAAGGAGTAATCTACAAAGTTAAATTCGGCTTTAATTCTTTTTAAATAAATGTCAATGACGTACGATAACCCGTGAAAGGTATAAAAAGAAATCCCCACTGGCAGAATCACGTTCAGCAATAAAGGACTGGTTTGAAGCCCGAATCCGTTCAATAATTGAGAAAACGAATCGGCAAAAAAATTATAGTATTTAAAGATTCCCAAGAAACCCAAATTCACACTAATACTCAGCCAAAACCAAAATTTCCGTCCCAGTTCGGTCTTGGCCTTTTCTATCATTATACCGGTATAATAATCTAAAAAAGTTGAGAAAACCAGCAAGAATAAAAAACGCCAATCCCAACAGGAATAAAAATAATAGCTCGCAATGATGAGCACTGCATTCTGAGTACTTTTGGTTTTATTAAAAACAAACCAATACAGCAGAAATACAATAGGCAGGAAAATGGCAAAGGAAAATGAATTAAAAAACATATTATTTACAGCTGTTATGGATGTAGAAAGGGGATAAATCTTTATCTATTGTGTTAGTTTTAGGACTCAATACCGTATGATAATCCGGCACATCTTCTGTTACTACTGCATTTGCACCTATAGTCACATAATTACCGATTCTTATTGCTCCAAAAACACAGGCACCTGGTCCTACAAAAACATTATTACCAATTTGTGGAACTCCAATATGAGAGCCGGAATTACTTACTCCAAAAGTAACTCCTTGTGAAATATTGCAATTATTCCCTATTTTGGTATCACCATGGATGACTACATTCCCAAAATGTCCAATATAAAAGCCCTCCCCAATTTGGGTTCTGTAGGAAATATCCAAACCATACTTCACTTTTAAGTAGCGCATCCAAAGAAAGAAAAAGTAAAACAAGGGTCTGTATTTTTTTCTAAAATACTGTGTCAGTCTAAAAATAGTCAAGAATTTCAGTCCCGGATTAGGCATAAGCAAAAAGGTCTTGAGCAGTACCCAAAAGCTTACCTTACTGATTCCACATCGCTTATAATCCGATGCTATAGTTTGTCTTACCATTTTTATTTTTTACAAATTTCAGCAATACCATCCCAAATACGCTGAGAGGCTTGGTCTGCAGGATGTTGATTAATTTTCCTGAACCATTCTTGTGCCCCAGCCACAACTTCATTTATTTCATCTCCTAACATATTTTCAATTTTGTACGCAATGTCCTCTGGGCTATTGAGCCAAACTACTGCATCATTAGGCATAGAACGAAAATGAATAAAATTATAAATTTTTTCAACAGACCAATTACCATTATGTCTTTTAGGATTATAATTAATATATGCACAAGGTTTTTTTTGAGCGGCGTAATCAAAGACCATGGAAGAACCCAAATTGACAACTAATTGTGTATGCGCAACAATATTCAACTGTAAAATGGAATCTTCTGAAGTAGGGAGAATTGTATTCCATCCTTCACCAACTTTGTGCCATTTAGGGTCAATATTACTTACAATATCCTTATTACTTGCTAAAATCAAATTAAATCTATCTGAAAAATCTACTGGACACCTTCGAAAAATAATCCCCAATTGAAATCCCTTTTTATTAAGAATTCTAAGAGCATTAATTAAATCTAATAAATAATCGGAGTCATAAGGTGATGTAGTCACATCATCTCCAGAATAACAAATATATTTCTTTGTGACATCTAAGCCATTTTGTTTAAAAAATATCTCTTTAGGAATTATATTGTCTACATTAAAATGATTTTCGAATTGAGGACTACCAGTTATTACGATTTGATTTACTTTGATATAAGGATAGTAATATAATAGTTCTTGTTTCATGTGAGAACTCCAAACAAAATAGTAATCTGTTTCTACTACCATAGTTCCTTTAGGAAGATTATCCCATGAAAAAATAAAGGTTGCAGTTGGTATTTTTAAATCTTGCGCGGCTAATAAAGGTGCTATAGCTAAACTGATTCTTTGATTAGTACAAAAAACAAATGCTGGTTTTTCGAGCTTTAAAAGTTCAGAACATTCCTTGTAGAAATCCGTTTTTCGTCCTGTCTTTCTGATTAGAGTCCGCACCTTTTCTAGCCCTTTTTCAGAATTAAATAATTGAATTACAAAACAAGTTACCGTTCTTTTTACAACTGATTTTAAAGTCTTATAAGAAAATGGAAATCGATAAGAATCATAAACGGCATCTTTCGATTTTCTAATATTACAATTAAGCTCAATTTCATTTCGGGCATTCTTCAAAACCTCTAAAAAAAAATTTGATTTTTTTTGTTGGAGTTTAATTTCTTCATAACCCATTTTTGATAAATCAAATGGTGTATTATTCCAAAAAATTAAATCCATTTCAGTGGCTTGTTTACATTTGTTATAAAAATCTGTAAAGGCAAAATTGCGCAGTCCGACCCCATCAGGCAATAAAATAAATATTTTCTTGTTTGACATTAAATATCTCTAAACTATTCTTATTATTTTTTCAAATATCGTTTATTAATCTGATTGATGAAATCAATTTAAATTAAATTAATCTCTTCAAATTAAAAATCAATTCATAACAATTAACGCACTGCCAAATATGAAAACTGGATTGAAAATCCCCCTCCATGTAAAGCCGCAACTCTTTTTGCAATTCTTCTTGAATAAACCAACTTGAATAATTAGAATTGCTAATTCCTTCAAAACACTCATTTACCCATACGTTCAAATCATCAGCCAACCACTCCCGCTGTGGAGTTTGTACCGGTCTCTTGGGTGTAAAAACCAAATCATCGGCGAGATAATCAGATGCGATTTCACGTAACATAAATTTAGTCACTCCATTCTTTATTTTGAAATTCAAGGGTAATGAAAAAGCAAATTCTACCAATCGATAATCTAAAAAGGGTTCGCGAAGTTCAGTTGAACATATCATAGAAATTCGATCATTAAAACGTAACGCTCGCGGGATTTTAGTGTAAAACAGGTCTCTGTATTGCTTGTTTAACACGACATCATCAAACGGTTGTGGATAGACCGGTTTTTCTACTTTTGCTAAAAAGGAGTCCGACAGCATATTAATTTTATAGGGGGAATCGTGAACTCCTTGAATTGTTGCTTCATTTTCTTGCGTATAGTAATCATACCCTGCCCACTGCTCGTCCATACCCTGACCGTCCAATAAAACCAATACCTTGTCTTTTCTGGCTTGTTCGAATAGTTTGGCGTAGGCCAATGTTGGGATTCCGCCATAGGGTTCGTCTTGCTGTCCTCCCATTTTATGAGCTAAAACAGGAACCTCATTTGCTTGTAACAACACTTTTATCAAAGGATTATTAGTCTTTGCAATCATGGCTTCTACCCATGGCAACTCGTCATAATCTCCGTTATTGGTATAGAAAGTATAGGCATTGCAATTATTATTATTATTATTATTATTGCTAGTGGCATTTTCCTGACTATTAACCATTGCCAATAAAACGGAACTATCCAAACCCCCACTTATGTTGAAACCAACCGGAACATCTGCCCGGAATCGCAACCGAATACTGTCTTTCAAAAGCGTTAAATAGTGTTCTTTAGCTTGGGCATAGGTTAAATTCTTAGGTTGTTTGGCAACCTCCTCTTCAAAAGAGTACCATTTTTTAATTTGAAGTTTTTGATTTTCATACTCCAAAAAATGACCTCCGGGCAATTGGACTACGTCTTGCCAAAAAGTTTCATCCGGATTGCCATAAGATCCGTAGGCAAAATAGGAAGCCCATACTTTTTCATTAGGTATTTTTGGAATTCCAGCAGCATGAAGTGCTTTGATTTCTGACGAAAAATAAAAACTGTTGTTTTTTATGCTGTAATAAAAAGGTTTCACACCAAAACGATCTCTTGCCGCAAACAATTTTTTATTTTGGTTGTCCCAAATGGCAAAAGAAAACATACCGTTTAGTTTTTGCAAACAATCGGTTCCATAAATAATAAATGCAGCTAGTAAAACTTCGGTATCCGATTCTGTTTTAAAAACATATTGGTTTTGTAAACTTGCTTTAAGTTCATTGTAATTATAGATTTCTCCATTAAAAACCAAAGCATATCGCCCAGAAGAATCCAAAAAAGGTTGGTTCGACTGGACCGACAAATCAATAATAGCCAATCGATTATGACCTAAAGCAGCAAAACTGGCATCGGTGTATTTTCCTGTAGCATCCGGACCCCTATGGTGTTGGCTGCGCAACATAGAGTCCAGCTGCTGGATATTAAAATTACCTACTATTCCTACAATACCACACATTATTTTTGATTGTTTTTTATCATTTGCTCCGCCTTTTTCCAATCTTCCATTGTATCTATATTGACATAATATTCTAGATCAGATTCAATAAACGCAATGCGCTTTCCATATAAAGAATGTTGCTGTAAAAGTACATTCGTTTTGGTTATATAAATACTTCCGTCTCTGTGATATGCATCCGGGAGTTGCTGTCTTCTGCTGATGATATTTTCTTCACCTGTGGCAATTTTTAAGTTCCCCTCATGATTGACTTCAAATGTCCAATGTGGATTATATTCATGAGGCACTTTTTGTACCGAAACTAAGGAATCACAACCGCTGCTTATAAATTTCTCAATAGCCTTATTCAAAAAATTAATGGTTCTGAACGGACTCGTAGTCTGTAACAGACAAACTGCATCGAAAAACACCCCTTGATTTTTAAACCATTGTAAAGCGTGTAAAATAACATCAATGGTTGGTGTACTATCTTGCGCCAATGCCGAAGGTCTAATAAAGGGAACATGGATTTCCAAATCCTTCGCTACAGTAATAATTTCTTTCTCCTCGCTGGACAAAATCACTTCGGTAAGGTAAGGTGATTGTAAAGCAATTTCAGAAGTGTACTGCAATAATGGTTTTCCGTTTAGCAATTTAATATTTTTACCGAGAACCCCTTTTGATCCACCACGAGCAGGTATAACAGCTAAAATCCTCATCTTAGTACATGATTGTTTTATGAAACTGCAGAGGCAATTGCATTAATAATTCCGCTATTTGCGTACCCGCATTTCCTTCTCCGTAAATAGACGACGAGATTGATTTTCCTCTTTGTATAGAGTCTAAAATAGCTCCTACAATCCGCTCTTGACAATAATCAACATCGATACTATTTCCTCCTCTATCTCTCCTGTTTTGACGGGAACCAATATTTACCACTGGAACCCCTAAGAAAGCACATTCCCGAATTCCTACACTTGAATTTCCTATCAGACAATCACTATGTTGCAGCAATTGTAAAAAATCTTTACCTTCCATATTCTTAAAAAAATGAACATTAGGCAGTATATGTTGCTCTCTAAAAGCGCGAATTCCAGTGGATGTTCCATCTGCCCCGGCATCTACATTAGGCCAGAACCATAGGGTCGGTTTGTTTAATTGATGAATCGCTTCCAGTGTCGCTTCAATATGTTTGCGGGAATCTTGATATTCAGTGGTTACCGGATGTTGCATCACTACGAGATAGCCTTCGGATAAATCCGGTGCCGCTCCTACTCCACCATACTTTTCATACGGATCAAAAGGAAGTATTTTACTCGATAACACTTCATCAGCCAAATCAATCGAAGGACAACCCGTGTTAAAAACCATTTGTGGATCTTCCCCTAATTTTATGACCCGCTCTTTCGCATTTTCTGAGGCAACAAAATGATAATCGGATAATTTAGTAATCGCATGACGTACTTTTTCATCAATATTTCCGGTTACTTCGCCTCCTTGAATATGTGCCAACGGAATATTCATATACGAAGCCGCTATTGCCGTAGCCATAGTTTCAAATCGATCGGCAACCGTAACAACTATATCCGGTTTTAAGTTATCAAAAACAGTGGAGAGTTCCAATATTCCGATACCTGTGGTCTTTGCCGCTGCGGTTAAGTTCTCTCCTTCTAATACATTAAATACTTTGGCCGCAATGGTAAAACCGTCTTTTTCTATATAATTCACCGCAGATCCGTATCGATCTAGTAAAGCTGAGGCAGCAACTACCAACTGCAGTTCCAAATCGGTGTGATTTTGAATCGCGGACAAAACGGTTTTTACCCGACTGTAAGAAGGACGTGCCGTGATTACTACTACTATTTTTCTTATATTGCTCATGCTAAATCTTCTTCATTTAAAAAATCCCACTGATTTTTGTCGAATTTAAGTTTTCTCCCAATTACATCCTGGTATGTACTGGCTAAAATACCATAGTTTTTTGGTTTTTTAGATTCTAAATCATCGAAAGTGAGGATATGATTTTTAGCTAATTTTTTATTTACTGCCAATGATTTTTCAAAAATTTGCTTGAGTTCTGAAAAAGCAATATTGTTATTTTTATCAATAGGGTTTAACATAGCGGTGGCGACATTTTGAACAGCAGCTACCAAATTTTTTGTTTCTTGAATGGTTAACGATGCTTTCGCATCCGGACCAAAAAGTTGTCTATCAAAAACAACATGAAATTCCAAAATACTGGCTCCCATTGCCGTTGCGGCAATACAAGTTTCCATTTTAGCCGAATGATCCGAAAAACCAATAGGAACATTATATCGTACCTTTAATTCTTGGATGACATTTAATCCGTATTGTTCCGGTTGCGTTGGATACGCTGTGGTACATTGCAAGATAGAAAAACCAACCTTTCTTTCTCTTAGAAAATGAACGGCCCTATCCAATTCGTCATAAGAACTCATACCCGAAGATAAGATAACTGGCTTACCTGTTTGAGCAATCTTTTCCAAAATCAAGAAATTAGTTACCTCACCCGATCCGATTTTATAGTATTCTATGCCAATTTCTTCCAACCAATCTACCGCCAAATTGCTAAAAGGCGAACAGATAAAGTCGAGGCCTAAAGAATCGCAATGCTGTTTAATTCCCTTCCATTGTTCTAAAGAAAAACTCATTCGTTTCCAATAATCAAACCTTGTTTTATCCTCCAAAGAGAATTTCACTCGAAAAGGCTCATGTTCGCTGCTTTCTGCTTCGGCAATATGCATTTGAAACTTAACGGCATCAACGCCAGTCTGCGCAATAGCATCAATATAGGAATATAAAATACCCAGACTGCCTTCGTGCGCTTGACCTATTTCGGCTATAGTATAAGGGGATGATTTTTTTATTGCCATGATTTAAATCTAATGCATTAGTCAAAAATAATTATTATTTATTGCAGAGCAATATTATCCTGTTGATTCAAATTTTGTCAGTCCTATGGCCAATTATAATTTACAGGAATAATTGGCTCGTTTTTGCTTTTCCTTTCCATCCATAAAAACCTCTCCAATGCATATTGTGCAATTTCTATTGTAGCTTTAGCTATATTTTCTTCAGAAATCTTTTCCATCACAATTCTTCTTTTTTTACAAAAATCAGAACGCCATATTTCGCTTTCTAGATTAGTGACAACATTTCTTAGTTTATCTGAAATATCATTTTCAATGTTTTGATATGATGAAATTCCTCCATACTCTTTTACAACATTGTCCATAACGGAATTTGGATAAGTCACTGCTAAAATTGGTAATCCTTGTGATATAGCCTCGATTAACTTTCCTTTTAAAAGGTCTTTATGCATAATTGAATCTATTACAAGCATACAATCAGCATCAGCAGTTATTTTCAAAACTTTATCTCTATCCAGTTTTGTATGAATTATTGCTTTTGGTATATTTTTCTTAATCCATTGTAATGAAAAATCATCGTATTGGGAAAGTATAAAAATAAACTCTACGTTATTAATTTCTTTAAACAATGAAAACTTTATCAATTCAGTTCCAAAAGAATCTGTAAAGGCGCTTTTATAAAATGTTCCGGTATAGACAAATTTTAGTTTCCCCTTAACAACTTTCTTACTATCATATATTTTATCTTGCTCGCGCATAGCATGTGGAATGACAAAGCATCTATTCACATCCAAATTGTATTTGTTAGCCATAAGAGTAGCTAACCTTTTGGAAGGAAATGTCCAACACTGAGCTTTTTCCACAGTTTCTATCAATATTTTCTCATCATAAGAATAATCATTTTTTAAATTGTTTTGAAATGGATCATTGATGTTTACAATAAAAGGGATTCGTTTTTGGTTCCAAACGTTTATAATTGGTAAAATAGAAAAGGCTGGCAAAATTCTAGACCAAAAGACCGTGTTTTCTAAAGCACTATTACTGATTTTAAGAAGTTTCTCTGTTTGTATTTTAACCCATAGTATCTGATACAATGAACTCTCATTTGACAAAGTAAATAGCTTTAAACTAATTCTATTAATTATACGATATAAAAATCCAAAGAAAGTATTTTTAGGTAATTTTGACCAATAAAAAAGCGTTTTCAACACCTTATTATCTACATTAATCAAAAGTGTACGCTTTATAATCTTTATACTTTTTTCTGATGACAAAAGTCCTAAATTAGTACATTTTTCGCTTAGAATATCAAACCAATTTCTATTAACAATGCCTTCACTTGATTTACTATGTGGATAAACATCATGCGAACAAACAATAATAGTGTGGTTCTTTTTCATTACAGATATAATTTAAACTAAAGTATTTTCATTTTAGTCGAGATTTAATAAATAATTTGCAATTTGTTGTGATGCATCACCACATCCGTAAGGGTTTTGCAGTTTGGAAAAACCTATAAAATTATCCAAAATATCTTGAATTGTATTTATAATTTTATTTTTATCAGTTCCCACCAAGGTTGAAAATCCAGCTGTTATTCCTTCTGCTCTTTCTGAAACTGTTCGAGTGACCAAAACCGGTTTCCCAAGCGAAGGTGCTTCTTCTTGAATGCCGCCTGAATCAGAAACGATTAAAAAAGATTGCTGCATTAACCAAACAAAGGCTGGATAAGAAACAGGATTAATTAAATAGATATTTTTTTTGTCAGACAATAATTCGAATACAACCTCTTTTACATTAGGATTTAGATGAACGGGAAACACAATAACTACATCCTTTCTTTGCGATAATGTCAAAAGAGCTTCGCAAAGGTTCCGGAAGCCTTCCCCAAAGTTTTCTCTACGATGTCCCGTCACTAATATTATTTTCTTTTGTGATGGAATCGTGCTCTTTAATTTATCAATTTCATTATTTTTATAATTCTCCTTTTCTATTTTATTTAAGGTCCAGAACAATGCATCTATAACTGTATTACCTGTTTCAATAATGCTATTTCCAGAAACTCCCTCCTTCAATAAATTTTGAGTGGCATGTCGAGTAGGAGAAAAATGAATATCTGCAATCCTACTGATAATTTGTCGATTAATTTCCTCAGGAAATGGAGCGCCCTTGTTATAGGTTCTCAATCCCGCCTCTACATGCCCAATTTTTATTCCTCTATGAAAAGCTGCCAAAGCTACCATGGATGAAGTTGTGGTATCACCATGCACCAAAACTAAATCGGGTTTTACTTCGCAAAGCACATTATCCATTTTGGATAAAATCGCAGCACTTAAACGATTCAAGGTTTGATTAGGCTGCATCAAATTGAGATCATAATCCGGTATGATTCCAAAAAAATCAAGTACCTGATCCAGCATTTCGCGATGCTGTGCCGTGACACAAACTTTTACAACAAAACATCGTTTGTGGAGTTCGTGATAGAGAGGCGCCATTTTTATCGCTTCCGGTCTTGTGCCAAAACAAAGTAGAATTTTTTTAGTAAGGATCATTTCAGGTTTTAATATAAACGATGTGATTTATGTAATTATTTCTTTTCTAACCACAGATTTGCACCTGTGTCATTATAAAATAAAGGTATTTGTTTAAAAACGTCTTTATGATGTTTGTGCAAATAATTAGAAAATAATTTTATTTCAAACTTTTCATTGTACATTAAAAATGCTTTTAAAATATAGTCCTCATTCCAATTGAAACCATTAAAAACCCATTCTTTGGGATATTCAAAAGGGTAAAAAATATCGTGAAAATGGATTAACACACCAGTTGTTAATATTGGTAAAATTTCAAATAATATATAATTTACATCGCTTCCTGTTTTTGAAACGTGTGTACTATCTATAAATAAAATATCTCCCGCTTGAAGTTTTTTAAAAATATCCAATGGAATTATTTGAACATCTTTTTCTATAACGGTAGTTTTATTTTTATCCGATTCCTTCATTAAGGAATACAATCTTTCTGGATTAGGGTCAATAAATGTCAAATCGATTTGATTCTTAAAAAATAATTCATTAGTATCTAACATTATCATTGAAGAATAACCTGAACCAACTTCAATTATTTTCTTAGGTTCAAAGTGTCGTATCATTGAATAAAGCGTTATTCCATCTGTATAAGAATAGTATCTATTTTCAAATTGATATCTGCTATTAGTTTGCTTTTCAGCTTTAAAAGGAAGTTCTTCATAAAATCTAGAGAACTGCAAAACTAATTCTTTTTGTTTTTCTGTTCTTAATTCAATCCCTTCTAAGCCATCTTTATCTCCATTTTTCCATATTTCGAACTCTCTTTTTTTAACATCTTCAATCGAGAATTATGCTGCGACCTATTCGCGATGCAACTTTTTTAGAAACTTAAGATAGTTTTTTAAGTTTTCATTTCTATTTTCTAGGCTAAAATCGGAAATAAC
>NZ_FRBU01000067.1 GCF_900142695.1 Flavobacterium xanthum | reverse complement strand
TATTTAAATATGGATTAGACTTCTTGTCAAAATTTCTTTTGACTGGATTTAACAATCTAAATTACAGCTTATTTAGTTTTTTGTCATGTACTTAAATTATATTTATAATTATTCAATAAAAAAACAAAAAAAGAGGGCTGTTGTTTCCAACAGCCCTCAACTAACCAAACCTAAACCCAACCTTATCTTCTTATTTTTCGTAAGTCATTTTCAACTCTACTCTTCTGTTTTTTGCACGTCCAATAGCCGTTGCATTTGTTGCGATAGGTTTGCTTTCTCCGTATCCAACTGCTGTTAATCTTGATCCAGCAATTCCTTTCTCCATCAAATAATTTTTAACAGATTCAGTACGTCTTTGAGATAATTCTAAATTAAAAGCATCACCACCATTACTATCTGCATGTCCTTCGATAACTAAGTTTGAAGCATCGTATTTATTAATTAGACCTACTAATTCATCTAATTGTACTAATGAACCAACTTTTAATTTGTCGCTATTGTTTTCAAAGAATATTTTACTTCCTAAGTACGTAATTCTTTCAACATCTTGTTTTGTAATTTCTGGACATCCTTTGTTTTCCATGGTACCTTTAACAGTAGGACAACGGTCATCCATATCAGCTACACCGTCTCCATCAGTATCAGGACAACCATTTAAACTTGCAGGACCAGCTGTATCAGGACAACGATCTAAGTCATTTGGTATTCCATCTTTGTCATTGTCCATAGGACAACCTGTTGCGTCAACTTTTGTTCCTGGTTTAGTATCAGGACATTTATCATTAATGTCAGCTACTCCATCATTATCTGAATCAGGACAACCATTTAATAATGCAGTTCCTGCAACATCAGGACAAGTGTCTAAATAATCAGCTACACCATCTTTATCTCTGTCTAATGGACAACCATTTTCATCAACTACTACACCTGCTGGAGTATCAGGGCACGTATCTTTACGATCAGCAACACCATCATTATCAGCATCTTTTTTGTCTCCTAAATTGAAAGTCAAACCAGCCATGTGAGAAAGATAAGCATCTTTTTTACCATTATCATTAACACCGTCTCTTCTGTCTTTGTTAGAAAAACTGAACGTTTCTTGTAAATTAAGTGTAATTACATCGCTCAATCTAAAATTTAATCCACCACCAGCAGTAGGTAATGCATAATCAATTCTATCTTGATCAAAGTTTACGTCATTGTCAAATAAAATAGCACCAACTCCTGCAAAAGCATAAGGTCTAACTACAGATTCTGGACCTGTCATATTAAATCTTAAATTTAATGCTACAGAGTTGAAGTCACTTTTGAAACTTCTTACTGTTCCATCGTTGTATCCAATTGTTCCTTTTGAAGCTAAAAAGTTCAAATCAAAATAACGACCTAAGTATCGAGAAACTGAAATACCTCCAAAACCGTAAAATGCTTTATCAGTTTTATAAAAATTATTTCCTAAATCACCTTGATACTGTGTCACACCACTATGAAGACCAATGTTCCATTTCTTGTCCTCAGTTTGCGCTTTTGCGATAAATGTAAATGCTAAGCAGGTACATACTAATAGGATTTTTTTCATTTTATTTATGTTAAATTATTCCCTACAAAGGTCATCAAGATTGGGATGTTATTTGTTATAGAACTATTGTAAAAATTTGTATATTTCCCACATTTATGCAGGCTTACTTTGGGTTTTAGATGCCTGGCTGTGCTTGCTCTTTAACCTTATTTTAAAAAAAATAAACCATTTAAAAACATGATTTCCATTGAACCGCTCATAGAGGCAGTTTTGAAAAAAGTTTTTAAATGGTTCTACTTGTTTAAATAAACGATGTAGTTGTTTTGTGAAATACTAAAATAATAATAACTTCTTAGTATTTTTACTACTTATAAAATGCTACGGTTTAGAGTCCGTTTCTTTAGTTTTTTTAATTTCTTCAACATCTCTTTTAGCGGTAATTGTGCCTACTCTGCAATTACTTCTTGAAACTAAATAAACTTCTGATTCTCTACTTTCCATTTTATTCGTACTTTATCGTTACTAAATTATTCTAAATACCTACGTAAAGTCCATGCCATGGTTTCATGATCTTGCATCAAACCCGTAAGGAAATCAGCTGTTCCTGCATCTTTATTATCATCTGCACTTGCATCGACATCTTTTCGCAATTGAACAATCAGTGTTTCATGATCTTCTAATAATTCTTTAAGCATTTCTTTTTGCGCAGGATATTGATTTGGAGATTCCTTGATTATCGTTAATTCCGAAAACTCTTTCATTGTTCCAATAGTCTTTCCACCTAGTTTGCTTATTCGCTCGGCAGTTTCGTCGATTGATACTTCGAGTTGTGTATAGTGACCTTCAAATAACTTATGAAGTTCCATGAAACTTTGACCGGATACGTTCCAATGAAATTTTCTTAGTTTTATGTATAAAGTCATCTCATTTGCTAAAATGGAGGATAAGATTGAAATGCTATTTTTTAAATGTGCTTCTGTAATTCCAATTTGAAGTTTCATATTTTTAAGATTTTGTTTACTATTAAGTGTGATTTTTAAAATAATTAGCTTTTATTTCTTGTAAGAACGCTGTAACTACGTTCTTTTTTAGGATATAAACTAGAATACAAAGATGATCGTATTCGCTTCATAAAGTATTATAAAATTACAATAATATGTTACATATTTCACACTTTATTAATTTCAAAATATTGAATTTCAGTGATTTGTAACATTTTAGCGACGTTCAATGGAGTACTCATAAATTGTAAACAGTTATTTTATAGTCCGTTACTTATATCGCAGTAAAACCACTATTGTTTTTGGGTATTTTTTGTTTTATGATGTCTGCTTGATTAGTAACTCGTAAATGATCTGCTTGACCTGTTATGTCAGGAGCTCATTATGGTTGATTTTGCTCATAAAATGAATTTTATGAGCATATTTTCTAGATAGCATGGCTAATCCGTCCATGGTAGAGGCGACAGCGTTACAGCCTCCTTC
Source organism: Flavobacterium xanthum (assembly GCF_900142695.1). Lineage (GTDB taxonomy): Bacteria > Bacteroidota > Bacteroidia > Flavobacteriales > Flavobacteriaceae > Flavobacterium > Flavobacterium xanthum. The sequence continues at coordinate 4,180 of NZ_FRBU01000067.1, read as the reverse complement.
GATAGTTAAAATTATGCTGTTTTCAGGGTCAAAATAAATGGGATTGGAAGCAAACGAACTTCCTGCTGTATGCTCAATTCCTTAATCTACAGGTAAAATTGAAATATAACTAATGCCAGAAAGTCGATCATGGTTATAGCGTTGTGCTAAACTTCGAATTGTTTGCCCATGTCGATTACATTGTAAAAAATTAACATCTAGGTGAAAAGGGTTCGGTTCATGAAGATGTCCTTTTGGGATTTTTTCTAAAATTTTTTGTAGTAAATTATCTTTTTCATCACCTAACAAAAAGAGTACCTGAGATCTATTTCTCATCAAGATTTCTTTTAAAGAAAGTCGCTAGAAAAAGACGGTCTTTTGGTCATATAAATCCTAAAATCAAATTTTATAAGCTGGATAATCAGTATATCCTTTTGCATCAGCGGTGTAAAACAAATCCATATCAAGATCTTGGGATAAAGGCCAATTGTTCTGAAATCTTTCTACTAAATCTGGATTATTGATAAAAGGTCTTCCAAAAGCAACCAGATCCGTAAGTCCGCTTTCTAAGGCTGATTCTGCACTTTCTTTATCATAACCTCCACAGCTAATCAAGATGTTTTTAAAATTATGACGAATTAATTTTTTAATTTCTAATGGTACGGCAGGAGCACCCATGGCAGAATGATCGACAAGATGAATATAAGCAATATCTAATTTATTCAATTCTTTAGATAAGTAGTCATAAGTAGCTTCAATTTCTGGATAATGTGGCATGTCGCTAGCTACACCATAAGGCGACAATCGTATTCCTGTTTTTTCTTTTCCAATAGCCTTAGCAACTGCTGCCGTAACTTCTAATACGAATTTACAACGGTTTTCTATACTTCCGCCATATTCATCTGTTCTGATATTACTTATGGGCGATAGAAACTCTTCAAGTAAATACCCATTAGCACCATGCAACTCGACACCATCAAAGCCAGCAAATAAAGCATTTTTAGCTGCACTGATGTATTCGGTTTTGGCATGTATTATATCTTGTAATGTCATTTCATTGGGAACAACAAAGTCTTGCAATCCACTCGCATCGGTCCACATTTGCCCCGCAGCTTTTACCTGCGATGGAGCAAGTATTTGAGCACTTTTAGTCATATTAAGCGGATGGCTTATTCTTCCCGAATGCATTAATTGGACGACTATTTTCCCTCCATTTTTATGAACAGCGCCTGTTGTTGCTTTCCAGCCTTCTACTTGTTCAGCGTTAAAAATACCTGGTATTCTAGCATATCCTAATCCATTTTGTGAAGGGGATGTCCCTTCAGTTATGATGAGCCCTGCAGTGGAGCGCTGATTGTAATAGGTGACCATTAATTCATTGGGAACATTTCCTATCGCTCTGCTTCGTGTCATTGGTGCCATTACGATTCTGTTTTTTAAATCAATAGAACCCACTTTTTTTGGTGTGAATAATTCGTAAGTTTTCATTTTTTTTGTTGTTAGATTGCTGATATAAAGATAATTGTATTAAATGATCTGTTTTTTAAAACTAACAAAATTTAATATAATGCTCTTTTATAAAGCTGATTTTGATTTTAATACCTTCAGAAAACTCGCTACCCTATTTCCTAACGATGAAATTTTGCTCAGAAAACCTCTGGTAAGGAGAAATATTTGAAACGAGATTTCTTAAGTATTAAAGTATGATAGTCTAGTTTTATTTAGCACGAACACTGATTATTTATTTCTGTTTTTCAAAAAATTAAGTTAGATAACATGCGTTGAATATTCTGATTAACGGTTATCCAGCTCGTGTACCAATTCGTTGGTCATAGGCGGAAGATTGGAAAACCCCTATGTTCTAGATGCCGTTGCGCCAATCTGGCAAACCAGAAAAGATGCTACCTAACAAAATTTAATGATTCTACTTATTTGAATGAAAGCTACAAAGGATCTGAAAGTCCACTAACACGGATGAGTTTTTTATTGACAAATTCCTGTATTCCTAATTCAGACAATTCTCTTCCGTAACCAGAGCCTTTTGTACCTCCAAATGGTAAATCAGCCTGCGTCCAAGTGGGATGATTGATAAATACCATTCCAGCATCAATTTGATTAGCTATTTTTTCTCCTCGTTTAATGTCTTTGGTAAAAATGGAACAACCAAGTCCAAAATCAGAATCATTTGCTAAAATAATGGCAGTTTCTTCATCTTTCACTCTGTAAAAGGAGGCAACAGGGCCAAATAGTTCTTCGTAATAAGCAGGTATTTCTGGTTTTAAATCGGTTAAAATGGTTGGTTGCACAAAGGCTCCCGGCATATCAGCACGCGTTCCTCCTAACAAAATAGTTGCTCCTGCGTCAACGGATCTTCTTATTTGGTCAATGATAGTGACTGCGGCTTCTTCGCTACTCATGGGTCCTAATTCAGTTTTCGAATCCATTGGATCCCCAACAACTAAGTTTGATAGCTTTTCTTTAAATTTTTCAATAAATTCATCAGCTATAGCTTCTACGGCAATGAATCTTTTGGAAGCAACACAACTTTGACCGTTGTTGTTAATTCTACCTACCACTGCCCATTCCACTGTTTTGTCAATATCAGCATCTTCCAGAATTATGAAAGCATCACTACCACCCAATTCCAAAACTGATTTTTTTAAATAGCGTCCAGCTTCAGCCGCAATACTGGCGCCAGCTGCTTCACTTCCTGTTAGTGAAACTCCTTTAATTCTTTTATCAGAAACCAAAGCTGATGCTCTTTTTCCAGAAATAAACAAATTAGTATAAATTCCATTAGGTGCACCAGCTTCATTAAATAATTCTTCAATTGCAACTGCGCATTGTGGTACCATGGAGGCATGTTTTACTAGGACAGTGTTTCCTACCATAAGGTTAGGAGCGGCAAATCTTGCTACTTGATAGAAAGGGAAATTCCATGGTTCGACACCTAATATCACGCCTATCGGACTGGATTTAATGTAAGCGCTTCCATTTTCAGGTTCTAGGGGCTTGTCAGCCAAAAAGGTCTTTGCATTAGTAGCATAATAATCAAAAATAGCAGCACTTAACAAAATTTCACCTTCAGATTGAGCAATTAATTTACCCATTTCGGAAGTTATTAGTGAAGCTAAATGTTCTTTTTTCTCTCGCATTAAAGCAGCTACTTTATGCAATATTTGAGCACGTTCCTCGTAGCTCGTTTCTTTCCAAGAAGTGAATGCTTTTGCGGATTGAGTAATCAACAAATCAACAGTTTTTTCAGTCATCTCATCAAAAGTACGCTCGACTTTATTGGTATAAGGATTAACAGTTTGAATAGCCATTTTTATTTATTTAGAATTATTAATTGATTTTTTTTGTGGTTTTTGGGATGAGGATAAGCCATACATTGCTTCATATTTCAAAATAATGTTTGCTTCATCGATTGAATTAAAAAAATCTTCAAGACGCTTAATATGTTCCTCTGTAAATTGTAGGTGGACTTGGAGTGCAGTAGCTAATTCTTCGGTAGCCGCATTTTTTATCAATATCGGAATGGAGATTATTTGTGCTTTTTCTGAAAAGTAAATTTCTTTTAATTCCTCTACAAAAATATTGCGATATTCTTTTTTAGTTTCCAGAGCGGATTCGTTTAAAATTCCTTTCTCTTTTTGCAAAACTATTTTTTTATCGGCTTTATTGACACTATTTTTCATGTGCTAATGGTTTTAGACAGCAATTCAATTGAATAATGTAAAGTTCGTTTTTTAGAAGCCCAAATTCATTACAGAATATTAGAAAGGAATTGCAATATTCACAGGTAGCAACATAATAAACTAATGTAGTAGTGGTGCTTTACTTCATTTTCTAGAGGAAAATGATCTTTAAATTCGGTATGATTTTTTAAAGTTGTAATGGTAATTTGGCCTATTGTTTCTTTGGTAAGAGCTTTACATTTTTACAATTCTGTAGACCTTAAGTAAACAATATTTTTCATAAAATATAAATCCTTTTCTTTGTCTGGTACTAATTAAGTTGGATTTTACAGATAAATAGGGTATTTCTTAAGACCTCAGTAAAATGGAGTGTACTACTAAAAATAGGAGGTTACGTTATTTATTGATCTTGAATTCAATTAATAAATGCGAAAGTTAGGAATCTCAAAGAAAGATGAAATATTTTTTCAGAACAAAGAAAAGAAAATTAATTCTTTTCCCTG
>NZ_FRBU01000014.1 GCF_900142695.1 Flavobacterium xanthum | reverse complement strand
ACCGGATTCCCAGTGTAAAAGTTTCATCTGATTATTATTTCGATTGATAAAAATGAACACTTCCCCACTATGTGCAACGCGTCCTAATTCATTGGTAACAAGACCACACAAACCATTAAAACTTTTGCGCATATCGCAAACTTTGGGGTAGAGCAAAAAGGTATGTGAACTACTAAGGCTAAACACTAATATAGGTTTACTAAAGCCGAAAGTTCACTTAAATTATCCGTATCCACTCGCAGCACAACTCCATTAGGGTATACGATTTCGTATTTGTTTTCTAAAGCGAAAACTGGTTTTTTCAGTGCAATAAAACCTCCGCTTTGTGCTTCTTCATTTTTGCTTTTTCGTATCCAATAGCTGAAGGTTCCTAATTTAATACCTGCTTGATCGCAATACGCTTGTTGTGAAAGTCCACTTTGTTTCCAAGATTCAACTCGGGATAACATAAATTCATTTTTATTCATGTCTAAATTGTTTAGAACAAAACTACTACCTTAGGTTAATCTAAAAAATATGGGGTTCGTCGGGCGGATACATTGGAAGCCATGTTTGTTAATAGGCCACACCATGTAAGTCATCTGTTTTCTAATCTTAAGTATGTTGTAATTGATGAGATACATTCCTTTATAGGATCGGGTAGGGGAGCTCAATTAAAATCTATTTTGTCAAGATTGCAGGATTTGAATTCAAAGAAATTTAATATAGTAGGATTATCAGCAACTATAGGAGATTATGAAGAGGCAAAGAAATTTACTGGAGATGTATTGCATACAAAAGTACTATTAGATAAAACATCTAAAGAAATAGAAACAGAGTTTAGATATTTTAAAAATGAAGGTATTGAACTGCCTTTAGATCTTTTAAAAGATTTGTACTTAGAAACCAGAAATAATAAAGTTCTGATTTTTCCCAATAGTAGGGGGCGTGCGGAAGAAGTAGCAGTTAAGCTTAAAAAGATTTCTGAAAAAGTAAAAGGACATACGAACTATTTTTCACATCATTCTTCCGTTGATAAAGAGGTAAGGGAATATGTAGAGCACTTTGCAAAGAGTAATAATAGACAAAATTTCTGTATATCCTGTACTTCTACATTAGAGCTAGGAATTGACATTGGTTCAGTTGATGAGGTCGTTCAAATAGATGCTACAAATAGTATTTCTTCCTTGATACAGCGTGTTGGTAGAAGTGGTAGACAAAATGGTGCAAAAAGTAATCTTTTTTTATATGCTACAGATAAATGGAGCTTATTGCAATCATTGGCTTGTTGGCAATTGTATAAAGAGAAATTTATAGAGCCTTCAGAGCCTATGAACCTTGTTTATGATATTTTGCTACATCAGTCGCTATCCATAACAAAAGGACATTCAGGTATTAAACTTGTGGATTTGATTAAGCAGTTAAATCATAATTTTGCTTTCAATGATATTGAAGTTTCTGACGTTGAAGAAATTTTAAATCATTTGATCGCAATAGACTTTTTGGAAAAATTAAAAGATGAGGTTATTATAGGAATAGAGGGTGAAAAAATCGTTAATAATAGGGATTTCTATAGCGCTTTTACCGTTGAAGATAATTTTAAAGTTGTAAGTGCAGGTAATAAAATAGGAGAAATTCCATTTTCACCACAAGTTAAAGAAGATGAGAATATTTTGTTAGCAGCTAAAATATGGAAAATTAAGTTTGTAGATTTTAAGGCAAAAAAAATAGAGGTAATCCCAACTAATGATGGTAAGAAACCTAAATTCTCTGGAGAGGGAGGTATTGTACATCCTGAAATCAGAAAAAAAATGCTTGAAATAATCTATCAAGATGAAATTTTTAGCGAGCTAGATCAAAACTCCTCAGAAGAACTAGAAAAGATGAGAAGAGAATTTTCTGTCTTTGATTTGCAAAATATTGAATCAGAAAGACTACTGCTGGTTTCAGAAAAGAAAGTCTTATTTTATACTTTTACAGGCACTAAAATAAACAGGACATTAAAGCTCCTTTTTGATGTAATTGAAATTAAAAATATTTTAGATGATAGAATAAGTATGTTTTATATCATGATCTCAAAAGAAGAGTTTCTGTCTAAATTAAATCTCATAAGCTCGAATATTGAGATTATTGACGAAATTGTCACAAAAGAACTAGAAAAGAATCCAGAGTCATTGACTTTATCTAAATGGGGTGTTTATTTGCCTGTAAAATTTCAGATTAGATTGATGAAGCAAAATTATTATGATATAAAACAAACTCAGGAATTTTTACATAATATTAATGGAATTGTGGAAAATTTATAGTTCTTGATAATATCATTTAATGTTTAAAAATAGATTTTATATATAAGTATTTCTAAATCAAAGAAAAATGAATCTATTAGAATTCAATTTTAGTAATATAGAGCAAGTTTTAATTTTTTATAAAAGTAAAACATTAAAAGATCTTCAGATCATCAAACCTAAATGGGCATATGGTCCAAATATTAAAGAAGTTTTTACATGATTTCAATGACGATTATGAAGTATTGCTAGTAAAAGCTGAAGAGCTTATTTCCAACGCCGAAATGTATGAAGTAAGTACGGAGGTTCTTTTTACTGGATCTGAAATTAATGATCGAAGAATTTCGAAAATTTTACATCGTTGGGATAATGATAAATTTATCGATCCACCAATTATTGGTGTATGCAAAATAAATTCCAATAAGGTTTTATTTTCAGATGGAAGGCATAGAGTAAAGGTGGCATATTTTTTAAAATACTTCCAAATTCCAGGTTTGATTTATAAACCTGATATTGATTGCATAAGTAAAATATTAAAGCTCACTTTGCCTTAAAATTTATTTGTTGTTGTGAGATGAATAAATCTATAAATAGTTTTTTTTATTAAATTTCCCTCAAAAATTTTCGGCTAAAAGCTTCAAATCTTCTAGTAAAAGGTTCGAATTTTGTACCATAAGGTTCACTTTAAACCGATACTTTTACTAGTATCGGTTTTTTTGTTTTTATAGTTCCTTAAACTCCTTTATTTATGGTATTTTTATAAAAAATAGATTGTATGCTTTCTTACTTCAAACTTCTCGTGCCTTTTTGTATTTTCTTTTGTTGCACTTCTTGTAAGTCTCAAGCCATTTTATCTGATAAACTAGAATTAAATAGTTCAGCAACTAATGACACCACATTTGTAAATTTGAAAGAGTACACTAGTGATTTTGTTTATGACATGAAGTACGCAACAGAAGATAATTTTCTAAAGACAAAAGTGTACGATTGTGCGGAATGTTTTTTAAGGTTAAAAACGGTAAAGGCACTTATTGAAGCCAATAAAAAATTCATAGAAAAAGGATATAAAATCAAAATTTTTGATTGTTACCGCCCTTTGGATATTCAAAAGAAAATGTGGACTATAGTTTCGAATCCAAAATATGTGGCAAATCCTGCAAAGGGTTCTATTCATAATAGAGGAGGAGCGGTAGATATTACTTTGGTAGATAGTAGCGGAACTGAGCTCGATATGGGTACCACATTCGATTTTTTTGGAATCGAAGCCAGTCATAACTATCCGAAAGTTTCAGAAGTAGTAAAACAAAATAGAATACTATTAAAAACCCTTATGACGAATAGTGGATTTAATTCTTTTGATTCCGAATGGTGGCATTACAATTTGAAGTCAGGTTTGAATGATAAAGTATCTAATGCTAAATGGGATTGCAAATAGAATCTTATTCTATACATTGTAGGTAATTAATGAAGTAGGTTTCCGGATTGTACACTTCATTTGTCAATTCTGATATAAACTCTTTTTTGAAGATGTAGTCTTCTGTGTCGGTCAAATATTTAATACGCATCATGGTAACGGGAGCTTTTTTTAATTCTTCAAAGCTTCCTTTCATAAACATGAAAACGCCAGAATTAATTCTGTTATCAAAACCTTTATCATCGCGCAATAGCGTTCCGCAATTTTCTTGATCCACATGCATTAATGTAATTATTTTTCCATTATTTAATTGTAAAAATAATTTAGAATTTTTATCAAAGCAATTTGCTTTCATAAAATCTTTGCTTTTTTGTAGCAGTTGTATGCTCAATGTTGGCATGCCATCTGTTAACGCAAGCGAACAAAAAATATAACTAGAATTTCCAGCAAATTTTTTCTCGCTAATCATGTATTCCTTGGTTGATTTGTATGTTCCAATGGAATCAATGACATTAGCGCTGTAATCACAAGGTTTTTGGGCAAATAGACTGCAGCTGAAAAGAAATAAGGCTAGAAGGAGCAAGTGTTTCATTTTATATTATTTTGGTGCAAATTAAAACTATTTTATGGTTATTCGAATCAGTTGTGAAAAAACAGTAATTCTTTCCTCCATCTTTGATTTTCCATTTTTTCCGAATACTTTCTACGCTATCCGGGAAATTACGGATTGTGATATTCGCTTGACTCTTTTCTAAATAATTTTTCATTTCCGTTTTGTTGTACGGCACTGTTTTCTCAATTACGAAAACACGCCCTGGAAAGGATACTAAGTTGTTTGAAGTATATAAATGCGAATGTTTGTGTAATTTGTTTACGTTGTAAAACAAGCTAACTTCATCAAATCCACCTGATTTCATGATAGCGCTATTGGGTTCGTATAGATACTTTTGAGGCAAACTAAAGTTTATGAATTTGGATTCTTCGTTCAAAATAAAATCAAATTTTTCTGTTTTATCCTTTAAAATATTTATGGTTTTAATACTAATATTGTTAGAATATCCTTTGTGTAATTCCCATAATAATTCTTTTACCTCATTTTCAATGGCAACAATATGAATTGTTTTTACATGTTGCAATTCAGATAATCCAGCTGAAATATCAAGAAGAGGTGCTGTTTTTATTAAAATCGCATTCGAATTTGTAAAATAAAAAGCTAGATTTTCTGGAACATTGGGCAAACAATCTTTGAGCATGAATACTTTTCCTTTTGAATCATTTCTCCTAGACGGATCAATATAAATCCAATTCCAGGTAGTTTTTAAAGCTTTTAAAGTGTCCATACTATCTGCGGAATGGCAAGTGATGTTGGGAATATTTAATTGTTTAAAATTATGTTGAACGATAGTTGATAATACTGGATTAATTTCGCAATGGGATACTTTTTCTATCTTTTTCGCAAAATAATAATCGTCTACTCCAAAACCTCCAGTTAAATCAATTAGAGATTTTCCTGATACAATTGAGGCTTTATAGGAAGCGGTTGTTTCAGATGATGTTTGTTCTATCGAAATTTTACTTGGATAAATTATATTTTTGGTTGCAAACCAAGTCGGTAGTTTGTTTTTTGCTTTTGTCTTTGCTTCTATTTGGCTCAAAACAGCAATCCAATTGGACTCTGGAAATGGATTTTTTTGAAGTGCTAACTTTGATATGTTTACACCAATAGTGTCATCTATAAAAGCTTGTATTGCTGGATTTAATAGCGCTGTGTCCACAATTAAATATCTTTAGTCAACAACATGATTATTTTGTTTTCAGGGAAGAATTCTTTACCAATGACCTTGATTATTGTATAAAGAGGAACTGCTACCACCATTCCAAGAATTCCAAAAAGGAAACCTGCAATAAGAATTACTAGGAAAATTTCCAAAGGGTGTGAGCTTACACTTTTAGAAAAAATGATGGGCTGAGAAAAGTTGTTGTCAATTATTTGAACAATCCAAAAACCGATTAAAACGTATATTGTTGTTGGTAAAATTTCAGATTGAAAATCACTTCCCAAATTACTTAGCATCGTCAAGATTGCTGCTAACAATGAAGCGATTAATGGTCCGATATAGGGGATGATGTTCAATACAGCACATAGAAAAGCAATAACAACCGCATTAGGTACTCCAAAAATAAACAGGACAATCATATATAAAATAAATACGATGAACAATTGAAGCAATAAGCCAATAAAATAACGCGACAACAAGTGATTTATTTTATCTAAAGAATGTAAGATTTGATCCTCATGGCTATTTGGAATTAATTTTTTGGCACCAACAATAAACATCAACCGGTCTTTTAAAAAGAAGAAGGTTATGAATAGAATCGATCCTAAAGCTACGCCCAAGCTACTAATGGTGTTTAAGAGCGTGTTTAAAAAATTAGGGATAAAGTTAAAGTTAACTTTTGAGGTGACATTAGCCTCCTTCAAAAGTTGTGCAGAATCAATTTGATGGCTGTCTAGGAAAACACTTATTTGCTCCATCAGTTGGACAATATCTTTTTCAATTTCTACCGTATTTAGTAAAGAAAGATTTTGTCCCTGCGATAAAACGAGCGGAACAAACATCATTATGAACCCGAAGATAATTAATATAAAAATGAACAAAACTAGTATTGTAGCAAAGATATGGTTGAATTTTAGCCGTCTTTTAAAAAAGTCTAAAATGGGATTTCCAATCAACGTCATTATAAACGATATTACCAGATATATTAAGACCGATTGAATTTGGTAAAAAAATAATAAAATTAAACCGCAGAAAGCTAAAGTCAATAGCGCTCTCAAAATACCGTTAGAAATCGTTTTTGATGTAATCATCTTTTATTTTTAGTTGGTAAATATAAAAAAAAACTCGCTAACAAGTAGCGAGTTTTGAATTCTTAAAAAACTAAAAAACTACAATCTGAAACTTGCTCTTGATCCACCAGAAACAAAAACGGCAGCCATTCTTGATTTTTGTCCATTAGAGAACATATACATTCCTCTATCGTCAGTATAATCCATGTAGTTCATTGTCATTTCTACTGGATTACCAGAACAAGTACTGTAGCTTGGATAAGCTGGAACTCCAGAGTTTGCTGCGTTGTGAGTAGGTGTATCAGAAACTAAATCACTACCACAAGTTGCATCACCCCAAATATGACGTAAGTTCATCCAGTGTCCAACCTCATGAGTTGCTGTTCTTCCTAAGTTGAAAGGGTAAACGGCTGTGCCAGTATTTCCTAAATATTTTGAATCAATTACAACACCATCAGTAGAAGATGATCCACCAGGAAATTGAGCATAACCTAAGATTCCACCACCAATAGTACAAGCCCAAAGGTTCATCCTAGTAGTTGGAGTAGTTGGAGCAATTCCGCCTTGAGAAGCAATTTTCATAGCGTCGTTAGTGCCCCAAGAAGTTTTTGTAGTAGCTTTTCTATAAACAGCTTCTAGTACAAAAGAGATTCCTACGTTCGCTTTTACACCTGAAAATAAAGAAGGAACTTGATTAAAATCCGAATTTGCTGCGTTAAAATCTTGATTTAAAACATCAATCTGGGATTGAATTTGTGCTAAGGAAATATTTTCAGCAGTAGTTCTGTAAAGAACATTCACTACAACTGGAATTTGAATTTTTCCATTTACTAAACGACCTGTCAACATTGCTTTTTGTGTGAATGCTTCAATTTCATTCATTCTTAACGCTAAAGATGGATCCGCCTTCATTTGTGCTGCTAGGACTTCTTGAGATGCGCAACCACGTTTTGCAATAGCATCTGCTGATGGAGCAATTTCTGTTGTGTCATTTTGACAAGAGAAAAGCATCAATAATGCTACAGCAGATAAGAGAATTTTTTTCATAATAAATTTGATATAAATTAATAGATTTGGTTAATTATTTAAAAGTAAATTTAGAAAATTTGTTACAATTGTAACTTTGGGATGCTAATTGTAAATACAACAGCTCAGCAAATAAATAACTGCTGAACGGCTACTGAATTAAGATTTACATAATTTGAGATGCTTTATAATTAGGTAAAAACGAAAGGAAATTATTTATCAATAAAAAGAGGTGACTATTGCTGCCACCTCTTTTTGTAATGTATGAAAGAAAATTATATTCCGAAACCAGCTCTTGCGCCACCTGAAACAAAAATTGCAGCCATCCTTGATTTTTGACCGTTAGTAAACATATACATTCCTCTATCGTCAGTATAATCCATATAGTTCATTGTCATTTCTACCGGAGTACCTGTACAAGTACTATAATGAGGGTAAGCCGGAACACTATAGTTAGCGGTATCGTGTGTTGGAGTATCAGAAACTAAATCACTTCCACAGTTTGCATCACCCCAAATGTGGCGTAAATTCATCCAGTGACCCACCTCGTGAGTAGCAGTTCTTCCTAAGTTATAAACTCCAGAAACTGTACCAGTACGTCCAAATGCATTATTATCCATAACTACTCCATCCGTTGCAGCTGATCCTCCAGGGAATTGAGCATAACCAAGAATACCACCTCCCAAATTACAAGACCACATGTTCAATACTGTAGTAGGTGTAGTAGGTGCAATTCCTTTGCTAGCGCTTTTCATCGCATCATTTGTTGAGAAAGAAGTTGTTCTTGTTGATTTTCTTACTACGTTTTGTAGTACAAATGTAATTCCAACATTGGCAGCAACACCAGAGAATAAGGCTGGAGTAGCGCTAAAATCAGAATTAGTAGCATTAAAATCTTCGTTTAAAACGTCTATTTGAGATTGAATTTGAGCTAAAGATATATTTTCTGCGGCTGTTCTGTACAACACGTTTACTACAACTGGAATTTCTACATTACCGTTTACTAAACGTCCAGATAGCATTGCTTTTTCAGTAAAAGATTCGATTTTGCTCATTCTTAAAGCTAAGGTTGGATCTGCTTTCATTTGTGCTGCAAGAACTTCTTGTGATGCACAACCACGTTTTGCTACAGCGCTGGTTTCTGGAGCTGTTTCTGTCGTGTCGTTTTGACAAGAGAAAAGCATTACTAATGCTGCTGCAGATAAAAGAATTTTTTTCATACTAAATTTGTTATAAATTAATAGATTTGGTTAATTATTTCACAATTCTATAACAATTATTTCACAAAAAAAATTAATGGTTGTTTTATTTTAAAAATAATTTCTAATCCTTTCATTTTACGGGTTTCCGTAATATTTAATATTTTTGTTTCAAAGTATTTTCTGATAGTTCATTTTCATTTTAATGTAAACAAATTTCTATTTTTTAGTTTTTTATGGAAGTAATTATACTTTTTTTTGTGAAATTATTTTAAAAAATACTAATTTTCACAACAGATAAAAACAGGAATGTTTAGTTAATTCAGCATTTTGTTAGACAAGTTTAGTCGTAGGGCTTGCATATGATGGGATTTTGGTACTTGATTTGTCTACTAATTCTTTGATTTTAAGTACAGCAAAAGATATTTTATTCTTAAATTTATGTTAAAATAAAAGCCTTAAAAGTTAATCTAAATGGGAGGGGAGTTTTACTTTTAAAAGCAGAAAAGCAAGCGCTGCAATCGAAATGAAGAATAGGGTAGCGAATAAAAAAAACGGCTAATTAGTAAAGAGATAACTAATAATATTGGCACCCATTTTTAAAGCTTTTTCACGAATATCTTTTGGATCATTATTTACTTCAGGATCTTCCCAGCCATCTCCTAAGTCACATTCATAAGTGTAAAGTAAAACGAGTTTTTCTTTGATAAAAATACCAAAAGCCTGTGGTCGTTTGCCATCGTGCTCATGTATTTTTGGCAATCCATTTGGAAATGAATAGGGTTTCTGAAAAATTACATGATTAGCAGGAATTTCTACTAAGTTGTTGTTTGGGAATATTTTTTTTATCTCTTTTTTAATATATTGATTCATTCCGTAATTATCATCAATATGTAGAAATCCACCCGCTAGCAAATAATTTTTTAGGTTACTTGTATCTGCATCGCTAAAAACAACATTTCCATGACCCGTCATGTGAACATAAGGATACGAAAATAAATCAGGGCTGCTAGGTTCGACAGTGGCCGGCTTTAATTTTATGCGGGTGTTAATATTGGTATTACAATATTTTATCAAGTTGGGGAGTGATGATGGGTTGGCGTACCAATCACCACCACCACTGTATTTCACTAAAGCAATTTCTTGTGAAAAAGCGGGTATGGACAAGAGTACCAAAAGATAAAATATTTTTTTCATGTAGTATATCCGTTATTCTTCGTTGATAAAGACTACGCTATGACAGGCAACGATGGCCGCCGTTTCTGTTCGTAATCTTGTATTGCCTAATGAAACAGGAATAAAGTCATTATTAAGCGCCATTGCGATTTCTTTTTCTGAAAAATCGCCTTCAGGACCTATTAGCATAGTTAGCTCTTGATTGGGTTTTAAAACTGATTTTAGAGTTCTTTTATCTGTTTCCTCGCAGTGAGCAATCATTTTTAAACCTTCTTGTTTAAGATTAATAAATTCCTTGAAAGTCACGGCATTATTTAATTTTGGAAGGTACACTTCATTGGATTGCTTCATTGCTGCCAAAAGGATTTTATCAAATCTTTTAATATTGATAACTTTTCGTTCGGAATGATCACAAATGATTGGGGTAATTTCATGTATACCAATTTCAGTGGCTTTTTCTAAAAACCATTCAAATCGATCGTTCATTTTAGTGGGAGCAACCGCTAAATGCAATCTAAATTTTGATGGAGGTGCTTTTTCAAATGAAATAATTTTAACCGTGCATTTACTGTCTGAGGCTAAGGTGATTTCAGTTGTAAATAAAAAACCTAAACCATTGGTAACATGCAGTATGTCAGTATCTTTTTTGCGCAGTACTTTGATGATGTGTCTGCTTTCTTCTTTATCAAAAGAAAAAATTTCAGTAGCTTCAGTAATAGTAGGACTGTAAAATAATTGCATAATTATAGTTGTATTCTTGCTTTAGAAACCACAGCTGAAGTTTCAAATGTTTGAGTTAAAAATTTTTGATAACCTACAATTCCAATCATTGCAGCATTGTCAGTGGTGTATTCAAATTTAGGAACAAAGGTTTTCCAGCCGTATTTGTTCTCGGCCTCTTTTAAAGTTTTTCGGATTCCTGAGTTGGCAGAAACTCCCCCGCCAATAGCGATTTGAGTTATTCCTGTTTCTTTCACGGCCAACTTTAATTTGTCCATCAAAATTTCAATAATCGTATGTTGAATAGAGGCGCAAATATCATCTCGGTTTTCTACAATGAAATTTGGATTTTCTGCTTTTTTCTTCTGTATAAAATATAAAATAGCGGTCTTTAAACCGGAAAAACTAAAGTCTAATCCAGAAACTTTAGGTTTTGTAAACACGAAAGCTTTTGGATTTCCTTCTTGTGCGTATTTATCAATTAAAGGACCTCCGGGATAGGGCAGACCTAAAATTTTGGCACTTTTATCAAACGCTTCACCTACGGCGTCATCAGTTGTTTCGCCTATAACAGTCATGTCAAAAAAGTGATCTACTTTAATAATTTGAGTATGTCCGCCGCTAATGGTCAAGGCTAGAAAGGGAAAGTCAGGTTTTTGATAGCCTTCTTCCTCTATGAAATGAGCTAAAACATGGGCTTGCATGTGGTTAACTGCAATCAACGGAATTTGCAGTGCTAACGCCATTGATTTGGCAAAAGAACTGCCAACTAAAAGTGATCCCATTAGCCCAGGACCTTGCGTGAAAGCAATTGCTGATAACTGTTCTTTTTGTATATTTGCTTTGCGGAGTGCTGCAGCAACTACGGGAACAATATTTTGTTGATGTGCACGGGAGGCTAATTCAGGAACTACGCCGCCATATTGAGTATGGATGAGTTGATTAGCCACAACATTTGACAGTACTTTGTCGTTGTGTAAAACGGCAGCGGCAGTATCATCACAGGAACTTTCGATGGCAAGAATAAAAACCTCGGAATTTTGCATAAAAAGGCACAAATTTTGAATTACATTTGACGGGTCAATGATAGAAAAAATATTTTTTTAAAGTACAAAATTAAAGAATTTTTATCAAAGGGCCCCGTTTCTAAAGGCAAAATACAGTAGTGAAAAATTTAAATAGTAAATAGGTATCAAAAAAGTTATAAAAATAGTACTTCGTTCCCTGCTTGGGCTAATCCTACTTTTGCTAGTTCTTGCTATCGCACTCACTTTGCCAGCTGTTCAAACTAGAATTGCACATTATTTTACGAACAGTATTAATAAAGATTTTGGGACAAATATTGCTATTGATGGGGTTGCAATTTCTGTTTTTGGAGGAATAAAATTCAAAAAAGTATTGATTCGCGATCATCGTAAAGACACTTTAATTTATTCTGAAAGAATACAAACTACTATTTTGGAAGGAAAAAAATTATTGGATGGTGATTTAATTTTTGACGGATTGGATTTACATGGGTTAATTTTTAACTTAAAAACGTATAAAAACGAAAAAGAATCAAACCTTGATAAATTCATTAAAGCATTCGAAACTGGAAAACCGTCCAGCAGAAAATTTTTGCTTAAAGCGAACAAACTTCAAATCTTTTCTGGACATTTTATGCTGACTGATGAAAATCGGGAGATTCCAAAAGAGTTAGATTTTACAAAGCTGAATGCTTCTGTAACGGATTTTAAAATATTTGGTCCTGATGTTACAACCGATATAAACAAGATGTCATTTCTAGATTTTAGAGGTTTGTATGTTAAAAATTTAAAATCAAAATTCACTTATTCGAAAAAAAATATAAAGCTCGAAAAGTTAGACTTATTAACGAAAGAATCCACCTTAGTAGGAACGGTTTTATTGAATTATAAAATAGAAGATTTTTCTAATTTTACAGATAAAGTTCTTTTTGATATCAAATTGAATTCGGCTTCTATAGCTTCGAACGATATTCGTTATTTTTATAAAGAAATTGGTAAAAACCAACATTTTTACGTTAAAGCAAGTATCAAAGGGACACTTAACGATTTGAAATTTAAAGATCTGGAATTAGTAGATGATCGTAAGACCCAAATAATTGGAGATATTAATTTTAAAAATCTTTTTGCTAAAAAGGGGCAAAAATTCTCCATGTATGCCAAATTTGATAAATTAACTTCTAGTTACGAGGATTTGATTGTAATTCTGCCTAATATTTTGGGTAATAAATTACCGACTTCCTTAAAAAAACTAGGAAGATTTTCCGCTTCAGGATCTTCCAATGTTTCCACTACCGCAGTCGAAGCAGATTTTTCTATGAGCACTGCATTAGGGAAAGTAACTTCAAAATTAGCCATTCAAAATATCAACGTAATTGATAAAGCTTCTTATTTAGGAAATGTAATTTTAGAAAATTTTGACATTGGAACTTTATTGGATCAAAAAGAAGTTGGTCGGGTAAGCTTAAATATTGATGTAGACGGAAAGGGTTTTAAACAAAAATATTTAAAAACTGCTATCAAAGGGGATATTAGTCAAATTGAGTACAATACTTATAATTATTCTAATATCGTGGTGAATGGAACACTAGAAAGTCCAAATTATAAAGGTCAAATAGAGATTAATGATCCCAATTTAACTATGACATTTGATGGTTTATTGGATTTAAGCAAAAAAGACAGTCGCTATGATTTTCATATTATTGTTGAAAATGCAGATTTGAACAAACTAAAATTAATAAAAGACTCGGTTTCCGTATTTAGAGGTGATGTTGTGGTTCAGGCTTCAGGAAATAACATCGAGAATTTTCAAGGAAATGTTTATATCAACAAAACCTCTTATCAAAATGCGAAGGACACCTATAATTTTGATGATTTTGCGATAAATTCTGTTTTTGATCAAAATAGAATACGAACGATAACTGTCAATTCTCCAGATATTGTGCAAGGAGAAATTGTGGGTAAATATGAATTCAATCAACTGGAAAATTTAGTAAAAAATTCTTTAGGAAGTCTTTATACTAATTTTAAGCCAAGCAAGGTTAAAAAAGGACAGTTCCTTAAATTTAATTTTTCCATCTATAATAAAATAATCGAAATATTTTATCCTGAAATTTCAATAGGAGCTAACACCATTGTTAAAGGAAATATCAACTCAGATAATCAGGAATTTAAACTCAACTTTGATTCGCCCCAAATTAAAGCATCAAATACGACATTTGACAATATTAGAGTTTCAGTTGACAACAAAAATCCTCTTTATAATGCCTTTATTGAGCTCGATAGCATCAAAACAAAATATTATAAAATACGAGATTTTAGTTTGATAAATGTTACGATGAAGGATACATTATTCTTTCGTTCCGAATTTAAAGGCGGTCCAAATGCAGAAGACTATTACAATCTGAATTTATACCATACGATAAATAAGGATAATAACAATGTTGTGGGCATTAGCAAATCAGAAATTAAATTCAAGGACTATTTGTGGTTTTTAAATGAAAATGAAACTCCAGATAATCAAATTGTTTTTGATAAGTCATTTAAAAATTTTAATATCGATAATATAATTCTATCCCATGAAGATCAGTCGATTTCATTAGCGGGGGTTTTTAAGGATACAACCATAAAGGACTTGAAATTGAGTTTTAAAGATGTCAATTTAAACCAGATTACGCCTACGAATAATAAGTTTGTTTTGCAGGGAAATATTAATGGAGAAGTTGATTTCAAACAGAATAACGATGTTTATCAACCTACGGCTTCGATAGTGATTGATAATTTAGATGTAAATAAAACCCCTTTAGGAACTTTAAATTTTGATATAGAAGGAGATGAAAATCTGAAAAAGTTTACTATCAATTCCAATTTAGAAAATGAAAATATTGAAGCATTTAATGCCAATGGGAGTTTTGAAATCGTAAATAAAGAGACAATCCTTGATTTAAAATTAAAATTCGAAAAATTTAATATTGCCACATTAAACTCGCTCGGTGGAGAAGTATTGTCTAATATTAGAGGTTCCATTTCAGGTAATTCTACCATAGAAGGCAATCTCAAAAAACCGAACATCAATGGTCGCCTTTTCTTAGATAATGCAGGTATAACCATTCCCTATTTGAATGTAGATTATGGATTAGGTGATAATACAATTATAGACTTAACAGATGAGCGATTCTTATTTAGAAATAATACCTTGACTGATACTAAATATGGAACTAAAGGTAGCTTAAATGGAAATATTGAGCACAATAATTTTACAGATTGGAAATTAGATTTAACAATTAATTCCAAACGATTATTAGCCTTAGACACAAAAGATAGTGAAGATGCAGCCTATTATGGAACCGCCTTTATAGATGGTACTGCTACGATTAAAGGACCTACGAATTCTTTATTTATAAAAGTAGAGGCTAAATCAGAGAAAGGCACAGCTATAAAAATTCCCATTAACAATGCGGAGAGTGTAAGTGATAATATCTTTATCCATTTTGTAACAGCTAAAGAAAAATACAATTTACAGAATGGCATTGTTGATAACACCAGGAACTACAACGGACTCGAACTTGAATTTGATTTTGATATTACCCCAGATGCAGAAGTAGAAGTGATTCTGGATCGCAATACCGGTCACGGAATGAAAGGGAAAGGATTTGGGTCGTTATTATTTAAAATCAATACATTAGGAAAATTCAACATGTGGGGAGATTTTCAGGCTTATGAGGGAACCTATAACTTTAAATACGGAGGACTTATTGATAAGAAATTCGAAGTAAAAAAGGGAGGGTCAATCACTTGGGAAGGTAATCCCATGAAAGCGCAGTTAAACCTAGAGGCCATTTATAAAACATCAGCAAATCCAGCAGTTTTATTAGATAATGCATCCTTCAATACCAAAGTTCCAGTGGAAGTTGTCATAGGAGTTCGTGGAGATTTAACCAGTCCGGAGCCCGATTTTAACATCGAATTTCCAACAGTGAGTAATGTATTAAAATCAGAGATTCAATACAAACTAAACGATAAAGATGTTAGACAAACACAAGCTTTGTATTTGCTATCTTCGGGTGGTTTCTTAAGCCCCGAAGGAGTTAACCAATCTGATTTTTCCGGTAGTTTATTTGAGACTGCCTCAAGTATTTTAGGCGGAATCATACAATCCGATGACGAAAAGTTTAAGGTTGGGTTAAATTTTATTGGTGCAGATCGAAGAATTGGAAAAGAAACTGATGGAAGGTTCGTTGCCACAATTTCTTCTAAAATTAATGATAGAGTGACTATTAATGGTAAACTGGGAGTTCCTTTTGGAGGAATAAATGAGTCTGCAATTGTAGGTGATGTGGAAGTTCTATTTCGAGTTAATGAAGACGGAACGCTAAATCTAAGACTTTTTAATAAAGAAAATGATATTAATTATGTTGGTCAAGGGATTGGATATACGCAAGGTTTAGGGGTTTCTTATGAGGTAGATTTTGATACTTTCAAAGAATTTGTAAATAAGATTTTTAAGAATCTAAAATTTGATAAAGTAACAACTCCTGCGTCCGAAGATCAAGATTCCAACTTATCTCCAGACTACATTAATTTTACAAAATCTAAGAAAACCTCTACTACAAAAATTAAAAAAAATCAAGAAGGCTTAATTCCTGAAGAAAATTAAGCTTCAAAAGTAGCTTCTGGCTCGATTTAAAACAATGTCCTTTCATTCATAACTACTTTTAATATCCTATAAAAGAATTAGTAGGGATACCAAATGGAATGGAAAAGTGCGCATACAACAAATTAATTTTCCTATACCTGGCTTTGACCCACTATTATTACCTTTTAGTGAGGATTTGAGGCCATTAGTGGTTGGTATTTTTTACTATTTAAACTATTTGGTTTGGACTTCCAGACCTTTAGGTTGTAGGTAGATCTTTAATTGTCAGTACGGCGAAAATCAAACTACTCTTTTTTACACTGTTGCTTTTGTCAATTGATAATTCCACTAGATTATTTGGGACTTTACAATTATTTGAATTTATAGAAGAAGCCATATAAAAAAACGATGGTGATAGTTGTCTCATTAGCAACGTTAAATTTATGTGCTCGCATTTTGGGTAGGTTTACTGCTAGTTTTTAATGCGTAAAGTACGGTTTGGAATAAATCTGGTTTGTGACAAAAGTCACAAGGGGTTAGTTTTAAAAAAATTAATATTGGTAATTATAAAATTCTAAAAACTAAGAACTTATGTCTAATCATTTTCAAATACTCATAATTGGTGGGGGAAATGCGGGAATATCCGTTGCCTCTCAATTACTGCACAAAAGAAGTAATTTAACTATTGGAATTGTTGATCCTTCGGAAAAACATTATTATCAGCCGGCGTGGACTTTAGTAGGAGCCGGTATTTTTGATATTAAAAAAACAGTTCGCAATGAAAAAGAGGTTATTCCTAAAAACACGACTTGGATTAAAGAGGCAGTTGCTACATTTGATCCCACAGGAAATAAAGTTATTTGCAACTCTGGAAAAGAAATTACCTATGAGTATCTGATTGTTTGTCCAGGAATTCAGTTGGATTGGTATAAAATAAAAGGATTGAAAGAAACGCTAGGGAAGAATAATGTAAGCAGTAATTACGATTTTAATTCGGCTCCATACACTTGGGAAATGATAAAAAATTTTAAAGGGGGTATAGCCGTTTTTACGAATCCATCAACACCTATAAAATGTGGTGGCGCTCCACATAAAATCATGTATTTGGCGGTAGATTATTGGCGTAAAAAAGGTATTTTAGAGCAATGCGATGTTCATTATATTTCGGGATCAAATGCTATTTTTGGAGTTCCTGAATACAAAGCTACATTAGAAAAAGTTTTGGAAAAGGGTAATATCAAAGTACATTATAACGCCAATACAGTTGCTATTAATGGGCAGAGCAAAACAATTGAATTTGAAACTACGGCCACACCAATTGCTATTAAACAATCACTATCAAAATCAGATGCTGCTTGTTATAGCATCAATGAAACAACCGACGCTAATGTGAATACGAGTACTACTGTTACGTTAAACTTTGATTTGTGTCACGTGGTACCCCCGCAATCAGCACCGGATTTTATCAAAAATAGCCCCTTACGTGATGCATCAAATCCTCTAGGGTATGTTGAGATTGATAAAAACACGATGCAACATATTCGGTTTTCAAATGTTTTTGCCCTAGGTGATTGTACCAATGCACCCTGCAGTAAAACTGGAGCGGCAATCCGTAAACAAGCGCCCGTTGTCGTTACAAATTTATTAGAAGTAATGGATAAAAAGATTCTAACGGCTCATTATGATGGCTATAGTGCTTGTCCTATTCCTACCCAATACGGAAAGTTAATGTTAGCAGAATTTGATTATTCTAACAAACCCCAGATGACATTTCCTTTCGATCAGGCCAAACCAAGATGGACGATGTGGATCCTGAAAACCAAAATTCTGCCGTGGTTGTATTGGAATAAAATTCTCAAAGGAACTGCTTAATATTTAATATGCTATTGTCCGATTTTAAATATTTGATTATGGTCTACTAGCCAAAAGTCTGCTTTATTAAACTTTTTCAACACGTATAAAAACCATTCTAACAGGATGGTTTTTTTATGTTTCATCCTCATTAATTTTTCTATGTGACATTTGTCACATACTGTATTTACTCATAAAATAGTTATTTTTCCATGATAATTATCACACAAGTTGGAATAGGTTGCACCTAATTTTGCTTTGTTAAAATTCGAAAAAATAGTATTTATTTAAAAACTCTTGATTATGAAAATAGAACAAATTTACACAGGATGTATTGCTCATGCAGCTTATTATATTGAAAACAATGGTGAGGCAGCAATTTTTGATCCCTTACGCGAGGTTCAACCTTACATTGACAGAGCGTTTAAGGATAATGCTAAAATAAAATACGTTTTTTTAACTCATTTCCATGCTGATTTCGTCTCTGGACATTTGGATTTAGCTAGTAAAACGAATGCTAAAATTGTTTACGGTCCAACAGCCAAGCCTGCCTATGAAATTATTTCAGCTACTCATGGACAGGTGTTTGAAGTCGGAAATTATAAAGTTAAAGTTATTCATACCCCGGGACATACCATGGAAAGCACGACCTACTTGCTCATTGACGAAAATGGAAGAGAACATGGCATTATCACTGGAGATACTTTGTTCATTGGGGATGTTGGGCGACCGGATTTAGCGCAACATGTTATTGCAGAGTTAACGCAAGATAAATTAGCGCGTCATCTGTTCCATTCGTTGAGAGAAAAAATAATGCCTTTGTCAGATGACTTAATTGTATATCCAAATCATGGTGCGGGTTCAGCATGTGGTAAAATGATGAGCAAGGAAACCACCGATACTTTAGGAAACCAAAAGAAAACCAATTATGCTTTGAATCCAAAAATGAGCGAAGATGAATTTGTTACGGCTGTTTTGACGGGTTTAACTGCTCCTCCTGCCTATTTTCCTGCCAATGTTTTAATGAATATTAAAGGATATGAAAGTTTAGACGCTGTGATGAAGAAAGCAAAAACACCGTTAAATCCAATTGAATTTGAGGCTACTGCAAATGAAACAAGAGCATTAATTCTAGATACAAGAACTGCCGAGGAATTTGCGAAAGGTTTTATTCCAAACAGTATTAATATTGGTTTAGATGGAAATTTTGCAATGTGGGTTGGCGAAATGATTTCTGATATAAAACAAGAAATTTTATTGGTTACCACTTTGGGAAACGAAGAGGAAAGTATGGTACGATTATCTCGTATAGGGTATGACCATACCATTGGTTACTTGGAAGGGGGATTTGCTTCGTGGAAGAACAAAGGTTTTGAAACCGATACTATTGATCGAATTACTACTGAAGAACTCGAAAAAAGTATCAATTTTGCGGAAACTCCGATTTTTGATGTAAGGAAAAAAAGTGAATTTTTATCAGAACATTTAATAGGGGCAACTAATGTTCCGCTAAACGAAATAAACAGTCATCTTGCTGAATTTCCAAAAGACAAGAAATTTATTTTGCATTGTGCAGGAGGGTATCGCAGTATGATTGCTGCATCTATTTTAAAACAGCGGGGTTGGGATAATTTTGTTGATGTTGTTGGCGGGTTTGAAGCAATCAAAAATACCAATCTCCCAAAGACAGATTATGTGTGTCCAACTACCTTATTATAAAAATATAGCCTATCTATTTTTATCCAAACGCTACCTATAAAGTAGCGTTTTTTTTGCTGTTAATTTTTGTTCCGCCAGTGTATTCAATATGCTAAATAATACCAGCTCTTAAGGAAATTTTTTTAAAATTAATTGTGATGATTGTCTTTTTCTCCCAATTTTAGAATGCTCAATAACGCATAGTATAGTGCTATTATCGAAAAGTACTTCTTACACTATTTAAATTTTTTTTGGCATTGAAACATGAAATTATTCCTAAATTCTGAATCATAAATAATGTGGGGGACTGACTTTTTTTTAATTAAAAAACAGACGAATTGTTAATTGTTAAATAAAAGTTGGCTATTTTTCATTTTTGTTAAATAAAATTCAATTTATTTAGGAAATACAAAAACTTATTAACGAAAACGTTTGAATTTAGAATAGTTTCCTAATTTATTAAAAACGCGACCTTGAAAGTGGGTAATGTTTGCTAATTTTACACTTTAATACTTTAAATAATGCCAAAAACAATAAAAAAAGTTGGCGTTCTAACTTCGGGAGGTGACTCACCAGGTATGAATGCTGCTATTCGGTCAGTTGTTCGAACTTGTGCTTATCATCATATAGAATGTATCGGAATTTATAGAGGGTATCAAGGAATGATTGAAGGTGACTTCAAGGAAATGGGACCTCGAAGTGTAAATAACATTGTAAATAAAGGGGGGACGATTTTAAAATCAGCTCGATCTTTAGAATTTAAAACTCCAGAAGGCAGAAAAAAAGCACATGAAAATCTACTTAAATCAGGAATTGACGCTTTAGTGGTAATTGGTGGTGATGGAACGTTTACCGGAGGTTTGCTATTCAATACCGAATTTAATTTTCCAGTAATGGGGATTCCAGGTACAATTGACAATGATATTTTTGGAACAAGTCACACCTTAGGATATGATACTGCTTTGAATACCGTTGTGGATGTAATTGATAAAATTAGAGACACTGCAAGTTCTCATAATCGCCTTTTCTTTGTTGAGGTTATGGGTAGAGATGCGGGTCATATTGCTTTGAATGCAGGAATTGGTGCTGGTGCCGAAGAAATTCTTATACCCGAAGAAGACTTAGGTTTAGACCGATTATTAGAATCTTTACAAAAAAGCAAGGCATCAGGAAAATCGTCCAGTATAGTTGTTATCGCCGAAGGAGATAAAATTGGTAAAAATGTATTTGAATTAAAAGATTACGTAGAAGCCAACTTACCCGAATATGATGTTAGAGTTTCTGTATTAGGACACATGCAACGTGGCGGATCACCTTCTTGTTTCGACAGAGTTCTAGCGAGTAGATTAGGAGTGAAAGCGGTAGAATCCTTGTTAGAGGGGAAATCTAATTATATGGTTGGCTTGCAAAATGATAAAGTTTCATTGACCCCTTTAGAACAAGCAATTAAAGGAAAAACAATGATTGATAGAGAATTATTAAGAGTTTCAGACATTATGTCTACATAAGTGGTTAAAGTTTATTGTGAGGAAATTAGACTTTAGGTTGAGTTAATAGAAATAAACAAAAAAATTAAAGTAATATGTCAAAAGTAAAATTAGGAATAAACGGATTTGGAAGAATTGGAAGAATTGTATTCAGAGAGTCTTACAATAGAGATAATGTAGAGGTAGTTGCAATTAATGATTTATTAGATGTTGATCATTTAGCTTACTTATTAAAATATGATTCAGTACACGGTCGTTTTAATGGAACCGTTGAAGTTAAAGAAGGAAAATTATACGTAAACGGAAAAAATATCCGCATTACTGCTGAAAGAAATCCTGCCGATTTGAAATGGAATGAAGTTGATGTTGATGTAGTTGCTGAATGTACTGGTTTTTTTACCACAATTGAAACAGCAAATGAGCACATCAAAGGTGGTGCTAAAAAAGTAATTATTTCTGCACCTTCAGCTGATGCTCCTATGTTTGTAATGGGTGTAAACCATGAAACTGCTAAAGCTTCTGACGTAATCGTTTCTAATGCTTCTTGTACTACTAACTGTTTAGCTCCTTTGGCTAAAGTTATTAATGATAATTTTGGAATTGTGGAAGCGTTGATGACTACCGTTCACGCTACTACCTCTACTCAAATGACAACGGACGGTCCTTCAAAAAAAGACTGGAGAGGTGGACGTGCTGCTTCAGTAAACATTATTCCTTCTTCAACTGGTGCTGCAAAAGCAGTAGGAAAAGTGATTCCTGAATTAAATGGAAAACTAACGGGTATGGCTTTCCGCGTTCCTACAACAGATGTTTCTGCAGTAGATTTAACCGTAAAAGTGGCTAAAGAGACATCTTACGAAGAAATCATGGCGGTATTAAAAACTGCTTCTGAAACTACAATGAAAGGGATTCTAGGCTATACTGAAGATTTAGTAGTTTCTCAAGATTTTGTATCGGATCCTAGAACTTCAATTGTAGATGTACATGCCGGAATTGGGTTGAACTCTACTTTCTTCAAAATCATATCTTGGTATGATAACGAATATGGTTATTCTAGCAAATTGATTGATTTATCTGTGCACATTGCAGGTTTAAAATAATTCTTTATATTTACAAATCCCGTTAAATTAAGTTTGACGGGATTTTATTTTTTGTTACTTTTTTGAAGAAGCGTTTTCAGTTAAACTCATTTTTTAAATTAGATAGCTCCAAAACCAAAAAACCAAAAAAAAATGAGATTAATAGTTGATAGTGGTTCTACAAAAGCCGATTGGATTGCAATAGATGATGAGGGTAAAATATTGTTTACTACACAAACTTTAGGCTTGAATCCTGAAGTGCTTGAAGCAAATGAGATCATAGACCGTCTAAATGATCGTTTTGATATTTTGCAGAATAAGAAAAACGCAAGCCATCTGTTCTTTTATGGAGCAGGTTGTGGTACTGAAAAAATGAAAATTACTCTTTCTCAGGTTTTTCAAACTTATTTTTCTAATGCCATTATCGATGTTAAGGAAGATACGTATGCTGCTGTTTATGCAACTACCCCAAAAGGCGAAAAAGCGATTGTTTCCATTTTAGGAACAGGATCTAACTGTAGCTATTTTGATGGGAAAGAATTGCATCAAAAAGTACAATCCTTGGGTTATATTGCCATGGATGATTGCAGTGGAAACGTTTTTGGTAAAGAATTAATTAGAAAATATTATTTCAATAAAATGCCAAAAGAACTGGCAGTCGAATTTGAAAAAGAATACGATTTAGATCCAGACGCTATAAAAAGCAAATTGTACAAAGAGCCGAATCCAAATGCTTACTTGGCGACTTTTGCCAAGTTTTTAATTCAACATAAAGAAACAGAGTTTTGTAGAAAAATTATCTTCAAAGGCATGAAATCTTTTGTCAAAAATTATATTAAACAATATGATAATTGCAAAGAGGTTCCGGTGCATTTTGTTGGTTCTATTGCCTTTTACTTGAAAGAAGAACTACAAGAAACATTTGATAAATACGAATTGCAATTAGGCAATGTCCTAAGAAGACCAATCGATGGATTGATTGCTTATCATATTAAGAACAAGTAATTTTTTAAAAGTTGCTTTAAACTCAAAATCACTACTAGTTTACTCGATTCAAGTAAAATAGTAGTGATTTTTTTATTTCAATGTAGCATAGTTATCTCAAAGCTGAAAATACTACTAGGCTATTTAATTGATTAAAGAATCGCAATCATTGAAATTTCTACATTCACATTTTTTGGCAGACAGGCCACTTGAACTGTTTCGCGTGCTGGAGCTGTTTTTTCATCAAAATAAGAGCCATAGACTGTATTTATTTTTGCAAAATCATTCATATCCATTATAAAGATGGTTGTTTTGACCACGTTCTCAAATGTCATTCCGGCAGCTTCTAAAACTGCTTTCATATTTTGCATTACTTGTTCTGTCTCGATTTCAATAGTAGTAGTAACTAATTCTCCTGTTGTAGGGTTGATCGCAATTTGTCCAGAGGTATAAAGGGTGTCTCCCTTAAGAACTGCTTGGTTGTAAGGACCGATGGGTGCCGGTGCTTTTTCTGTAAAAATTATCTTTTTCATAAAAGGCATATCGTTATAATTTCTAATTTTATAGTTCGTACTTGTTTTGAAACGCTTTATCGGTTGATGACGCTTCGTTTGTCCCATTTGATGTCGCTAAGCACACCAGATTTTATTCCAATGAAGAATCCCCAGTTAGCATTGGTACCAAAAGGTGACCAGTTAAAATCCATTCTCCAGCTTAACAAATCTCTCTCAAATCGCAGTTGTGTGAAAGTAACTCCATTTTGTACAAAATCATAGCCCGTAGAGACACCAGCTTTCCATTTAGGAGTGATGTCTGCATTAGCAGATATCATAATAGAATTCCCAATTATTTTGTTTTCCCGGTTGTTGTTTCCGTAGGTCAAGGAATAGGCAAAGGTCATATCCCACGGTAATTTAGAGTTAAAGAATTCTGAAATTTTATCTTCCACTTCACTGTTTTCTTCTTCATCAAACTGGCTTCTTCGGCTGTCTCCTAAGTCTGTATTTGTTCCAAATAAATCATCTTCACGACCACCATTTCGTTGACTTAATGAGTTCTTGTCCTTTTTTATTTTGTCTTTCCCGGTACTAGCGATTGAATAGTTAAGCGTCATATTAGAACTAGTCATTCTAAAAAGACTTCCTCCATTGTCTATATTGAATACATTAATTCGTCTGCCAGAATTGTCAATGGCGTAAGGGTCTAATGTCGCACCAAAATTGACATTCATTTTGTTGTCCAGTAACGTGGTACCGCCACTAACTCTTACTGGTGAAAAAGCGAGGGAGGTTACGCCATCAGCATCCAGATTGTAACTTGTGGAAAGATTTAAATTATTTAGCAACATGATTTTTTTTGGTTCAACTTTAGTACTGTCTCGGTCAGTAACTTTTGCTTCAAAAGTGTTGCTTAAATCAAAGCCTAAAGTATTGGCGTTACTTAAACCTGGAGCCCCGTAAATTCCATTTTCAAATCGGGAATACTGCTGTATCATGGTACCGCTGGCATCAGAAGCATAGGTGTCATAATATTTCTCAAAACTAGGAGTATATCCGTAGGAAGCAGAAGGTCTCATGACATGTCGTATTGATTTAATTTTCTTGTCTTTACCAAAATTAAATGTTCCATAAATAGTAGTTCCCACACTAGAGGAGAAGGAATACGTTCTGAAAGCGTCAAATCCATTGATTGTTTTATCAACTACTTTGCTTTGGTCCGTATCATAGCTTCTTTCAATTGTTTTGGTATACCATATTTCCTCATAATTTACAGCCGTTGATGCGCTGAAATATTTAAACAACTTGAAATTGGTGCTTAAGGGAATACTATGTTGAAAACCAATTTTTGCATCTCGGAACATTTGTGGTTTAAAGAATAAAGAATCGGTGGTAACAATGCTGTTTCTTCCGTTCAAATTGTATTGTAAATTGATGTTTTTGATAAAACCTTTTCGCACTCCATCTTTTCCTACAAATGGATAAATTCGATCCACACTCAATTGCAGTGTTGGCAAAGTCATATTTATTTCTTCGGTTTGCGTATTTTGGGAGTGGGTTGCAGTCAAAGACATTCGTACTTGAGGTACCGTAGTAAAAGTTTTAGAATAGGATACGGAGGAACTTAAGGTATTATTTAAGTTTGAACCAATATTGACCTGATTAATGGATTGCTGGAAGTATTTGCTACTCCCTAAATTCACAGAAGCTGAAAAACTTGAATTAGGATTCGATTTGGAATCCCTGGAATGGGACCACTGGATATTATAAATATTTTGTTTCAAATAATCGGGATAGCCTCTTTCACTGGTGATTAAATTTTCGAATCGAATATTTAAATTACCCACAAAATTGTATCTTTTGGCGTAAGAAGATTCAAACCGCAAGCCATAACTTCCATTGGTATAATAATCACCTAAAACGGTTAAGTCATAATTATCGCTTAAAGCAAAATAATAACCTAAGTTTTGGAGTGAAAATCCCCTGTTGTTAGAATCATTATAACTGGGTAAAATGAGTCCTGAAATACTGGTTTCTTTACTCATTGGAAAAAAAGCAAACGGTAGAGCTATAGGTGTAGGAACGTTTGCGATAACCATGTTCGTTAATCCAGTAACAACCTTTTTACCAGGAATAAACTTTACTTTATTTGTTTGAAAATAATATTCCGGATTGTCCACATCTTTTGAAGTGGTGAATCGGGCTCCTTTTAAAAAATAAACGGAATCATTTTCTTTTTTGGTGACGGCAGCTTTTATTTTGAATTCTCCTTGTTCAGATCTTGAATTCCAGATTAACGCTTTTTTTGTTTTAAAATTAAAACGAATAGAATCGGGTTCAATAACGTTAGCGCCTTGCTTAAAATTTGGAAATTGGGTAAATGTACCGGTAGAATCTTTTATGCGGCCAGCATATACTTCATTTTTCTCATAATTCATGACAATGATACCGGACTTTAACTCAATATCCTGATAGTATAATTCTGCTTGGTCATAAAGCGTAATGGTTTTTTTCTTCTGGTCAATTTTAGCATACTTATCTGCTTTGTACTTTACCTTGCCATCCAAAAAAGCTTTTTTAGGTTTAATACTGTCAATTTTTATTGTATCACTTTGCTTTTGAACTACTAAAACGGGAGTTTTAATACTATCAACAATTGGTTTTGCGCTATCTGCCTGTTTGTTAGCGGGTATAACAGTCTTTTTTTTTGATATATCTTGAGAATATAACTTACCAGAACCTATTGACAGGAAAATTGATAATAAAACGATATTAAATAAGTTTGTATGCAAAGGTTTAAATGCTATTTTTGTAAAAGTATGGCCTGTTTTTTGACATGTCAAACTTACATATTATTTTTTGTCAAAAATAGTCAAATAAATAAATTTATAGTGGTAGTCTTTTAATTAAATTAACTTATAGCTTTATGCACAGTACAAGTAAAATTAGAATAATTGTAACTTTTATTTTGATACTAATTTCGTTGGGAGGTTACAGTCAATCTAACACTTTTAAAGTAACTTTAGATGCGGGTCACGGCGCACATGATTTTGGGGCTGTGTATGAAGGTCGTATAGAAAAAAATATTGCTTTGGCAGTCGTTTTAAAAGTGGGTAAAATATTAGAGGCAACACCTCAAATGCAAGTCAATTATACCAGGAAAACGGATGTTTTTATAGATTTAATTGAAAGAGCCAATATTGCCAATCGATTTAATGCAAACATATTTGTTTCTATTCATTGTAACGCGAATAGAAATACTGCGGCTGATGGAACAGAAACGTATGTAATGGGTTTGAGTAAGGTAGCATCCAATTTAGAAGCGGCCAAAAAAGAGAACTCCGTTATTACATTAGAAAAAGATTACAAGCAAAAATATGAAGGATTTGATCCAAATTCTCCTGAGACCATGATTGGAATGACGCTAATGCAGGAAGAATATTTAGATAATAGTATTTCCTTAGCGAGCAAGGTGGAAGATGCTTTTGGTGAATTAGGAAAAAAAATAAGAGGTGGTGGAGTGAAACAAGCGCCTTTTATGGTGCTGCATAAAGCCTACATGCCCAGAGTTTTGATTGAAATGGGTTTTATTTCAAATTCTATAGAAGGGAATATCTTGAATTCTGAGGAAGGTCAAAATGAAATTGCCAAGGCTATCGCTGAAGCAGTCGTGAGCTATAAAAAAGAATATTATGGGAATGGCGAAGTAGAAATTTTTGAAGAGCGTCCTTCCCAAAAAATTAACGAGAAACCGATACGAGATACTGTTACTCCCGCGAAAGCAAAAATGACGGCACAACCTTCTGGATCCGTTTCATCCAATAAATCAGTTGACAATTCCAAAGCAGTTTTCAAAGTACAACTTTCAGCAAGTAGTAGAAGATTGGATTTAGTTCCTAGAAATTTTAAAGGATTAAAAAATATATCGGTAGCCTATGAAAATAGAGTCTACAAATATATGTTCGGAGAAACTTCTGATTTTGATGAAGCTAAAAAACAGTTACAGGAAGCCAAAGAAAAAGGATATGATTCGGCATTTTTAATTGCATTCAAAAACGGTGAAAAAATTACTGTTCAAGACGCTCTTAAATAAAAACAGCAATTATTCTTTTTTATTAAATTTCCAAAAAACAACAAGACTACTTTGAATTTATCTAAAGAAATTAAAGCTCTACTTGTAACTCTAATTTTATTTTTCTCTCCCAATCTTTTTTCTCAGTCCACTACTAAGTTTGTCGTTATATTAGACGCAGGGCATGGTGGTAAAGATCCAGGTAATTC
The DNA here is from genome assembly GCF_900142695.1 of Flavobacterium xanthum. Classification (GTDB taxonomy): domain Bacteria; phylum Bacteroidota; class Bacteroidia; order Flavobacteriales; family Flavobacteriaceae; genus Flavobacterium; species Flavobacterium xanthum. The sequence goes on along the minus strand of NZ_FRBU01000014.1, from coordinate 60,708 downwards.
CTATCATGGTTTTGTTGAAAAAGAAATCGCCTTAAAAACTGCTTTGAAATTAGAAAAATACCTAAAAAAAGAAAGGGATATTGAAGTTGTTCATACCAGAAAATCGGATGTTTTTATTGAATTAAAAGACAGGCCTAAAAAAGCAAACAGTATAGACGCCAATTTATTCGTTTCGATACATTGTAATTCGGTTAAAAATCCAGTTCCCTATGGTACTGAAACTTTTGTAATGGGTTTAACTAGAAGTAAAGGAAACCTAGAAATTGCCAAACAAGAAAATTCAGTTATTTTATTGGAAAAGGATTATAAGCGCAGCTACAAAGGATTTGATCCTAAAAATCCAGCAACTTTGATTGGATTAAAAATACTGCAGGAAGATTATCTAGATCGGAGCATACGTTTAGCCTCAAAAATCGAAAGTAATTTTAGAAATAAACTGCATCGAAAATCAAGAGGGATAAAGCAAACTCCTTTATGGGTTTTAGATGCATCTTACATGCCAAGTGTGTTAATTGAACTTGGTTTTTTATCGAATAGTAAAGAAGGGCTTTATTTAAACTCTGATTTAGGGCAAAATAACATGGCCGAGGCAATTGCATCTGCGATCATATCCTATAAAAAAGAATATTTTGTATCACAAGCGGACGTCAATTATGATAAAATTCCATCCAGTAAAGCGGGGAAGAGTACAAAGTCAAAACGAATTGCTGACAGTAAAGTATCAAAAGCAACAAATTCAAATGTTGTTTTTAAAGTTCAATTTGCAGCAGGAAATAAAAATATTAAATTGAATCCTTCTAATTTTAAAGGATTAAAAAATGTATCTGTAAGAACCAGAAATGGGTCGTTTTACAAATATGCTTATGGCGACACATCAGATTATGCGGTTGCAAAAAAAGATTTAAAGGAGGTTAAATCCAGAGGGTATTCTGCTGCGTATATTATTGCGTTTAGAGACGGAAAAAGTATAAGTGTAGAAGAAGCGCTTAAATAATAACAACAAGTCAAATATTTTATATTAAATTTGTAAAAAATACTTAAATTTTGAAAATCACACGAGAAATTAAAACTGCTATTTTAGTAATTGCTTCTATATTATTATTTATTTGGGGCTACAGTTTTTTGAAAGGCAGAGACCTTTTTATTAATTACAAAACATTTTACGTAGAATATAAAACCGTCGAAGGTCTGGCTACATCAGCACCAGTTACGCTAAACGGTTTAGTTATAGGTAAAGTGAGTAAAATATCAATAATTGAAGGTACCGGTCAATTATTAGTAGAATTGCAATTGAAAACGGATTTTCCAATTTCAAAAACAAGTATCGCTTCCATATATGAGCCTGGATTTATAGGAGGAAAACAAATTGCAATTATTCCAAATTTTAAAGATAAAACCTTAGCTGTTGATGGCCAAAAACTGCAAGCTGGAGTCAAAATGGGACTTACCGATAAAGTAGGAGATCAATTAGCACCGCTTCAGGAAAAATTAGAAAAGTTATTGGGAAGCACGGAAGTATTAATTTCAGGTTTAAATAACGTATTAGATCCAAAAGGGCAACAGGATTTAAAACTTACTTTGGCTGAATTGAGTAAAACTATTGAACAATTCCATAAAGTTTCTATGAGTGTTAATGATTTATTGAACACTAATAAAACTCAAATAAATGGTGTGGTTACCAATTTTAATAAAATATCTGGGAATTTCTCAAAAATTTCAGACTCACTTGATAAAGCTGATTTGGGTAAAACCGTTAAAAATTTGAATGCAACTTTAGCAAGAGTAGATGGTATTGTGACTGGATTAGAGTCCGGTAAAGGTTCAATGGGGAAATTATTGAATGATGATGCGTTCTATCAAAATGTTAAAACTTCCACCAAAGAATTGGAATTGTTATTGCAAGATATAAGACTTTATCCAACACGATATGTCAACATCTCTGTCTTTGGTAAAAAAAATAAACCGTACGTCGGTCCTGAAAATGATTCTATTTCCGTAGAAAAAAAATAGTAAATATGAGCTACTTAGACAACATTTTATTTGCCATACTATTGGTAATTGGTTTCGGATATTTTTTTACAAGCGTCAAAAAAATCAGAAGAAATATTAATCTAGGAACGGACGTAAATCGTTCAGATAATCCAAAAGCACGTTGGACTAACATGGCTATGATTGCTCTGGGTCAATCAAAAATGGTCAAACGCCCTGTTGCAGGAATTCTGCATATTATTGTTTATGTGGGATTTGTGGTTATTAATATAGAGTTGCTAGAAATCATAATCGATGGACTTTTTGGTACGCACCGCGTTTTTGCCTTTATAGGAACTACGTATGATGTACTAATTGCTTCTTTTGAAATTTTGGCATTTTTAGTTTTAGTGGCTGTTTTTGCTTTTTGGAGTCGTAGAAATGCAATCAAACTAAAACGATTTGTAAGTTCAGACTTAAAAGGTTGGCCTAAAAATGATGGAAATTACATCTTGTATTTTGAGGTAGTATTAATGACATTGTTCTTATTAATGAATGCTTCTGATTTGCATTTACAGAATGTACCTGGAGGTTTTTCTCATTTTATAAAAGCGGGTTCGTTTCCTATAAGTCAATTTATTGAACCAATTTTTAATGGAATGTCTAATGAATTAGTCATGCTACTTTCTGAAATATTTTGGTGGTTGCATATTACGGGTATTTTAATTTTTATGAATTACTTGTATTTTTCTAAGCATTTACATATCCTTTTAGCGTTTCCTAACACTTATTTTGCTGATTTAAATCCACAAGGAAAATTTGATAATTTAGAATCCGTTACTAAAGAAGTAAAACTAATGATGGACCCTACCGCAGATCCATTTGCAGCAGCGCCAGTTGATGAAAATGCTGTACCAAGTAAATTTGGCGCTAGTGATATTCAGGATTTAAATTGGGTTCAATTGTTGAATGCGTATACGTGTACAGAATGTGGTCGATGCACCTCTTCCTGTCCCGCCAATATAACAGGGAAAAAATTGTCTCCTCGCAAAATCATGATGGACACAAGAGATAGAATGGAGGAAGTAGGAAGAAATATAGATGCCAATAAGGGTATTTTTATTCCTGATAACAAAACCTTATTAAACGATTATATCACAGCAGAAGAGCTATGGGCATGCACATCATGTAATGCTTGCGTGGAAGAATGTCCCGTAAATATCAGTCCACTTTCAATTATTATGGATATGAGACGCTATCTAGTAATGGAACAAAGCGCAGCTCCAATGCCTGTCAATGCAATGATGACCAATATTGAAAATAATGGAGCACCATGGCAATACAATCAGCAAGATAGATTGAATTGGAAAAACGAAAATTAATTTTGTACTAAGCAGAATTTAACAATACTTACAAATAGGTGTTTTTTGACCGTTTGAAAAAAAAATAAAAGTTATGTCAGAGAATTTAATAGTGCCAACAATGGCCGAAATGTTAGCTCAAGGGAAACAACCAGAAGTTTTGTTTTGGGTAGGATGTGCAGGAAGTTTTGATGATAGAGCAAAAAAAATAACAAAGGCATTTGTTCGTATTTTGAATCGGGCCAATGTTCCTTTTGCAGTCTTAGGTACTGAAGAAAGCTGTACTGGAGATCCTGCTAAACGAGCTGGGAATGAATTTTTATTCCAAATGCAAGCCATGATGAATATCGAGGTTTTAAATGCTTATGAAGCAAAAAAAATTGTTACCGCTTGTCCTCATTGTTTTAATACTCTTAAAAACGAATACCCTGAATTAGGTGGAAAATATGAAGTAGTGCATCACACTGAGTTTTTAAAATCATTGTTAGATGATGGAAGACTAACAATTGAGGGAGGACAATTCAAAGGGAAACGTATTACATTTCATGATCCTTGCTATTTAGGGAGAGCCAATAATGTTTATGAAGCTCCAAGGGAATTGGTCCTTAAATTGGATGCTGAATTAGTGGAAATGAAGCGCTCTAAAGCTAACGGACTGTGTTGTGGCGCAGGTGGTGCTCAAATGTTTAAAGATGCTGAACCCGGAAATAAAGAGGTTAACATTGAAAGAACAGAAGATGCTTTAGAAACAAAACCAGAAATTATTGCTGCTGGTTGTCCTTTTTGTAATACCATGATGACTGATGGAATTAAAAATAAAGAAAAGGAAGGCGAAGTAAAAGTTATGGATATTGCAGAACTGATTGCTAATGCGCAGGATTTGTAACAATGAGGAAATTATATTTTATAATGTTGGTTCTTTGTTCTTCTTTTTCATATGCTCAAGACGTCTATGATGTGATTGGAAAAGAAACTTGCGCTTGTTTAGAAGCTAAAAAAATAAATTATTCAGAGATGAATAAAAAAGAGATGCAAACCCAAGTTGGACTATGCATGATTCAAAGTTATTCTGTTCATGCGTCAGAATTTGATCCGAAAGATAAAATCAGTTTTGATGATGAAGAGGGAATGCGTGGCTTAGGAGAGAAAGTAGCAATGAAAATGATGGTGAGTTGTCCAGAAATTATAATGGAAATGGGCAGAAGATCTATTGAAGATGATGATTCCAATGACGCAGAAAAAGAAAGCTATTTTGTTGAAGGGGAAGTGATCGAAATAAAATCGGAACAGTTCATGTCTATTCAGGTAAAAGATAAAAATGGAAGAAATTTTAGTTTTCTTTTATTAGATTACTTTGAAACAGCCTCTTTATTAACGAATAAGGAGATCAATAAAAAAGATAAAATAAAGGTGAGTTATACTGAAATTGAACTCTTTGATCCACAAAACAAAGAATTTAGATATTTTAAAATTATAACTAATCTAGAAAAAATATAACGTTTTGATTTTTAAAAATCTAGCAAATAAATACCATTATGTACATTCCATTTGAAAATTTACCCGAAGAGTCTAAAATCTGGATCTACCAATCGAATAGAAAATTTTCAGATGCTGAATTTTCTGAAATAGAAACAGCTTTACAATCCTTTCTTGAAGGTTGGGCTGCGCATGGCACTAGTTTAGAGTCTTCTTACCAATTAAAATACAATCGATTTATTATTATAGCCGTAAATCAGGACGTTCAAGCTGCAACAGGATGTTCTATCGATTCCTCTGTAGAATTTATCCAAAGTTTAGAACAAAAATATTCAGTGGATTTATTAGATAAAATGAATGTCACTTTTAAATTAGGAGAACATATTGCCCATAAGCCTCTAATCGACTTCAAGAAAATGGTCAAAGATAAAGCCGTTACAGAGAATACTATCGTTTTCAATAATTTGGTTAACAATATAGAAGAATTTAATGAATCGTGGGAAGTTGCTGCCATTGATAGCTGGCACAGTCGCTTTTTTTAAACAAAACATTCCAATGAAAAAAATAAGCATCAAAATTCTTTTTACTTATGTCTTATTTCTTTTTGTTGCTGCAAGTTGTGTTGGTACAAAAATTAATAAAAATAAAGTAATTTTAACCAACGTTCCTGTCAAAGTTCAAAATCTTGATAGTTTGGCTATAACGAATACTCCAATACTATTCGATTTACAACCAGAAGGAAATAAATGGGTAGATAGTGTCTACAATTCCATGACTTTAGAGGAAAAATTTGGTCAACTATTTATGGTTGCTGCTTATTCTAATAAAGATTCAGCCCACATTAAAAGTATTGACCAACTAATTATAGATTACAAAATAGGAGGTTTAATATTCTTTCAAGGAGGGCCAGTTCGCCAAGCAAAATTGTCCAATCGGTTTCAATCAAAATCAAAGGTCCCTTTATTTATTGGTAGCGATGCCGAATGGGGTTTGGGAATGCGACTGGATTCAACTTATACTTATCCTTGGAACATGACACTTGGAGCCATTCAAGACATGAAATTAATAGAAAAGCTGGGCGTCCAATTAGGACAGCAAAGTAAACGGATGGGACTGCATTTTAATTTTGCTCCTGTTTTAGATATTAATTCAAATCCAAAAAATCCTATTATTGGTTTTCGTTCGTTTGGGGAAGATAAGTTCAAAGTGACGGAACATGCGATTGCCTTAATGAAAGGGGTCCAAAGTCAGGGCGTTTATTCAACGGGAAAACATTTTCCAGGACATGGCGATACTGCAATGGATTCTCACAAGGGATTGCCCACTATAAATTCCTCAAAAGAAAGGTTACAAGATGTAGAGTTTTATCCTTATAAAAAAATGTTTCATGAAGGACTTTCTTCGGTTATGGTGGCGCATTTAAACGTTCCTAGTTTAGAGAGTAGAACTAATTATCCCTCTTCTATTTCTTACAATGTAGTTACTAATATTCTGCAAAATGAATTGGGTTTCAAAGGACTTATTTTTACTGATGCTTTAAATATGAAAAGTGTGAGTGATTTTAAGTTACCCAGTGAAATCAATTTCGAAGCTTTTATGGCCGGGAATGACGTGTTGCTATTTCCAGAGAATGTTCCTGCTGCAATCGAAAAATTTACACTTGCTTATTCACTTAATTTATTTACTGCGGAACGATTGGCTTTTTCTGTAAAGAAAATATTAAAATTCAAATATAAAGCAGAACTCAACTCGTACAAAGCGATTGAAACGGATAATTTGTACAAGGAGTTAAATTCAGTTGAAAATGAGGCCTTGCACTATCAATTATATGAGAATGCTATTACGGTACTAAAAAATACAGCAGCCGTTTTACCCATTAAGAATTTGGACCTACAAAAAATTGCTTACGTAAAAATTGGAGATGACAATAATGATGCGTTTGTTGCTACCCTTAAAAAATATGCAGAAGTTACTGTAATAGCAGATGCTAATCTAGATAGTTTACAAGCTAAATTAGCTTCCTTTACCACCGTCATCATTGGTTATCATAAATCAGATGTAGCTTTTAGAAATGATGATATGAGAGCAGATGAGATAGCAAAGATTGCATTTTTAGCCCAGAACAATAATGTGATTCTTGATATTTTTGGTAAACCCTACGCGCTCTTGCCCATTACCAATTATCAAAATATAGAAGGGTTGGTGGTTTCGTATCAAAATAGTGCTATTGCTCAGGTAGTTTCGGCCGAACTAATTTTTGGTGCGATTGAAGCAAAAGGGAAATTACCTGTTTCTATAAACACTAGTTTTAAAGTAAATGATGGCCTATCTACTGATAAATTAAATCGATTGGGATTTACTTCGGCTGAAAATGTGGGTATGGATTCTGAAATTTTAACAAAAATTGATGGTATTGCTGCTAAAGCAATTAATGCTAAAATGACTCCTGGAATTCAGGTGCTAGTGGCCAGAAATGGGAAGGTTATTTACCAAAAATCATTTGGGTATCATACGTATGATAAAACAATTAAGGTTCAAAATTCTGATATTTATGATGTCGCTTCTTTGACAAAAATTTTAGCTACATTGCCTAATGTGATGCTACAATACGATCAGCAAAAAATAAATTTAGAAACAACATTAGGAGCTATGTCTCCTATTTTTAAAGACTCCAACAAACAAAATATTAATTTCAAGGATTTATTATCTCACTATGCAGGTTTACCCGCTGGAATTCCATTTTACAAGGCTACAATGGATAAATCAAAATTGCCTTCGGAGATCTATTTTAGGAAAAAGTCTGAAGATCAGTTTTCGAAGCAATTGGGGGACAGTCTTTTTATAAGAAATGATTTTAGCGATACAATAATGGAAATGATCGTTAAAAGTAAAATTTTATCAAAAAAAGAATACAAATACAGTGATCTGACTTTTATGATTTTAAAAGATTATTTAGAGAAAACTACCGGTAAAACATTAGATGTTTTGATTCAAGAGAATTTCTATCGCTCCCTAGGGATGAACAATTCTAGTTTTAATCCTTTAACTAAATTTGATAAAAACAGAATTCCTCCAACAGAAACAGATACTTATTTTCGTCGTCAACTGTTGCAAGGTTATGTAAATGATTTGTCCGCTGCACTAGAAGGAGGAGTTTCAGGGCATGCTGGGATTTTTTCGAATGCTATGGATGTGGCTAAAATAATGGAACTGTACCTGCAAAAAGGAAGTTATGGCAATCAACGCTATTTTTCCGAAAAGACATTTGAAGATTTCAATACTTGTTATTTTTGTGCTGTGGGGAATAGAAGAGGGGTAGGTTTTGATAAGCCTCAGCTGGGAATTGAAGGTCCAACTTGTGGGTGCGCTTCGATGACTAGTTTTGGACATACTGGTTATACTGGAACGATGGCTTGGGCAGATCCTGAAACGCAAATTGTTTATGTGTTTTTATCGAATAGAACGTATCCAATTGCTAATGAGAATAGATTATCTAAAGCAAACATAAGAGAAGATATCCAAAAAATAATTTATGAAGCTATCAAGAATTAAATTATTGTTTTAGTAAAAATTTCTTGTCTAAATAGGATTTCTTAAAATAGTTTTAGTTGCGATACCATTATAAAAATTGATACTGCTCGTTGTATTAAAAATTCTATTTTAGAATGAAACACTGATTTATTGTATATTTGATAGTACTCCCAAAGAGCCTTTCTAATTGTATTGGTGACTACATTATCAAAAGCAAAATAGTTCCAAGTGAAAATAGTAAAAAACATTTCAAAATCTGTTTGGATACTTTCTTTAGTCAGTTTGTTTACAGACGCTGCTAGTGAAATGCTCTATCCTATAATGCCCATTTATCTTAAAACAATAGGTTTCTCCATCGTATTAATAGGGGTTTTGGAGGGATTTGCCGAGGCATTGGCAGGATTAAGCAAAGGGTATTTTGGCAAGTTATCGGATCGTTCAGGCAAAAGAGTTCCCTTTGTGCAAGTTGGTTATGCTTTGAGTGCCATTTCAAAACCAATGATGGCAGTATTTGTTTTTCCACTTTGGATCTTTTTTGCAAGATCGATTGATCGTTTTGGAAAAGGAATTCGCACAGGAGCAAGAGATGCTATTTTATCGGAGGAGGCTACACCGGAGACCAAAGGAAAAGTTTTTGGTTTTCATAGGGCAATGGATACCTTTGGTGCTGTTTTAGGACCGTTGATTGCCTTAACCTATCTTTATTATTATCCGCAACAGTATCAAACACTTTTTTATTTTGCATTTCTTCCTGGTGTCATTGCGGTTTTGGTTTCTTTGTTGCTAAAAGATAAATCAAAGAATCTCCCCACTGAAAAAAAAGGATTCTCGTTTTTCTCCTTTCTGAGTTATTGGCATTCAAGTCCACGCGAATATAGAAAAGTAGTAGTAGGCTTATTGGCATTTGCGGTTTTTAATAGTTCTGATATCTTTTTATTATTAAAGGCAAAACAAGCAGGATTAAATGATTCCTACGTAATTGGAATTTATATCTTTTATAATTTAGTTTATGCGACTGTAGCATTACCTATTGGAATTTTAGCGGACAAAATAGGTTTAAAGAAGATGTTTATAGTTGGACTTTCTTTATTTGCCATCGTTTATTTTGGAATGGCTTTTAGTGCAAACATTTATTTGATTGCGTTGTTCTTTTTTTTATATGGTATTTATGCTGCAGCAACTGAGGGAATATCAAAAGCATGGATTAGCACCATTTGTGATACTAAAGATACTGCTACGGCCATTGGAACATACTCTGGATTTCAAAGTATAGGTGCTTTGATAGCAAGTTCGCTTGCTGGATTAATTTGGTACCGGTTTGGAGCCCAAGCTACATTTTTAACTACAGGGATTGCTACCGTTTTAGTTGTTATTTACTTTTCTTTTTTTCTGAAAGACAAAATTATTAAAAATGAAAAAATCTAAAAAAGAGGTAGTGCACAATAAAGAGGTTTGCGCTGTCTCCAAACAAAAAGCAAGTTCTAAAAACACAATTGAAGGTGTCGGATGTTGCACGTTAGATAGTGATGCTGAGCATCATTCGGAGCAAGATCATGATCATGGTAGTTCAACAGGAAGTTTATTTACGCTTTTTTTGCCTGCAATCATCAGTTTTGTGCTTTTACTGTTGGCTTTGTCGCTAGATCACTTTTTTTCTCAATCGTGGTTTTTGGGATGGATTCGGATTGTTTGGTATGTCGTTGCCTACCTTCCTGTAGGTTTTCCTGTTTTAAAAGAGGCTTTTGATAGTATTAGAAAAGGAGCTGTTTTTTCCGAATTTTTTCTAATGAGCATTGCTACAGTTGGTGCTTTTGGAATTGGCCAATATGCAGAAGGAGTTACCGTAATGTTGTTCTATGCAATAGGGGAACTGTTTCAAATGCTGGCGGTAAAAAAAGCTAAATCTAATATCAAATCATTATTGGATCAAAGGCCCGATTTTGCTAGTGTTATAGAAGGACAGAAAGTGATTTTAAAAAAAGCATCTGAAGTGGCTATTGGCGAAATAGTAGAATTAAAAGCGGGAGAGAAATTGGCCCTAGATGGGAAATTACTTTCCCCAAATGCTACTTTTAATACTGCCGCATTAACTGGAGAAAGCAAACCCGATTTTAAGTTGAAAGGGGATGTCATTCTTGCGGGAATGATTAATCTCAATTCCATTGCTCTTGTATTGGTAACAACCAATTTTAAGGATAGTAAATTATCTAAAATTTTAGAAATGGTTCAAGAGGCTACTGCCAGAAAAGCATCAACCGAATTATTTATCAGGAAGTTTGCCAAAATATATACGCCAATTGTCGTCTATCTTGCTATAGCCATTTGTTTGACGCCCATCCTATTTGTAGCGGATTATATTTTTGCAGATTGGTTGTATCGAGCCTTGATTTTCTTGGTTATTTCTTGTCCGTGTGCACTTGTTATCTCTATTCCTTTAGGTTATTTCGGCGGAATTGGGGCCGCAAGTAAAAATGGAATTTTATTTAAAGGAGCTACCTTTCTGGATACGATGGCTGGCATTCAAGTGGTAGTTATGGATAAAACAGGGACTTTGACCAAAGGTGTTTTTAAAGTTCAAAAAGTAGTTGCCGTTGGAATTTATGAAACTGATTTAGTTCGTTATACTGCAGCTATTGAAGGTAAAAGTACACACCCCGTAGGTTCCGCAATAATTGAATTTGCCCATAATAATAATAATAATAATAATAATAATAATAATAATAATAATGAAAACAGCATTCATACTAATGTAAGTGAAGTAACTGAAATTCCAGGTCTTGGATTAAAAGGTATTGTTGATGGAAATGAAATAGCTATTGGCAGTCCTAAGCTGTTGAAAAATTTAAAAATTGATTATGATACCGAATTGGATCGAATTCCTTTTACGACAATTGCTGTAGCCATCAACCAAAAATATGCCGGTTATTTCCTTATAGCCGATGAGATTAAAGAGGATGCTAAAACAGCTATCGAAGGTTTACACAAAATTAAGATTAAAACGATGGTGCTCTCTGGCGATAATCAAGTTGTAGTCACTGCTGTGGCCAAAGAATTGAATATTGAAGATGCTTTTGGAGGTTTATTGCCAGAAGATAAAGTGAAAAAAGTAGAAGCACTATTGCAGCAGCAGGTTAAAGTCGCTTTTGTTGGTGATGGAGTAAATGATGCTCCAGTTATTGCCCTTGCAGATGTAGGAATCGCAATGGGCGGCCTGGGAAGTGATGCTACTATTGAAACGGCTGATATAGTGATTCAAAATGACCAACCGACAAAAATTGTCACAGCAATCAACATTGGAAGAAAAACCAAGCAAATCGTTTGGCAAAATATTACGTTGGCTTTTTCTGTCAAATTAATCGTGTTGATTCTGGGTGCAGGTGGATTAGCCTCCATGTGGGAGGCTGTTTTTGCAGATGTAGGTGTGGCCCTGTTGGCAATTTTGAATGCCATACGCATTCAGCGCATGAAGTTTTAATTACCGATAGTATTTAACTTAAATTTCCATAAAACACATTGCTATTTTTATTAAATTCGTTTCATTAAATTACATACATGAAAATTGCAATAGTTTGTTATCCGACCTTTGGAGGTAGTGGTGTTGTCGCCACAGAATTAGGACTAGAATTGGCTCGTCGTGGCCACGAAATTCATTTTATAACGTACAGTCAACCTGTACGCTTAGCCCTTTTGAGCCCAAATGTTTATTACCATGAAGTAAATGTTCCTGAATATCCTTTATTCCATTATCAACCCTATGAATTGGCTCTTTCAAGCAAATTAGTGGACATGGTTAAACTCTATAAAATCGAATTACTTCATGTACATTATGCCATTCCGCATGCTTATGCCGGTTATATGGCTAAACAAATGTTGAAAGATGAGGGAATAAATATCCCAATGGTGACGACTTTGCATGGAACTGATATTACTTTAGTAGGGAATCATCCGTTTTATAAACCAGCGGTTACTTTCAGTATTAATAAATCAGATTTTGTTACTTCGGTGTCCCAAAGTTTAAAAGATGATACCCTTAAGTTATTCAATATTAAAAATGAAATTGAGGTTATTCCAAATTTTATAGAATTAGACAAAAATACAAACGATCCCAGTATTCCGTGTCAACGTTCCGTTATGGCAAAGAAAGATGAGCGCATTATAACTCATATCAGTAATTTCAGAAAAGTTAAACGAATTCCTGATGTGATTAAGATTTTTTATAATATTCAAAAAGAGATTCCAGCTAAGTTAATGATGGTAGGGGATGGTCCTGAAAAGGAAAAGGCAGAATATTTATGCCAGGAATTAGGGATATTGGACAAGGTTATTTTCTTTGGAAACAGCAATGAAATTGATAAAATTTTATGCCTGACGGATTTGTTTTTACTTCCTTCAGAAACAGAAAGTTTTGGTTTGGCCGCTCTTGAAGCTATGGCGTGCAGGGTTCCAGTTATTTCAAGTAATTCGGGTGGTTTGCCAGAAGTTAATTTTGAAGGTGTTTCTGGTTATTTAAGTGACGTAGGAAATATAGAAGAGATGGCTCAAAATGCCTTAAAAATTTTAAAAGAGGATGCTACTCTTCAAACCTTTAAAGAAAATGCATTGTCTGTTGCAAAACAATTTGATATTAAAAATATTTTACCACTGTACGAAGCCCTATATCAAAAAGCAATCAATAAATATTTATAAAATATACTGATTTAGTTGGGACTGTAATAGTTCATGGGCTTTAAGAAACATATTGGATTCAACCGTAAAAAAAGAATAATGAAAAAAACAATTTTGTCACTGTTTGTCCTAACGCTCGCTGCTTGCGGTACAACAGCTGTTAAAAGTGCTGATGCAACTAAATTATACGAAGTCTTGACTCAGCAAACAAATGGTGGAGCAAGCATTCGTTTTTTTGAGATACTTTCTGAGCCAAATGAAATTAAAATGCTGCAAAATGATGAAAGTTTAAAACATAAGATTAGTGCGAATGAGGTTCAGAACTCTAATTTTATTATTTTGAATATGGGCGAGAAGGCTACGGGCGGATATGCTATAGGAATTGAGACTGTAACGGAAACCGATAAAAATATTGTGGTAACTGTTAAAGAAACAAATCCTAAAACAGGCAGTATGGTTACACAATCAGTAACTACTCCTTTTTGTGTGGTTAAAATAAATTCTAAAAAAGAAATTATATTTAAATAAAAAAAGGGGCTGTTCAATTTGAACAGCCCCTTTTATAAAAAAACTACTAATATTAGAACTGATATCTAAGCGCTAAAGCTACATCAGAACCATAATTATTTTTGTAGTATCCTCCATTTCCACCAAATTCAGGTCTGAAATCGATAGACACTAATAATGGGAAATCAAAGTTGTATTCAAGACCGATATCTCCAGCAGCAAATGCGAAAACGTCATTGTTATAGTCTCTGTTATCATAATAGTCTCTGTTGTAGCTTCCTACACCTCCACCAATACCTGCGTACCAGTTGAAACCACCTTCAATATTCCATACCCATTGGTATAAACCTGTAAGTTTGATAGCATTGTCATCATAGTTATCATTGTTGTAATCTTTTCTGCTTCTCCAACCTAAATCTAATTCAAGTCTGTTGTTATCAGATAAACCTCTTTGGTATGAAATTTCAGTTCCAAATCCACCGTTGCTTCCAAAACGTAAACCTATAGCATTTTTTGAAATATCCTGCGCTTGTGCGGTAAATGCTAATCCCATTAACATTATTGCTGATAAAATAATTTTTTTCATAAGTAAATTTTTATAGGTACAAATGTAGCTCTTAAGTTCACGATATTGATTATAAAATTATATAGAAAAGTTATATAATTACCACATTATTGATAAATGGAATTGGCTTAAAAAGAGCAATACAGTTTGATGTTCTGTTTTGGAAATTGGGCTTATACAAATGTTTGATAACTTAATATGTCTTCCATTTCAAAAAGATTTTCTTCTGCTACATAATTCATTTCTGAATAATGAAATAATTTCCAGCGTTTTTTATTGTATTCTAATGCCGTTAAGTTTTCAACCCAATCCCCTGAATTTAAGTAAAGTGTAGTGCCGTTTTTATTTTCCTTTTTGATTATTTTAGGTTCGTGAATGTGACCGCAAACTACGTAGTCATATTTGTTTTCGATTGCTAAATCGGTAGCTGTTTCCTCAAAATCAGAGATGTGTTTGACCGCTTTCTTTACACTAGCCTTTATTTTCTTTGAAAAAGAGTAGGGCTCTTTTCCTATTTTCAATAAACACCAATTAACAAAACGATTTAAAAGAATGAGATAGTCGTAGCCCAAGCCACCCAATTTAGCAATCCATTTGGAATGTTGTACCGAGGCATCAAAAACATCACCGTGAAAGATCCAGGCTTTTTTGCCATCTAGATCCAATACTAATTTGTCACGTAATTCAAAATTACCCATACTCATGTCACTAAATTTTCGAAGCATTTCGTCATGATTACCAGTTATATAATAGACTTTAGTTCCTTTTGAAGCAAAACTGATTATTTTTTGTATGACTTTTAGATGTGCCTGAGGAAAATAAGATTTTCTAAATTGCCAAATATCAATAATATCACCATTTAGTACTAAAATTTTAGGTTTAATGGTTGCTAAATAATTGTAAAGTGCATCGGCATGGCTGCCAAAAGTTCCCAAATGTACATCGGAAAGGACCACTAGTTCTACTTTTCTTTTTTTCAAGGCATTTGGATTTTAGGTTTACCAAAATAATCGAATTATTAGCAAATGAAATAGAAATAAAGGTTAAGAAATCTAATACAATATTAATTTTATAATAATAAATGTGAATTGTTTCTTAAAACTTTAAACTTTAAACTTTTGAACCTTAATCTAAAATGGTACTTTTGTTCAAAACTAATTATAATGGCAGGAAATAGCTACGGAACACTATTTAGAATAACAACTTTTGGAGAATCTCATGGTGAAGCTTTAGGCGGAATAATTGACGGTTGTCCTCCGGGAATAACAATAGATTTGGAAGCCATTCAATTCGAAATGTCTAGAAGAAAGCCCGGTCAATCGGCAATAGTTACGCAACGTAAAGAGCCAGACGATGTTCAATTCCTCTCTGGAATTTTTGAAGGTAAATCTACTGGAACTCCAATAGGTTTTATCATTCCCAACACCAATCAGAAATCTGATGATTATTCCCACATCAAAGACAATTACAGGCCTAGTCATGCTGACTATGTATACGATCAAAAGTATGGAGTTCGTGATTACCGTGGTGGAGGACGTAGTTCAGCGCGTGAAACTGCTAGTAGAGTAGTTGCTGGTGCAATTGCCAAACAAATGTTACCGCAAATTAAAATTAATGCTTACGTTTCTTCTGTAGGTCCTATTTTTTTAGAAAAACCTTACCAAGATTTAGACTTTTCAATGACAGAGAATAATCCTGTTCGGTGTCCTGATCCAGAAATGGCAGTAGTGATGGAAGAGTATATTCGCGATATTAGGAAACAAGGAGATACAGTAGGCGGAACCGTAACGTGTGTAATTCAAAATGTACCCATCGGACTCGGAGAACCAGTTTTTGACAAACTCCATGCTGAACTCGGTAAAGCCATGCTCTCTATAAATGCAGTAAAAGGATTCGAGTTTGGAAGCGGCTTCTGTGGTGCTAAAATGAAGGGCAGTGAACACAACGATTTATATAATCCTGATGGATCCACTAAGACTAATCTTTCCGGGGGGATTCAAGGTGGTATCAGCAATGGGATGGATATCTACTTTCGTGTAGCTTTTAAGCCTGTGGCAACAATCATGCAAAAACAGGAATCGCTAGACAATAAAGGGAATATTACTGAGATGACAGGAAAGGGACGTCATGATCCTTGTGTTGTTCCAAGAGCTGTTCCTATTGTTGAGGCAATGGCTGCCATTGTTCTAGCTGATTTTTATTTGATAAACAAAACATATTAATACTAATTTTTAGCTTTTTCCCTATTTTGAAATAACCTTTATTACTAAGATTTAAGTAAGAAAGAATACTACAACAAGGGCTAATTTAAAACTAACACCTACTTTTAATGAATACAATTACAACGAAGAAGCCTTCTTTTTTTGCAGGATTAACAGGACAAATATTAATAGCTATGGTCTTAGGTGCTATTTTGGGTATTGTCATACACAATTGGATTTCACCAGAAGATGCAAAAGCCTTTAGTAAAAAAATAAACATCTTAGCAACCATCTTTATTCGTTTAGTTCAAATGATTATTTCTCCTTTAGTTTTTACGACTTTGGTTGTGGGAATTGCTAAGCTTGGAGACATTAAAGCAGTAGGAAGGATTGGTGGTAAGGCGATGGGTTGGTTTTTTACCGCCTCGTTTGTTTCCTTGTTGTTAGGTATGTTTTTTGTCAATACCCTTAAACCAGGAGTTGGACTTAATTTACCAAGTATCGATTTAGCCTCTGCTTCAGAAGTAACTGCTAAAACACAAAATATATCTTTTGAAAATTTTATTGAACATATTGTACCCAAAAGTATCTTTGAGGCCTTGGCTACTAATGAAATTTTACAAATTGTAATTTTCTCCATTTTCTTTGGTCTAGCAGCTGCTTCATTAGGAGATTATGTAAAGCCAGTTACAAATGCTTTAGAGAAAACATCTCATATTGTCCTTAAAATGGTTAACTATGTAATGAAGTTTGCACCAATTGGAGTATTTGGAGCTATAGCAGGAGTTTTTGCTGTACGTGATTTTCAGGAATTAGCAATTACTTATTTCAAGTTTTTCGGTTCCTTTTTAATTGGAATTTCCTCCCTTTGGGTGGTATTAATAATTGTCGGTTATATTTTTCTAAAAAGTAGAATGACCGTTTTACTGAAAAGAATAGTTAGTCCATTAATCATTGCTTTTGGAACTACTAGCAGCGAAGCTGTTTTTCCAAAATTAACGGAAGAGTTAGAACGCTTTGGCGTCAAAGACAGAATTGTTTCTTTTATGTTGCCCCTGGGTTATTCTTTTAACTTGGACGGAAGTATGATGTACATGACTTTTGCCAGTATATTTATTGCTCAAGCGTACGGTATTGATTTAGATTTGGGAACACAAATGACAATGCTTTTAGTTTTGATGCTAACCAGTAAAGGGATTGCAGGAGTTCCAAGAGCCAGCTTAGTAGTCGTTGCCGCAACCTGTGGCATGTTCGACATACCTATCGAAGGAATTGCTTTGATTCTACCTATTGATCATTTTTGCGATATGTTTCGTAGTGCAACCAATGTTTTAGGAAACGCATTAGCAACATCAGTTGTAGGAAAATGGGAAGGTGATACTGAAACAGAAACGGCTGTTATTGAGTAATAACTTGACGAAGTAATACATACTAAACCTATTCCCTGAGGAGAATAGG
This sequence comes from Flavobacterium xanthum, assembly GCF_900142695.1. GTDB lineage: Bacteria > Bacteroidota > Bacteroidia > Flavobacteriales > Flavobacteriaceae > Flavobacterium > Flavobacterium xanthum. Next base: position 42,976 of record NZ_FRBU01000014.1, on the reverse strand, counting down.
TTTTTTTTATTTAAAAAATTCTAAAGTAATTCCGTATTTCAAAATTATACTATTCATTTTAAGTAAAAAGAAGTGTTTTTATATTTATTTTTATTAATAAAATGTATATTTGATAAAACTCAATTGGTTATGTATCAGATACGTATTGTTTTGTTCGCACTCTTTATTATAAATTTTTTTAACGATAGTGTAGTAGCGCAGACAAAGACATTTTCCAATAATGAAATTACAAAATTAACGAATCAAGCTTCCCGTTATTTAAAAGAGGCCAATTTCGAAAAATCCTTAGAGATTTCTAAAATAGCACTGCACAAATCAATTAAAGCTAATGATTTTTTCGCTACAACTATTTCTTACAGTACGATTGCTGCAAATTATGCCGAAATCGCTGAATTTGACAAAGCTATCTTTTTCTATAACAAGGCCATGCTTTATGCTACTAAATCCACAAATGATACTTTAAAAAATAAAATTAATAATAACTTAGGTAACATCTATTGTTTTGAAAAAAAGCAATATCTGAAAGGGATTAATTACTACGAAAAGACGCTTAAATACAGTCAAAAAATAGCAGACAGTAGTCAAATATTTATGACTAAACTTAATATTGCTTGGGCTTATTTTGACGTTGGCCATTTCGAAAAGGGATATCCAAATTTAGAATTTATCAATACGCATAATGAAAAATTTGGTAATAAATCAAATGTTGCAGCCGTAAATATGCTCAATGGAATGTACTATGCGCATCAGGGCAACAATGAAAAAGCGACTTCTTTTTTTTTAAATGCCATTAAGGATGGAAATCAATCGAGTCAAAAGTCAGATTTATCCTTTGCACATTTAGAATTTTCGAAGTTTTTATGGAAGAAAGGGGATTACAAGGCGGCTTATGTTAACCTTTCGAAATACAATGAAATTACAGAAGAACTCTACAACACAGAAAAACTGGATAAAGCTAATGTAGCGGGAATAAACATCCAATTAGAAGAGTATAAAAGAGAAATTGATAAATTTGAAATTGAAAAGGAGGCTCAACTTCAAATAATGGAAAAATCTAAAACTATTGTAGTGCTATTTATGGTAATTTCCTTGGTGCTACTATTGCTGCTTTATACTTTATTCAAAAATAATAATTTCAGAAAAAAATCCAATGCGGCACTTTCTAAGACCAATGAAGCATTAATTATTGCGAAAGAAAAAGCAGAGGAAGCCTCTGTTTTAAAGTCACAATTTGTTTCAACGATCAGTCATGAATTGCGAACCCCTTTATATGGAGTAGTAGGAATTACAAATATGTTGCTAGACGAACACAAAGAATTAGCCAACAGTCCACATTTGAGTTCGCTTAAATTTTCCGCCAGATATTTACTATCATTAGTGAACGATATTCTACAAATTAACAAGATTGAAGATAATAGAATTGTTTTGGAAAATTTGACTTTTAATATATCTGATGAAATTAATATGGTCAAAAATTCACTTTCATTTTTGGCTAAAAATAACAACAATAGTATAGCAGTTAAAATTGATGCTGCAATTCCGGAATATCTAATTGGTGATAAATTAAGGCTTTCTCAAATCATTATGAATTTAGTCAGTAATGCATTGAAATTCACTAGAAATGGTAAAGTAACCATTCATGTTAAATTAGAAAAAATAGAAGGTAAATCTTATTTTATAGCGTTTAAGATTGAAGATAACGGCATAGGAATAGCGGCTGAGGATCAGGAAAAGATTTTTGAAAAATTTGTTCAAGTGGGAAGAAAAGAAACTGATTATCAAGGAACTGGTCTTGGTCTTTCTATAGTAAAACAATTATTGGGTCTATTTAATAGTACAATTTCACTTCAAAGTGCCCTAGATCAGGGAACAGTTTTTAAATTTGTGATTCCTTTTGAATATAATCCAGCGAAGACAATTGAACTCATCAATAATATTCAAGTCGATATCACGGCACCACAAACGATAAATGTCCTAGTAGTTGAGGACAATCACATTAATCAATTGGTCACTAAAAAGACCATCGAAAAGAATAACTACAAGTGCAGTGTTGTTGATAATGGCTATGCAGCACTAGAAATTTTGGACAAAGAATTTTTTGATATTATACTAATGGATATCAATATGCCATTGATAAATGGTTTTGAAACTACTAGAAAAATTCGTTTAAAAGGAATAGTAACTCCAATTGTTGCACTAACCGCATTTGATAAATCTGAAATTACAGAAGAGGCGCTTTCTGCGGGAATTAATGACATCATTATTAAACCATTTGATTCTGCCAAATTGTTTAAAATTATAGCTATTTTGATAGCCACTAATTAAAACTTAAGAAATCACTTTGTCAATTTACATCTAACATAAAATCGCTAAACCCTAAACTATTTTAACAGCTTTAAGGTTTAACGATTATAAAGTTATAGAGGCTCGAAGTGAAAATCCTCTTTATTTTATTGTAATTGTTTGATGCTTTTTTTTCGTGATCCCCGGTTTTTTGGCAATCTCAACATGTAGAATCCCATCTTTATAAGTGGCTTCGACTTTACTTTCGTCTACATATTCGGGCAAAGAGAACGATCTATAGAACGACTGATAATTAAACTCTTTTCTAACATAATTATCTTTTTTTCGAGTTTCTTCTTTTTCTACTTTCTTTTCAGAAGAAATCATTAGCATGTTGTTGTCAATTTCAATTTTAAAATCTTCTTTTTTTAATCCGGGAGCTGCTAATTCCACTTCTAATTTATTTTCTGTTTCTTTCAAATTTACCGAGGGTAAATTTGATCCATTGGAGGAGAAATTTTTATCAGTCCAATCGAATACATCTTTTGAAAAGATGTCATCAAATAAAGTATTTACTGATGGGAAAAAGCCGTTTCTTTTAACTAAAGTTTCCATAATTTTGTATTTAATTGTTTTAATATCTTAAATCAAATGTACTGATATAATTTATTCTAATCCAAAATAATAAATACAAAACGTTGAAAAACAAATAGTTGACGTTTATTTACGTATTTTAACTAAAGTTAAAAAGGTATTTCTGACAGTTGAAAACGGTGTTAATACCACCTTTTTTTGTTTTGCTTGCTAGCGTCTGATTTTCTTGATTTATGGGCTCCACCGCTTCGATTAGAGTTGCCTTGTTTTGATGCAGGGGCAGTCTCTGGACTTCCAGAATGCCAACCATAAGGATGGTCACTTACTATTTTTACATCTACTTTAATTAATTTTTGAATGTCTTTCCAATATTGATGCTCATCTTTACCACAAAAAGAAATGGCAACACCTTCATTTCCAGCGCGGCCAGTTCTACCAATTCTATGTACATACGTTTCAGGAATATTTGGTAAATCAAAATTGATGACAAATGGTAATTGGTCAATATCAATTCCTCTGGCGGCAATGTCAGTAGCAACTAAAACTTTGATTTCTTTATTTTTGAAACCATCAAGAACACGTTGTCTTGCATTTTGAGACTTATCTCCATGAATAGCTTCGGCAGCAATATCATGTTTTCGCAAGGCTTTGACAACATTGTCAGCTCCATGTTTTGTTCTTGAAAAAACTAAAACATTAGATAAATTTTCGTTTTTTATTAAATGATATAATAAATTTCTCTTTTCTCCTTTTTCAACAAAATAGACGCGTTGTTCTACATTTTCCGCAGTTGATGAAACAGGCGAAACGGTAACTGTTGCTGGGTCTTTTAAAAACATCTCCGCCAACTCTCTTATTGCAATTGGCATTGTTGCAGAGAATAAAAGTGTTTGTCTGTTGTTAGGCGTCAACTTTACAATTTTTTTGACATCATTTACAAATCCCATATCCAGCATTTGATCAGCTTCATCAAGAACTAGTGTATGTAAATGGTCTAAATCTATGAACCCTTGCTTTACCAAATCTAGTAAACGTCCTGGCGTAGCAATCAGGATGTCTATTCCTTTTTTAAGCATTTCTACTTGTGGTACTTGGGAAACTCCTCCAAAAATGGTAAGTTGGACTAAGTTGGTGTATTTGCCATATTGGTCAAAATTTTGTCCAATTTGAACGGCTAATTCTCTAGTTGGGGTGATAACTAAGGCACGGATTGGGCTTGCTTTTTTAGACGAACCTACGATTCTATGAAGTTGATGAATAATTGGAATAGCAAAAGCAGCAGTTTTTCCAGTTCCAGTTTGAGCACAACCAATCATGTCTCTTCCAGATAAAACGATTGGAATTGCTTGTTCTTGTATTGGAGTTGCCTCTAAATAGCCTTGTTCAAATACGGCTCTTTGTATACTTTTTGAGAGTGGTAAATCTTCGAATAACATATTTTTGATATTAATTATCTTGTATTAGGTACATAGATAGTCTTGCAAAGATAGTATTAATATTTTTGATGGGTGCTTGTAGGTCCGTCAGGCACTACTTTAGAGTATTTTAGTTAATGAAGTTGGAATTTGAACCGGAGAGATTGTGTTGGATTTAATGAAATCAGTAATTAGATATCCTATCAATTTGCCAATAAGGTGATTGTTTTTTTCTTCTCCTAAATCTGGAGCGCCTTCGCAAATATGCAAATAGGATGCATTTTTATTTTTGCCAAAAAACGAAATAAACTGTCGAAGTTGTTCTACTGAAAAACCGCTCATGGTCATTGCACTACAAGCAATATTTGGAATGGCATCGAGATCTATTTCAATTCCAAAGAAATCGTCATTTACGAACTCTAGCGCGTGTGCCATTTCTTTATCAAATTCCTTTTCTCTTCTAATGCTGATACTGTCATACGTGGCATAGCGCACCCGATCTTCGATTTTTTTGATAATATCCAAAACACTTTTGGAAGTGTAGTTTTCATGCAACCCAAAAATAAAATATTTTTTTAAAAAACCTTCTTCATACGCATACGAAAATCCATTACCGCTGTGCCGTCCTTCTAGAATTCTAAAATCAGAATGGGCATCAAAATTAATTGCATTTATAGGTTTGCCTTTGGCGAGTGCCGTTCCCTTTATATTTCCATAAGAATTATTGTGTCCGCCGCCTATAACAATTGGTGTTTTGCCTAATTTTACCAAATTAAAAATAATGTGCGAAACATCTTTGTCAATTTTATCAACGAGCTGACTCAATTTAGAACGGTCATCAATATCATTAAAGTCTAGTGATTCTACATTTTTCATGAGTTCACTCACATCTAGCTGACCTAGAACCACAAGTTGACTGCCTTTACAAAAACGATTGTGCTGAATGTTTGCAATGCTTTTTATCGCACTATCCCATGCGGAAGCTGCTCCAGGTCTGCCATAATTAGCTCTTATGCCTATATCTTCGGGAATTCCAAAGAGCACATATTTAGCCTCACATTTTTTTAAAAAATCAGTGGGATCTGCATCTTTTGGAATGGTTAACATTTTCTCTCCAAATTTTATTTCGCCACTTCTGTGGTTGGTTATTTTTGCAAGATCTTTGATGGTAAACGGGATAATTTTGTCCATTAAAAAAATAATTTTTATTCAAAAATAATATAATTGTGTTAACTTACGTTATCAGGTGGTTATATAATGTTAAATTTGTAAATAAATTAAAAAATTAAAGCGAGATGGAAAATCAAAAAAGCAGTTCAAGTCTTAAAGCGGTAGTAGCAGTATTGGCTATTTTATTAGTAGGTAGTTTAATCTACATATTCAAAATGACCTCTGATGCAGATACAGTTAAAACAGAATTGAAAGCTACATTGACCGAAAAAGAAACGGTAATGAAAGATCTACAGGAACTAAAATCGACTTACGATGCTGCTATTTCAGAAAACACTTCAATGTCTGATGAGTTAATTTTAGAAAGAGATAAAGTGGTTAACTTAATGTCAGACCTAAGTAAATCAAAAGGGGATGTGGCTTCTTTGTCAAAATATAGAAGTCAATTCAATGCTTTGCAAGGGAATATGAAAGTTCTAATGGCGGAGAACGACAACCTAAAAAAGGCTAACACGACACTTACAGTGCAACGTGATAGTACTGTTGTTGTACTAGGAGAGTCTAAAAAATACAATGAAGCGTTGGTTGGGCAAAACGAAGAATTAGCTAAAGCGGTAGAAATAGGTTCGAAACTAACAGTTTTGAACACAAGAGGATCGGCTTTTAAATTACGTAGTTCTGGTAAACAAATTGAAACGGACAAAGCAAGTAGAGCTGATGTTTTGAGAGTTAATTTTACAATTGCTGAAAATGCTATTGCTAAATCTGGTGAAAAAACATATTACGTTCAAGTAATTGATAGTAAAAACAATGTTTTAGGGGACAAGAAAACAGAGAACTTTGGAGAAAACACATTAACCTATAGTTTTTTAACTAATGTGAAATATGAAAATAAAACAATTCAAGTTTCTGAAGATTTAAGAGGAAAAGATTTTGCTAAAGGAACGTATTTTATCAATATTTTTGATAGAGATGTATTAGTTTCTAAAACAAGTTTTATCTTAAGATAATCATTTATAGAAAATTATTTAAAAGAGGAACGTAATGTTCCTCTTTTTTTATGCAACTATTTTTCCTTCTATGAATACGGTGTCAATTAAATTACTGCCAAAAGCATAAGGCAGTTGATAATAGGAGGGAATGGGTTTCGTGATAATTAGATTTGCTTTTTTGCCAATAGTGATACTTCCATGGGTTTCAGAAATTCCCATGGCATAAGCTCCATTTATTGTGGCGGCATTAATGGCTTCTTCAGGCGTCATTTTCATTTTTATACAGGCCGTAGCCACTACAAAATTCATATTTCCCGATGGAGTAGAACCCGGATTATAATCCGTTGCTAGCGCTAAAGGAAGTCCAGCTGCAATCATTTCTCGTGCTGGAGCATACGGAATACTCAAAAAATAGGAACATGAAGGCAGCGCCACTGGCATTGTAGTTGTATTTTTTAAAGATTCAATATCATTGACAGTCATTACTTCTAGATGATCTACAGAAAGTGCTTCCTCTCGCACTCCAACTTGAATTCCGCCAATAGAGTTGAACTGATTGACATGAATCTTTGGCTTTAAGCCAAATGAAATTCCAGCTTTTATGATTTCTTGCGTTTCGGCAACAGTAAAGTAACCAGTTTCACAAAAAACATCGATGAAATCCGCTAACTTTTCTTTGGCTATTGCAGGCAGCATTTCGTTGATGATAAGATCGATATAACCTTGATGGTTTTCTTTAAATTCTGAGGGGAAAGCATGAGCACCAAGAAAAGTTGCTTTTATCGTAATAGGATAATTTTGAGCCAAGCGTTGAATGACGCGCAGCATTTTCAACTCTCCTTCAACAGTTAAGCCATATCCCGATTTGATTTCTACTGCTCCGGTTCCTAAACGCATCACTTCTTCCAGTCGAAATTTGGACTGGTCGTACAGTTCGCTTTCTGAAGTTTCATTGAGTTTTCTAGCGGAATTTAATATTCCACCGCCACGATTAGCGATTTCCTCGTACGTCAACCCATTGATTCGGTCTACAAATTCCTGCTCTCGGTTGCCGGCATACACAATATGTGTATGACTGTCGCACCAAGATGGTAAAACTATCTTTCCGGTGGCATCAATTGTTTTGTCCGGGTGAATTTTCGGTACTTGATCCATCGAACCAAAATCAGCAATTAAGTCGTCCTTAATTACTAAAAAGGCATTTTTGATCGTGGGCAGAATCGCCATTTCTGCACCGGAAACTTTAGCGATCGAAGTTTCTCGTACTTGAAGTAATTCTCTGATATTGGTAATTAATGTAGTCATTTGAAGAAAAATTACTCTGAAACTTTAATTTCAAACATTTTATCCCAGTTCTTTCCTGTTACAAAAATAGTTTTTGTCTTTGGATTATAGGCAATTCCGTTTAGGACATCCGTATCCGGTAACTGAGTTATTTTTTTCTTTAAATCCGCAAGATTGATAATTGCTTCTACAGCACCATTTTTTGGATTGATAACAGCAATCGCATCTTTTTGGTACACATTCCCATAAATTTTGCCGTCAATCCATTCGAGTTCGTTTATAGATTTTATTTTTGATTCAAAGGAGTAAATATTGATAAAGTCTCTTTCTTTAAAAGTAGTTGGATCGATAATCCAAATTTTTTCAGAACCATCAGATTGATACAAGTTTTCTCCATCGTTTGTTAATCCCCAACCTTCCATTGGCTTAAAATAGGTAAAAGTCTTTTCTTTTTTGAAAGTATCTGCGTTGTACACGTACCCTTCATTATTTTGCCATGTCAATTGGTATATTTTATTTTTCAGAATTGTAATTCCCTCGCCAAAATATTGATCTGCTAATGTTACTTTTTTATAAACTTCGCCCGTTTTATAATTGGTTTTTCGTAAGCTAGAGACCCCTCTTTTTCCAGATGGACCTGAGCCGTTTCCTGTTCCTTCATAAAGGGTATCTCGATAAAATTCTAAACCTTGTGTGTAGGCTTCAATGTCGTGGGGATAAGTATTTACAATTGTATAATTTAATAATTTGGGTTGGATGTCAGAAACTAATTCTACTCTAGCGGTAGCTTCTGAATTTTGTCCTCCAAAATACACCAATGCTTTTAGGTTTTGATAACCTAGTTTTTGGTCTTTTAATTCAAAAGTTACTTTGTCCAAGCCCTTTTTAGAAGCTATTTTTTTATCATTTACAAAATAAATAATGCTGTCTACTGTTTGTTCTTTTAGGTTCAAAATTTCCAAAGAAAGCGCTTCTTGTGGCTTGTATTGTTCCTTAAATTTTGAATTATCAAAGGTGAATGAAGTATTTTCGCCTTTTTTTATCTGGTTACAATTGGCTAAAGTGATTCCTAATAAAATGATAGATAGGAAGTTATAATTTCTCATAGTTTGGATTTTGAATACCCCAATATACAACGATATTTTTAATGAATAAAGCTCTTGCAAAAATATAAAAAGATTGTATATTTGCACCGGCAAGTCCTACACGATCAGCTCCTGCAGACTCCCCCAGGATGGGAACATAGCAAGGGTAAGCGGTTGAGCGATGCGATGTAGGTCGCTTGCCATTTTTTTTAAATTCAAAATAATAAGTAGTCTTCCTTCGGGAGGATTTTTTTATTTTTGGACCTTTCGTATCACAAACAGCAAGAAACATGAATAAAGTAGTTCTAATTACAGGAGGTTCTTCGGGAATAGGGAAATCTATTGGGGAGTTTTTACATCATAAAGGTTTTGTTGTGTATGGAACCAGCAGGAATCCGGAGCGAATCTTGAATTCGGTTTTTCCTTTAGTGGCTTTGGATGTTAGGGATGCAGACTCGATTCATGCGGCTGTTGCCAAAGTGATTGCGACTGCTGGAAGATTAGATGTAGTGATCAATAATGCGGGTGTAGGGATAACAGGGCCATTGGAAGAAATTCCAATGCAAGAGATTAAAAATAATTTTGAGACTAATCTTTTTGGTCCAATCGAAGTAATGAAATCCGTATTGCCACAAATGCGTACTCAAAAATCAGGATTAATTATTAACGTGACGTCCATTGCAGGTTATATGGGTTTGCCCTATCGAAGTATTTATTCCGCTTCAAAAGGCGCACTTGAACTCATAACTGAAGCCTTGCGAATGGAAGTTAAATCTCTTGGAATCCATATAACAAATGTAGCGCCAGGTGATTTTGCAACAAATATTGCTGCGGGACGTTTTCATGCTCCGGTTATAAAAGGTTCAGCTTACGAAACTCCGTACGGAAATACGTTGAAAACAATGGATGAACATGTGGATAGTGGCAGTAATCCAAATGAAATGGCCGAAGCGGTCTATCAGATTATCCAAACTCCGGAACCTAAAATTCACTACAAAGTGGGTGCTTTTATGCAAAAAATCTCCATTGTTTTGAAGAGAATTTTGCCTGATAAAGTATATGAAAAAATGCTGATGAACCATTATAAATTGTAATTTTGCACCGTATTTGCGTGAAGGATTGTAGCGGCATCCCTCGCTTTTTAGCGAGGATACAGCGAAAAGCCTGACCCTTGTGGTCACGCACAAATAAAAAACACACACAATTAAATATATAAATACTATGAAATTTTTTATTGACACGGCTAATTTAGCTCAGATTAAGGAAGCACAGGCATTAGGCGTTTTGGATGGCGTTACAACCAATCCTTCGTTGATGGCTAAAGAGGGAATTACAGGTAAAAACAGCATTTTGAAGCATTATGTTGACATTTGTAACCTAGTTGATGGTGATGTAAGTGCCGAAGTTAATGCTTTGGATTACGACGGAATGATTAAAGAAGGCGAAGAATTAGCGGATTTACACGAGCAAATCGTTGTGAAATTGCCTATGACTAAAGAAGGAGTGATGGCGGCTAAATACTTTTCGGACAAAGGAATTAAAACGAATGTAACGTTAGTATTCTCTGCTGGACAGGCTTTATTAGCTGCAAAAGCGGGAGCTACTTACGTTTCTCCGTTCATCGGTCGTTTGGATGATGTATCTACAGATGGTTTGGCTTTGATTGAAGAAATCAGATTAATTTATGATAATTACGGTTATGAAACTCAAATTCTTGCGGCTTCAGTACGTCACACCATGCATATTGTAAACTGTGCAAAAATTGGTGCTGATGTGATGACTGGACCACTTTCAGCTATTTACGGATTGTTGAAACACCCTTTGACTGATATTGGATTGGCGCAGTTTGTAGCTGATTTCGAAAAAGGAAATAAATAAAAAAGTTTTCAGTGAGCAGTTTTTAGTCTCAGTTAAATAAAAAAATCCCATTCGCCGCGGCGAATGGGATTTTTTGTTGGTTTGGTTTTGGTTAGTTTGTGTTGAAATTAGTGTGCTCCACCCACTTCTATTTCTTTTCCGATTCCTTGTTTTTCTAAAATTCCAATTACTTTCCATCCGTAGAATGCGATGAAAGCGAAACATAAAACAGGAATAAAGTAAGACGTATGAATTCCGATGATATCCGCTAATTTTCCTTGTAATGGCGGGATAATTCCACCACCTAAAATCATCATCACCAAAAAGGCAGAACCTTGTGATGTGTATTTTCCTAAACCTGCAATGGCTAAAGAGAAGATAGACGGCCACATGATACTTAAGAATAAACCACCGCTCATAAAAGCAAAAATTGCAATTGTTCCGGTAGTAAATAATCCAATAAGCATGGCTGTCATTCCCATTATACCAAAAATCATTAAGGTTCTTGACGGTTGGTCTTTTCCTAAAAAGAAACCAGCGATTTGGAACAAAATTACAAAAGCATACGCGTATAAAGGGGTTACATCTTGTCCAGAAATAGCGTTTGCCGCTAAAACTACTCCAAATGCAACATAAGGAACTACGATAAGTAAAATTTTCTTTAATTGTGATGATGGGTTAAAAACCGTAATGGCTCCTGCCCAACGCCCAATCATTAAACTTCCCCAATACATAGACATGTAGGGTGCTAAAGCTGGACCTGAAATTGAACCAAAATCAGCAGTAACTAGCAATTCACCTAGATTACTCCCTATCGTAACTTCGACACCAACGTAAGCAAAAAGGGCTAGCATTCCCAATACTAATTGGGGGTATTTCATAGCTCCCCATCCTTCAGGATTTTTTTGAGCGGTTGTATTGGCAAACAATAAACCAATTACTACTACTAAAAGTGTTGAAACCGTTAACGCTAATCCTAAGTAATCTTTTTCTTTGTTCTCTATAAAACGAGTGATAAATTCAGGCTCTTCATAACGAGAAAAGATGTAAGCAAAAATGGCAACCAATATTACAGTGATGGCAATTAAGGTTTTCATTGCTTTATTCGCCGTTTCAAAAGTAGGATCACTTTTTCCAGATGGCAATTTTTTAGAAAATTGAAATAAGGCAGCTGCCAATAAAAATAGTCCTCCTACAAAAACATAAAGAATTCTCATGGAATCCAATGAATCTGGTTTTTGAGCATATTCTTCAATATTTACACCTGCAATAACACCAAATAGAGCAATAGAAACTACGATCGGGCCTATTGTGGTTCCTAACGAGTTGATACCTCCAGCAAGATTTAGTCGGCTTGAAGCAGAATGTGGCTCACCCAGAGATGCTGCAAAAGGTTGTGCCGATGTTTGTTGTAATGAAAAACCAAGTGCAACAATAAATAAAGCGCCAAGTATGAACAAATAACTTCCTTGTGTAACTGCAATTATCATAAGTACAGCCCCAAATGTGCTGACCAACAAGCCATAAATAATTCCTTTTTTGAATCCCCAACCGTTTAGAATGTCTTTTTTAGCAATACTACTAAAAATAAAAAGCAATAAAGCACCAATGTAATAAGCGCCATAAAAAGCAAAATCAATCAGTTGACTTTGAAATTGATCTAATCCAAATTTAGCTTTGCAAAATGGAATAAATATTCCGTTTGAAGCTCCAATAAAACCCCAAAAGAAAAATACGGTTATAAGCGTATAAAGCGCGGAATTATTGGACTTTGTTTGTTCTGAATTCATAAGTATAAAGTGGTTAATGATTATTGAAAAAATACTTTTTATCGCTGTAAGACCGTAAATATATTTGTTAAGTAAATTAAAAAAAAATAATTTAGACTAAATATTGTTAGAATTATTGAATAACCAATTTTTGTTTAAAATACCTGCTTTTTTTTCAAACTTTTTGCTCATTCTGAAACAGAGAGGATTTGGATAAGAGGTTCGATCTATTTTTAATTGGTGAAAAAAGAGTCTTATTTTTGTTATTTAATAAAATTTTAGGCCGACAAGTTGGTTATTCATTTGTTTTGGATTGATTTTTACTAGCTATTTTAAAATAAGCTATCTTTATAAATCAGTTTTAAAAACAGGATATGAAAATTGCTCCAGAAATAAAAAGAGATATTAGTTATGAAAGTGCCGGAAAATTTGAAGAAACACGATTTGAAAAAATTCATATTGAAATTTTCAATACTGCTTCAGAAGCATCAATACTAGTTGCGCAGGAAATCGCTCAATTGATTGCTTCTAAACGGTCTCAAAATAAAATTTGTGTGCTTGGCTTGGCTACAGGTTCATCTCCCATTAAGGTTTATGAAGAATTGGTTCGTATGCATCGCGAAGAGAACCTTAGTTTTAGCAATGTCGTTACTTTTAATTTGGATGAATACTATGCTTTGAAGAAGGAGAATCATCATAGTTATCATTATTTTATGCACGAGCATTTGTTCATTCATATCGATATTAAACCTGAAAATATTAATATTCCAGACGGTATAGTGCCAATCGATGCACTGAAAGACTATTGTATCGCCTATGAAAATGAAATAAAAAATGCTGGTGGACTTGATTTTCAGTTGTTAGGAATTGGTCGCACGGGTCATGTGGGCTTTAACGAACCTGGTTCTCATATAAATTCGGGTACCCGAATAATAACTTTAGATCATATAACAAAAGTGGATGCTTCATCTGATTTTAATGGAATCGAAAACGTCCCAAAAAGAGCCATTACCATGGGTGTTTCAACTATTCTTAAATCTAAAAGAATTGTTTTGATGGCTTGGGGCCAAAATAAAGCCGATATTATTAATAGAACAACGCAAGGCGAGATAAGCTCAGAAATTCCAGCGACTTTTTTACAAAACCATACTAATACTACTTTTGTTTTGGATCAATCAGCGGCTTCAGAGCTAACCCGTTTTAAAACGCCGTGGCTCGTTCAAGACTGCAATTGGACCGTAGAACTTAAATGTAAAGCGATTGTTTGGTTGTGTTTAAAAACCAATCGATCCATATTAAAACTGACTGATAGAGACTACAACAATAACGGCATGTCTGATTTGCTTGCTTTAGAAGGATCCGCATACGATTTAAATATTACTATGTTCAACGTTTTGCAACATACCATAACCGGATGGCCTGGAGGAAAGCCTAATAAAGACGATTCAAAAAGACCCGAGAGAGCAAATCCAGCTATAAAGCGAATCATTCTATTCAGTCCGCATCCTGATGATGATGTGATTTCCATGGGAGGTACTTTTTCAAAACTCATAAAGCAAGGACATGATATTCATGTAGTATATCAAACTTCAGGAAACATAGCAGTTACTGACGAAGAGGCTTTAAAATATGCGGAAGTAGGCAAAGACTTTGTGGGTAGTGATGAGTCTAAAATTAATTTTGAATCCGTAATTGATTTCTTGAATAACAAGTCAGAAAACCAAATGGATTGTTTAGAAGTTCGCAGACTAAAAGGACTTATAAGACGGCGTGAATCCCATGCTGCAGTGCGATACATAGGCTTGAAAGAGTCGAATATTCATTTTCTAGATATGCCTTTTTACGAGACAGGACTAATAAAAAAGAATCCAATAAGTATTGAGGATATCGCAATTGTGAAAGCAATTATCGAAAAAATAAAACCGCATCAGGTTTTTGCTGCGGGTGACCTTGCCGATCCGCACGGAACACATGAAGTTTGCCTTAACGCAATTTTTGCTGCAATGGCCGCTTTGAAAGTTCAACCTTTTATGAACGATTGTTGGTTATGGCTGTATCGGGGCGCTTGGCATGAGTGGGAAATTCATGAAATAGATATGGCTGTTCCGCTAAGTCCTGAGGAAGTTATGCTGAAAAGACACGCTATTTTGTACCATCAATCCCAAAAAGATCGGGTGATGTTTCAAGGCAATGATTCTAGAGAATTTTGGGTGCGCGCCGAAGAACGCAATAAGCATACAGCAAAATTGTATGATGATTTAGGCTTAGCTGAATATGAGGCTATCGAGGCTTTTAAACGTTTTGATTATTAAATTTTTTTTGAATACCTATTAGTTATGAAGTACTTTTTAATTTTGTTAATGGCACATTTTATCTCGAATGCTCAGATAAAGGAAGAACAATTAAACCTCATGCCTTGGCCTCAAAACATAAATTTGGGCACTGGTACTTTTGCTTTAAGCAAAAATTTTAAGATAAATATCACGAGAAACCCTAATCCACGGATTTTCATTGGCGCTACTAATTTCCTGCGAAGATTAGATGGCAGAACGGGATTGTTTCTGGAGCAAGCCTTTTTAACGAAGATCAACGAAAAACTAGAAGCCGAATTACAAATTAATTGTCTTCGCAAGGGAAGAATTGAAATTAACGAAGATGAAAGTTATCAGTTGACCGTTACTTCCAATAAAATAATTATTAATGCTAGTAATGATTTAGGGGCTTTGCATGGCTTGGAAACTTTATTGCAATTGCTTCAAAATAACAGTACTTCGTATTATTTTCCAGTTGTTGAAATATCAGATTCACCACGTTTTACTTGGAGAGGCTTGATGATTGATGCGGCACGACATTTCCAGCCGGTTGATGTTATTAAAAGAAATCTTGACGCTATGGCTTCGATGAAAATGAATGTTTTTCATTGGCATTTAGCCGATGATCAAGGTTGGAGAATTCAATTGAAAAATCATCCAAAATTAACAGAATTGGCCTCAGATGGTAATTTTTATACTCAGGAAGAAATCAAAAACATTGTACAATATGCTGGTGAAAGAGGGATTTTGGTTATTCCCGAAATTGATGTTCCTGGACATGCTTCGGCATTGTTGACTGCGTATCCAGAAATAGGAAGTAAAGTAGGCGAAGGCAAAATTAGGTACGAAGTACAAAGAAATTCAGGAATTTTCAATGCAACTTTAGACCCAACAAATCCAAAAACGTATGAAATTTTAAGCTCGATTTTTGATGAAGTATGTCCACTGTTTCCGGGTAGTTATTTTCATATTGGTGGTGACGAAAACAATGGGAAAGAATGGAATGCCAACCCCGCTATTCAAAAATTCAAGCGTGATAATAATTTAATGAACAACCACGATTTGCAAACGTATTTCAACATGAAGCTGATTCCAATGTTGAAGAAACACAACAAGAAATTAATGGGTTGGGAAGAAATAATGACTGAAAACATGTCTAAAGATGCGATAATACATGCTTGGAGAGGGACAAATGAAGGTCAAGAAGCTGGTGGAGCTTTGATCAAAGCCGCAAAGAGTGGTTACAATACCGTTTTGTCTAATGGGTATTACATTGATTTGATGCTGGGTTTAGAAAGTCATTATTTGAATGATCCCTTACCTAAAAAAATCATTCTTAGTCCAGAAGAAAAAGCTAGAGTTTTAGGAGGCGAAGCAGCGATGTGGAGCGAACTCGTAACACCTTTAAATATAGATTCGAGAATTTGGCCAAGAACCGCCGCAATAGCTGAGCGATTATGGTCAAATGCAGAAGTGACTGATATGAAAAGCTTGCGCAAAAGGTTGAAAACTATCTCTTTTCGATTAGAAGAACTCGGAATTACGCATATTAGAAACAAAGAAGTAATTTTGAGAAACATCAGCAACAATCAAGATACACGAGCATTGAATGATTTTTCGAACCTATGTGAACCACTGAAAAATTACAAACGCAACGGTGGCGGAAAGAAATACCGAATGCATTCTCCATTAACCTTATTTGCGGATGCTTGTAATGCCGATGCGGCTCAGGCTTTGGATTTTAACGAAACAGTCAATACCTATCTAGACAATAAAACCGTTGCTAATAGTAGAGCTGTGACTAACTTTTTTAAGAAATGGGTTGTGATGAATAATGATTTAATTGCTTTAAGTACCAATGCTCCTCTTGTACAGCCCCTTTTGCCTTTGTCTCAAATTTTGAGTGATTTAGCAGAGCAGCTTTTACTTGAAATGGATAAAAAACAGAAAGTAAATCCAACTTTAATGAAGGATTTATTAGAAAAATGCAATATCAGAAGTCCCGCCGATGTCGAATTAGCTGTTTACACGAGTCTGAAAAAATTAGTAGAAATAAAATAAAGTTAACGCAGGCTTTCTGAAATAAGATATTTGAATTCCTGTTCGTCGCGACGAACAGGAATTTTTTTTAAATTACTACAAACGAGCGTAAATTTTACTGCTCAAAATGTATTTTTGGAATTCAGTAAATCGGTATTTTTTTCGTATTTTTGCAAAAATTTTATAAAATAAACATTCATGTTAACAGTAAATAATTTATCAGTTCAGTTTGGCAAACGAATTTTGTTTGACGAAGTAAATACGACCTTCACACACGGCAATATTTATGGAGTTATCGGAGCCAATGGCGCTGGAAAATCTACTTTTCTTAAAATAATTGCAGGTGAAATGGACCCAACTTCGGGAAATATTCATTTGGAACCAGGTAAACGTATGTCGGTTTTAAACCAAAACCACAATATGTTTGACGAAAGCACCGTATTGGAGACCGTTATGATGGGGAATAAAACCCTTTATGCGATCAAAAAAGAAATGGATGCTTTGTATTTAGATTACAACGATTCAAATGCAGACAGAATAGGGGAGTTACAAGTACAATTTGAAGAAATGAATGGTTGGAATGCGGATTCTGATGCGGCTTCCATGTTGTCCAATCTTGGAATCACTGAAGAGCATCATTACACTTTAATGGGAGATTTGGAAGGAAAAATAAAGGTTCGTGTCCTTTTGGCACAAGCCTTATTTGGAAATCCAGATTTGCTTATTATGGATGAGCCGACCAATGATTTGGATTTTGAAACTATTGCTTGGTTAGAAAATTTCTTGGCCAACTATGAAAATACAGTTATCGTAGTTTCTCACGACAGACACTTTTTAGATTCTGTTTGTACGCATATTTCGGATATAGATTTCAGCAAAATAAATCATTATTCAGGAAACTATACATTCTGGTATGAATCCAGTCAATTAGCTGCTAAACAGCGTGCACAGCAAAATAAGAAAGCTGAAGAAAAGAAACAAGAGTTAGAAGAATTTATTCGTCGTTTTAGTGCGAATGTAGCCAAATCCAAACAAGCTACCTCTCGTAAAAAAATGATTAGTAAGTTGAATATTTCGGAGATAAAGCCATCAAGTCGCCGTTATCCAGCAATTATTTTTGATCAAGAGCGTGAAGCAGGAGATCAAATTTTGAATGTGCAAAATTTAAGCGCTACTATTGAAGGAGAAATTTTGTTTAAAGGAGTAGATTTAAATATGGCCAAAGGCGATAAAATCGTTCTTTTCTCTAAAGATTCACGTGCAACAACAGCATTTTATGAAATATTAAACGGAAATAAAAAGGCAGATTCAGGAACGTATGATTGGGGAGTTACAACAAACCAAGCGTATTTGCCGGTAGAAAACCATTCGTTTTTTGAGAGTGATTACACACTTGTAGACTGGTTGCGTCAGTGGGTAAAAACTGAAGAGGAACGGGATGAGGTAAACATTCGTAGTTTTCTTGGAAAAATGATTTTCTCAGGAGAAGAAGCTTTGAAAACATGTAGAGTATTATCTGGAGGAGAAAAAGTACGTTGCATGTTGTCTCGAATGATGATGGAGCGAGCTAATGTTTTGATGCTGGATGAGCCTACGAATCACCTGGATCTAGAATCGATTACGGCTTTTAATAATTCATTAAAAAACTTTAAAGGATCCGTTATCTTCACCACACATGATCATGAATTTTCTCAAACGGTTGCAAATCGTGTGATTGAATTAACGCCTAATGGAGCAATTGATCGTTACATGACTTTTGACGATTACTTAGATGATGAAAAAGTACAGGAATTAAGAGCTAAAATGTACACCGTTTAAAAGCAGTTACATCGTTATAAAATGAAAATCTCCCACAACTGTGGGAGATTTTTTTTTAATACTAAAGTCATGTATTCCTAGTCATTTGTGTTTACTGTTGCAGTTGCTATGTTTTAAAAAAGCTAAACAAAATCTATTGATAGTGGTATATAGTTTCAACTATTTCCTTTGTATTAATACTAAAATGGATATCCAATAGCCAAATTAAATACTAAATTTTCTCTGCGCCATGGACCACTTCCAAAATCAATTTTATCCAAAACCCAACGGTCGCCGTCAGCTAAATAGGGTTTTCGCAGTGGGAAGGCAAGATCTGTTCGAAGAATTAGAAATGAAAAATCAAAACGCAACCCAGCTCCAGCTCCAACGGCTATTTCATTCATAAATTTTTTCGAAAATTTGGCTCCTGGTTTCTCTGAATTTTCATTCAATAACCAAATGTTTCCCGCATCTAAAAATAAAGCACCTTTTACTAATCCGTAAATTTTGGCTCGGTACTCCGTATTAAATTCCAATTTTAAATCACCAGATTGATCGGGTAAAAAAGTACTGGTATTTGCCGAGGCGCCATCAAAGCTTCCAGGTCCAATGGAACGGGCTCTAAAAGCTCGTAAACTATTCGTTCCGCCTATAAAAAATTGTTTTATAAAAGGCATTTCTCCTGAATTTCCATAGGCAAACCCTGCGCCTAAAATGATTCGGCTGGCCAGTTGGGAATCAGGTCCTAGTTTATAATAATGTCTAAAATCATTTTCTATTTTTACAAACTGGCTAAAAGGAACATCAAAAATTTTAATTGTATCCCCTTTTTTACTATTTGCTCCTGTAACTAATCCAGCTACATTTCCAGCTAAATCGATTGTGCCTTTGTAATAGAAGGTGTTTTTCTTCCTTTTTTGCAAGGTGTTGGTGTACGTATAAGAGTAGGTTGGCCCAAAGATTAATTGTTTTTCAATCACTTTTCCTAACGATTCATTTGCCAAAATTTGCTCTTGGTACAAGGGAGTAACGTTTTGCGGACTGGCGTAGGTAATCTCCGTAATATTAAACAAATGTTCTTTTCGTTCATTTTCTTTCCACAAATAGCCGAAAGATCCTTTGAAGGTTTGTAAAGAATACAATTTGGTTCTGTTTTGGAATTCATACCCTAATGTTGCTTTCGTTTTTGGTACAAAACCACTGGGAGAATTAAGCTTAAAAGGAGCTACTAATCTTGGCCAAACCAAATTCGCCTCCGTTCCAAAACGGTATACATTAAAGCCATTATTTTGTCCAGAAACTTGTACTTCAACCCCGCCAAAAGCAGAAATGGTCAATAATTCTGCACCTCTGAAGGTATTTCGGTTGCTCCAGTTTAAACTCAGTTCCGTTCCCGTGTAATTTGCTGAATTGGTTTTAGCTAATAGTTCTAGTCGCAGGGATTTCTTGGGTAAGGGAGTTAGATAGTAGTAGACATCTAAGTAATTGCCAATAGTATCTGAAACTCTGAACTGGTTTTTTACAAATTTGAATGTTCCTAAATTCACTAAGCGATTCAACGATAAATTATGATCAGTTCGGTTGTACAAATCATTTTTTTTGAAATACAAAGCCCGATCAAAAATTCGGGGTTTGAATAAATTTTCAGGATCTATGATGGTGAGATCGTTGTATTTTTGGGTAGAGTCCCTATCAATTTTTAAACTATCATTGCCAATTGTGTAATTAGGATAGACGATAATTTTATTAATTCTATAGGGAGTTTCTGCTAGTTTAGGTGCTTCGTCCTTAATTTTTACGATAAGATCAACCTGATGATCAGCGACAGTACTATCAACTTGAACTTTCAGATAATCGGGGTTGAAGTAAAAATAACCTTTTTCTTTTAGTCTGGCATCAATACGAACCCTTTCCTCTTTTATCCGCTCAAGGCTGTATCCTTCCTCTTTTTTTAATAGACTTCGGCGTCTGGTATTTCTTATTTCTTTTGCGATTACTGAAGAATCTAGCGGAAATTTTACTTCTTTGATTTTGTATTGTTTTGCAGGGTTTACAAGATATTCTGCACTTACTTTTTTGCCTTTTCGTGTGGAATCTGCCGCTGTTTTAGCATTGAAATACCCACTGTTTTCAGAGAAATTTTGCAAAACACTTTTGTTGTATTCTAAATCTACTTGGCTGTATAAAACAGGAGCTTCGCCCACTTTGTTCCTCAACCAATAGCGCCATCCTTTTTCTTTCTTTGGCTTTCCAGCCAAATTGTACAGGTACAATTTAGGTCGCAATCCTAAAAAAACACTGTTGGGTTTGGGCCTAACAATAGCCTTTAACTGGCTTTTTAATACTTTGTTTTCCTTTTTAGTAGTTTGCTTTCCTTCCACTTTTACTTTTGCGCCAGTGTACAACAATTCTCCTTCAGGTAAAAACCGAGTGTTGCTGCACGATGAAGCGAGCACGGCTAATAATAGAAAATATAGTAAAGAGCTCTTATTCATCTGACTTATTTTTTGATTCTTGTTTTGCTTTTATAGTCGCTTTTTTTGCTTCATTTTTTGCAAATAACTCTTTAAATTTATTATAGTCCAAAGTGATAACAAAGGCGATGCCAGTTTCAACTACTTCACCTTGAAGTGCTACTTGATACTTGTTCACACGGTACACTCTTATTTTATACCTTCCATCTTTTGAGAGTTGATAATCTAGCGAAACATCTCCTGCAATATTATTTGCATTCTGGTTGACTTGTTGCGGTCCTTCAATGCCAAAACTGCTTCCAACAGTTACTTTTAAACGGTCATTTAATAATTTCTTAGATATTCCAACATTCAAATCAGTCTTGTTTTGCTGCTGCCCAGTGGTATAATCATTCGAAGTATTTAGATCAAAATTAAGTTCGACGCCTTCAATTAGATTACTCGCCAAGTTATTGAGTTGCTGTGACAAAATTTTACTAGCACTTTCTCTGGCTATGGTTGAAACATTGGTTCCTCCAGTTTCACTTGCAAATGGATTTTCACCTATAAAGCGATTCAGCAGGAGTAAGGCAAAAACCTGTTTGTTCATTTCATCAGGTTGCTGACGTAATTGCGTCAATTTAGCCTGTGTCGAATTAATAATTTCTGTTGAAACACTGTTATTCCCTTCCGGCAGAATAATGTCAAAGGAAATAGTTGGTTTCATTAATTCCCCTGTCATTTTAAGATTGGTTTCAAAAGGAATTTTTTGCTTATACGTATTTCTTATCTCGGCAGTAACCGATCCTAGTTGATCGTTGATTAAATCGATTGGAGCAGCTTCTGTTTTATAAATTGCCGTGATATTTATATCGGCCATTGTAGGTTCTCCAGTCCAGAGAATATAACTTCCTTTTTTTATGTCGAATTTTCTTTTGATTGCGTTAAAATTCATTTCGTAACTTCCTTCAGATAGCTCGTATCTGCCGGTTAGTGTTGTTTTTCCTGAGGGATCAATTCCACCGTTCAACTGTGCTTCTCCTTTTAATTTAAGGAAATCCCCATTGGCTTTATCGATAACCAGCGATAATTCAGCATCTTTATCTATTTCAATATTCACTGAGGCGTTGATTCCCTTTATATCCATTTCACTGTTCAGTTCATCTAAAGCAATGGTTTCAACTAGTTGAGGTTTATCTTGGTCTATAAATTCTACAATACCTTCTCTATCGGCTATTGATGGATCTGATTGTGGCAATACAACAGTAAATTTAGTGTCTTTATTTATTTTGATATTGCCCTCTACAATAGGATTTTCAAAATTCCCAGATACTTCTAAATGGTTGTCTAAATACAATTCACCATAATACAGATCATTGTCCTTAGCTTTGGAATTAACGGCTTTAAAATTTTCGGCATCAACGGTTAAATCAAAACCAAAATTCCTAAAATTGGTACTATTAATTTTACCGTTGATGGCTAAGTCATTTTCCAGCTCATCCTTGATAATAAAATTATTAAAAATAATAGCATCGTTGGTAAAGATTATTTTATCATTTATAGATTTGAATTGTGCATTAAGTTGTGTCGCTTTGAAACCGATAGCATTAAATTGTAATTCCCCAACAACTTTTGGTTGGGAGGTATTTCCTGTAATTTTGAAATTCCCGTTCAAAAAACCAGTGCTTTCGGTTATGTTATCCAAAGTGAAGCCTTGAATACTTTTCAAATTTAGTTTTTCGATAGCCAGATTCATATCAAAACTACTCTGATCCGTTTTGTAAAATCCTTCTAGAGCAACTTGATTTCCTTGCCCTGTGATTGCAATTAGGGCATCATATTGGTTTGCAATGCTATTATTGACTTTGATGCTTATGTTGCCAACAGTATCTTTTTTGAAAGTAAAATTTTCAATGTTTAAGTCTGAGGTAAAAAGAGGGGTGGTATTTATATTTTTTACCAATGCATTTCCATTGATCTTACCGCTAAGTTGTAAATCTTTTTTCTCAACAAAACTCGTGATAGTTTTAATGTCAAAATCGTTAAAAGCAATTGCTATTGGAGCATTTTGGGTAGTCGATTCGGATTCAATCCGAAGCTTACTTTCCTCTTTACTCAACTCAAATTCACCTACATAAATTCCTTTTTTGCCAAAACGCACCAAATTGTCTTCTGCTATATTCCATGATTCGTAGTTCAGTAACAAATTAGTTGGTTCCAGATTTATCTCGTTATTTCCGTTTATGCTCTTTAATGTTCCCGAAATTAAATACCGTTCCACGTCCTTAGCATCTTTTAATTGCAAGGTGTAATCCACGCGATTGTTTTCCACTTTACCGTTAATACTGGTGTGTGGCAACTGAATTTGTTTGTTTTGGATGTCGTCTATAACAAAGTTGTACACCAGCGCTTTGTCTTGTGTATCGATTTTTAAAACGGCATTTGTAATCGTGTTTTCTGCGTAAATTAGCTTTGGAATACTACCATTCAAAACAATAGAATCATTTACAGAATTGTATTTTCCGGTTACAGTAATGGGTTCTAGACTTTTCAAATCAGGAATCATTTTTATTATAATCGGGCTATCTTTTATATTAATTGCAAAAGCAAATTGTTGGTTTTCAACTGCTATTTTTCTTGAATTCGGGCTGCTATCATAATATTTTGCAACAGAATTGGATACGGCATCAACAATTTTCGAACCCTTATATTTTCCATTAACCTCAGCATCTAAAAAAGGAGCTTTTATGGATAATGTGTTTTTCTCAGTTGTTGATGTGGCTACCACTGTAATAGAATCGATAACAAATTGATCTTTGGCATTGATAACCGAAATGCTGTGTGCATTGATTGTTCCATTTAGGTAATCTAAATTTGCCGATTGAATGTCAGCATCAACAATACCTCTTATTTTTAATGGTCCTGCATGTAAATTTAACTTTTCCAAATCTGCAATATCCACATTTAATTTTAATTTTCCAGAAGGATATTTGTCTCTAAGACTACCGCTACTCACGACATCAAAAGTCAGATTAGGATCTTTAGCGGAAGCAATTGCATTAAAGTTTCCTTTGGCAATAGCTCCTTTTACATTTATATTTTTGTAAGTATATTTATTGTAGTATGCTTTTTGAATACTTCCGTTTAAGGAGGCTACTGCTGTTTTTGGATCAAAACCGGTTCCCTTAATGTTGGTCTTTAAAGTTACTTTTCCAATGGAATCATTTTTGATAAACTTACCTAAATCAAAATTAGTCAGTTCAGCTTGGACATTATATTTCTCATAATTTTTCCTAGTTTGATCGAATGTTCCTTTGATTTTTGCATTACCAAAGCTACTAATCAAATTCATGTTGGTATTAAAATCGGCAATCGTTCCTTTAAAAGTTCCTTTAGCGCTGAATTGTGATGGGAGCTGAATAGAATTTGTAATTGTTCCTTTAGGTAAAAAGCCAACAAAATCTGTGGCACCCGATTGTAAATCTTTTACGTTCAGGTCAAAATACGTTTTGTTGATATCTGGCAAACCAACAATGCTTCCGCTGGCTGCTACTTTTGTATTTCCAATGCCGCTAATAGCAATGGATGGGAATTGCATGTTTTTTATTTTCCCTTTTACGGTTCCATTGATTAGCAAAATAGCATTGGGATTACTGCTAAATGGATTTGTATTGTTTAAAGTAGGGGCAAAAAGTAAAATGTCTTTGACTCCAACTTTACTTTTCTTAAAATTAGCTATTAATCCTAATTCCCCAGGATTTTTGGCTAAAGATGCAAGGGATGGATAGCCAATTCGGATTTCATCTTTTAATTCTGTTTGCGGTGTTTTTAAATATAATTTTTTAAAGAAAGCATTCTTTTTTCCGTAGAAAAAGTCAGCAGTAAAAGATTGAATGTTTAAGCCACTTTTGTCCTTAATGGAAAGGGAATTAGCCGTTCCAGAAATGTTTTCCGGATTGTAATTCAACGCATCCACTTGCAAGTTTAAATTGGTAAGATTTAAATGGTTGTAATCGATTCCTTTTTGTACTGCTGCAACATTGTTGTTATCGTAGCGAAAATTAATTCGTTTGAACTCTGTTGCATTTACTTTGACTTGCCAATTCGTAGATGGTGTATCATTAGATTCTTGAGTAGTATTTACTTTATCTGATTTACCAAGAGTTAGTGCACCTTCTACGCCGGTAAGATTGAGACTTTCAATAATAGAAAATTTATTATTGAGATCCATTTTGTCAATTTTAGCAAGAAGCTTTTTCAAATAAAAAGTAGTAGCTAATTTTGTGACTTCATTTTTATAATCAAAATCTATTTTGGCTAAATCAATTTCTCCAAGTTTTAAATTTAAAATGGATTCTGGTTCATTTCTTATCATAGCTTCTGCTGTGGAAATGGAGGGTTGCGCTATGCCTTGTTTTAGTTTGAATTTCAAACCATTGATTTTAGCTTTTGGAATTTCAAAGCTCATTTTGTCCAGATCGAAGGTTTTGATTCTTGTTTCAAAATGATTTAGATTAGCATAAATCGTTGTGTTTGTGGTGACATCCTTGTATTTAAATTGAACGCGATCCAGCTTGATTTCTTCGACAGAAAATTGCATGGGTGGCGAATCACTTTTTTGCTTTTCTGGTGAAGCAAATGCTTTGATAATGTAATCAAAATTAAAAATAGCCTTAGAATCTCTGCTTAAATTAGCAGAAATACCTATTAAGTGAACAGAATTAATTTCGACTTTATTGTTCATTAATTGAAATAAACTAATGTCAACAGCCAACTTTTCTCCAGCAAAAAGAGTGTCTTTTTTTTGATCTTGAAAATAAACGCCTTCCAAAATCACTTTTTTAGGCAGACCAATTTCTAATCGGTCAATGGTCACTTTGGTTTTTATTTTTCCTTCCAGGTAGGCTACCGCTTTGCTTTTAGCATAATTTTGAACAGAGGGGATTTGAATGACAATAACCACTGCTAAGAATAATAGAATTACAGATCCTATTATCCAAAGGAAAATTTTTAAACTTTTCTTTAAATATTTTTTCAAACGAGGTAAATTTTTGGCTAAAAATAGCAAATTTAAATCAGAATTGCAATTTCAATCCCAAACGCAATAGCCTATAAAGGTCAAAAATTGATTGTTAAAAAGCTTATATAGTTTACGAATAAAGTTGTAAAATTATCGAGTCTATTTACATTGAAATAAATGTTCTTTAGGTCTTATAAATGGGAATTTCATTAAAATGTTCCGCTACTTTCTCCTCCAATAAAAGGTCTTTCACAGCCATTAAAATCGCTTTGTTGGCGGTAAAAAGTTCCCTATTAAAATTAATGACTGTCGTTATATCGATACTTTCAATTGTAGTAAGTTGCACATCTGTGTAAAAGGTATTAAGCGCCGAGGTGTAGTTTTTTTGAATGCTATTAAATAAAGATACAAGTTCGTCAAAACTAGACTGTTTTTCTTTGAATAAGAGTCCATTTAATTTTAAATAGAGGCTTTCAGTTTCTTTTTTGTTGTGCATAAAAAACTGGTATTTGATATCTTTTGAAGAGTGGCTCAGATTTGTAATATTACTATCAATATCTTTTACACTTTTGACGGCATGCATAGCACTTCGTACGGCTGATATTAATTGGTTGAGTTCTGAACTTTGTTCACTGTTCAACTTTGCTCTTAATTTTAGATGGAACGCCTGTAACTCACCTTGGAGCTGTTTCAGAAACTCATATTTTTCTTCACTTGTTTTCGAATTATAGTTCCGTTTTTCATTAATTGCTGTAAAATCACTTTGTTTGTGAAAATCGAAGTTGTTGATTTTAAATAATTCCAGATTGAAAAGTATTGAGTTGTGTATAAAGTAGTTGGCTTCTAGACGAAATAAATCCAGTGCCGATTCCGGTTCCTCAATGGAAGCATGGCCTATAAAAGCCGCAGTATTGCCATCCGTATTTTTGAAAAAACGCTCTAAAAATTTAGTAAATGAATCTAATACTGGAAGAAACAGCACGATGGCTAATAAATTGATCAGACTAGAAAAGGTAACCAAACCAATCAACGGATCTTTAATTTTTATGATATCAGTAATTAGTAATAAAATGGGTTTTAATAAGATAAATGCAATGGCAGTAATGAAAATATTGAAAAATAAATTGCCCAGAGCTACCCTTTTTTTGGAAGCATTGCCACCAATGGCACTTACTAATATTTTAATAATTGTCCCAGTTTCTCCGCCTAAAACTATAGCAGCTGCCATAGGAAATCCAATTGCTCCAGCGTTTAATGCACTTAATGTCAGTGCCATGGTCACGGAGCTTGATTGTACAATCAGTGTAATTAAAAAACCAATAATCAGAAAAAAAAGTAATGGCATGGAAGCATAATGCGAAAAGTCAAAGTGCTGAACTTGTGATTCCATCGCTGATTTCATAAAGGAAAGTCCGATGAACATCAATCCAAATCCCAAAAGAAAATAAGAAACGTATTTTATTTTTTTTCGGTTTCCTAATAGGATTAGTAGAAAACCGCCTAAGCAAACGGCTGGATAAGCAATGACTTCAATATTCGTTTTAAAGCCGAGTGTGGCCACTAACCAACTGGCAATTGTTGTTCCTAAATTTGCGCCCAAGATAATGGACATCGCATTTTTCATTGTAAAAACACCAGCGCCAACAAAAGCTAAAACCATTAAAGAAACCATAGAACTGCTCTGGAGAATACCAGTTACAATGGTACCACCCACTACAGCGCCAATATTGTTTTTTGTAATCCGTTGCAAAAATAGTTTGAAACTTCTTCCAGAGAGTTTCTTAAGGGATTCCTCAACAAGGTAAATAGCGAATAGGAATAAACCCACGCCAGCTCCCAGTTTTAGTATTGTATTGAAAGTTTCCATAGCTTAAATTGGTACTAAAGATACTGAAATTTATAAGATGGTACACGAACCAATCTAATCCTTATTTATAGCGATTAAAAAGGATAATGGAGCCGATTTAACTTTGAATTGGTGATAAAAGGAATGTAAACAATAGTTTTAATTTTTACTAATGAGTTTCAAAAAGGCTATTTTTCAACAGATAACGT
Organism: Flavobacterium xanthum; assembly: GCF_900142695.1. Classification (GTDB taxonomy): domain Bacteria; phylum Bacteroidota; class Bacteroidia; order Flavobacteriales; family Flavobacteriaceae; genus Flavobacterium; species Flavobacterium xanthum. The sequence goes on along the minus strand of NZ_FRBU01000014.1, from coordinate 14,850 downwards.
TTAAGGTAAACACCTACTTAAATAGTGTTCCAGCAAATTACGGCTATTCTTGCTGAAGGGGTACTTAAGAGAGCTGTTATGATGGTCTTCTTAAAAAAAGTACGATGGTTGTATTCAATCGTTGTTTAGTGGAACCAATCGAATTTATGCGCTAGTTTTCCGTGATTTTAAAATATGGTGCCTTAAAAACGGCACAGTCTCCTAGAAGTGTTGGGTAGATTATGATGAACATAGTAACACAGATAGTACTTGTATTTTAGAATTAATAATCAGAATAGTCAGTAGGATACATAAACGTGATATCCATGTGCGATACATTATTTTGATATTTTGGGAGGGAGGACATTTCTTTCCATTCTGGTGCTTCTGAAAAAAAGTTCCAATGTGCTTCGCGACTCGCCTTATCGGCAAAAGTAGTCAGGTACATTAGGTTAGGCATTTTGGCACCGGAGATGACTTCGCCATAAAAGACAGCATTAAATCCGAGTTTATCAAACAGTTTTATTTCTCCACCACCATTAAACATGTCTACTTTGTTGGCGTAAATGGTTTCAGTTGCTGATTCGTAACTTCTTAATTCATAAACACGATTGTTTCTTATGCTATTCAATATTGGTTTTTTTAGTAACGGATGATCTGAAAAAGCTTTTAGTAAAACGGATTCTATTCTCAGGTAAGGCGGCTGCTTGTGCGTTGCATTCAAATAGGGAGCACCTGCAAGCAAGTACCTTTTGTCTTTTGCTAGTTTTTTGTCTAGCGTTAGAAATCCTTCTAAAGTAGAAAAAGGGATTATCACGATAATTTTTTTTAGCGTATCCGTGCGGTTAGATATAGGTTTAAAAACACCTATATCTTTAATTCCTAGTTTTTTTAAACCGGGTAAATATGCCTCCTTTAAGTACAGGTCAGTAGTTTGTTCTTGTTGTTCGTTTTTAAAAATATACGTTTTAATTTGGTAATATTCCTCAGCTGACGCTTTTGATAGTGCGCTTTTTGTATCCGTAAATAATGAATTAAAACTGCTAAAGATCAAAATCAATAGCAATGCTGGGAATAGTTTTGATAATTTCATTATTGGTTTTTTTATGGATTAGTAGCTAATGTATAACATAATTATAAAAGTATAAAAAGAAACGGATGCATGGGGAAACAAATATTTTTACTCCATCCTAGTTTACTTTTCCTTTTTTGACCCACTGATCATTCTCGAAATTAATCCATTCTGTGTCGTAAACTCTGATAAGAAAACACCTCCTAAGTGAAGAACGATAAAGGTCAACAAATAGTAAATCGAAAGTACGTGTATTTGTTCCATTGGCTCTTTTAAATTTTTTGGACCTAAAACGATAATTAAACCTGTCGTTAGAGAAATGGCTACACAGACATAAAAAATGGCATAAATGTAATATTGGAATTTTTCCTGTACCGTAAGGCCACGACTAAAAGGATTAGAGAACTTCATCTGTCCAAAAAACGGAAGCAAAATTCGGATGCTGTACAAACCTACCAAAGCGTATCCAATATAAATATGCCAATCCCACATAGGTTTTCTTATTTTTTTGGCAAGTGTAAGGAGCTGGTCTTGTGATAAAGATTGATTTGTAGTCGCTAAATAATCTTGAATGATTAGTGCGACATTGTTTTTGTTCATCCACGTAAGTCTTAAAAATATAGTAAAAAGCATTGCCATGAAACAAATTGCAATGGACCAATGCATAATTCTATAAGTGACGGAGTAGCTTCTTGTTCTCATGATTTTTTAGAATTAGTTGATTACTCTTTTTTAAACCTTAATTAAGTAGAAATGATAAAACAAATAGGATTGGATTCTTCAATTTATTAAAGACTGATAAAATCTTCACTTTTAGGAAAAAGACTGATGGCTTCAATAGCAATTTCAGGTGTAGGTTGAGCAATTTTTCGCAATTTTGTATCCATCCAAGCCCCATCAACAGTTATTATGGCGCAAAGTTTATCCTCTTCATTCAAGAACTCATGCACAATAGACCAGCGTGAAGCATCGGGTTTCATTTTAGAAATTTTGGTACGCATTATGATTTTATCAGAAAGTTTTATTTCTTTTCTAAAAATACATTCTTCTCTAAATAGAATTGGACCAAAATGCTGCGCTTGTAAAACTTTCATCGTTAGGCCTAAACCTTCTAGAATTTCAATACGATGTTGTGCACCAAAGTCATAATAAGCACTGTGGCGTACATGAAAATTAGGGTCTAAGTCAGACCAACGAAAGGATAATTCTTTGCTAAAAGATGTCATTATTGTTTTTTTTAAGTTTTTTTATTAGGTCTCTTTTGCATTTAAATAGAGCAGCAGAAAGACAAAGTGCTATGGTCAAAACTACGCAATATATGTGGAACGAAAACCAACTAAATCAATTCTTTTACCCTTTATTAGAACGTTAAAATCAAACGGAGTCTGTAAAACTGTTGTTTCTTCTAAAAAAATATAATTATAAACGGTCTTTTGGATTGCAATCAGCAAGGTTAAATAGCGAATAGTATACTTTGTCTTCTTTAAGAATTTTTGTTAAGGGAAAACGACAGGCAATTTTCGGCACTGCATCTTCTATTAGCATGAAAGGTTCAATTGGGTTAATGATAAATGATTATAGCATTTTTTTCATGGAACCAGTTTCTAAGAATCGCAAATGAAATTTAAAAGCTTCTTCCAGAAGATGTGGTGTGTGACCACCGCGAAGTTTGGAACGATTAAAATAATCCGATAATTCTTCTTTGTACTCGGGATGAACACAATTTTCGATAATTACTTTGGCGCGTTCTCTTGGCGCCAGACCTCTCAAATCAGCGACTCCTTGCTCCGTGATCAAAACATCGACATCATGTTCCGTATGATCTACATGGGAAACCATTGGTAAAACATGAGAAACAGCATTTCCTTCTTTAGAGGAGGATTGGGTTACAAAAATACTCAGATAGGCATTTCGAGCAAAATCACCTGACCCGCCAATGCCGTTCATCATCTTGGTTCCAGCAATGTGCGTTGAATTTACATTGCCGTAAATATCAAATTCTATCGCTGTGTTGATTGCAATAACGCCTAATCTTCTGATGACCTCAGCCGAATTGCTTATGGTTTGCGGACGAAGTAGCATCTTATCTTTATAAAAATCAAAATTAGCCAGTATTTTTTTATAACAATTTTCTGAAACAGTAATAGAAGAAGCCGAAGCGAAATTCATTTTTCCGCTATCTATAAGTTCAAAGGTGCTGTCTTGCAAAACTTCGGAATACATCACTAAATTCTCAAAACTACTTTTCGCAAATCCAGACATAACAGCATTGGCTACTTTTCCAATTCCAGCCTGAAGTGGCATCAACGAATTGGTTAAGCGCCCTGCTGTAATTTCATTTTCTAAAAAACCTAAAAGATGCCCCGCAATAGCGGCAGTTTTTACATCTATTTCCGTAGGCTGAGCCGGACTGTCTAGAATTTCTGTAAAAACAATTCCCACTACTTTTTTAGAATCAATGGTAATATATTCCTGACCAATTCTATCGTTTGAAGCCGTCACATTAAGAATTTGTCTGTTTGGATAATTTTCAGAAATGTAAACATCATGAATTCCTTTGAATCCCAGTGGAATAGAAGTGTTTATTTCAATTATAATTTTATCTGCTAAATGAGCAAATGTAGGCGAGTTACCAACAGAAGTCGTGGGAATAATATTTCCATTTTCATCAATATAAGTGGCTTCAATTACCGCAATATCAATTTTTGGCAGGTGTTTATTTTCTAACATTTCAGCCGTTTCACTTAAATGTTGGTCAATATAAAGTATTTCGCCATCGTTTATTTTTTTTCGCAAAGCAGCATCGGACTGGAAAGGCATTCTTTTATACAAAGCATTATTATTGGCTAAATCAGTGTCGGTAGTTTGTCCTAAAGAGGCACCGGTAATCAAAGTGATTGCAATATTTTCAAATTTTGCTCTTTCTGCAAAAGCAGGTAATACAGCTTTACTATCGCCAGCTTTGGTAAAACCACTAGTTCCAACGGTCATTTTGTCCTTGAAAAAAAGAGCTGCTTCCTGCGCTGTAATAACTTTGTCTTTGTAACTTTGAAATTTGATTCTATCCGATTGCATAATTGGTTTTTTACTAATAAAATTAACGGAAAATTGATGTTTTAATAAAGATTAAATCAATTATTTTTAATTTGATTTATTTGCCATACAATTTTAATACAATTACGCATTGGTTTTGTATCCTAATACGCCAAAAACATATTCAGATAAGCCACAATGAATTTAATAGCAGTTTCCGCAGAGAAATATTACATTAAAGAAGTAGATACCGATAAAAAAAGTATTTATTGCCATCATGATTTAATGGGGGAATTATTGATTCCAACTCACAAGCATGATAAAGCTCAAATGCTCTATTCCGAAGGTGGTATTGTCTACGTCACCACCGAAACGAGAACTTATTTCCTCCCAGCTCGCCATTTTATATGGATTCCAGGTGGTGTAGCACACAGCATTCATCCCAGCTCTGAAAAAGTGATGATGCGAAATTTGTATTTTCCTATTGAAAAAGATGAAGAATCTTTTTATGAAACAGAAGGAATTTATCCTGTTAATGATCTTTTGTTGCAAATGATGCTTTTCACGAATCGATGGAACGGAAACCTGAAAAAAGGAAGTCGAAATTTTATCATTGCCAATGCTATAAAAGCTATTTTACCAGAAATTTGCCGGACTAAATTGCCTTTGTCCTTACCCTCTCCAAAAGACATGCGGTTGCTAAAGATTATTGACTATTTAGAAAAAAACTGGGGAGATACGATTTTGTTTTCGGACCTGGCCAGTCGCTTTGGTTTTAGCGAGCGATCGTTATACCGTTTGTTTCAGAAAGATTTGGGTATGTCTTTTATTCAATATTTTACGATCCGACGAATTTTGAAAGCAATAGAATTATTACTTGAAAAAAAACTTTCCATAAGCGAAGTGGCGCGGACTGTTGGATACAACAGTGTTCCCACGTTCAGCAATACTTTTTTCAAAATATTGGGACAGCGCCCTTCTGATTATTTAAATGGTGTCGAAATACTGAAAAAAGGATAAGCTCATGTTCAGAATCACCTTCGTTTTTAATTTTGTCCGATATGAATACATATTTGACTTTTGATGTTTTTACAGCATCAATAAAATTAAAGACCTTTGTGTACTATTCTTTTATCTTTATTATGTTTCTTAAAAAGCAGGTTACACCAGAGCAACCTAAGATTAATTTTTTAAAAAGTGTATTGTTAACATTACTCTTGTTTCCATACGCAATGGCAGTACAAGCCCAACAATCCGTTGCACTCACTTTACCTGAAGCGATGCGAATTGCCAACGAAAATAACAGGACCATTCGAAAAGCCCAAATCCAAAGAAAGATTACGGAGACAGAAATTAGAACTGCTAAAAATCTTCGTTTACCTGAAGTTCATTTTAATGCCATGTATTCGCGATTGTCAGATTTAACGCAGTATCGTGGTGGTTTTTTTAGCCAAAAAGAGACGATTGCGCCACTGCCAGGTAATTTGATTTACGATGCCGTTTCAAACTTCCGAATGCCTATTTATGAGGCAAATGGCATCAACAATGCGATAAAAAAATCAAAACTACAAAGTGAAATTGCAGAAATCAACGTAGAGAAGGCAGAGAATGATGTGCGTTTAGAGGTTGTGGCTACTTTTTTGGGTATTTACAAAATGATGGAACTTCAAAAAATTATTGATGAAAGCATTAAAGAAGAACAAGAGCGATTAAAAGAGGTAAAAGTATTTAAAGCGTTTGGAACAGTGACAAAAAATGAAGTCTTGCGTGCCGAATTGCAACTTTCAGATCGGGAATTGACTGCTTTGACGAACAATAAAAATTGCACGATTGCACTTCAAGAGTTGAAAACAGTATTGCAATTGCCGGAGGAATCCAATATAGAAATAGATACAACAGGCCTATTTGATAGGGACACGATGGAGGATTATGATTTCTATTTTAAGAAGACTATGCAAAATGAGGAAATGAAAATGGCGAGTGGGGAAGTAGCGGTCAAAAAGACAGAGCTAAAAATGGTCAAAGCAAAGTATCTGCCTAAAATTGGATTTTTTGGAAATTACAATTTACGGTATCCTAATTACATGGCGTTTCGATTGGACATGCCTTTTTTATATACCATTGGTCAAATTGGTGTGGAAGCTACGTATGATTTGTCAGCTTTGTACAAAAATAAGGTGCAGGTTCAAGTGGCTAACTTACAATTAGAATTGCAGCAAAATGAATCCGAAATAGTTAAAAATGAGATGACTGATAAAGTATTTAGGCAGCACACCCAATATCAGGAAATAAGCGATCAATTGGTGGTTACCAAGAAAGCATTGGATTTAGCCCAAGAGAATTATCGCATTGTTAAAGTAAAATACCTCAACCAACTTGTTTTAATTACTGAAATGGTGGATGCAGATAATGCCTTGCTTCAGGCCAAGTTTAATAGAATAGCTACCAGAATCGATGCGTTGATGAAACAATACGAATTGCTTCATACAGCGGGAATTCTTTCCAAAAAATAATTCAAGTTTTTATATAATTTTTAGTTCTCAGCGAATATGATAAAAATAGAAAATTCATCAAGAGCCCACAAATCATTTAGTAAACTGATTACAGTGATTGCAACTGTTTTAGTGGTCATGGGAATTGTTCTAGGGATTTGGTTTTATTTTTTTAATAGAAATCACGAAGAAACAAATGATGCTCAGGTAGAACAATATGTAACACCTATTTTGACTCGAATAACGGGTTATGTTCAGGAAGTTCGATACAATGAAAATCAGTTTGTACACCAGGGAGACACGATAATTATACTAGACAATAGGGAATATAAATCGCATTTAAATAGTGCTTTGGCAGAGGTCGAAAATGCTAAAGCCAATGTCAATGTGATAGAAAAAAATGTTGCGACCACTTCTAATGCTATTCTGGTAAGACGATCGCAACTCGAGGCTGCAAAAAGTAAAGTTTGGCAAACAAAACTGGAATACAACCGCTATCAATCTTTATTAAAACAGGAAGCAACCACAAATCAACAAGTCGAAAAAGTTAAAGCCGATTATCAATCGGCTCAAGCCCAGTATCAAGAAATTGTCAATACCATTCAATCAGCAGCGTTAAATACTTCCGAAGCATCTGCTAAAATCCCAACGGCTCAGACCGTAATTGCAGCTAAACAGGCCGTTGCGGATAACGCTGCATTGTTTCTCTCTTATACAGTGATTACGGCTCCTTATGATGGCTTGGTGGGAAAAAAAATGATTCAGCCCGGACAACTACTAAAAGAAGGACAAGTTTTAGTCTCTATTGTGAGTAAGGAAAAATGGATTACGGCTAATTTTAAGGAAACCCAAATACAATACTTGTCTATGGGTCAAGAGGTAACGCTACAAGCTGATGCGATCAGCGGACGAAAATTCATCGGAATTATTGAATCAATATCGCCCGCTAGTGGCGCGCGTTTCTCGCTTTTACCGCCCGATAATGCCACCGGAAATTTTATTAAAATCGAGCAACGTATTCCTGTTAGAATCAGACTACAAGAACCAGCCGCTCAAACGGCTTTCCTTCGAGCAGGAATGAATGTTATAGTTGTAGCAGAACACCAATAACCAATGTCAAATAAAAGCATTTTTAAATCCTGGGTACCCAACTGGGCCAGCATCGCGATTTTGTTTATCTGTTTGACACACTCGATGGTTTTGCTAGGCGTTTACACTTCTAATTTGACGTATTCAGCCAGTTTTCTAGATGTAGAAATTGAAGATTTACAGTTTTCGATGTGTGTGACTTATGGAACTTTTTTGACTACGATTCTAATTGAAACCCGTCTATTTCAATTTTTTCCAACTAAAAAGTATTTTATAGTCATTTACAGTTTGGCAGCATTAACCTTTATTTTAACGGCTTACATTGAAAATTACGCACTGTTTATCATCTTAAGAGTAGCCGAAGGTATTTTGATGGGCCTGCCTGTGGTGCCGCTGCGACATTTCTTAATTTCAAGGTTCAAATCTAAAAATGCAGTGATTATTGGCTTTACTGTTAATTATGGTGCGTTGATGCTAGCCTCACCTTTCATCATGAATATTGCGGTGTGGCTGCTGGAAAATTATGATTGGAAATATATGGCGTATGGTTCGGCATTATTTCAAGTGATGTGTGTGGCTTTAATTATGATAACTTTTGAAGGACATCGTTTTCATAGAAAAATTCCTTTATATCAAGTAGATTGGGCAAGTTCTATTCTTTTACTCACGGCCATTTTATCAGGAGCATTTTTCTTTGTTTATGGAGAAAAGAAATATTGGTTCGATTCCCACCAAATAATTTCAGCATTAGTTCTTTCATTAATCACGGGAGGTTTATTTATTTTTCGACAAATGATGCTCAAGCGACCTACCTTTGATCTCAATGTATTTCGCTATGCTAATTTACGAACCGGATTAGTCCTTTCGGTATTTTTTTATATCGCCCGATCGACTTTGAATATTTGTCACAGTACCATGTTTGTAATTTGGAATTGGGAACCTTCAAGAGTGGCGCATGTGCAATATTTAAATGTATTTGGGAATGTAATAGGAATGTTTTTAGCGGGACTGTTTTTAGCAAAGGCACTGAGCATACGTTTTATATTTATAATAGGATTTTCACTTTTTGCTGTTTTTCATTTGTGGTTTACTTTTCTTTTTGTCCCCGATGCTACCTTGTCTGATATCGCAATTCCTTATGTTTTACAAGGAGTGGCTGTTGGAGTTATTTTTGTGCCGTTAGTCTTATTTACTGTCTCTGCGGTACCCACTCCTTTTGCTCCGTTTGCTGGAATTGTAGGCGTAGCGGGACGTTTTTGGGGAAGTATGATGGGGTTTGCATTTATTCAAAATGCAGGTGTTTATCTGCAACACACTCATTATTCAAAGTTAATACAATCTGTAACACCTGAAAGTGCGGAAACTCAAATGCGTATTGCACAAGCAACTGAAAGTTTTATTTCTAAAGGGCATACGGAGGATAATGCGGGTCAATTAGCGTTAAAAAAAATCGCAAGTTCCGTGGCCAAACAATCGGTTTTATTGTCTAATATGGAAATCTTTACCGTCGTAGGGTATGCCATGTTAGTTATCGTCATCCTTTTGGTTATAAACCAACATATAAAACAAACCGTTGATATTTTCAAAAATAGGATATGGGGAAATTAAAATGGAATTTTTACACTTTTTTTACTTTAGAAGAGAAAAAAATAGCTAATCGCACAAAATCAAAACGGAAGCTATATACAATAGTTATATTTTATACTACAAATCTAAAACAGGAACTTTCGATTTATCTGGATTAATTTTGGTACCCTTTTCTATATTTAATTCTCAATTTTAGGTATTGATTTTAAGAGGTGATTTTAATGTGGAGCTTATAATTTTTATCTAAATTCTACCGCAGCTCTGGCTTTGCCTGCGAATGGTTTGGTCAAAAAAATTTTATTTGGGGCATCAATCCATGTGATTGTTTTAAACGACAGCACTGAAAATCAACAAAAAAAGAAAAGTTTCAATTTAAACCTAGTGCTTTAGCTGATTTTTCTGAATTTTATTTTTGTAGCTGAAATAGTTTGACGACTTTTTTTTACCTTATCTAAAATTACAACTAACGCCGCTCCACATAGTTGTGATTTTTGCTTGTTTTCCCATGCCGTCAAAAATTCCATATAGGCCAGAAGTCGTTGAGAATTCATATCCCAAACTGGATTTCTTCACGATAATCACATAAGCGCTTTCCATTTCGCCTCTCGTAGATCCAATACCGATTCCTGCCATGGTAGTACTCTTTGTTGTATTTCGTGGGTTGAGGCTTACATACCAACCCGCAAATTCCCAGCGGCTTTCTGATTCTACTGATTGTGCCCCTTTTTTCTGAAACACTAGCGTCAATCCATTATTTCAAGATGCCATTTTTAGCGGTCCAGCGCCACATTCCGCATTAATTCCTTCGGATATTGGTTTTGATTGTAAAATTCTAGACACGATTTCTTTCATTTCATCAAAGGGTTTGCCAAAAGGAATTTCCGATGTGGAACCCGTCGTTTTATTTATTGCTTGTAATGCATTTGACGTTAGAATGAGTTGGTGAGTCTTTTGCGTTTGTATAGCGGTCACACTATCGGTTGTCTTTTGGTTGCTTTCTTCAACAATGTGCAAAGTGTCTGCCTTTTTTTTAATTGGTGCTTTTGGCGCTTGGTTGTCTTTGTTTTGACAATTCAAAAGCAATACTGAAATAAGAATTAGAAAAGAAGATAATTTCATAGTAAGTGTTTTAAATTAAATAGTGTCATTCCTTAAAATACTATTTTTGATGATGGGTATCTACATTATTTTTTTCAATTTGTTAGTTTGAAATAGAAGGTAGCATTTTTCTTTATTCAAAAAAGAAATGTTTTTAAAATAGGGTAGATGCAAGTAATAACGGGAAAGCCAGCGGTTTGCCAATTATTACCCGCACAGTTAAGTATATTTTTTTTCAAATGTTGGGATATGGAAGTCCAAAGATAGCCTAAGAAGTCGTTTATTATAGAAATAGCAAAGGGAATTGGTAGTAATTTTGCAAAAAAAAACCGCTGTATTGGTACAACGGTTTATAAAATAAAAGTTTTAAACCTTATTTAGGCATCACTACAGTATCGATTGCATGAATTACTCCATTTGAAGCAGCTACATCAGCAAGAACAACTGTTGCCATTCCGCCATTGGCATCTGTTAACATTACTTTACCGTCTTTCAAACTTAAAACGATTGTACCTCCTTGAACGGTGGTAACAGTGTATTTTCCGTTGTTTTTGTTAATGGCGTCAATTACTGTTGCAGCGTCAAATTTACCTGATACTACGTGGTACGTCAAAACTGCTTTCAGTTTATCAAGACTTTCTGGTTTCAATAAACCATCTACAGTTCCTGCAGGAAGTTTATCAAATGCAGCGTTGTTTGGTGCAAAAACAGTGAAAGGACCTTCACTACTTAACGTTTCAACTAAACCTGCTGCTTTTACAGCTGCTACAAGTGTTGAGAAATCTGCATTTCCAGAGGCTACTCCTACAATGTTTGGTGTTTCCACTACAACTGTAGTGTCCATTGCTACTGCTGTTGAATCAGTCATGTCTGTTGATTCTGCTTGTTTTTTTTCTCCACAAGAAGTAGTGATTACTCCTAATAATACAAATACACTAATTGTTTTTACTAATTTCATAGTCAATATTTTAAGTTTAAATTAAATTAAGATACTCAAAGGTAAACAATAATATGGTTTGTTTACTCTTTTTAACAACATTTTAAACAAATTATAAAAAATAATTTTTTGCGGCCCTAGCTTTTCCGCTGTGCTTATATAAGTGGACAATAGCCAGACAGAGCGAGTTCTTGCCAGTTCCCTATTTTTAGGTGGTTTTTTCCAAAAAGCCTTTTGGAAGTCCAAAATAAGTGGTGGAATATCTGGGAAGATATACTCATAAAATAGCCATTAGCAACAACCGCATCCAAAGTATTGACCATCAAAACGTGACTTTTGCGTACAAGGATTACAGGCAAAACGGGTTCAAAAAACAAATGACACTGACGCACTCCGAATTTATCCGACGGTTTGCATTGCATATTTTGCCCAAACGTTTTACTTCGTCAGTTCGCCCTTTGGGCTCGGGTGTAAAAATACGGCATTACGGTTTTTTGAGCAGTGCTTGGAAACGTCAAAAGCTCAAGCTTTTGCAGGAGAAATTAAAAGTAAAAGTGCTAGAAAAAGTAGAGAAGAAACCTTTTTTGCCCAAATGTCCGTGTTGCAAAACGGGTAATTTACACCGAATAGCGGTTTTCGACCAGCGTGGTCCGCCTGCTTGGTATCTTGGCGGTAGCCACAGTTCTAATTCCTATGAAAGCTAATTTTGTGGGTAAGGGATTTTATGGATAAATGTGAATGAAATCACTATAAAAATTGCTCTTACAATACGGCAAAAAAAAAGAGGACTCCAAATCCTCTTGAAATCCTCCAAATAATTTTACGATAACCCCATAGTTGACGGCATGTAATCGGTTCAGTTCAACCGCGGCTTCATTGTTCGTTCTTCGAACGCAACGAAACCCTAGCTGTTAGCAGTAGTACTTACTTTCTTTTATTCTGATTTAGAAACTTAACCAATTCACTGACTAAAGTTATTGGGTTTTGCTCGTGATATTTTTTGTCAACTTGTGCTTGATAAATTGTTTCAGCTCTTTCTATTGCTTTTTCTTGTGATGCCTTATCATCGTTGTTTAATTTGTCATAGACTGATTTACAAAAGTTGTACTTTTTTCCATCTTTTTCATAGTTGATATTCCATTCTTTACTTAAGAATGAATAGTAGAAGCTCCTATGATTTTTATTATCATTGTATTGATAGTGAAGATAGAACCACAATTCAAAAGCATCATTTGAATAAGCTATTTTATAACCACAATTTTTCCCTTTGGTAATCGCATTATCAAAATCTGCAAACTCTTTTTCACCTCTTTTAAAATCCATGTCGAAAACGCACCAAACTTCATCGTATATTTTAATACTATTTTTTACAATTTCTATAGTTGATTCAATTAACTTTAATTTACTTTCTCCTTTCAAATCAATTGCTTCAACTGTAAGTGTTAAAACAGGAAATGATTCGAAGTATAATTTTTCTGTTTGACCTTCACAGATAATTAAAATTGTTTTTTTAACTTCTCTAGTTTCTATTTCATATACAGAAGCTTTGGCTTTTTTAAGCCAAGGTTTTTCAGACTTAATGTCAGTTATTTTTATTGCTTTAGTTTTTTTAGGCATTTGAAACAGAATTAATTAATTTGTCAAAATCCCCTAAAAAAGGAATTGCTCCATATTTACCTTGAATATAATCCTTTTCAAAAGAGGCATTATTTCTAATTCCTTTAAACTCAACAAGAGAATATAAATGACTCGCACCAAACTGGTCTTTTTCCACAAACTCAATTTGATCTCTTCTTAATAAGTCGTTGGACAATAAGTTTGTGTCGTGAGTAGTAAAAATTAGTTGTGAGCCAATATTGGAAGTTGAATTGAATAATTCAACAATTTTTTTTGTTAATAATGGATGAAATCTAGCATCAAATTCGTCAATAATTATTGGTCTATTATTCTTCAGTGCTTCATAAATAAAAGGACTTAATTCAAATAATTTTTGAGTCCCTTCTGATTCATTACTACTGAATGGGAAAGACTCGTTCTCGACTGCCTTTAGATTTTCATCATATTTTTTTCTAAATGAGATTAATAGTTTTCTCTTTTTCTGTTTTGTTAATTCCTTTTTAGTTTCATCTTCATTTTCACTTTCTTCCGAATCAATTTCAGGCACATCCAAAGCATCAATGTCTTCAATACCTACATCTCCATATTTCAAAAAATCTACAATGTATTTTTTCTTTTCACTGTTTGTAATAGCGTCCCCAGCAAATCTAAACATTCCTTGATGTCCTAATCCACTGATTATAATTGTTGAGCCGATTGCATTAATCAAATCTTTAGATAATTTTCCAAAGCCGAAAGTAGCGAGTGTTGATAAAAACAATGAATTATTCCTAAAAATCTCATTTTCCTCTGTTTCTTCTTCAAATAGACTGACTAATTTATATCCTTCGTTGTAATTTTTTTTATCTAATTCAATGATTTTTTTTCCTTCTCTAATGAATAATGGAAGTTCTCTTTTTTTTGGGGTAGAATAAAGCCATTCAGAATAAATTTTTTCATCATCTACTTCAAATCCATATCTATATTTAATATTATTATGCCAAAAAATTAATTGAAAAAAACTTGGTTCATTTTCTGTTTTGGTTGATAGTCGGAAAGAATCAACCAAATATAAAATATCTTCATCTTTAATTGAAGTTTTAATAATTCTAATAAATGTAGCTAATGCCTTAATAATATTGCTTTTACCACTAGCATTTGCGCCGTAAATAGCTTTAGTCTTTAAAAATAAATTAGAGTTTTCATCAATAACATTATTGACATCAATTTCTTTATTGTGAGATTTGATTTTTGCAGCTGATAAATTTAAAGTCTGAATTTCTTTAAATGACTTAAAGTTACCAAAACTAAATTCTTGAATTTTCATCTTATTTGATAATTTGTAATTATTATGTAAATATATAAATAAGAATTGATTTTTCCGCGAATTAACGTTTTTTTAGTATTACTGCTAACGTTCCGCGGCTTCAAGAAGTGGCGAACTTCGTAACCGCATATTTTCCATTAAGATAATATCTTGCGAAAGAAATACATCAATTTAGCACTTTTCTCGCCATTTCTTGAAACCGCTGTTGAACTAAACCTACGGTAGTGTTTTGCCTGAAAATGTTAGTCCTTTGTAAATATATATAAAACAAATTAAGATGACAAAAAAAAGAAGATGAAGTAGTTGTACCGACTACCATCATCAGTCGTGCAGTTGCAGAGGTTCCTGATTTTGCAGTTTTATTTCATCGCTTTAAGCGAACGATGTCCGTTCTGGGCAGAAGTGAAAGTACCTGTAGAAACTACGGTCAGCATGTTGCGGCTATGGCATTGCATTTTGGAAAAATCCCAACGGAGTTAGACATTGAGCAAGTACAAGAATACTTGTTTATGCTTCAAAAACGCTCTAAAACACCTTCACAAACCTATTTTAAACATTGTGTTTACGGGCTTCGGTTTTTGCTTAAATCCGAGGGCTTGCCTTATGAATTTCTGCATTTACCGTCGATTAAACACGATAA
>NZ_FRBU01000002.1 GCF_900142695.1 Flavobacterium xanthum | reverse complement strand
AATTCAATAGTAGCTTTTTTAACAATCTCAGCATCTTTACTCTCTATTTTTTTCATTTGTAACATCCCAGTTGCTCTATCATTTATCGTTAGTAAAGCTCCTTTATGGTCTTTCCCTATTACTAAATCAATTTCCAAGTCTCCAAATCTTTGCTTTTCTTCTACCTCAATTGGACGATTTTCGATGCCAACTCTGCCAACTATTAATCCTCTTTTATCTTTTAAAGCACCTCGCTTTCGGTAGGTCTTACCTTTACTTCGCAGATGCTTGTATAAATCTCCTGTGTTTTTCTTGTCATTTAAAATAAATTTATAAATTGTTTCATGGCAAACACAATTAATACCCTCTTTTAAAGATTTCCCAACTATTTGTTCTGGCGAGTAATCAGCGCGGATTAGTTTGCTGACGTACTGTTTAATTTCATTACTAAAACATTGATTTTTAGGCTTCTCTTTGTGCCTTTTATTACATTTTCGACTTGCTAAGTCTGCTTTATAATTAGAGTTACGCTCGTCCGAATTACGTTTTATCTCTCTATATATAGATGAAATGTGCACGTTTATATCAACAGCTATTTGCGCTTTGCTGACGTTTTGTTGCATCAGAAATTCTAATTTGTATCTTTGTTCAACGGTAAAATGCTTCATACTTTGCGAATTTTAGGCGAGGAGCAAGTAAGATAAATTTTTCCATTTCAGCAAACAGGGAAAAGAATTAATTTTCTTTTCTTTGTTCTGAAAAAATATTTCATCTTTCTTTGAGATTCCTAACTTTCGCATTTATTAATTGAATTCAAGCTACATAATCAAATGCCTTGTGGTGCATGCAGTTAATAGCCACTTCAATTTTATCTTGGGATGAAAGCATAACCACAGGGATTTCTGGATTATAAGTTTTAACTTTATCTAAAGTTTCAAGACCGTTCATCGCATTTTCTACAATACCATCTAGCTGATAATCTAATATTACTACATCCGGATTGTGTGATAAGTTTGCAATGCAAAGTTCTCCTGTAGGATACGTTTCTACTATAAAATCAGCATTTTCTAAAAATTCAATTTCTAAAGATTTTAAAAATAGGACATCATCATCTACTAGAAATATTTTTACTTTCTTATTGTCGTTCATTTTATGGTATTTTTAATTATGTTTAATTCTTCTTCTAATTCACTACACGCTTGCTCACAAACTTCTTCAAGTTGTTGAACTAAAGCTTTAATTTCTTCTATGTTTTCTGGTGCTGTTGTTATCTCCTGAATTTCTTTTGCTATGTTTTCAAAAACAGGACTTATTCCCACTATTGCAAAGGACGGAATCATTTTATGTGCCGCAGCGCTTACTAAATTCCAATTTTTGTTAGCTAAACTTTCTTTGATTGTTTTTATTATAGCTGGTGTTTGGGTTAAATAGAGTTTGATCATTTCTTCCATTAAAACGGGATTTGATTTTGTTCTTTGTTTCAAATACGTCAGATTAATGCACTTTACTTTTTTTACTATAACTTCTTCTTCTTTCACACGTTCAATATTTATGGCACTAGGAATGTTTTTTTTTAAGAGTCCAATTATCTTACTGTATAGCAGGCGGTCATCCACGGGTTTTGCAAGATAGTCATTCATTCCCACTGCTTTACATTTAGCTAAATCTACTGTAGTCACATCTGCTGTTAAAGCAATAATTGGTATTTTTGATTTCAGTATATTTCGAATGTATTCTGTTGTTTCAAATCCGTTCATTTCTGGCATTTGCAAGTCCATTAAAATGACATCATATTCCTTATCTTTTAATTTTTCGATTGCTATTTTACCGTTTTCGGCAATGTCACGCTCAAATCCAAAATCATCAAGAAGTGTTTTCATTAGCAATTGATTCAATGGAATATCTTCAACAACTAAAATTTTTATGTTTTTTATTTCGGTATCCAATTCAATAAACTCATTTCCCATTTCAGCATCAGAATTTGTCTTTTGAAAACTTAATGTAAAACTAAATGTAGAACCTTTACCTACCACACTCCGGACACGAATAGTTCCTCCTTGTGTTTCTATGAGTTGTTTGACAATGGCTAAACCTAATCCTGTTCCTCCATACAACCTTGAAGTTCGGCTGGATGCTTGTTGGAAATTTTCAAATATTTTTCCGATTCTGTCTTCTGGTATTCCGATACCGGTATCCGTGACAGCAAATTCAATAATTACTGTATCAACATCTTCATGTATTAAATTGACGCTTACGGTAATTTTTCCTTTGGATGTAAACTTGACTGCGTTACTAACTAAATTTAAAATTATTTGATGCAAACGAACTGGGTCACCAATTAGAACTTGCGGAATTTTAGGATCGTATTCTTTAATTAATTTTAAATTTTTTTCTTGAATTTTAGGTTCAAACAGATGCAGCATGGCAGCTACCGAAGAATTCAATTTGAAAGGGGTTTTTTCAAATGTCATTTTACCGGAATCAACTTTTGCTAAGTCTAATATGTCGTTTATGAGTACGATTAATGCATCTCCACTCATTTTGATAGCATCTAAATATTCTTTTTGTTTCAGCGTCAGATCTGTTTTCAGTACCACTTTGGTAAAACCAATAATCGCATTCATCGGGGTACGAATTTCATGACTCATATTCGACAAAAATTGTTGTTTTGCTTTTACCGCATTTTCAGCTATAATAGTGGCCCTTTCTGCACGTCTTTTAGCTTCTTCTGCAATTTCTGTGGCAAGTTCTGCAAAAACTCTAGCTTCAATCAATTCGGTAGCAATTCTTTTTTGATCTGTAATATCTCTGGCAACAATCACGACGCCTTGTACATTTCCTACTTCGTTTTTATAAACGGAACCGTTAAACAAGACATCAGTCAATTTGCCGTCCTTATGACGCAGTGTAAGTGGTGAATCAGCAACACAGCCTTTTTCAAATACTTCCTGGTACACTTCACGCGCTTTTTGTTGTTCTGTAAAATAATCGAAAAAATCAGAACCTGTGAGTTCTTCGCGCGTTTTCCCAGTACTGTTTACTAAGGCCTCATTCATGTCCGTAATCTTACCTTTTGTATTTATGGTAACCAAAGGATCCCGACTGGCTTCAATTAAACTAAGTGTATATTGAGAATCTAATTTTGTAGTGTAGTTAAGTTCTTTAAGCTCTTTATTAACAATTTCCCTTTTTTCTTTTTCTTGGTTTTGAAAAATAAGTTCTTTATTGGCAATAATTAATTCGTTGGCTCTTTTCTCTTTTTCATCATTTTGAAACGCCAATTCTTTGTTGGCAATCACTAATTCAGCAGCTCTTTTTTCCTTTTCTAAATTTTGAAAAATAAGTTCTTCATTAGCAATGATTAATTCGTCAGCTCTTTTCTCCTTTTCGTTATTTTGAAACGCCAGTTCTTTATTAGCTATCACTAATTCAGCAGCACGTTTCTCTTTTTCATCATTCTGAAATGCTAATTCTTTGTTAGCTATCACTAGTTCTGAGGCTCTTTTTTCCTTTTCTTGGTTTTGAAAAAGAAGTTCTTTATTGGCAATAATTAATTCGTTAGCCCTTTTCTCTTTCTCCTCATTTTGAAATGCCAATTCTTGATTTGCTATAACTAACTCTGCCGCTCTCTTTTCCTTTTCATCATTTTGATACGCCAGTTCTTTATTAGCATTTTGTAAATCCAAAGCCCATTTTTGTCCGCCTGTATTTCGCGCCACGATAACAACACCTTGGACCTTGCCAAGATTGTCTTTATAAACAGAGCCATTGAAAAGTACGTCAGTTAATTTGCCGTCCTTATGCCGAAGCGTTAAAGGGTAATCTTCTATGGCATTGTTTTGAAAAACTTGTTGATATACTTTTTGTGCTTTGTGCTTGTCTGTGAAATAATCGAAGAAATTAGCACCAGTAAGTTCGTTTCGACTAACACCAGTAATATGAACTAATGCTTCATTCATATCCGTGATCTTTCCTTCTCTATTTATCGTAATTAGAGGGTCAAGACTGGCTTCAATTAAACTTTTTGAATATTGTGCTGCTAATTTTTGAGCGGTACTGTTTGTTGCTTCGGTAAAAAAACCATGGATAACTCCTTCAGAATCTTCATATATGGATGCATTGTAGACCACATCCGTTAATTTGCCGTTTTGGTGCTTTACCGTTAACGAATAGTCGTCAATAAACCCTTTTTCAAAAACGTGTTGCCATCTGTTCTTTACTTCCTGCTTCTCTGTAAAATGATCAGAGAAATTAGTTCCTATCACTACATCTCTTGCAATTCCTATGTTTTTTATTGACGCTTCATTAATATCAGTGATTTTTCCTTCGGCACTAATAGTAACAAAGGAACCTACACTGGTTTCAATTGAATCGGGGGAATTGAGCATACTGATACTTTTCATTTAGTCATTTACATTTCCAATTTCCTCAATTGGATTCCGTCTTTTATCTTTCAACTGTTTAAAATGAGAAGGGGATAGGCCAGTTACTTTTTTAAACTGACTAGATAAATGAGCTACACTGCTATAATTCATTTTCCATGCAATTTCAGTGATATTTAATTCACCATAGATAATTAACTCTTTTATACGTTCCGTTTTATGGGAAATTATAAATTGTTCTATTGTAGTTCCCTGAACCTCTGAAAACAAGTTGGATAGGTAAGTATAGTCGTGACTCAATTTTTGACTTAAATAGTCCGAAAAATTGACTTTTATGGGTTCAGTAGAGTGATGAACCATCTCGATAATTACATTCTTTATTTTCTCTATCAACATGGATTTTTTATCATCCATCAATTCAAGCCCTGAATCTAAAAGTGCCGCTTTCAATAGTTGTCTTTGATCCATAGAAATATTTTCCATAATTTCTACTTCTCCTAAATCAACAACCATGTAGTGAAGTTTAAGCTTTTTTAATTCTTCTTTTACCGCCATTTTGCAGCGGTTGCTTACCATGTATTTTATGTATAGTTTCAAATATTTTCAATTTACAGTTTGCACAAATGTAACTTTTCGGAATAAAGATACATTATAAAATTTTACAAATAGGTTATAACATAATTCGCAATCAAGAATAACTCCTTAAATTCGAACAAATAATCAAAGGAAGACCCGCTTTGATATAAAATTAGTCAGATAAACGGTTGGTCTTTACTGCCTTTTTTTATAAGGCAACTAATGTATCAGTCATTTCAATTTAGTGAACACAATTACTTGCTTTTTGCAGTATAGTCTTGGGTTCAATACTTGAAGCTGTTTTTTACTGGCGTTAAAATTAGTTCGACTTTAGCTACTGATTTAATTCTTAAGGACATCGTTTTGTTATTACTTGATTTAGAGGTGTTTTATTTAATTTCTAAATTTAGAGTCTCAAAATTTATTTTTGTTATATAATTATATAAAATACTTGTTAAATTATCACTTTGTTTTTGTGAGGCCAATTGTATTCTAAAAATGAGAATCACTATTTAACCTTTAATTAAATTTATTTTTAGTAGACAGTTTTTGACCATTACAATTAGATGCGAATAGTGACTAATTTTCCAAAGGCATAATCCAAAGAAACGGCAAGTATTAAATTAGCATTGCACTTCTTTGGATTGAAAGTTTAAAAAATTTGGTGATGGATTAAAATGAATTAATCGAAGGTCAGAAAATAAATAAATTATGCTGCAGATTATAGACTGTAGCTATACATACAATCAAAATCCGAGGTAAATAGCCACAGTTTTCCAAACAATAGCATTTACAAATACCTACTTTTAAACGGTAAAATTGGATACAAAAGAGAAAATTGCTTTTCCTATTAATTCATAGGAAACGCATTTACCCAATCCAGCGACTTTATGGAGGATACTTTATTTTCTGCGTCCATGGTAACCCGAAGCTCCTTGTTAGCAACTTTTTTTGAATACGACGCTTTATAGCGAAAAACGACAGATTGATCAAAGTTATTTTTAAAAGCTTCAATTAATTCGAGATCAATAAAAGTACCGTAATATTGACGAAAGCGAGTACATGTTTTTGTTAATCTTGCCTCGGTCGTGTTTTTAATGACCGATGGAGTAGCTTCACTAAGTGTAAATGGTTTGAATTTAGATGTATTGCAAGTCATCAATACTCTTTTTCCCAATTCATAAGCTTTACTTTTTTGGCTTCCACTAACTTCTGACAAACTCAACTTTACGGTTTTTACTACTTCAGGCTCAGGTATGGCAACCACTTTTTTTGATTTACATCCAATGAGTAAAAGGATACTTAAGACTAGAATTAATTTTTTCATGATTTATTTAATTTTTAATAAGATATTGGGATCAGGACAGTTTTCTAAATAGTGAGTCAGATTCTTTTTACTGCAAACACCAGGATAATCTCCAAAACTACTTGTGATTTCTTTTATAATTTGAAAATGCAAATGGGGTGCATAATCACCATTTACGGATGCATCGCCCAAAGTGGCTAATTGCTGCCCTTTTTCATAAAAATCTCCAATTGTAATGTCACTGATACTTTCTAAAGATAAATGACCATACAAAGTATAAAATTTTTGTTCTTCTATTTTATGTTCTAAAATTATGGTTGGACCATAATCACCTACGCCCGTATTATAATTAAAGCTATGAACAAAACCATTAACGGCTGCCAAAACGGGAGTTCCTGCTTTAATCCATAAATCTAAACCAATGTGGATGTTTCGCTCTTCCGTGTTTGTGTCATTAAAAATTTCACTTCTTTTATACAGGCTTCTAATTTCATTGTACCCTCCATAAGCTACTTTTGCATTATTTTCAGCTAAGTAATTTTCGATATAATCTTCAAAATCTAGTGCATTATCAATTTTAAGTGATTTAAAAGCTTCATTTGTGATGGATAAATCCAAGGGAATATACTGTTTATATTCAATTTTTGCATCTATTACTTTAACGTTTTCTTGGTCTCGTAAGATGGTTTCTAATGATTTCATTTACTGTTAATTTTATAAAACACTAAATTTAATTAAAAAATGCCAACATAAAAATTTTACGCTGGCATTATAACTTTTAATTTACATTAGCACATTTACATTTCCCAAAAAAAATAGATGAGTTTGAGTTTAGCTTAATTCATTGTTTAGCAGTTTTACCTTAGACTGCTATTATTTTACCGCTAATAAATCAACAAATTCAATAACGGGATCTTTAGACAATAATTCGCCGGCATTCGCCATTAGAGCTGCTGCAATTTTTCCGGCAAGGTGCGCTTTTCGACCTTCCTCAGTTTCAAAAGTATCAAAAATTCCAAACGTGGAGGCGCCTATTTGCCATCCATACCAGTTTACGGTATCTGGTTCATCTAATGCCAACGGTAATGCGCTTTTTAAAAATGCGGCAACTTCTTCTTCTTTTCCAGGCTTAGCTTCTAATCGTGCTAATAAAGCATATTTTTCCATAATCGTAATTTTTAGAAATTAAAAGTAGTGATTTTAGTTTTTAGATTTATATAGTTTAACTTTTGTTCACCGCCGTAATGTAGTAGAACGTTGTTTTTAAATTATATTGAAAAAAAAATCCTAACCGTTACCGATTAGGATTAGTATAGATAATACTTAAGTTTTAATACAAACTTGGATATTTAGAAGGATTCACTTCATTCATCATATGATACACTTTTTCAAAAATATCTTCTGAAGAGGGTTTAGAGAAATAATCTCCATCTGTGCCATAAGCTGGGCGGTGTGCTTTAGCTGTGAGCGTTTGAGGTTTACTGTCTAAATAGTTGTACCCATCTTGATGTTCAATAATTTGTTGCAAAATGTAAGCTGATGCTCCACCAGGAACATCTTCATCGATTACCAGCAAGCGATTTGTTTTGGCAATACTTTTTACTACGTCTTGCTTTGTATCAAAAGGAAGTAAAGACTGTAAATCAATAATTTCGCAATCAATACCTACCTCAAGCAATTCTTTTGCCGCTTGTTGTATTAATCGCAAAGTAGATCCGTATGAAACCAGTGTGATATCTGATCCTTCTTTCAAAGTTTCCACCACACCAATCGGGGTTTTGAATTCGCCATAATTTAAAGGCATTTTTTCTTTCAATCGATAGCCATTCAAGCATTCAATAACCAGCGCGGGTTCGTCGCATTCTAACAAACTGTTATAAAAACCAGCTGCTTGTGTCATGTTTCTGGGAACCAAAACGTGGATTCCTCTGATAGCATTTATAATCATACCCATAGGAGATCCTGAGTGCCAAATACCTTCTAAACGATGACCGCGAGTACGTATAATTAAGGGTGCTTTTTGTTTCCCGACCGTTCTGTATCGTAAGGTAGCCAAATCATCACTCATGATTTGGATTGCATATAATAAATAATCTAAATATTGAATTTCGGCTATAGGACGTAAGCCCCTAAGTGCCATTCCTATTCCTTGACCCAAGATGGTAGCTTCTCGAATTCCAACATCAGCAACACGCAATTCACCATATTTTTCCTGCATTCCTTCCAGCCCTTGATTTACATCACCAATAGTTCCTGCATCTTCCCCAAAGATTAAAGCCTCTGGATATTTGGTAAATATAGCGTCAAAATTATCGCGTAAAATCATGCGTCCATCGGTATCTTCCTTAGCATCTTCAGCGTAAACTGGCAGGACTTTGTCGACAGAAAATACATTTAAATCTGTTTCTGAGAATAAGTTACTGCTAAAATTCTTTTGTGTTTTTGCGGTATAGGCTATAATCCATTCTGAAAGTACTTCTTTGCCATTTTCATTAAGTACTAAACGCAATACTTTACGTGCGGTTACTAGAATTTCCTTTTTTATAGGAGATTTAATGCTACTTAGATCAGAAGAGAATTTCAAGATGGCATCTTTGTTTTTGCTGGTTTCTGCAATTGTCTGTAATAGTGAAACCAACTCTTTTTGCTCTTCAGCAATAGGTTCTATAAATGCATTCCAAGCGGCTTTTTTACCTTCTAAAACCTCTTTTTTTGCTTGTGCATCAATTGCTTCAATTTCTTCTGGAGAAGCTATATTTATAGCAATCATCCATAATTTCATTTGACGAACACAATCAAAGTCTCTTTCCCAAGCCAAGCGATCAGCATCTTTGTAACGTTCATGAGAACCAGAACTAGAATGTCCCTGTGGTTGCGTCAATTCATTAACATGGATCAAAACAGGAACGTGATTTTTTCGAGCTATATCGGCAGCTTTCTCATACGTGGCAATTAAGTCAGCATAATCCCAACCTTTGACTCTCAGGATTTCATATCCATTAGTGTCGTGTTCCTTTTGGTATCCTTTTAAAATTTCGGATATGTTTTCTTTTGTCGTTTGGTGTTTTGCATGTACAGAAATTCCGTATTCATCATCCCAAACACTCATAACCATAGGAACTTGTAAAACCCCTGCGGCATTAATAGTTTCAAAGAACAACCCTTCGGACGTACTTGCATTTCCAATGGTTCCCCACGCTATCTCATTTCCTTCGTTAGAAAAATTAGCAGCATTTGGAATTCCAGCTACCTGTCTGTATATTTTTGATGCTTGAGCCAGTCCTAATAACCTGGGCATTTGCCCAGCTGTAGGAGAAATATCAGCACTTGAATTTTTTTGTTTTGTTAAGTCTTTCCAAGAACCATCTTCATTTAAACTATGGGTAGCAAAGTGGCCTCCCATTTGTCTTCCTGCTGACATAGGCTCTTGTTCAATATCAGTATGTCCATACAAACCTGCAAAAAATTGTTGTATCGTTAATTCGCCAATCGCCATCATAAAAGTTTGATCGCGATAGTAGCCAGAGCGGAAATCTCCATTTTGAAATGCTTTAGCCATGGCTAATTGTGGCACTTCTTTTCCATCTCCAAAGATACCAAACTTAGCTTTTCCAGTCAATACTTCCTTGCGTCCTAAAAGGCTGCATTCTCTGCTTATTATGGCTGTGGTGTAGTCCTTTAAAACTTCGATTTTGAAATCTTCAAATGTCAATGCAGTATTGGTTTTTTCTTTTATCATAATTGAAAAGTATAACTTTATGAAGCAAATTTACTTAAAAACAACCTATTTTCATAGCACATTGAAAAAAATAGAATTTAATTATTGCAATTTATTCTAGTAAAAAGAACTTTATTTTTTTATTATGTGTAATTTAAAGAGCCTTTTATTACTAATAGTTTAATAAATAATCATAATTATATTCGATTAGAACCATTTTCGATTAAAAAGATTGATTAATGTTTTAGGAGAAAATGTAACAATAAAACGTATTTTTTCGTTATAATTATCTTGTGCTATTTCCCATCCATTATTAGAATAGATTGGAAAATACAATTCAAAGTAGTCTGTAACTAAATTGAGACGGATGCCGCTATCGTAAACAAACCTTCCTTTTGTGTCTGCATTTTTGATTAAACCAATGTCGCCATAGGCTTCTATCCAATTCCAAATACTGTAACTTGCATTTAAGCTCGTAATCCAGCGATTGGCAAAAGGGGTGGCAATTTTAGATTTAAATCCGCCTTCTGCTACTATATATTGTTGACTAAAAAGGCCTGTGCTTTCGGATCTTCCAAAATAGTTGTAATCAAAAAGATAATCTGTTGGTCTATCCAATGCGAAGCTAAAGAAATCCGATTGGGTTTTGTTGTACAAAAAGGTTCCTGCATAAAAACGCAAATTAATTTGACGGTTGTTCTCAAATAGTTTTCGATATTCTATTTCACCGGTTATTTTTCCGAATTTTCCCGAAATTTGTAAATCCGTCATAATATTGAAATGATTCGTAACTTCTGTTTTTGTATTGATATACCTTGCATCAAAAACGGAATAATTTTCAGGAGAATTATCAATCACTAAAGCACTTTTTTCCTTGTTTACAATTACTTGTCGGAAAGAAAATAATTGTTTTCTATTGTCTCTAAAATTGGGTTCTCGAATGCGCAATTGCAACGACGGATTCAATCTTAAATAGGCAGCATCTTCTGCATAATGAAAATAGGAACCACTTATAGAATACCTGGCATTATAAAGAGTACTGTTCCTGAAATTTTGATTGACTACAAATACGGCTGAACCTGATAAATTTTTAGATTTTGTTGAGTAGGAAGGATTTACATCAAAGATAAATGGTTTTTCCAAGATAGTCTTGTTGTGCAACCTAATTCCAGGAGTTACTCCATCATACAGATTATAATAAATCGAAGGAACATAGAGGACTTGATTGTAATAAGGATCCTCTAAATCTTTCATAAAAACAAATTTTAAAGGCCGATTATTAGGAAAAAAACCTTCAATTTTTTTCCAATTGTTTCTTAAATTATATTCGGGAACTTCATTTTTTAAATTTAAAATAATTTTATCAATGCTGTTTCGGGCAATAGTGAAGGTGCTATCACATTCTTCAATATCCAGCCATTGCTTGAACACGATTTCTCCTTTTTTTGTTCCATAAATAGGAATTGGGATTGGTGCTCCTGTTCGATTTTTAACTGAAAATGTAATGCTGTCTTTTGTTTTTACAACGGTTGAGAATTTAAAATCGATAATGTCTCTTGAATCAATGATGGTATTAAAAAACCAACTAATATCTTTAGTAGTATTTGATTTTAATACATGTTCAAAATCACATCGCGCTACTTGTTGGGCCTTATTTAAAACGTAAAATTGTTTAATGCTATTGGGTACAGTGTTATTTTGAAAATAATCATCCAAAAATCGAATACTTAATCCAGCGCGGTATTTACTTGCAATTTGCTCGTTAAACTTAATTAAAGTGTTTTTTGGTGAGCTTACAGGTTGGTCTAAATTTTTACGTGCCATTAACATGTAGAAATAGCTGTATTGTCCGTTGAAATCTATATTAGTGAGATTAAAACTTTTTAATAATCGAATGTTGGATGCACTTCCCATCATTTTTGTATTGGGATGATGTTCATCCATGTATTTCATCATGGTATAAACTTGAATTCCGTCATAAATCCAATTGTCTTTTCTAGGATCTAAATGCAAACTAGTTTTTAAATATTCATTTAGATAAGTTTTCAAAAATTTGATTTCGAAAATAAATTCATCTGGAAACGGACTTAAAAACGAGGGTAATTGATTTAGTCCGTAAAATGGATTTCTATCATAATTTGTCTGGGTCACCAGAATTTTATCATTAGGGTATTTCCCTATCAAATTATTTACATAAGTAACGATTAGGTCAATTACAATTGCTTTTTGAATGCCATCTAATTTATTATTTTTTAAATCAGTAAGAACCTCAACGGAAGCGTTTTTATAACTCTCAAAACTAGATTTAGGCTCTAAAATCATACTAAAATCCGTTCTGTTTCGTCCTGAAAATGTGTAGTTTTTAAGATCTTTATCGACAATAGCCTTTGAAACGTTTAAATCCGATGTTACTTCTAAAGCTGCAGGCGTTGTTAGCTCGATTTCAAAGTCAGAAAGAGCATTGGCAATATCATCTAAATTGTTGTTACTGTTGGTTACAAAAGCATGATTTTCATAACGTGCAGGAGTTAAGTACCAGTTTTTCAGGTGTAAAATTCCATTGTTATTGTAGCCATATTTTGTAAATTTATCACTAGGAATCTTAGAGAGATAGGAGAGATGGAACGTGATTTTTTGATGGGGAAGTAATGGCTCTTGTAATTGTAGAACCACATAATCAGGGTTTTCCTCTGTTTTATTCCAAGATAAAAATTGTTGATTGGTAGTAGTAATAATTAGATTGCTGGTGCTACCTCGTTCTTCCTCTTTTGCTAAGTGAAAACCTCTATAAAATTCATCCGAAAATCGCTTGGCTAATGGTGTATTTTTATTAGAATAGGCGTTATTCCAATCATTTAAAACAATTGATTTTAAAGTATCGTTTGACTCATTGAAGAAGGTGATTTCTTGCTTTATGAGCAAGGTTTTATTTTCCGTATTGAGCGCAACAGTCATCTTAGAATGGTGTTGCGCTTGCTGTTTTATGGAAGTCAATAAAACAAGAATAAAAAGGAAAATTTTATAAATTGATTTCAAGTATCTGTTTTAAAATGTAAAGAAATGAAAGTAGTTGTCTGTTTATCCAACGATTTATTTACCGCAAATTAGCAAATTTTTCAATATAAATTTCAAACAATTATAATGATAATTGGCTAATTTGGGGTAAATTTTTTCTAAATCCTACAATTTAAAGTCATGTCTAATAAATTTCTGTTTTTCTAGTCCAAAAATAGTAGATATTACATCAGAATAATAACAAATTAGCACATAAAATCAACCTTTTACGTAGGGAATTATATGTAGTAAAATCGCATAAAAAAGCCTTTGAAAATTGGATTAAACTGCTTGTCTTTAAAAATTTGGAGACAAATCGTATTTTTTATAGAATTTGTTCAGCACATCAACCACTTCATCCTCGGTATCAACAATTTTAAAAAGTTCCAAATCTTCAATATGAACGGTTTTTTCTTTCTCAACTAAGACTGTTTTTATCCAATCAATCAATCCTGACCAAAAACTGCTACCTACTAATATTATGGGGAATTTTGCTATTTTTTTTGTTTGAATTAAAGTCATTGCTTCAAACAATTCGTCCATAGTACCAAAACCTCCTGGCATTACGACAAAACCTTGAGAATATTTGACAAACATCACCTTTCTAACAAAGAAATAATCAAAGTTTAAGTTTTTGTCATTGTCAATGTAGGGGTTAAAATGTTGTTCAAACGGGAGCTCAATATTAAGTCCCACTGATGTTCCACCACCAAGATGTGCGCCTTTATTACCTGCTTCCATGATGCCTGGTCCACCGCCAGTAATGACACCGTAACCTGCTTTGCTTATTTTATAGGCAATTTTCTCTGCCAGTAAATAATATGGATCCTCCGGTTTTGTTCTAGCCGATCCAAAAATGCTCACACATGGGCCTATTCGCCCCATACTTTCATAACCGTTCACGAACTCGGCCATGATTTTAAAAATGGCCCAACTATCATTGGTTCTAATCTCATTCCAAGTCTTTTTTTTCAATCGGTCTTGGATTACTTTATCCTCGTCATTGTCAAAATCTTCTAATCTCATCTTCTAAAATATAATTTAATATCTAATTGTTTTTTTTGGAGCCATCCTGCCTTTAACCAAATTCTGGTTTTTCATTTCAATCTTATTATTTACTAGTTCCGCAAGCGTATAAGGAATAATAAAAAGGAATTCCACTTCTATTTGGTAGAGCACTCCAATCGACTAAAGTAATTCTTTTTTCAAGAATGGCACAGTATCGCTTTTTTTATTTTTTATATTTTTTTGCGGATTTCTTGTTTTCAATACAAGAGCGTCTTCCTATATTTTTTTTATAAATAGATAGAATCAGAGAATATTTTGTTTTTTTCAACATAAGAACTATCAATTTTTTATTTAACTATAGGCAGTGGTTTAGAAGTTATTGCTTATATGTTGCTAGCGCTTGTTTATTTATGAACTTAATCTATAACTAGTTTAGTAAAGAAAAGATTGTCTCATACAAATCTACTTGTTTGTAATTCTATTCAATTTTGACACGATTGCAGTTCTGAGATAAAATTTTAGATTTTATTTAATCTAAAGTAAATTTGGAACATCAAGGCTATAAACGACAAAACCACTGCCGGTACAAAAAGCAGTGGTTTTGAAACAAACAGGAATCAATAATAATTAGTCAAGCAATCTCATTACTGCCAGCCACCACCAAGGGCTCTGTACAATTGAATTATCGCTTTATATTGTTGGAATTTATTGTCTATTAAACTTAGTTCGGCATTCAAGGCATTGTCTTTTACGGTCAAAACTTCTAAATAATTGGCTAAACCGTACGTCAATAATTCATCTGAATAATCGGTGGCTTTATTTAACGCGTCCACTTGCTTTTCTCTTACGGTAAGTTTATAGGTCTCATTATTGTATTGAGCCAAAGCATCTGAAACTTCTTTTCCAGCGGTTAAAAGTGACTGCTCAAACTGTAGATAAGCTTTTTCTTGATTGGCTTTTGCAATTTCGAATCTCGTTTTAATTTGGCGCTGATTGAAAATAGGCTGTGTTAAACCAGTAATTATGTTGGCAAAGATGGAATTAGCACTAAACCATTCTTTCAGATCAATACTTTGAAGTCCCCCTGATGCTGTAAGTTTTAATGTTGGATAAAAATTACTTTTGGCTACATTAGTTTGTTCAAAATTAGAAATTAAGTTGTATTCTGCTGCAATCACATCTGGCCTGTTTCTAAGCAAAGTTGCAGGTACACCAAGCGTAATATTGGGTTGCATCAATTGATTTTCAAAAGTGCTTCTTTCAATTTTTGCAGAACCTTCGCCCATAAGAATGCTTAAGGTATTTTCAAGAATGATAATGCTGTTCTTTAAATCGGCAATAATGATTTCAGTGGCATATTTCTGAGCTTCGGTTTGCTTAACGCCAACTTCGGTTACATTTCCCGCTTTTTTTAATGCAATAATAGTTTCGACACTTTGGTTTCTGTTTACCAAGGTTTTCTCTGCTAATTTTATCTGTGCATCAACCGAAAGCAATTGATAATAGGTCACAGCAATAGTAGCTATCAATTGGGTTTTTACTGCTTGGTTTGCAGCTGTAGTTTGAAGGTAAGCAGCATTTGCAGCACGCTTATTACTTCTTATTTTCCCCCAAATATCGGCTTCCCAAGAGAGGCTTCCAGTCAATTGATATTGATTGGTACTTCTGTCTTGTAATAAGGCGCCAAACTGACTGTTTCTAGAAAGTTCCTGATGCGTCCAATCGGCACCTGCAGAAAGAGTAGGGAAGTACCCCGCTTTTCCTTGTTTCATGGTCGCCTCTGCCGCCACAATATTTTGCATGGCAATTTTAATATCCAAATTATTTTCTAACCCCTTCTTGATATATCCCTGTAAAAGCGGATCCGTAAAAACGTTTTTCCAAGCAACATTGGCAAGAGAAACGGTATCGGTTGAAACGATTTCGTTTCGGTATAAATTTTCCGTTTTTAATTCCGGTCGTTTGTATTCTTTGGCCACAAAGCACGATTGCATTACCGTTGCGGTTATGACAAGTACAGCTATTTTGGTTAACTTATTTTTCATTTTCTTTGTTTAAAAGTGTGACATTTGAATCCTGATTTTCTATAGGAAGTGGCTTTGTAGAAATTTTTTCCTGTAAGGTTTGGAAAACAATAAATAATATAGGTATCACAAAAACTCCAAAAATAGTTCCTATTAACATTCCCCCAATTGCTCCAGTTCCAATAGCGTTGTTCCCAACAGCTCCGGCTCCTTTAGCTAACATTAAAGGCAATAATCCAAAAATAAATGCAAATGATGTCATCAAAATAGGACGCAAACGCGCAACTGCGCCGTTAATAGCAGCTTGTGTAATACTCATTCCTTTTTTTCTAGAATCTACAGAAAACTCGATGATCAAAATGGCGTTCTTAGCCAGCAATCCAATAAGCATAATTAGTGTTATTTGTAAGTAAATATTATCACTTACATCAAATAAATAAGCAAATAAGTACGCTCCCGCTAAACCAATTGGTAATGAAATTAATACGGCAAAAGGCAACATATAACTCTCGTATTGAGCAGCTAACAAGAAATAGACAAATACCAAACACAAAAGGAAAATATACAATGTTTGACCACCGGCACTAATTTCCTCACGAGTCATTCCTGAAAACTCATAGCCATAACCAACAGGTAAACTTTGACTTGCCACTTCTTCAACTGCTTTAATAGCATCGCCAGAACTGAAACCTTCGTTAGGAGCACCAGTAATTTTTACAGAAGTAAACAAATTGAATCGCTCTATTGCTTGAGGACCAAATACTTTTACCAATGTCACAAATTGTGAAATAGGAGCCATTTGACCGTTATTATTTCTGACCAGCACTTTATTTAATGATTCGGGATTACTTCTAAATTCTGGTTCAGACTGGTAAACCACACGAAACTGTTTACCAAATTTGTTGAAATTAGAAGCATAAACACCACCGTAATATCCTTGCATCGTTCCTAAAACATCAGTAACTGTTAAACCTGATTTTTTTATGGAAGCCACATTCAAATCAATTCGGTATTGCGGATAATTTGGAGAAAAAGAAGTAGTCGCATATTTGATTTCAGGACGGCTGTTTAAAGCTGCCAAAAATTTATTGTTTACTTCACTTAGTTCCGAAATTGTTCCTCCTTTTTGGTCTTGTAATTGAAATTCAAAGCCATTGGTAAAACCAAAACCAACAAGTGTAGGACGAGCAAAATAAAGTACTTTTGCATCTTTTACTGAAGCAGTTCGTTTAAATAATTCCTGTACAACTGCATTTATTTCTTGATTCGTTTCTTTACGTTCCGCCCAAGTTTTCAATTTTACGATTACCATTCCGTAGTTACTTCCGGTACCACTTAGTAAACTTCGACCTGATATACGAAGCACTTCTTTTATTTCAGGAATGTCTTTTACCTTATTTTCGATTTGTAATAAAACCTCTTCCGTTCTTTCCAATGAAGTACCTGGAGGAAGAGAAACATCGGACAGTATCGCTCCCGTATCTTCACCTGGTACAAAAGCTTTTGGAGTAATATTTAATAACAAGATAAATATCCCTGCAAAGACTGCAATTCCTAGAAAGGCCAACCATTTTCGTTTTATAAAAAACTCAACAGATCTTTTATATTTAGCAGTTGTGGTTTCAAATCCAACATTAAATGCAGTAAAAAAGCGCGCTGCAAAACCTTTTTTCTTAGCACTTTTATCGTGTTCTTTTAAGAAAATGGCACATAAAGCCGGGGAAAGTGTCAAGGCATTAATAGCTGATAATACTATCGCAACAGCTAAAGTTATTCCAAACTGCTTGTAAAAAACGCCCGCTGATCCACTGATAAATGAAACTGGAATAAATACCGCTGACATAACAAGCGTAATGGAAACAATCGCACTACTGATATCTTGCATGGCACTGTGAGCCGCTTTTTTGGGATCATGTTCTCCAGCTTCCATTTTGGCATGGACGGCCTCAACGACGACAATGGCATCATCGACCACAATTCCCACTGCGAGGACTAAAGCAAAAAGCGTTAGTAAATTTATGGTAAAGCCAAATAAACTTAGGAAAAAGAACGTTCCCACAATTGCAACAGGAACTGAAATAGCCGGAATCAAAGTTGATCTCCAGTCTTGTAAGAAGATGAAAACTACAATAAATACTAATATGAAGGCTTCTATTAAGGTATGAATCACTTTTGTAATAGATTCATCTAGGAAGTCGTTTGCATTAATTAATGTGGCATATTTTACCCCTTTTGGGAAATTTACTTCCGCATCATCTAGTACTTTTAACGAACCCTCAATTACTTCTTGTGCATTAGATCCTGCTGTTTGAGCAATTGCAATGGCAATAGATTTGTTTCCATTGGTGTAGGCATTACTAGCATAATTGACAGCTCCCAACTCAATTTTGGCAACATCGCCTAACTTAAGGATTTCTCCGTTTTCGGTTGAACGAATAATAATTTCTTCGAACTCTTTTACATTTTGTAAACGCCCTTTGTATTTTAAAGCATATTGAAAAGATTGGTCCCCACTTTCACCTAACTGACCAGGAGCAGCTTCAATATTTTGCTCCGCCAATAAAGCGGTAATGTCTGAAGGTACAAGTCCATAAGCTCCCATTACATCTGGCTTAAGCCAAATACGCATGGAGTAGTCTTTTTGTCCAAAAATCATTGCTTCACCAACTCCGGCTACACGTTTTATTTTTGGTAAAATATTGATGTTAGCATAATTCTGAAGAAAAGTATCATCGTAATCGGGATTGTCACTGTACAATGATAAAATCAAAATATTATCACTTTGTCTCTTTGAAGTCGTGACACCGGCTCTTGTAACTTCTTGCGGTAACAAAGGTGTAGCGCGAGAAACCCGATTTTGCACATTTACTGCTGCCAAATCTGGATTTGTACCTAATTTAAAGTAAATATTTATGGCTGCCGAACCATCATTATTTGATGTAGAAGTCATATAAGTCATGTCTTCAACACCGTTTATTTGTTCTTCTAATGGAATTACCACCGAGCTCATTACCACTTCGGCACTGGCACCTTGATAATTTGCTGATACAGTTACCGTAGGCGGTGCTATTTCTGGATATTGTGAAACTGGAAGTGAGATTAACCCTAAAACTCCCAAAATTACGATGATAATAGAAATCACCGTTGACAATACCGGTCTGTCAATGAATTTTGAAAACATATTTTATTATTTATTCAATAGTTAGTGTGTGAATTATTTTGTTGTAGGGTTGATTATAGTTTTAAAATCAACAACTTCAGGGGTAATGAGGGTTCCTTCAGTTACAATCCCAACTCCTTCAACAAGTATTTTATCGTTTATATTTATTCCGCTATCCACTACAAAAAATTTGCCTCCAGGTACTGGTCGAACTACAATTGGAACTGCTTGCACTTTGTTATTTTTATCCACAACAAGTGCAATTCGCTTGTCTTGCAATTCTAATGTGGCGTTTTGAGGGATAATAATAACATCTTCTAAATCAGTAGGAATCTGTATTGTTCCACTTTCTCCTGAACGCAACAATTTGTTTCCGTTTGCAAAACGTGCTCTTACATTAAATGATCCCGTTTGTACATTGGCTTGACCGCTAAAAGTTTCAATTTTACCTTTTTGTTCGTAAGGCATACCATTGCTCAAAACTAAATTCACCGCCTCCATTTTGTTTATTTTTTCTTGAAAAGACTTTCCTTCCGCATTCATCATGATATCCAATTGTTCTTTTTCATTTACTGAAAAATAAGCATAGATGGTACTCACATCAGAAATTCGCGTTAAGGGTTCAACAGTCTGGCTGCTTACATAACTTCCAAGGCGTAATGGCAATGTCCCTACAATTCCGTTAACAGGACTTTTTATAGTAGCATAATTAATTCTGGCAATGATACTTTGAAAAGTACTTTTGGTGCTAGCTAAGTTTGCTTTTGCAGTTTCTAATTGCACATCACTAATAATGTTGCGCTCTACCAAAGGGATTAGACGATTTACCTCCACTTGAGCCGCAGCAACTTTTGCTTTTGCCGCAGCAGCCTCTTGGGTTGCTGTTTGCGTCTCTAACTTAAAAAGTAATTGCCCTTTTTTTACTTCTTGGCCTTCTTTTACATATATTTTTTCAATATATCCATCTACTTTTGCACGAATATCGATGTCTGTAACTCCTTCTAAACTGGCAGGATATTCCGCTAATAAAGTAGTATTTGAAGTTCCTATTTCGACTACTTTGTAGGACATAACTGAAGGAGCCGTTGGAGCGGTTTCTTTTTTGCAGGAGAGCAAACTTATTGATAACACGATTGCACTTATAAAATATTTCTTTTTCATTCGGACTATTTACTAAAATTGATTAATTATTTTTGCTATTATTGATTTCTATTTCTTTGAATTTATCTATCGTTTTGATCAAAAGCTCCTCTACTTCACAAACATGGGCTTTGTAGGCTTTTACATTTTCCATATTGGATTGTTCTTCTTTACAAGAAATAGTTTGCTCACGGTAGGTGATTAATTTGTCTATTATTTTTTTTTCAAAATCAAGGATTTTGATATAATTAGAAAGTCTTTCACTGAATGGAGATGGTTTAAAATATTTTTTACGATCACCGCATACAGTGTAGTAATTTATTTTATCCATTTTTAGAAGTAGATTCAAGTTCGTAGAAATTGAGCTTTTACTGGCACCCATTTTTTCGACAATCTCTTCAAATGTTAATCCGGTCTTACAACCATCTACTATTAATAAACCAAGAATTCTGGAACCTAATGGCGGTAAATTGTATAATAACTCAAAATGAATTCCGAACATTTCGATGAGTTCTTCTCTTTCTTTTTGGATTGTTGCCATGATTTTTTTTGCAAAAGTAAAGTTAGTTCGTAATTTACCGAACTAAACGAACTTAAAATTATGTTAATTTTTAAGAAAACGATTTCTATAGCATTTATTTTCTTTCGAATAAAAATCTAAAGTTTAAACCTCAATTAGTTATATTTAATTTAAAAATTAGTTCGTGAAAAAAAATTGCTTAATATTGAGAAGAGAACAATTGCACAATGTTTACATTTTATTAAACCAAATGAATTTAACTATGAAATCTAAAACCTTTAAGAACTCTTTGTTACTGATTGCGTTATTTTCTGCAACGGCCGCTATGGCACAACATAAATATGTGAACACCCCTCCGGAGGTTTCGCCAATGCAAATGAAACCCGAAATGACTGAAATTTGGGAACCAGAAGTAAAAGTGATTACACCGGCTAAAATGCTTGGAAATGCACCTTCGGATGCAATTATTTTATTTGACGGTAAAAACCTGGATCAATGGGCAAGTCAAAAAGATGCCAGCAAACCTGCACCGTGGAAAATTGTTGACAAAGATTATATGGAGGTTGTTCCGGGTTCAGGAGCTATTCAAACTAAAATGGCTTTTGGTGATTGCCAGTTGCACCTGGAATGGAGCGCACCGGATGTAGTTTTAGATGGCGGACAGGCAAGAGGAAACAGTGGTGTGTTTTTCCAAAACAGATATGAATTGCAAATATTGGATTCCTACAATAACAGAACCTACAGCAACGGACAAGCGGGAAGTATTTATAAAGATCATCCACCATTAGTAAATGCCGTAAAAACACCATTAGAATGGAATGCTTATGATGTAATTTATACAGCCCCGCGATTCAAAGCGGATGGAAAAATTGATTCTCCAGCTAGAATCACCGTATTTTTAAATGGTGTTTTAGTACAAAACAACACGACCATAAACGGTTTGACACTATATATCGGTTTACACAATTATCCGTCGTCTCATGGCGACGATGTTATCTCACTTCAAGATCATGATTCTAAAAATCAATTCAGAAATATTTGGATTAGAAAACTTTAAAAAGTAAACCAACGGAGCGCTACAAACGCTCCGTTTTTTTTGCTGTAAATCAAGAACAAGGAACATTTCTGTTTTGAAATCTAAATTACTTATATTTGTTGACCTTAAAATAAAGTTATAGTGAGTCAAATCAATAAGCTGAAAATATTCAATGATCCTATTTATGGGTTTATTACCATTCCAAATGCCTTAATCTACGATTTAGTTCAGCATCCTTATTTTCAACGTTTGCGTAGAATTTCCCAAATGGGATTATCGTATTTAGTATATCCTGGTGCCAATCATACCCGTTTTCATCATGCTTTAGGTTGTATGCATTTGATGCAAAAAGCAGTCGATGTATTGCGTTTCAAAGGCGTTGCAATTTCTCCCGAAGAAGAAAATGCATTGTACATTGCCATTTTATTGCACGATATAGGGCATGGCCCTTTTTCGCACGCGATGGAAAAAAGCATTGTTGAAGATGTACATCATGAAGAAATATCACTATTATTCATGAACCAATTGAATGTGGAATTCAATGGTCAATTAAGTCTAGCTATTCAGGTTTTTAAAGGCGAATACAATAGGAAATTCATGTTGCAATTGATTTCGAGTCAGTTGGATATGGATCGCATGGATTATTTGAAACGCGACAGTTTCTATTCAGGAGTGGCAGAAGGAAATGTCAACTCAGAGCGATTGATCCAAATGATGAATGTTGTGGACGATTATTTGGTGATTGAAGAAAAAGGAATTTATTCTGTTGAGAAATTCTTAATGTCTAGACGATTAATGTATTGGCAAGCGTATTTGCACAAAACGAGTTTAGTGGCAGAGTTAATTTTGATGAAAATCTTAAAGCGTGCCAAAGAATTAACGCTAAAAGGAGTGCAGTTGCCTTGTAGCGAGCCATTATTATTTTTCATGCAAAACAAAGTCACAATTGCTACGTTTGATGCTGAAACTTTGGATTTATTTGCTCAACTAGATGATTTTGATATCATTGGAGCATTAAAATCCTGGCAAAAGCACGATGATTTTATATTGTCCTCTTTGAGTAAAATGATAGTAAACCGAGATTTATTAAAAATAAAGCTAACTAGTGAAAAAGTAGCGATTGAAGAATTACACCCATTGAAAGAACGTTTTTCAGTGGAAAATAATATTTCATTATTGGAAACCAATTATTTTATTTTTAAAGGGAAAATAAAAAACCAAGCCTATAGTAAAGAAGCGGAACCTATACGAATTTTGAAAAAAGATAGCACAATTGAAGACGTAATTGAATCATCTGATCAGCTGAATTTAAAATCATTATCTAAATTAGTGACCAAGTATTATATCTGTTTCCCAAAACAACTGTTATAAAAACGCCATTTAAAATCTATTTTTTTATATTTTTGTCGCAATGAAACGAGCTAACACATTTTTTTTTAATACCATCAGGACATTACATAGTGAGATCCATCTTATTCCTATAAGAAATACAATCAGATAAGATGAAATTTACAGCAGAACAAATAGCAGGGATTTTAGAAGGAGAAGTTGTTGGTAATCCGATGGTGGAAGTTTTTAGATTGTCAAAAATTGAGGAGGGTGTTGAAGGTTCGTTGACTTTTTTGTCAAACCCTAAATACCTCAATTATATATATTCCACAAAAGCATCAGTAACCATCGTGAATGATTCTTTTGTGCCAGAGTCGCCTGTAACCACTACATTGATAAAAGTGGCAGATGCATACGGAGCGTTTTCTAAACTGTTGGAATTTTACAATCAAGTTAAGCTTAATAAAAGTGGAATTGAGCAACCTTCCTTTCTTTCGCAAAGTGCAAAATATGGCGATAATCTATATTTAGGCAGTTTTAGTTATGTAGGACAAAATGTTGTTTTAGGTGAAAATGTAAAAATTTATCCGAATTGTTTTCTGGGAGACAATGTTATAGTTGGTAATAATGTAGTTTTATTCGCTGGTGCAAAAATATATTCGGAAACTATAATTGGTAACAATTGCACGATTCATTCAGGAGCTATCATTGGTTCGGACGGTTTTGGCTTTGCGCCTAATCCAGACGGAACTTATACAAAGATTCCTCAAATTGGTAATGTAATCATTGAAGATAACGTTGATATAGGCTCTTGTACTACTATTGATAGAGCCACGATGGGTTCTACTATTATTAGAAATGGAGTAAAACTTGATAATCAAATTCAGATAGCCCATAATGTTGAAATAGGGGAGAATACAGTGATTGCTGCTCAAACAGGCGTTGCAGGTTCCACTAAAATTGGAAAAAATGGATTAATCGGTGGTCAAGTAGGAATTTCAGGTCATCTGACCATTGGGAATAATGTCCGAATTCAGGCGCAAGCTGGCGTCGGAAGAAATATAAAAGACAACGAAATTTTGCAAGGAAGTCCGGCATTTGGATACAACGATTTTAGCAAATCGTATGTTCATTTTAAGAATTTACCTAAAATTGTTGCCGAAATAAAAGAATTAAAGAAACAAATATTAAACCAAAAAAATGGAAACAATGGTTAAACAGAAGACCATCACGACAGAGATCTCGCTAACTGGAGTTGGACTACATACCGGTAAAGAAGTTAAAATGACTTTTAAACCTGCTCCGGTGAATAATGGTTTTACTTTTGTTCGAGTAGATCTGGAAGGACATCCTATTATCGAAGCAGATGCAAATTATGTAGTAAACACCCAAAGAGGGACTAATTTAGAAAAACTGGGTGTTAAAATTCAAACTCCAGAACATGTTTTAGCAGCACTGATTGGTTGTGATTTAGACAACATAATTATCGAATTGAACGCTTCGGAACTGCCTATAATGGATGGTTCTTCTAAATATTTTGTTGAAGCGCTTGAAAAAGCAGGATTTGAAGAACAAAATGCCAAAAGAAAAGTTTACGTAGTGAAAGAGGTTATTTCATTCACTGACGAAGCTTCAGGAAGTGAAATTTTAGTGATGCCAAGTGATCATTATTGTGTAACTGCCATGGTTGATTTTGGAACTAAAATTTTAGGTACCCAAAATGCAAACATGAAAAGTATTGCTGATTTCAAAACTGAAATAGCAGAATCCAGAACTTTTAGTTTTTTGCATGAATTAGAATCCCTTTTAGAAAACGGATTGATAAAAGGAGGCGATTTGAACAATGCAATAGTCTATGTTGATAAAGAAATTTCGGAGGCAACAATGGAAAACTTGAAAGTTGCGTTTGGAAAAGAAACTATTAACGTAAAACCTAATGGAATTTTAGACAATCTTACTTTGCATTATCCAAATGAAGCAGCAAGACACAAACTGCTTGATGTAGTGGGTGATTTAGCTTTAATAGGTACTAAAATACAAGGAAAAGTTATTGCTAATAAACCAGGACATTTTGTAAATACACAATTTGCCAAAAAAATGGCAAAAATTATAAAAATAGAACAGAGAAATTATGTTCCCGTTTATGACTTGAATCTAGAGCCATTAATGGATATTCATAAAATTATGGCGGTATTGCCTCACAGACCACCCTTTTTATTGATTGATAGAATCATTGAAATGTCTGAGAGCCATGTTGTAGGGATGAAAAATGTCACCATGAATGAAAATTTCTTTGTGGGTCATTTTCCAGAAGCACCAGTTATGCCAGGCGTTTTAATAGTAGAGGCCATGGCACAAACAGGAGGAATTTTAGTTTTAAGCACAGTTCCAGATCCTGAAAATTATTTGACTTATTTTATGAAAATTGACAATGTCAAATTCAAACATAAAGTATTACCCGGCGACACCTTAATTTTTAAATGTGATTTGATAACTCCTATCAGAAGAGGGATTTGTCACATGCAAGCAAATGCTTATGCAAACGGAAAACTGGTTGCTGAAGCGGAATTAATGGCTCAGATTGCTAAAAAACAATAATTTTTGTTGATTTGATTATCGATTATTCGATCAATCGCTTAAACAGTTAAACGGTTAAACAAAATAAAATGAATCAACCCTTAGCCTATGTTCATCCCGGTGCTAAAATCGCCAAAAATGTCGTAATAGAACCCTTTACAACTATTCATAACAACGTTGTCATTGGAGACGGTACTTGGATAGGATCCAATGTTACGATTATGGAAGGTGCAAGAATTGGAAAAAATTGTAATATATTCCCAGGAGCAGTTATCTCCGCTGTTCCGCAAGATTTAAAGTTTGGAGGAGAAGATTCGCTTGTAATTATTGGGGACAATTGTACAATCAGAGAGTGCGTTACCATCAATAGAGGGACAATTGCATCAGGACAAACTGTAATTGGCGACAACTGTTTAATTATGGCTACTGCCCACATTGCTCATGATTGTCACGTAGGAAATAA
This sequence comes from Flavobacterium xanthum, assembly GCF_900142695.1. Lineage (GTDB taxonomy): Bacteria > Bacteroidota > Bacteroidia > Flavobacteriales > Flavobacteriaceae > Flavobacterium > Flavobacterium xanthum. The sequence continues at coordinate 131,735 of NZ_FRBU01000002.1, read as the reverse complement.
TGCTATTATTGTTAATGGAGTTCTTCTAGGAGGACACGTAACTATTGGTAATTATGCTATTGTTGGAGGTTTATCAGCAGTTCATCAATTTATCAGTGTGGGAGACCATGCGATGATTTCAGGTGGGTCTTTACTAAGAAAAGATGTTCCACCGTACACAAAAGCAGCAAAAGAACCACTGTCCTATGTTGGAATTAATTCGGTTGGATTGAGAAGGAGAGGCTTTACATCTGAAAAAATCAGAGAAATTCAGGATATTTACAGAATTTTATATCAAAAAAATTATAACGTTACGCAAGCTTTGGGTATTATTGAAGCAGAAATGGAAGCTACGCCTGAAAGAGACGAAATTATTGATTTTATCAGAAATTCATCAAGAGGAGTAATGAAAGGATATTCTGGAAATTATTAATCCCCTCCCCAGCTCTCCCCGAAGGAAAGAGAGTCGAAATGGAATTATTTTGATAAAAAAAATGATAGTACAAAATTAAATAGCATAAAATAAATAATTAACAAATTTCCAGTCTTAGCTCCTTCCCCTTCGGGGAGGGTATGGATGGGAAAAATAAATCATAAATAACAATGGCATCTACATCAGATATTAAAAACGGATTGTGTATCAAATACAACAATGACATTTACAAAATTATTGAATTTCTTCATGTTAAACCTGGAAAAGGACCCGCTTTCGTTAGAACCAAACTGAGAAGTTTAACTAATGGGAAAGTATTAGACAATACCTTTTCTGCTGGACATAAAATAGAAGAAGTTAGAGTAGAAAATCACAAATTTCAATTTTTGTATCCAGAAGGGGATGATTTTCATTTTATGAACACAGAGACTTTCGAACAAATTACATTGAACAAAAATATTTTAGACTCACCAGATTTGCTAAAAGAAGGAGAAAACGTAATGGTAAGTATCAATACAGAGACTGATTTACCGCTTTCTGTGGATATGCCTGCATCTGTTATTCTTGAAGTGACTTATGCTGAACCAGGAATCAAAGGTAATACAGCTACAAATGCAACTAAATCAGCGACTGTTGAAACGGGTGCAAGTGTAAATGTTCCCTTGTTTATTAATGAAGGAGATAAAATTAAAATTGATACTGCATCCGGTTCTTACATGGAACGAGTTAAAGAATAGTTTGCAGTGGTCAGTGTTCAGTAATCAGATATACTGGACACTGATTACTGAACACTGAATACTAAATAAATGAAATTCCAAAAAGCGTATACCTTAGAAGAAATTGCATGTATCATTGGCTGCGAATATGTAGGTAATGCCAATTTTCCTGTTTTAGGAATGAATGAAATTCATGTTGTCGAATTTGGCGATATTGTTTTTGTGGATCATCTAAAATATTATGACAAGGCATTAAATTCTGCTGCGTCCATAGTTTTGATTAACAAAAATGTCGCATGTCCCGAAGGAAAAGCGTTACTGATATCAGAAGATCCTTTTAGAGATTTTAATAAATTGACGAATTATTTCAGGCCTTTTCAATTTTCAAATGTTTCAATAGCAACTTCAGCTTCAGTAGGTGAAGGAACTGTGATACAGCCAAATACATTTATTGGAAATCATGTTGTTATTGGCAAGAATTGCTTAATTCATTCTAATGTTTCTATTTATGATTATACCGTAATTGGCGATAATGTAATGATTCATGCAGGAACGATTCTAGGCGCTGATGCTTTTTACTATAAAAAGCGGCCTGAAGGTTATGATCAATTACTTTCCGGTGGTCGCGTGGTAATCAAAGATAATGTGGGTATTGGAGCACTTTGTACTATTGACAAAGGTGTAACTGGTGACACAACAATTGGCGAAGGCACAAAAATTGACAATCAAGTACATGTGGGTCATGATACTGTTATTGGAAAAAAATGTTTAATCGCCTCTCAAACTGGAATAGCAGGTTGTGTGATTATTGAAGATGAAGTAACGATTTGGGGACAAGTAGGAACCACTAGCGGTATTACTATAGGAGCTAAGGCAATTATTTTGGGTCAAACTGGAGTGACAAAATCCGTTGAAGGCGGAAAGTCTTATTTTGGTACTCCAATTGAAGAATCAAGAGAAAAATTGAAACAACTGGCTAATATCAAAAAGATACCCGAAATTCTAAATAAACTAAAATAATATGTCTGCTAAAGAAATTGTTCAGAAATTTTATAAATCGGATGCTTTAATTGATCGTGAAGTTATCAAAGATTTTTTGCATCCAGAGGTAATCGTGGAATGGAATAGTAGTACAGGATTTGTGGAACTTAATTATGATTCGTTATTAAATTTGTCCAATGATTTAAGTAAAGCTTATGTCCGTTCTAAGGTTCGTATAAGCCATCTTATTGGTGAAAATGATTTGATTTCGGTACGTTATTCTCATTTTGTGAAAACGATTGAGAACCCAAGAGAAGAAATGTTATTGGCACATTTTATAGTTATTTGGCAAATAAAAGACAATAAATTATTTCGAGGCTATCAAATGAGCCAATTATCCTAATTTAGTGTCAAAAAACTGAATACTGAATATGGATTAGTGCTTACTATTTTATACTTTTGCATAACCATTTTAAAAACTACATAAAAAATATATCATGAGTGTTTTAGTTAATAAAGATTCCAAAATAATTGTTCAAGGTTTTACAGGAAGCGAAGGAACTTTCCATGCTTCTCAAATGATTGAGTACGGTACTAACGTTGTTGGTGGTGTAACTCCAGGAAAAGGTGGGACTACTCACTTAGATAGACCCGTTTTTAATACTGTAAAAGATGCTGTAGAACAAGCAGGAGCTGATACAACTATCATTTTTGTACCGCCAGCTTTTGCTGCTGATGCAATAATGGAAGCTGCAGATGCAGGTATAAAAGTAATTATTGCAATTACTGAAGGAATTCCTGTTGCTGACATGATAAAAGCAAATAGTTATGTTAAAGAAAGAAACGCAAGATTAATAGGTCCAAACTGCCCTGGAATAATCACTCCGGGTGAAGCTAAAGTTGGTATCATGCCAGGTTTTGTTTTCAAAAAAGGAACTGTAGGTATTGTTTCTAAATCGGGAACATTAACATACGAAGCGGCTGACCAAGTAGTAAAACAAGGATTAGGAATCACTACTGCAATTGGTATTGGTGGAGACCCAATTATTGGAACAACTACAAAAGAAGCAGTTGAATTATTGATGAACGATCCAGAAACAGAATGTATCGTAATGATAGGTGAAATTGGTGGACAATTAGAAGCTGATGCTGCTCATTGGATCAAAGCTGATGGTAACCGTAAACCAGTTGTAGGATTCATTGCAGGAGTTACCGCTCCTCCAGGACGTACAATGGGACATGCAGGTGCAATTGTTGGTGGTTCAGATGACACTGCAGAAGCTAAGAAACAAATCATGAGAGAATGTGGAATTCACGTAGTGGATTCACCAGCAGAAATTGGTAAAAAAGTTAAAGAAGTTTTAGGTTAAGCTAATACTCCAATTAAATATTCTAAAAAGCCTCGCAATTTGTGGGGCTTTTTTAATTATAAATTGAATTAAAGAAATATCTTTGCACTTTATTAAATGGATTTGTTTTTTTCAGATTCAATACTAATAAAAGTAAATACAAACGAATGGTTTCTAATGGGCCTCACGATTTTGTGGGGTATTTTTTTGTCGAAGTCATTTCAAATAAAAATAAAATAATATGTACAAAGAATTAAAAAAATTCAAAGTTACCAATCAGTTTTCATTTACTGCAGAAGATAGTCTTGCAGAAGTATGCAATGCTTCAGAAGGATCTGGAGTATTTTTAGTATACTCAGTAGGGGATGAAAAAGAGTTAATAATGGTTGGTTCTACTGGTACCGTTCAAAATAACGGAACTTTGAAAATTAAAAATGGTGGTCTTCAAGAAAAAATTGTAGAAGGACACCAATTTGCAAAAACAGGAAGAAAGTATTCTTGGCCAGCGCAAATGAAAATTGAAAATATAAGCACGCTAGAAGTGGTTTGGTACGAAACATTTAATGACAAGACCAAAGTAATTCCAACTTTTGTAGAAGGACAAGTTTTACAAAACTTCTTAGACGAAAACGGAAGATTGCCTAAATGGAATGTAGCTTTTTAAAAAGTTAACAACTGTTTTTAAGTATTTTATATGGAAGCGTTACATATTTATGTGGCGCTTTTTTTTGTTTTAAAATATTTTTATGAAATTCAAAACATTTCATGAATTATTAATTACTTTTGCACCCGTTATCACGAATCCTGTAATAGGATAGCAACCTGCAGCAACAAGCAAGGTGCTAAAACGATAAGCCAAATCCTTTGGAAAAAATGTTGTTTACATTCCCATTAGTAGCTTTATTTTTCGTCATAACTTTTAATTTTAAATTATTTTTATGACTCTATTTTCAAAAGAAACCGGAAATCCCTTTGCGTTGATTCCGTTGTTTGTATTTATTTTTACATTTTTAGGAGCAGGAATTGTCTTGAATGATTTTTATGCTTTTCCGTCCCCAGTAGCAGTTCTCATTGGTATAATAGCCGCTTTTTTATTATACAAATCATCAACTGAAGACAAAGTGGAGACCTTGATAGCAGGTTGTGGCGAAAGCAAAATTATGACCATGTGCTTGATTTATTTACTTGCGGGTGCTTTTGCAGTGGTGAGTAAAGCTATGGGCGGCGTTGATGCGGTAGTGAATCTTGGAATCAACACGATTGACGTGGCTTATTTTCCACTAGGAATTTTCTTGATTGCTGCGTTTTTATCAACAGCAACAGGAACTTCAGTTGGCGCTATTGTAGCTATTGGACCAATAGCGGTTTCACTTGCTGATAAGAGTGGCGCTTCTCTACCATTGATATCGGGTGCTTTATTAGGCGGTTCGATGCTTGGGGATAATTTATCCATGATCTCTGACACTACTATTGCAGCTACTCAGTCCTTAGGATGTGAATTAAAAGATAAATTCAAGGTGAATTTGTTTATTGCCTTTCCAGCAGCAATAGTTACTATTCTAGTTTTCTTTTACTTGGGGTTAAACTCTGATATTGTTACTGTAGCTATTGCAAAAAATGATTTTTCATGGATTGCAATTGTACCTTATTTATTGGTCATTGTTTTAGCGGTTGTAGGTGTTAATGTTTTTTCTACATTAATTATAGGAACGTTATTAGCGGGCATTATTGGGTATGTTGGAGGTTCTTTTACAATAATGGAATTCACTCAAAAGATCTATGAAGGTTTTACGAGTATGACCGACATCTTTTTGCTTTCGATGCTTACTGGCGGACTTGCTGCTCTAGTTGACAAAGCAGGCGGAATTACTTATCTGTTGGTCCAAATCAAAAAACGAATCAAAAATAAAAAATCAGCACAAGCTGGAATTGGGGCTTTGGTAGGCTTTGCTAATTTGGCTATAGCCAATAACACCGTATCCATTGTAATAACAGGACCAATTGCAAAAGAGATTAATGATGAGTATGAGTTGAGTTCGAAAAAAACAGCAGCGATTTTGGATATTTTTTCGTGTATTGTACAAGGGATTTTGCCTTATGGTGCACAAGTATTATTAATATTAAGTTTTGCAAATGGTAAATTAGATTTTTTTGATTTGATTAGTAATGCTTGGTATCATTTATTTTTACTCGCCTTTACATTAGTCGCTATTTATAGTTCCTTTTGGGATAAACTGGTCAAACGATTTTTTCACATCTAAAAAGGAAATTTTATGATTGTTATTGAAAGCGAAATTTTTTTTAAGAAAGGAAATATTATATATTTGGCAAGTCGTTTTTAGCCCTGATAGCAATGGAGATCCTTTTCTATTTTTTCTTTAAAAATAGAAAAGATTGCAATGAATAGCAGGAATAGCTCAAAATAAAAAATAAATTAATTTTTGATTATGAAATTACTAGAAGGAAAAGTTGCCATTATCACAGGAGCAAGTCGCGGAATTGGAAAGGGAATTGCAGAAGTTTTTGCAAAACAAGGTGCAAATGTTGCATTTACTTATAGTTCATCAGTAGAATCAGCGATGGCTTTAGAGAATGAATTGAATGCTCTTGGGATCAAAGCAAAAGGCTACCAATCAAATGCGGCGGATTTTAACGAAGCGCAAACGCTTGTTGACGCCGTTATAGCTGAATTTGGAACAGTTGATATTTTAATAAATAACGCTGGAATTACTAAAGACAACCTATTGATGCGTATGTCTGAAGCTGATTTTGATCAAGTAATTGATGTGAATTTGAAGTCGGTTTTTAATATGACTAAAGCCATTCAACGTACATTCCTAAAACAACGGTCTGGTTCGATTATCAATATGAGTTCTGTTGTAGGAGTGAAAGGAAATGCAGGACAAACTAATTATGCGGCATCAAAAGCAGGCGTTATTGGATTTACAAAATCAGTAGCATTAGAATTAGGTTCTCGTAATATTCGTTGCAATGCAATTGCTCCAGGATTTATAGAAACGGAAATGACGGCTAAATTAAATGAAGATGTGGTCAAAGGATGGAGAGATGGAATCCCTTTGAAACGCGGTGGAACAACGGAAGATGTTGCTAATGCGTGTCTTTTCTTTGCCTCTGATATGAGTGCCTATATAACAGGACAAGTTATGAACGTTTGTGGCGGAATGCTTACTTAAAATAAGAATCGGTATTTAGTTTTCAGGATACCATTCTGAGAACCTAAATTGATTTTTGAATACGACCAAAATATGACCACAACCACCATACTATTATTACTTTTTTCTTTATTAATAGCAGGTGGTTTATCCTATTTTCAATATATCCACAAAGCCAAAAACAAATCGAAAGTCGGTTGGTTTTTGGCTTTCTTACGTTTTTTATCCATTTTTGGAATTTTACTGTTATTGATTAATCCAACATTAACTAAAAACACCCTTGAAACCGTAAAAACGCCTCTACCTATTGTAGTGGATAACTCTAGCTCAGTTTCGTTTTTAAATGCGAATGAAAAAGCAGTGGAATTGTATAAAAAATTAGAAGCAAACTCGGCGTTACAAGAAAAATTTGACGTGCAATTGTATCGATTTTCAGATGATTTTGAACCTGCAACCACACTTGACTTTAAAGGAACGCAAACCAATATAGATGCTGTCTCCAAAAATTTAAAAAGTATATATAAAAATACTAGTTATCCAACAGTATTGATTACCGATGGAAACCAAACTTCAGGTAATGATTATGTGTATAGTTTTGATGCTACAAATAAAGTATATCCCCTTGTAGTAGGAGATACGACTACTTTTTTAGATTTCAAAATCAATCAATTGAACGTGAATAAATATGCTTTTCATAAGAACAAATTTCCTGTAGAAGCTTTTTTGCACTATTCAGGAACTAAAAGCATAACGGCTGATTTTATTATTTCGCAAGGAAAAACAATCTATAGCAAACAACCGATTGCTTTTTCAGCTTCTAAAAAAACGGAAACAGTTAGCCTGCTCTTGCCCGCTGATAAAATAGGATTACAACTTTTTAAAGCAACTATTTCATCCAAAGAACAGGAAAAGAACAAGTATAATAATACGAAGAATTTTGCCGTTGAAGTACTGGATCAAAAGACTGCTATTGCACTCGTTTCGGCAATCAGCCATCCTGATTTAGGAGCATTAAAAAGAGCAATTGAATCTAATGTACAACGCAAAGTGACAATTGTTAGGCCTAATGATATCAAATCAGTACAAGATTATACTATTCTTATTTTTTACCAACCTACTGCTGAATTCAAAACTATTTTTGAGAATAGTAAAATGGCTGGAATCAATACGTTTATTATTACTGGTAACAATACAGATTTTAATTTTTTAAATCAGCAACAGGATAATTTAGACTTTAAAATGAGCGGACAAAAAGAGGATTATTTATCCGTTTTTAATAAGCAATTTAACTTGTTTGCATTGGAGAATATTGGGTTTGAAAATTTCACGCCTTTACAAAATGCTTTTGGTACCGTTACTACAAAGGGAGCAATCTCAGTTTTACTTTCGTCTAAAATTAGAACAATCGAGACGAACGCGCCTTTGCTCGCTTTTGCAGAAAATCAAGGCAAACGAGTTGCTTATCTTTTGGGTGAAAATAGTTGGAAATGGCGTTTACAAACACATGTAGATACACAATCATTTGAGAAATACGATCTTTTCATAGATAAGGTTGTTCAATTTTTAGCTTCTAATAACTCCAAAAAATCATTGGTAGTGGAACATGAAAGTTTTTACAACTCAGGCGAAGCAATCGAAATTACAGCTCAATATTTTAATAAAAACTATGAATTCGACGAAAAAGCAAGATTGACAATTGCTGTTACTAATACTAAAACGAAACAAACGACGAACTACGATTTATTGAAAGGAAACAACTCCTATAAAGTGAATCTGGATAGATTAAAATCGTGTTCTTATTCCTTCTCAGTAAAAGAATTAAATTCTGGAACGACTTACTCCAGCAGTTTTGAAATTCTTGATTTTGATATCGAAAAGCAATTTATCAATCCTGATGTAGCCAAATTGGCGCAATTAGCATCGCAAACGGAGGGCAAGGTATATTTTCCAGACCAAATAAATGGTTTAATAAAAACACTTTTGGAAAACGAGGATTACAAAGCAATACAGAAAAATAGTGTAACCAAAACACCTTTGATTGACTGGGTTTGGTTATTAATATTGATCTCCATTTTACTTGCTACAGAGTGGTTTGTTCGAAAATACAATGGATTGCTTTAAGCAAATACGAGAAAATAACATGGATTTTAGACTAAAAGTGTTTTATACGGTTGCCAATCGATTGAGTTTTACAAAAGCAGCAGCGGAATTGTTTATTACGCAACCAGCGATTTCAAAGCACATTCAGGAGTTAGAAGAATATTATAAGATTAAACTTTTTGATAGAAGTGGATCAAAAATTTCCTTGACAACTGCTGGCGAAGTGTTGTTACAACATACCAAAAGTATTTTTGAAGTGTACCGCGAAATAGATTTTGATATGAGTACACTGATTAATCAACGTTCTGGATTGTTGCGAATAGGTGCCAGTACAACAATCTCTCAGTATATTATTCCACCACTTTTAGCTCGTTTTCATCAAAAATTGCAAGATGTAAAAGTGAGTTTACTTAACGGAAATACAGAACAAATTGAAAGCGCTTTACTAAAGCAGGAGATAGAAATTGGAATTGTAGAAGGACAATCCAAAAATAAATCCATTAAATATACCGAGTTTTTAAAGGACGAATTGGTTTTAGTTTGCAGCAGTTCCAATCCTTTAAGCAATCTTGATGAAGTGACGCAAGAGGATTTAAAAAGAATGCATTTTTTAATGCGAGAACAAGGTTCAGGAACACTTGAAGTTATTGAACATGCCCTGAAACCATTTGAAATTAAACTATCAGAATTGCAAATTGAAATGCAATTAGGCAGTACTGAAAGTATAAAATCCTATTTAATGAACTCTGATTGTGTGGCTTTTATATCAATTCATGCGATAAAAAAAGAACTTGAAAGCAATGAATTAGGAATATTAGATATTAAAGACCTGATTATTGAACGTTTCTTTTATATCATCACCTTGCAAGGAAAAACTGATTCGCTTTCAGATTTGTTTATCCAAAACATTTCAAATCATTATAATTTAAAGTTATAACGGATTATAATTTGCGATTGGTATTAATAGATTAATCGCTTCACCTTTGTACTGTAATAATTCAATTACTTTACAATGGAAACGCATCAAAAAGAAATTCAAAAACAACCTTTTATTTTTTTTAAAGTTAATGCCACATTGCAGCAACTGATTTTTGTTGTGTTGCTATTGTTTTGTACCACAATTTTTGTTTCACCGCCTATAGCCTTAGTATTAGGATTACTAGTGGCCAATCTTTTTGGACATCCATTTTTAAAATTAAATCATAAAGCGACTAACTATTTGTTGCAATTTTCAGTTGTGGGTTTGGGATTTGGCATGAATATTCATAGTGCGGTATCAGCAGGAAAAGAAGGTTTCTTGTTTACCGTAATTTCTATTTTCACCACTTTGGTTTTAGGAACTTTTTTAGGAAAATGGCTCAAAATCGAGAAGAAAACAGCTCATTTAATTTCATGCGGTACTGCAATTTGTGGAGGTAGCGCCATTGCAGCAATCGCTCCCGTAATCAAATCCAATGAAAAAGAAACTTCTGTCGCTCTGGGAGTCATATTTATTCTGAATTCAGTAGCGCTTTTTGTGTTTCCAGCAGTAGGGCAGTGGTTGGGTTTATCTCAACAAGAGTTCGGCTTGTGGTGTGCTATTGCCATACATGACACCAGTTCTGTAGTAGGAGCGGCAAGTAAATATGGTGCGGAAGCCTTGCAGATAGCTACAACAGTAAAATTAGCACGAGCGCTTTGGATTATTCCTGTAGCGTTGATCACTTCCTTTATTTTTAAAAATAATACAAAGAAAATTAAAATTCCTTACTTTATAGGATTGTTTATTTTGGCTATGATTTCAACTACTTATTTGCCACAAATGAAGATTATTACACCCTATTTTGTTTCAATTTCTAAAATTGGTTTGACCATAACTTTATTTCTAATTGGAGCCGGATTAAATGGAGCTATTTTAAAAGCGGTAGGAATAAAACCTTTAGCACAAGGGATTTTGCTTTGGATATGCATTGCCATTGCTACATTAATTGCAATTATTTATCTAAAATAGTTTTATGATTAAATGTTTTTCTTTTAATCACATGAAATTGCAGTCGGATATAATCATACATAAGAGCAATTAATAAAAAAGTAGCAGCAATAAAAAGTGTTTTTATTTTCAGTGTATTATAGAGAAAACCACCTGAAAAACAGCCAATAAAAAAGAAAATGATGATGGACAACCGAAGATAGATACTTATTTTTAATTTTTTCTTTTCCTCTGGCTTTTTATAAAAAAACAATTGAGACAGTTCAATTCCTAAGTCTGTAAAAAGCCCGGTTAGATGGGTAGTTCGAACTATAGATTGTGAAATTTTTGTCACTAAAGAGTTTTGTATTCCCATGGCGAAAAGCATCGAAAAAGCAATCCATTTTCCTTCCAAACTCGATAGGGATGTTTGGGTTCCAAAAATACCAACCGCAATCAAAACAATCATTTCTATAGAAATGGGCAGTACATGAGATAGATTTGGATGTTTTTTTGAAATTAGTTCTGCTAAAAAATTAGAGGTAAAGGCACCTAATAAAAAGAAAATAGTGAATACAAAAAAAGTAATAGCGGCTACGAAATCCCGTTTCATAATCTCTTCGGCAAAATAGGCGAAATGTCCCGTAACATTAGTAGTTAAAGTTTGAATGGATAAAACTCCCGTAATATTTACAATTCCAGCTACAAATGATAATAAAGTAGCCAAACGAAGATTGTGAACAAAAGTTCTATTTTTTCCTTGATGTCGAAACATAGTTGTAGTTTTCTTTTTTAATTAACACAATCTTAAATCCTTTTTTTTCTAATAACGAATTAAAGAAATACATTTGTCTTTCAAAAAAAATAAATTTAATGAAAAATTTTAAAATTAGACCTACGTTTATTGCTTTATCTGCACTTGGCGTTGCCTTTCTTCTTTTGTCATGGGGAGTTATCGGTCATGAACGAATTAACAGAGCAGCTGTAATGGCATTGCCAAAACCATTGCAAACTTTTTTTTACAATCACATTGATTACATCACACAAGCATCTACTGTTCCAGATTTAAGAAGGAACGTCTTAAACGACAAAATGGAGCCGCCACGTCATTATTTTGATATGGAGAATTTTGGTGCAGTAGAGACTTTTCCTAAAACTATGGAAGAAGCAAAGTCTAAATATGATGAAAAGTTTTTGACTAAAAATGGAATCTTACCTTGGCACATTCAAGATATGATGGCCAAATTAACTAAAGCTTTTAAAGATAAAAGAAAAAATGAAATCCTTTTCATCGCGGGTGATTTAGGTCACTATATTGCAGATGCACACATGCCATTGCATACTTCAGACAATCATGATGGACAAAATACCAACCAAAAAGGAATTCATTCTTTATGGGAAAGTCGTTTGCCTGAATTGTTTGTAAAAAACTATAAATTGAATGTAGCGCAAGGGAAATATTTAGAAAATGTGGAGAAGGCTACTTGGGATATCATTTTTGACACCCACAGTTTAGTGGAACCTTTATTGGCTACCGATAAAAAACTAAGAACTGCAACTCCTGAAAACAAAATGTACGTAACGGATGCCGCTGGAACTATTGTGAAAAACAAATATGGTGGAATGTTATATTCTGATGAGTATGCAGGTAAATTGCATACAGATTTAAACGGGATGGTGGAACAACAAATGAAGAAAGCGATTACAGCAACAGCAAGTTTTTGGTATACGGCTTGGGTCAATGCTGGAAAACCAGACTTAAGCAATCTCGATGCTACTGAACTTACAAAACGCAACAGCAAAAATCTAAAAAAAGATTTGAAAACCTTTGAAAAGGGAAGTCTCTTTGGTTTAATAAATGAAAAAGAATAAATGCTACTTTTCTAATTAAAAAACGGGTGAGACTTATATCTCACCCGTTTTTTTATGCTAATTAATTTTTTGATACTTCTTATTTTTCAATATATCGGAGGCAGTTTGATAGTATGAAACAGTTTCGTTTACTAAATCTGTTCTTTCTTTTTTCAATGGCGTTTGTTCGTAGAATATTTGGAAATCCAACGGTACTGTCTGGTTTGGTTTCAATGCTAGCTGAAACTGTTTGACGCTTTTTTTAGGTGAAATAACCGTTAAAATATTGTCTTTTATCAATCCTAAATCCTGGTATGTGGCAATCAAGGCTCTAGGTTTATAATCTGGTTTTAACACATCTTGACCATAAAATTTACTTTGGTATTTAAAGTTTAATAGCCCTAAAACGGTTGGCATAACATCAATTTGTGACATTAAATTAGTGTAGTTTTGAGGTGCTACAAATCCAGGACTAAAAATCATAGCAGGAATTCTGTATTTATCTGCAGGAAGTTCTGTTTTACCAGCACTCGAAGCACAATGATCTGCTAAAATGACAAATACAGTATTCGTGAACCAAGGCTGTTTTTTAGCCATTTCAAAGAATTTTTTGATGGCAAAATCAGTATATTTTACACCACCATCTCGCGATTTTGCATCGCCGGGAATATCAATTTTTCCATTGGGGTAAGTAAAGGGTCTGTGGTTACTCACCGTCATAATATGATTAAAAAATGGCTTGTTAGTAGAAGCCTCTTTATTCATAATCCCAATAGCTTTATTGTACATATCTTCATCACAAACTCCCCAAATATTATCGAAAGTAATTTCGTTTGGTGCAAACGTCTTTTTATCTACAATATCGTATTGATTTCCTGCGAAAAAATCTTCCATATTATCAAAGAAAGCATCGCCTCCATACATGAATTTGACGGCATATCCTTTTTCTTTAAATATAGCTCCAGTTGAGAATTTATTTTTATTGTCTTTCCTTTTTACAACACTTTCGCCTGCTGTAGGAGGAAAACATAGTGTAACCGCTTCAAGGCCACGCACTGTTCTGTTTCCTACTGCGTAAAGATTCGTAAAAACCAAACTTTTTGTTGCCAAGCTATCTAGAAAAGGAGTGATTTTTTTCTCGTTTCCATACATTTTCATAAATTCCGCACTGTAACTTTCGATCGTTATCAAAACCACATTCTTATGGTTTTCAGCAGCTTCACTTTGAATTAGTCTCAAGGTCGTTTCTCCCGAAATTTGCGGAATCTGCTGCTTTAATTGTGCATAGGCATCAGCACTAGGAACGGTTTTATAAAATTTAAAATAGTCTAATTCACTATTCATAAATGCCAAATAAAACTTATAAATTCCGTTCGCTTGCAATTCATTTGCAAAAATATTTTGAGAATTTTCCTTAACTGATAAAGCTGGAATAGCGAAAAGTGACATTCCAAAAAGAAGGAAATAAATTCCTGAAATTTTCATTTTTTCAACGAAAGCAGGAATACTGTCGATATAAACTTTCGATTTTTTTACAATAACGTAGGTTACTAGTCCAGCAATGATGAAAAGGGCTGAAAATATGGGAATGACAGGATACGATTCCATAATGTTTCCTATAACTTCATTGGTATAAATTAGATAATTTACAGCTATAAAATTGTACTTCACTCCAAATTCATTCCAAAAAAAGTATTCACTGATCCCGTTTTGCAAAATTAAAACCACATATAAAAAGATCACAAAGGAAAACAGCCAATACCGAATTTGGCTCCTATATCTAGGTAAAAAAAGAAGCAATGCGAATAAAACTGTTTTTATCGAAAGAAAGGCAATTACGATTTTGGGTAAAGCACTTCCATATTCATTGAGCACCGTGTTTCCAAAGGAAATATAAAGCAACAGTGCAACGAATAATCCAAGGATGAAATAGCCATAAGGTTTAAAATATTTGGAATTAGATATAAAAATAAGGTACAGCCATAAGAAGCCGCTTACTAGCACAAAAACAAAAAAGTCAGATAAAAAGCCAAATACAAATAAGGATACGGTATCCACCCCAGAAAAGGTAGCTTGAGTTATAGGATGAAAAAAGAGAATTATTCTTAAAAAGAAACTAACGGTAATATAAAAAAGAAGTAAGTAATAGAATGGAGAGATTTTTTTTGATAAATTCATGTATTTATATTTTTGTGTAAAAATATAATTAATTTATAAACTTAATTTTCTACCTAAATTAATATTGACTTAAGATAGAATTTAGCGGGTTCCAAAACAAAATAAAACCAATAATTTTACTAGGAATTTAAAATGCAATTACAATGAAAAAAAATATATTGATTTTGTTTCTTTTCATAGGGACAATGGGCTATTCCCAAAACTGGAAATCTAGTTTTGAAGAAGCAAAATCGCAAGCTATTGCAGAAAATAAAAATATTATACTTGTGTTTTCCGGATCTGATTGGTGTGCACCTTGTATTAAATTAGATAAAACAATTTGGCAATCTAAAGAATTTAAAAAGGAAGCCGATGAAAAATGGGTCTTGTACAAAGCTGATTTTCCAAAGAAAAAAGCAAATTTGTTAGGTGCTGAAGTAACAAGTAGCAATAAAAAATTGGCTTCGGAATATAATAAATCTGGAAATTTCCCACTGGTACTTCTTTTAGATAAAACGGGCAGGGTATTAGGGATAACAGGATATAAGAACACAGGTCCAGAGCAATACATTCAACTCATTCATTCTTTTGAAATCAAATGAGAAAAACAGTCTGTATAGGTTTTTTGTTAGCATTAATAGTAGCTAATGCACAAATTGCGCACAAGCGAAGGTTGTCAATGTTAGGAAGTCCTTTTGAGGTAACCGCTGTTGCTACCGACACTATAAAAGCTAATGAATATATTGATTTGGCTGTAGCCGAAGTAAAACGTATCGAGAATTTAATTTCTGATTGGATTCCCACTACACAAATTTCTGACGTAAATAGAAATGCAGGAATAAAACCTGTAAAAGTAGATGCAGAAGTTTTTGATTTAGTAGAACGTTCCATCAAAATTTCTCAAATTACAAAGGGTGCATTTGATATTTCGTACGCTTCCATGGATAAAATATGGAAATTTGACGGTAGCATGAAAACAATGCCGACGGAGGAAGCCATAAAAAAATCAGTTGCAAAAATTGGATACAAAAATATTATTTTAAATAAAAAAGAACAGACTATTTTTCTAAAATCAGCGGGAATGAAGCTAGGCTTAGGCGGAATAGGACAGGGATTTATTGCTGACAAAATAAAGGATTTGTTATTCTCAAAAGGCTGTACAGCTGGAATTGTAAATGTTTCAGGAGATATTAATGCCTGGGGAAAACAACCAGATGGCAAATCTTGGAATATTGGAATAGTAAATCCTTTGAACAAAAATAAAATATTTGCAACTTTTCCCATCGAAGATAGTGCCGTGGAAACATCAGGTAGTTATGAGAAATACGTTATTTTTAATGGCATTCGCTATTCTCATATTATCGATCCCAGAACAGGTTATCCAGCTACAGGAGTAGTAAGTGTATCCGTTTTTGCTAAAAAAACTGAGATCGCAGATGCTTTAGCAACTGGAATTTTTGTGCTGGGGGTGGATGTCGGGTTGGATTTAGTAAATCAAATTAAAGGTGTTGAATGTATTATTGTAGATGATAAAGGCAAGATTCATTCCTCCAATGGTATTGATGTTCAAAATATAACTAAATAAAAAAGTGAAGATGATAAATAAAATAGCCTTTTTGTTTTTTACAGCATTGATTTTACAGTCCTGCAGTTCCGTAAAAGAATACGAGAAAGAAAAAATTAACGATCCTGATATGAAATTATCAGCGAGAACCGCGGAACGATATGAGACTTCTTTTCAAGTGTATCGGGAAGCTGCTGCAGGAGCCAATGGAGGAAAATCTGGCGGTGGTTGTGGGTGCAACTAATTAAAAGCATGTATTTAGATGGTAAATTTGAATCCTTGAAAAAATGAAAATAAAAATTTTATCTTTTTTTATCTTACTGACTACTGCTGCTTTTGCACAAGATAAAGAGCCAGTATTTAAAAAAAGAGTGCTAGAAAGTACGGAAGTTGACTTTTTAGCCAGTTACTACGATCAAAATGGTTCAAGATCAGCTGTCTCAGGCGGTATAGGATCTGAAAAACTTACAGATGTAGCCTCAAATATTGTGGTGGCAATGCCATTAAATGATGATGATGTTTTGACTATTGATTTGGGAATATCAGCCTATTCATCAGCTTCTTCAAGTAATATAAATCCATTTAATTCCACTGGCGCTTCTGCTGGAGGAGGTGGCGGCGATGATGATAGAGTAGCGGGTGGAAAAGTAGTGGCTTTAGGTCCTTCTGGAACGCCATGGCAAGCTTCATCTGGTGCGTCTAGAAGTGATCAATTGGTGTCGGTGGTTGCTAATTACAGCCATAGTAGTGACTCCAGAAATTTTATATGGAATACAGATGTTTCTTTCTCCAATGAATATGATTACACTTCTGTTGGGTTTGGAGGCGGAATTGCCGGTCTTTTTAATGAAAAAAATACAGAATTAAGCTTGAAAGTAAATGCATATTTGGATCAATGGAGACCAATTTATCCAACGGAATTGCACGAATATTCTAAATATGGTTCTAACTTTTTAAACCAAGGCTATTTTAATGGAGTAACGGTTTTAGATCAAAATGGACAATCTACCGCCAATTATTTGCCATCAGCATTTCAAACGATAAATGCAGTGAATAGAAACTCTTTCTCAGCATCCATAGGTTTTTCTCAGGTCTTATCTAAGAAATTACAAGTGTCCGTATTTTTTGATGTATTGCAGCAACAAGGATTATTGTCTTCCCCATATCACCGAATCTATTTTGCTGACAAAGCTAATTTTTACATTGGACAAGCGCAATACATTAATAATTATGAGAGTACAAGCAATGCTGGAGTCTATAAATTAGCAGACGATATTGAAAGATTACCAGATTCTCGTTTCAAACTTCCTATTGGAGCCCGTTTAAATTATTACATTAACGAACGCTTCCTATTGAGAACGTATTATCGTTTTTACTCAGATAACTGGAACATTCAGTCTCATACCGCTACTATTGAACTTCCTGTGAAATTATCAGATAAGTTTACTGTTTTTCCAATGTATCGCTACTATACACAAATAGCTTCTAAATATTACGCACCGTACGAAACACATTTATCCACAGAAAAATTTTATACTTCAGATGCAGATTTAGCTACATTTGATGCTAATCAATACGGTTTTGGTATCAACTATACAGATATTTTTACAGCATCGAAAGTATGGAAATTTGGTTTGAAAAACATTGATTTTAGATTCAATCACTATGAACGAAGTGATAATCTTAAGGCTAATATTGCTACAATTGGTTTCAAGTTTGTAATGCAATAATGCTTAAATTTACAAAAAAAGTATAAAATGCACATATTAATTGTAGAAGATGAAGCGGGCATTGTTCAATTTATTCAGCAAGGGTTAGAAGAAGAAGGATATACGATTACTAGTGCTTCTGATGGCTTATTGGGTTTTCAGTTAACTCAAAAAGAGAATTTTGATCTTATTTTGCTGGATTGGATGCTTCCCAAAATGACTGGTTTAGAATTGTGTAAAGCCATTCGGTTGAAAAACAACAGTACTCCAATTATATTTTTGACTGCCAAAGATACGGTTCAAGAAACTATTGAAGGACTCAAAGCAGGCGCTAACGATTATATAAAGAAACCGTTTAGTTTTGATGAATTAGTGGAACGGATTAAAATTCATTTTAGAAACCAAAAGGAAAATGAAATGCTTACTCTTGGCACGATTGAAATAGATACCGTCAAACATGAGGTTTTGGTCAATAAAATCGAAGTAGCACTAACACAACGTGAATTTGAACTCCTAAGTTATTTAGTAAAAAACAAAGGAAAAGTATGCACTAGAACTCAAATTATTGAAGATGTTTGGGACATACATTTTGAGTATGACACTGGTGTTATCGATGTTTTTATAAATGCCATACGCAAGAAATTAAACTTAAAAATAGAAGAAGATTATATAAAAACCGTTCGCGGTATAGGTTATATTGCTAATGACTAAAAAAATGCCACAACTTTCCTTTAAAAATCGAATTGCTTCACATTATATTATAACTACTGCATTATTAATTTTTGTAGTTTTTTTTATTATCTATTCTATTGTTAAATTTAGTGTTTACAGCCATGTAAATACTGATATTAGTTTTGAAGTGGAGAAACATCTTACTGAAATTGAAGTTGTAGATAGTAGTTTTCATTTGATTCATGAAGAGGAGTGGAAGGAACGGGAGCACAATACACTTGATGTAAATCCAGTATTTATTCAATTTA
The DNA here is from genome assembly GCF_900142695.1 of Flavobacterium xanthum. Lineage (GTDB taxonomy): Bacteria > Bacteroidota > Bacteroidia > Flavobacteriales > Flavobacteriaceae > Flavobacterium > Flavobacterium xanthum. Next base: position 112,795 of record NZ_FRBU01000002.1, on the reverse strand, counting down.
TTGATAAAAAAGGAGTTGTGATTGAAAAATCTCCCAATCTCAAAAAACAAACCTTGACCTATTTTTCTAAAAAAATTGATAATGAGGTTTTTGACACAAAATTAGAAACAAACACTATTCGTCAAATTCAGGTCCCCATTTATCAAAAGACCAAGGTAATTGGCTATATACTAATAGCGATGTCACTAGAAGATGCCTCGTTAGTGCTTAACAATTTATCTGAAGTGCTTATTATTGTCTATCCTTTAATTTTAATTTTGTTGTTCTTCATTGCTCGATTTATTGCTGGAAGAAGTATCAAACCCATTAGTGCTATTATTAAAACTTCCAATGTCATTACCAAAGACAATCTGACTTCTAGAATTCCGATGCCTCAAAATAGAGACGAACTTTTTGTTTTGTCTCAAACAATCAATAATTTATTAGACCGAATTGAAACTGCCGTTGAAAGGGAGAAACAATTTACTTCAGATGCATCTCATGAACTAAGAACTCCTTTAACCGTAATAAAAGGCACTTTGGAGGTTTTAATACGAAAACCAAGAGATGCTGCTGAATACGAAGAAAAGATTAATTTTTGTGTAAAAGAAGTAAATCGGTTGAATCACTTAGTAGATCAGCTTCTCCTATTGGCGCGATTTGAAAACCAAAAGCAAACCTTAAAAATTGAAAAAGTATACTTGAATGCTATCTTTTTAGACACTATTGCTCGATCTTCTTCCACTATCCAATCCAAAAAAATCAATGTCACAGCTGAATTTTTCCAAGATTATTATATAGAAACGGATAGCTATTTATTTTCAATTATCATTAATAACCTGATTTCAAATGCGTTGAAATATTCTAATTCAGATGACAGTCTAACCATTAAAATAGTAAATAATGGTGCTAAGATTGAATGCCACATCATTGACTCGGGTATTGGAATACCTACAGAAGATTTAGAAAGAATTTTCAATCAATTTTACCGATCAAAATCGAGTGATCATCCTGAAATTAAAGGAACTGGTTTGGGGTTATCTATTGTTAAAAGATTATGTTCATTACTTAATATCACAGTGGCAATTACTAGTCAAGAGAATAAAGGGACTACCGTAATTTTAAGTTTATTTGAAGCAGACCTTAAGTAGTTCTTAAGAGAGTGATCCCGATTTTGCAGTACATTTACATTTTACTAAAGGAAGCTGGAAAACTTATTTATTTTCCATTACTGATACTTTTTACGTATTGAGTTGACATTAGTTTATTATTTAAAATTTAATTTTAAAAGTGCCTATATTTGTTTGTGAAATTTCTAAAAAACATAATCACTTTAGCTATTTGCTTGCAACTTACGATTCCTTACGTAGTCGAGGATAGCATGCGCTTACCTATATTAGTTTCACATTTTATACAGCATAATCACGAACAAAGCAATATAACCCTATTTCATTTTTTGACAGATCATTATTTAAATAACCATCACGACGAAAAAAAGGACGACCATAATGATTTACCTTTCCATACTCATTCTGACTTTTCTTCCAACCAAAATGTAGTAATACATTTAGAAATAAATTTATTTAAATTTTCACCTATTTATTTTTTTAAAGAGCCTCAAAAAATAGCTTTTTTACAAAATTATTTTTCCTCGACTGTTCTATTATCCATTTGGAGACCACCTAAAAATTGTTAATTATTTAAATGCTTTATTTAAATTATCTTTATTAAGACATTGATGATGATTTTTTTGAAGCCTGTTTTTTATAAAATAATTAATAATTTTAAACTATGTTGAATAAAATAATTGAGTTTTCAATCAAAAACAAACTTATCGTTGGTCTTTTTATTGTCGCTCTTATTGGATATGGCAGTTATCAATTTACCAAGTTACCCATTGATGCCGTACCAGATATTACAGATAATCAAGTTCAAGTAATTACTTCTGCAGCATCATTAGGCGCAACCGATATTGAACGATTAATAACGTTTCCTATCGAACAAGCCAACAGCAACATTCCAGGACTGAAAGAAATTCGCAGTTTCTCACGTTTCGGATTATCCGTTGTAACTATTGTATTTGATGATGCAACAGATGTGTATTGGGCAAGACAACAAGTAACCGAACGATTAAGCGCAGTTAAAGATCAAATTCCAAAAGGCATTGACGCTCCATTTCTTGGTCCAGTAAGTACTGGTTTGGGCGAAATATATCAATATGCCGTAAGAGCAAAAAGTGGTTATGAAAACAAATACGATGCTACGGAATTAAGAACCATTCAGGATTGGATTGTTCGCCGACAATTGTTAGGTGTTGAAGGTGTTGCCGAAGTAAGCAGTTTTGGTGGAAAATTAAAACAATTTGAAATTGCCATTGATCCAAATAAATTGCAATCGCACAATATCACAGTTACTGATGTTTTTACTGCTTTAGAAAAAAACAATCAAAATACTGGTGGTGCTTATATTGAAAAAGGACCAACCGTTTTATACATTCGAAGCGAAGGATTAATTAGTACAATTGATAATATAAAAGAAATTGCTATTAAAAATACAAATAGCGGAAGTCCATTATTTATTCGTGATGTTGCCGATGTTCGTATAGGAAATGCGATTCGATATGGCGCTATGACTTTTCACAAACGTGGTACTCCATCTGAGGAAGTTTCTGGCGCTGTTGTGATGATGTTGAAAGGCGCAAACAGTAATATTGTTATTAAAAACATCAAAGAAAGAGTTCTTCAAATTCAAAAAACATTACCAGAAGGCGTTGTTATTGAACCTTTTTTAGACAGAACTAAAATGGTAAATAATTCCATTTCTACCGTTGGGAAAAACTTATTAGAAGGCGCAATAATTGTACTTCTTGTCTTAATTTTCTTTTTAGGAAATGTTAGAGCAGGATTAATTGTTGCGTCAGTTATTCCGTTAGCGATGTTATTTGCCGTGATTTTAATGAATTTATTTGGCGTAAGCGGAAATCTAATGAGTTTGGGCGCTTTAGATTTTGGACTAATTGTAGATGGCGCAGTTATTATTGTTGAAGCCTGTTTGTTTAGTTTACACAGCAGGAAACAAGGTGAAATAACACAAAATCAAATGGATAATGTGGTTTTAGAAACGTCTACCAGAATGCGAAATGTTGCTGTTTTTGGTGAGTTAATTATCTTGATAGTTTACATTCCAATTTTCACTTTACGAGGTATTGAAGGTAAAATGTTTTTACCTATGGCGCAAACTATTGCTTTTGCTTTGTTCGGTGCTTTTGTATTATCACTTACTTACATTCCGATGATGACGGCTTTATTTTTAGATAAGAAAGTAAGTCATAAAAAGAATTTTTCGGATCGAATGATGGAAAAATTAGAAAATTTCTATCAACCTCTTTTAAATAAAGCATTGGGAATTCCACGAATAATAATAGGAACTACTTTAACTTTATTTGTTTTAGCGATTATCACACTTTCTTTTATGGGTGGCGAATTTATGCCATCATTAGAAGAAGGAGATTTTGCGGTAGAAACGCGAGTTTTACCCGGAAGTAATTTACAAACGTCAATGACTGCGATTTCTCAAGGAGCAAAAATAATATTAGATGAATTTCCAGAAGTTCAAAAAGTAGTTGGTAAAACAGGAAGTTCCGAAGTTCCAACTGATCCAATGCCTATTGATGCAAGTGACATGATGATTATTCTAAAAGATAAAAGCGAATGGACATCAGCTTCAACATTCGATGAATTATCCGAAAAAATGAGCAAAGAATTGGAAGCCGTTCCGGGAGTTTCTTTTGGTTTTCAATATCCGGTTCAAATGCGTTTCAATGAATTAATGACTGGCGCAAGACAAGATGTTGTGTGTAAAATATTTGGAGAAAACCTAGATACTTTAGCATTATACGCCAACAAATTAGGCAAAATTGTAAATACAGTTGAAGGCACATCAGACCTTTATATAGAATCAGTTACAGGAATGCCGCAAATTGTAATTGATTACAATCGATCTGCCATTGCACAATATAATTTAAATATTGAAGACATTAACCGAATTGTAAATACGGCTTTTGCAGGACAGAGTACCGGCTTAATTTATGAAGGCGAAAAAAGATTTGATTTGGTGGTTCGTTTAGAAGGTGAAAAAAGACAAGATCTATCGGATGTTCAAAATTTGTTAATTCCAACGCCAAATGGTTCACAAATTCCATTATCACAATTGGCAAAAGTGGAGATCACCGAAGGTCCAAATCAAATTCAACGAGAAGATGCCAAACGCAGAATTGTAGTTGGATTTAATGTTCGTGGTCGCGATGTACAAAGTATTGTAAAAGAATTACAAGATAAAGTCGATGCAAAATTAAAACTTCCAGCAGGTTATTATACAACTTATGGCGGAGCTTTTGAGAACTTAAACGCTGCAAAAGATAGATTGTTAATTGCTGTTCCAATTTCACTTTTGTTAATTTTAATTCTGCTGTATTTTGCCTTCAAATCTATAAAACAAGGATTGTTAATTTATTCAGCAATTCCGTTATCCATGATTGGAGGAATATTCTTTTTGGCACTACGTGGAATGCCTTTTAGCATTAGCGCAGGCGTTGGATTTATTGCATTGTTTGGTGTTGCAGTTTTAAATGGTTTAGTACTTATTGCCGAATTCAATCGCATCAAATTATCAGGCGAAACCGATTTAAAAGCAATTGTTTTGCAAGGAACAAAAATACGCTTGCGTCCAGTTTTGATGACAGCATTAGTTGCATCGTTAGGATTTTTGCCAATGGCGTTGAGTAATGGTTCGGGTGCAGAAGTGCAAAAACCATTAGCAACCGTAGTAATTGGCGGACTGATAATTGCTACATTCTTAACTTTATTTGTATTACCAATTTTATACATTATGTTCGAAAAAGGAATTAAATTAAAATCCACAAAGACAAAATCCATTACAACTTTAATGATAATTGGATTGTTTTTAGCCGCACAAAATGGCACTGCACAAGAAAAAATTTCGTTCGACAAAGCCATCGAAACAGCTCTTTCTAATAATCTAAAAATCAAAAACGGAAAACTAAATTCAGACTATTTACAAAAAATGGCCAAAACAGGTTATGATATTTCCAATACAGAATTTGTTGGTGAATATGGTCAGTTTAATAGTGATGTGAATGATATAAAAGTGGGTGTTACACAAAGAATCAAATTTCCAACAGTTTACAAAAGACAAAAACAACTTTTAGAAGCCCAAGCAAAAACTGGAGAATGGAACGAGGCTTTACAAAAAAGGGAATTGACAAAGCAAGTAACAATGTCATTTTATGAAATGATTTATCTAAAAGAAAAAGAAAAATTATTACAAAAAAGTGATAGTATTTATGCAGAATTTTTAAGAAAAGCAACGCTTCGTTTTGATAAAGGAGAAAGCAATATTTTAGAAAAAGCAACTGCAGAAAACCAATCAGGACAAATTAGAATACAATTGCAAGAAGTACAAAGCGATTATAAAGTACTTCAAACACAATTCAACTATATATTGAATGATGATACAATTTTTGTTCCAGCTTGGGATAAACACAAAATGACTTTCAACCAGAATTTAGATGAAAGTTTTATATCTAAGCAACCAAGTGTAAAATTAAAAGAGCAAGAAGTAAACAATAATAAAGCGGAGATTGCTTTAGAAAAATCTAAAAAAATGCCCGAATTAATTGGTGGTGTTTATTGGCAAACTTTTAAAACTAATACTGCGTTTCAAGACAATTATAATGGAGTTTTTGGTCAGTTTGGCGTTGCTTTACCGTTATTCAATTCCTCTATTGGGAACAGAAAAAAAGCATTAGAAATTAGTTCTCAAATTGCCAACAATGATGTGAATAATGAAAAACTAAAACTGAAAACACACTATCAAGAATTACTTCAAGAGTATAAAAAACAACAAATTACTATTGAATATTACGAGACTAAAGCATTAAAAAATGTAGATTTAGTCACCAACGCTGCCAATAAAAAATTCATTAATGGCGACATTAATTATCTAGAATGGGTGATGCTTATTAATCAAAATACCGAAATTCAAAGTAATTATATTGAAGCCGTTAGAAAAGGAAATCAAACCATTATTAATTTAATGAACATAACATCAAAATAAAATGCGAAATATAATAATAACAATTACGGCCTTTTTATTTCTGACTTCTTGTGGAAACAAAAAATCCGAAGAAGAAACATCAGAGACAACAACGGTTGAAAACGTTACAACACTTACCGATGCACAAATAAAAAATGCAGGAATTCAAATCGGAAAAGTGGAAGAAAAAGAAATTTCATCCACCTTAAAATTGAATGGAAAAATTGATGTGCCACCACAAAATTTGGTTTCTATAAGCGTTCCAATGGGCGGATATTTAAAATATACCGATTTACTAGAAGGAATGCATGTTAACAAAGGGCAGGTTTTGTGCGTTGTAGAAGATCAACAATACATTCAACTTCAAGAAGATTATCTTTTAGCAAAAGCAAAAATTGTATATGCTAAAGCTGAATTTGCACGACAAAAGGAACTTAACCAGAGTAAAGCAAGTAGCGATAAAGTCTATCAACAAGCACAAGCTGAATACAATTCACTTTCGGTAATGGTGCAATCGTATGGCGAAAAATTGAAATTTGCAGGAATTAATCCGAGTAAAGTTTCTACAAAATCCATTTCAAAGAGTATTAATATATATTCGCCAATTAGCGGTTTTGTTTCTAAAGTAAACGTAAATATTGGTAAATATGTAACTCCAAGTGACATTTTGTTTGAAATTGTTGATCCTTCTGATATTCATTTAGCACTAACAGTTTTCGAAAAAGACATCAATCGTCTGGCAATCGGACAATCACTTATTGCTTACACCAACACAAATCCTGATAAAAAATATCCTTGTAAAATTATTTTAATCGGCAAAGATTTTTCGGAAAATAAAAGTGTCGAAATGCACTGTCATTTTACCAGTTATGATAAAGATTTATTACCGGGAATCTATATGAATGCTGAAGTTGAATTAAAAAGTCAAAAATCAACTGTTTTGCCAGCTGATGCAATTGTAAACTTTGAAAATAAAAATTATATTTTTATTGCCAAAGAAAATAAGGAATTTGAAATGAAAGAAGTTACACTAGGAACTACTGAAAATGGTTTTATAGAAATTACTTCCGATGATTTTAAGGATGCAAATATTGTTATAAAAGGTGCGTATTCCCTTTTGATGAAAATGAAAAATGTCGAAGAGTAATTACCATCTTTGTAATTTTTATTCAAAAAAACGTAACCGATCTATTTACTGAAGAATTAAATAAAAGAGAGCAAAACAGGAGAAGATACTTAGGAAATTGGAGAAGTCAACGATCAATATGATAAACTAATTTAAGGTGGTCAAATAAACGCCAAAAGTGCTATTTTGCTTAAAGGAGCTTAAGATTTAAAAGAGTAGTTAGTAGTTATTAATTTTAAAAACCATAGATTTATTCTCAATTCAATGTAAGTTGAAAATATAAAGGTTTTTGACATCATTTCACGTTAAGGTAAATCTTATGACAAACAACAGCAGTAATTCAGTAAGAACGATTGATAATTATTTAGATAGCCACTACATACATCGCAGTAATTGGCTGAGAGCAGCTGTCCTTGGTGCAAATGATGGCATAATTTCTATTTCTAGTCTTGCCATTGGTATTGCTGCCGCAAGTGCAACTAGGGAACCAATAGTTTTGGCCACTGTTGCAGGTCTTGTTGCGGGTGCTTTATCTATGGCAGCTGGTGAGTATGTTTCTGTAAGTTCTCAAACAGACACTGAAACGGCAGATATAGAAAGAGAAAAAATAGAACTTAGAGAAATGCCAGTAGAAGAATTGAATATTTTGGCGCAAATCTATGAAAAAAGAGGGCTTAAAAAGGAAACGGCAATGCAAGTGGCGATTGAGCTTACTGAAAAAGATGCATTAGCTGCGCACATAAGAGATGAATTAGGTATTAATGAAATAAGTCAAGCAAATCCAATACAAGCAGCATTTGCCTCGGGAGCTTCTTTTACAATTGGTGGAGTTTTACCTTTGCTGGTAGTGCTTTTTGCACCAATAGAAGGAATGGAATATTGGTTGTACGGATCAACTATTTTATTTCTTGTGCTATTAGGTGCAATGTCAGCAAAGACTGGCGGTTCAAGTATCAAAAAAGCGATTATTAGAATTACAATTTGGGGGACAATCGCCATGGGATTGTCTGCTTTAGTAGGGTATATTTTCGGTGTAAGAGTTTAAAGTAACAATTTAAAAATAAAATCATGAACGACGCGCATTGGCACTTAGTAGTAAACCATTTTCCGATTATCGGAACCTTTTTTGGACTTGGAATTTTGGTAGTTGGATTACTTCTAAAAAATAATTCTGTTAAAAATACAGCCTTTGTTTTATTTATAGTTGCAGCTATTTTTGGCTTTTTAAGCATAACAACTGGTGAAGGTGCAGAAGAAATGGTAGAAGACTTTCCTGGAATCGGCAAAGCTATAATTCATGAACATGAAGAAGTAGCAGAGAAATTAGCGCTAGTCTTGTACGCACTAGCCCTTACTTCTGTTTTTGGGATTTATACTAATTTAAAAAATAAAACTAAAGCCAACTTAGTTTCCTATATCGCTTTAGGTATTGCTTTGATTGCCGTTTATTTTGCGCAGCAAACAGGAACGACAGGAGGAGAAATTCGTCACACAGAAATTAGAAATGACAGCGCCGTTTCTCCTATTGGGAATACAGATGCTTCTGTTGAAAAGGAAACAGATAAGGACTAAAATTAATTTAACAAAAATATAAGCTTAAGTTAAAATAAAAATTGCTTTGTAAATATTTTATAGACTATATTTGCACAAGAATAAAAACAAAATACAAAAATGTTTACAAATCAATTGCATCATCATCATTTCCATTATTGCTCTCAAGCGATGTGTTAATGATATGGATGTAAATCATCATATTCTAAAAACCCGTTTGAGTACATCAAACGGGTTTTTTATTTCCCAATGTTTGTACTCAATCAAAATATTTTAAATAAAAAAAAAACAAAATGAGTACATTAAAAATTGCAATTCAAAAATCAGGACGTTTAAACGAAGACAGCATTCAAATTCTTAAAGATGCGGGTATTTCAATCGACAATGGTATAGACCAGTTAAAAGCCGAAGCATCAAATTTCCCTTTAGAGGTTTTATATTTAAGAAATTCAGACATTCCTCAATACCTAATTGACGGAGTGGTAGATATTGCCATAGTTGGGGATAATTTGCTGGTGGAAAAGGGAAATGATATTGAAGTAATACAAAAACTAGGTTTTTCAAAATGTAAAGTATCTGTTGCCGTGCCTAAAGCATTTGATTACAAATCGGTTCAGGATCTAAACGGAATGCGTATTGCCACTTCTTATCCTAAAACAGTACTTGATTTTTTTAATTCTAAAGGAGTTACAGTCGATATTCACCAAATCTCAGGTTCGGTAGAAATAGCCCCAAATATAGGTTTAGCAGATGCGATAGTTGATATTGTGTCTAGCGGAAGTACTTTATTCAAAAATAATCTTAAAGAAGTGGAAGTTATTTTTAAAAGTGAAGCAGTTTTAGCGGTTTCGCCAAAAGTAACACCAGAATCTCAAAAAATAATTGATACATTAAAATTCAGAATCGAATCTGTTTTAAGAGCAAGAAAATCAAAATACATTTTGATGAATGTTCCAAATAACAAAATTGAAGCAGTAGGTAAAATTCTGCCAGTACTGCGCAGTTTAACGGTATTGCCATTAGCACAAGAAGGATGGAGTAGTGTACACTCTGTAATCGATAAAGATACTTTTTGGGATGTGATCGATCAATTAAAAGAAGCTGGAGCCGAAGGAATTTTAGTTTGTCCAATTGAGAAAATGGTCCTTTAAAAGTTTTAAATCATAACATATTCTATTTAAGAATTCATTGCGAACTTTGCGAAAACCTTTGTGAACTTTGCGGTTAAAAACAATACAATGAATAAAATATACAATCCAAAACCAGAAACGTGGTCCGCTATTTTAGAACGGCCAACTAAGACTGTAGATGATATTGAAGCTACGGTAAAAGAGATCTTCAAGGAAGTTCAGAAAAAAGGAGATGCCGCAGTAGCCAAATATACGTCGCTTTTTGATGGCGCTTCCGTTGCAAATATTGAAGTTTCTAAAGCGGAGATTGAGGCTGCTATCGCTACTGTTTCAGATGAGTTAAAAGAGGCGATTGCGCTTGCAAAAGCCAATATCACTAAATTTCACACTGCTCAAAAAACAGATCGAGTAGAAGTGGAAACAATCGAAGGGGTGAATTGCTGGCAAGAGAAAAGACCGATTCAAAAAGTAGGATTGTATATTCCGGGAGGAACAGCACCTCTATTTTCAACCGTATTGATGCTTGCCGTTCCGGCGGATATTGCAGGTTGTAACGAAATTGTATTGTGCTCGCCACCAGATAAAAACGGAAATATAAATCCGGCAATCTTGTTTGCTGCAAATTTATGTGGAGTAACTAAAATTTTAAAAGTAGGTGGTATTCAAGCTATTGCTGGGATGACCTTTGGAACAGAAACGATTCCAAAAGTGTACAAAATCTTTGGTCCAGGAAATCAATTTGTAACAGTTGCAAAACAATTAGCCACACAATTTGGAGTAGCTATTGACATGCCTGCTGGACCATCTGAATTATTAATTGTGGCTGATGACACTGCAGTTCCCGCATTTGTAGCCTCTGATTTATTGTCGCAGGCAGAACACGGAGCAGACAGTCAGGTTATTTTGGTTTCGACTTCTAAGAAATTAATGGATGCGGTAGAAGCGGAAGTTCAAATCCAAATCGAGGCTTTACCGAGAAAAGCCATCGCCGAAAAAGCAATTGCTAATTCTAAATTAATTTTTGTTGAAAACGATAAAATAGCACTGGATTTAATCAACCAATACGGACCAGAACACTTTATAATCTGTTCTGAATTTGATGATTTTTATAGCAATGGTGTTTGCAATGCAGGATCTGTTTTCATTGGAAATTTCACTCCAGAAAGCGCGGGTGATTATGCTTCAGGAACCAATCATACCTTACCAACTAATGGATATGCTAAAAATTACAGTGGTGTCAATCTAGATAGTTTTACAAAAACAATGACTTTCCAAAAAATAACAGAAAAAGGAATACAAAACATTGGCAATGCAATCGAAATTATGGCTGATGCCGAAGGGTTGCAAGCACACAAAAATGCAGTTACATTACGATTAAAAGCGCTGGAAGATGGGAAATAGTTTTGATATCAATAATTTGGTTCGAGAGAACGTAAAAATAATGAAGCCTTATTCCTCTGCTCGCGATGAATTTGAGGGTTTTGATACTGCAGACATGATTTTTTTGGATGCCAATGAAAATCCGTTTGAAAATGGTGTAAATCGTTATCCAGATCCACAACAAATGAGTGTGAAAGCAGTTTTGGCGAAACAAAAAAATGTAAAGACCAACCAAATTTTACTTGGAAATGGCAGTGATGAAGTATTGGATTTATTGTTCAGAGCTTTTTGTGAACCAAAAATAGATAACGTAATTACCCTACCGCCAACCTACGGAATGTATGGCGTTTTGGCTAATATCAATGCAGTTGAAAACAGAGAAATTTTGCTTTCAAAAGATTTTCAACCAGAAATCGAAAAAATCATCGCTGCCATAGATGAAAATACAAAGATGATCTTTTTGTGTTCTCCAAACAATCCAACTGGAAATTCATTTTCAGATGAAGCAGTTGCCTATCTTTTGCAAAATTTCAAAGGTTTGGTCGTAATTGATGAAGCTTACATTGACTTTTCAAAAAAAGAAAGTTGGAGTAATGAATTAGATGAATATCCAAATTTAGTAATTACACAAACCTTATCAAAAGCGTATGGTTTGGCAGGAATTAGATTGGGGATTTGTTATGCTTCCGCTGAAATAATTTCGGTTTTAAATAAAATAAAACCACCGTATAATGTAAATGAATTGACTCAAAAACGTGCCTTAGATCGATTGGGTGATGTTGAAAAAATAAAAAACGAAATTGTTTCTATTATAGAACAAAGAGAGCAATTACTTAAAGCATTACTTAATATTAATTTTGTCGAAAAAATTTATTCAACAGAAGCCAATTTTATTTTGGTAAAAGTGGATGATGCCAACAAAAGATACGGTGAGTTAATTGCCAAAGGTATTGTAATTCGAAACCGTACAACACAACCACTTTGCGAAAATACGTTGCGTTTGACTGTGGGAACAGAACAAGAAAATATGAAATTAATTGAGGTTTTAAAACAACTTTAAACCTTAAACTTTAAACTATTTTAATGAAAAAAATACTTTTTATAGATCGTGATGGAACAATGGTTTTAGAACCAAACGATTACCAACTAGATAGTTTTGAAAAACTAGAATTTTATCCGAATGCTTTTCAGTTTTTGGGTAAAATAGCTAAAGAATTGGATTTTGAATTGGTAATGGTGACCAATCAAGATGGTTTAGGAACGGATTCGCATCCTGAAATTAACTTTTGGCCAGTACATAATTTAATTATGAAAGCTTTTGAAAATGAAGGAGTAGTTTTCAAAGAAGTGTTTATCGACAAGACTTTTCCTTACCAAAATGTACCAACTCGCAAGCCAGGTACAGCTATGTTGACACAATATATTGACAATCCTAAATATGATTTGGAAAACTCATTCGTAATTGGAGATAGAATAACCGATGTAGAATTAGCAAAAAACTTAGGTTCAAAAGCGATTTTCATTAACAGAGATGAAGCGTTAGGTGGTGATGAGATAGCTTCAAAAAGACACGAATTGGATTCGGTTATTGCGTTGCAAACTACAGAATGGAAAGTAATTTACGAATTTCTAAAATTAGAGGAGCGTTCCGCTACCATTTCAAGAAAAACAAATGAGACCGATATATTTATCAATTTAAATCTAGACGGAACAGGGAAAAGTAAAATCGAAACTGGAATTGCTTTTTTTGACCATATGTTGGACCAAATCGCGCGCCACGCACAAATGGATTTGGAGATTCTTGTAAAAGGAGATCTAGAAGTCGATGAACACCATACAATCGAAGATACAGCTATTGCTTTAGGAGAAGTTTTCGTAAAAGCATTAGGCAACAAATTGGGGATTGAACGCTACGGTTTTTGTTTACCCATGGACGATTGTTTGGCGCAAGTAGCAATCGATTTTGGAGGCAGAAACTGGTTGGTTTGGGAAACTGAATTCAAACGTGAAATGGTGGGTAAAATGCCAACGGAGATGTTTTTCCACTTTTTTAAATCATTCTCAGATGGTGCAAAAGCAAATATCAACATTAAAGCGGAAGGTACAAACGAGCATCATAAGATTGAAGCCATTTTCAAGGCTTTTGCCAAAGCAATAAAAGTTGCGGTAAAACGCGACACAGAAAAGATGATTTTACCATCAACAAAAGGAATGTTGTAAAATTGTTTAAAGTTTAACGTTTCAGGGTGACTCGAGCAACTTTAAACTTTAAACATTAAACTTGAAACAAAAGTTAAATGAAAATAGTTATCATAAATTACGGAGCAGGAAATATTCAAAGCATTATGTTTGCCATGGAACGATTGGGTTTTGAGGCTGTTTTAAGCAATGATTGGAAGGAAATCAAAGCTGCTGATAAAGTGATTTTTCCAGGTGTTGGCGAAGCAAGTTCTGCCATGCGAATGCTCGTGGATAGCGGTCTTGATGTATTAATTCCAACTTTAAAACAACCTGTTTTGGGAATTTGTTTAGGTATGCAATTGATGTGTAACAAATCAGAAGAAGGAAATACCACAGGTTTAGGTATTTTTGATGTTGATGTCATTAAATTTACACCAAAAGTAAAAGTGCCTCAGATGGGCTGGAACCAAATTTATAATTTGAAATCGGATTTATTCAAAGGAATTGCTGAAAATGAATACATGTATTTAGTTCACAGTTTCTATGCTCCGCTTTGTGATGAGGCCATTGCAACGACTAATTATGAATTGGAATACGCATCGGCTCTGAAAAAGAACAATTTCTATGGAACACAATTTCACCCGGAAAAAAGTGGTGATGTTGGAGAGAAAATTTTGGGGAACTTTCTAGCCCCCTAACCCCCGAAGGGGGCACTCTCAACAAATACGAAAAAATAATAACTAAAAAGCCTATTTACCCCTAATAGGAATTCCCCCTTCGGGGGTTAGGGGGCTGATTAAAATGAGAATAATACCAGCAATAGATATCATCGACGGAAAATGTGTTCGCTTGTCGAAAGGCGATTACAATACGAAGATAATTTATAATGAAAATCCGCTTGAAGTGGCTAAATCTTTTGAAGCGCACGGCATTGAATACTTACATTTAGTTGATTTGGATGGTGCTAAGTCAAGCCAAATTGTGAACTATAAAATTTTAGAACAAATTGCGACGCAAACCAAACTAAAAATAGATTTTGGCGGTGGATTAAAGTCGGATGCCGATTTGAAAATTGCTTTCGAAAGTGGTGCCAACCAAATTACAGGTGGTAGCATTGCAGTAAAAAACAGAGCGATTTTCGAAAAATGGATTGCTGAATACGGTTCTGATAAAATTATTTTGGGAGCTGATGCCAATAATGAAAAAGTAGTGGTATCAGGCTGGTTAGAAGATTCTAATGAGGATCTGATTCCGTTTATTCAAAACTACCAAAATAAAGGTATTCAATACGTCATTTGTACCGATATTGCCAAAGACGGCATGCTGGAAGGACCAAGTTTTGATTTATATGCTAAAATTTTGGAACAATGTGATGACAAATCGAGTTTGTCACCTCGAGCGCAGTCGAGAGGCGAGATTAAATTGATTGCTTCGGGAGGAATATCAACTTTTGATGAATTGCCTAAATTAGCCGAATTAGGTTGTGAAGGAACAATAATTGGAAAAGCAATTTACGAAGGACGAATTAGTTTAAAGCAATTAGAGAATTATATAATAAAATAGATTATTTCACAAAGGCACACAAAGAAAACACAAAGATTCTCAAAGAATTTTGTGTGTCTCTGTGAAATCTTCGTGAATCTCTGTGTAACAATAAAAAATATGCTTACAAAAAGAATTATTCCCTGTCTCGATATAAAAAACGGACGTACCGTCAAAGGTGTAAATTTTGTAGATTTGCGTGACGCTGGCGATCCCGTAGAATTAGCTAAAATCTATTCGGATGAAGGAGCAGACGAATTGGTATTTTTAGACATTTCAGCAACCGAAGAACGACGCAAAACCTTAGTGGATTTGGTTCGGAAAGTGGCATCTACGATTAATATTCCATTTACTGTAGGAGGAGGAATTTCATCTGTAAAAGATGTTGAAGTTTTATTGCAGAATGGTGCGGATAAGGTATCTATCAATTCTTCGGCGGTAAAGAATCCACAGTTGATAAATGATTTGGCACAGAAATTCGGAAGCCAATGCGTGGTAGTGGCTATAGATGCCAAACAAATTGACGGACAATGGATGGTGCATTTAGTGGGAGGAAAAATACCAACCGAATTAAATTTATTTGACTGGGCGAAAGAAGTAGCCCAACGCGGCGCAGGCGAAATTTTATTTACCTCGATGGATAATGACGGTACAAAAAACGGCTTTGCAAATGAAGCTTTGGCTAAACTCTCGGAACTGGTTAATATTCCAATAATTGCTTCAGGTGGTGCAGGGAATATACAGCATTTTGTGGACAGTTTTACCATTGGTAAAGCAGATGCAGCATTAGCAGCAAGCGTATTTCATTTTAAAGAAATAGAAATAAAAATATTGAAAACAGCGCTTAAAAATAATAATATTGAAGTAAGAATCTAATTTTCGACTTTAAAACTTTAGACTAAAAAAAATGAATATCGATTTCTCAAAAAATACCGATGGATTAATTCCAACCATAATTCAAGATAGCGAAACTAAAACGGTTTTGATGCTAGGTTTTATGAATGCCGAAGCCTACCAAAAAACAATTGATACTAAAAAAGTAACTTTCTATAGCCGCACCAAGCAAAGACTTTGGACAAAAGGGGAAGAAAGTGGTAACTTTTTGAATCTGATTGACATCAAAAATGACTGTGATAACGACACCTTGTTGATTCAGGTAAGACCGGAAGGACCTACTTGCCATAAAGGAACGGATACATGTTGGGCAAGTGAAAACAAAGCTGATTATGGCTTTATTTCAGATTTGGAAGATACCATTCAACTTCGAAGAGAAAATGCGGATTCTGAAAAAAGTTACGTGGCTTCATTATTTAAATTAGGAATCAACAAAATCGCTCAAAAAGTGGGTGAGGAAGCAGTAGAAGTGGTTATCGAAGCAAAAGATGATAACGACGACCTGTTTTTGAGCGAAAGTGCCGATTTGCTTTTTCATTATCTTATTTTATTACAAGCTAAAGGTTTTAAATTGAATGACGTAGTTGAAGTTTTGAAAAGTCGGCAGAAATAGAAATTTATTTTAAATATTTTTAGCAATAAAACCCAATAGTAAATGCATAAACTATTGGGTTTTCTTTTATTTCAAATCGTAATCCACTATATTTACTATTATTTAAAAATAGGAATACCACAATGCAAGTGATGAATTTAGACAATACCACATTGATACAAGAGCACAACGATCCAATCATAAATACGGGGCTGTATATTATCTTAACTACCGATGAAGATGATGCTCGACCGGTGTATATCGCTGGGAATTTTAATGATTGGCGCACTCAGGACAAAGATTTTATGATGGAAAAAATTGGAAACAGGCTTTATCACTTTAAATTCTCGCATGATTTTGATTATCCAGAACTGCTTTTATATAAATTTACAAAAGGCGATTGGAGTGAAGTCGAAATCGATAGCCACGGCAACCGAACAGAAAATCGTTCCACTCACAACCATACTGGTATTCAAAATGAACATGTTGCAAGATGGAGGAAAAACTGGTTGCCGTTTAAGCAATCTTTTTTGCCACAAGTTCAGTTGATCTCAGATGAATTTGAGATTCCGCAATTGAATAAAACCAGAAAGATTTGGGCTTTATTGCCGCATGATTATGACAATTCAAGTGAGCATTATCCCGTACTGTATTTGCAAGATGCTCAAAATTTATTCAATGAAAAGGCAGAGTTTGGAAATTGGGAAATTGACAAAAAACTGGCCGTTATGTCCGAGTATAAGATTGGAAAAATTATTGTAATTGCCATAGAACACGCAGAAGAAGATCGTATCAAGGAATATAACGTAGGTAAAACTGTCTTGGGGAAAGGGCAAGGTGAAAAATACATTCGGTTTGTAACTGATACGTTGAAGCCCTATGTAGATAGTAATTTTAGAACAAAAAAAGAGCGCGAATTTACAGGAATAGGAGGAAGTTCGATGGGCGGATTAGTAAGTATTTTTAGTGGTTTACGAAATCCTGAAGTGTATGGCAAACTGATGATTTTTTCGCCTTCACTGTGGGTAAAACCAGATTTAAAAATAAAACCTAAAAAAACTAATGCTGAGGATACTAAAATCTATTTGTATGCTGGAGGCGACGAAAGCGCAACTATGATCGAGCATACAAAAAAGTTTAGGGATGATTTGATTGAAAGTGAATTTATTAAAGACAAATCGAAAATTAATTTGAGTATTAACAGGCAAGGAAAGCACAGTGAAACTTATTGGAGTGATGAATTTCCTAAAGCAATTGAATGGTTGTTTTTTCAAACAAAATAATGTTAAGACACTATTTATCTAGTCTGTTTATTGGCTAACCAAAGCTAAAGAATCAAATAAAGTAATTAAAAATATGGGTAAATACATACATCTATTATTTTGCATGCTGTTAATTAGTTGTATTTCCAATAAAAGGGTTCCAAATTCTAAAATTGCAACTCAAAAATTTGAAATCAGAGTAGATTCCATAAATTTATACGATACTTTAAGAAAGCGATCAATTCCAGTTGCTTTTTATTTGCCAAAAACAAAGAAGAAAATTATTGACCAAAAAGTAGTAATTTTTAGCCATGGTTATGCAGAAAACAGACTTGGAGCAAATAAAGCCTATTCTTATTTAACGGAAAAATTAGCATCTAAAGGATATTTTGTAGTGAGCATACAGCACGAATTGCCAACAGATGAATTAATCCCTAAAACAGGTAATCCTCAACTTGTTCGACGACCATTTTGGGAACGAGGTAGTGAAAATATTATGTTCGTTATTAAGGAAATAAAAGAAAAGAATCCGGAACTAGATTTTAAGCATTTAGTATTGATAGGACACTCTAATGGTGGCGATATGACCGTTTTGTTTGCACAAAAATATCCAGATTTAGTTGATAAAATAATTTCATTGGACAATCGCAGAATGAAAATACCGAGAACAATGCATCCGAAAATTTATTCGCTACGGTCTACGGATCAACCTGCTGATGAAGGGGTTTTACCAACCATTGAAGAACAACAAAAATTTGAGATGACTATAATTAAACTTAACAATACTATTCATAATGATATGAATGATAACGGCAGTAGAAAGCAAAAAAGAGAAATAAATAACTACATATTGAGTTTTCTAAATAACTAAAAATCGAAATCATGAAAATAAATACCATTAAAAACTTAGATAATTTTTCAGGAACAATTATAATTCCCGTTTTTGAGACTTATGCAAAAAGTATAGTTCCTATCGCATTCAATTCCTTAGAAATTCCTTCTGCAGTTTTTTTTGGAAAAAAGGATACACATTATGTAGCCGAAAAAAACAACAATACCTACGTATTTGTAGGTTTGGGAAAAACGATTGATTATAAATCCTTAAAAACTGTTTTTCGACGCATTTCAGCGAAACAAAAAGAGCATTTTAGTTCGGATATCGCTTTAGTTTTACTAGATCAATTTACTGAAGATCAAGTAGAAGCAATAGTTTCAGGTTTACTTTTAGGAACCTACGATTTAGGCCATTTTAAAACGGATAAGACAACTCATCCTTTTTTAGAAACAGATTTTAATCTAAACTTGTTCTCTGAGAAGGATTTTTTGGCTGCAGCCAAAAAAGGAATTAAAATTGCAAAAGCACAATTAGCTACTTATCATTTAGTAGACTTACCACCAAATACGGTTAACCCAAAATATTTAGCCAACTGGGCAAAAGAAACAGGGGAGAAATATGGATTTGATGTTGAAGTTTTGGGTTATGATGCTTCAAAAATTGCTGGTCTTGGGGCTTTTTTAGCAGTTGGAAAAGGAAGCGAGAACGAACCTCAATTTATCATTATGAATTATACTCCAAAACAAAAAGTAAAATCCTTAAAACACATTGGTTTGGTAGGTAAAGGTATAACCTTTGACACAGGAGGACTAAATATAAAAACGGCGGGAATGCTTCACATGAAGTGCGATATGGCTGGAGGTGGCGCTGTTCTTGGAGCAATGCAATTGATTGCAGATTTACAATTACCAGTGAAAGTAACAGCAATTGTTCCCTGCGCAGAAAATGCAGTAGATGCCAAGTCATTTTTGCCTAGCGATGTGATTCATAGTTACAGCGGTCATTCAATAGAGATAATTGATACAGATGCAGAAGGCCGACTCGTTTTAGCAGATGGATTGTCGTATTTAATTAAAAATTTCAAACCAGAATATATTGTAGATATTGCCACACTTACAGGAAGTAGCGTCGCTACACTTGGCTTTGAATGTGGAGCCTTGTTTACCAATAACGAAAAAATGGCTAAAAAACTACAGGAGAATGGAGACGCAATTGGAGAACGTTTGTGGCCCTTGCCACTTTGGGATGTCTATAAATCAGACATAGAAAGTGATATTGCCGATGTTAAGAATTTTAGTGGAAAAGCCGTAGCAGGAGCCATAAGTGCTGCCAAATTCTTAGAATATTTTACACAAGAGCACAAAGCTTGGGCACATCTTGATGTTGCAGGTGTAGCATTTGGCGACGATGAGTTTGCAAAAAGCAAACATGCTACAGCCTTTGGTGTTCATTTATTAACTAAATTCATAGAAAATTTATAATGTATGGAAAATTCTAAAACGTTTCTTTGTATTTCAAATTATTTCAAAGGTGCCGATTTTTTGATTCATTTAAAAAAATTGGGCAACAAAGTTTATTTAGTAACAAGCGAAAAACTAAGGGATAAGCCCTGGCCACATGAGTACATTGATGAGATTTTCTATATGGAAGGACAAGATGTAGATTGGAATTTAGAGCATTTGTTATTAGGCGTTGGTAATTTCTTGAAGTCCACTAAAATTGATGCTATTGTTGCTCTAGACGATTATGATGTTGAAAAAGCAACCTATCTGAGAGAAAATCTTCGCATTGACGGGATGGGACAAACTACGGGGCGTTATTTTAGAGATAAACTGGCAATGCGAATGAGAGCCAAAAGTTGTGGAATTCCTATTCCGGCTTTTTGTTCGTTATTTAATGACCATGACATCAATACTTTTGCAGATACAATTCCAGCTCCATGGGTTCTGAAACCACGCTCTGAAGCTTCGGCGTCAGGGATTATAAAAGTATATGATAAAGAGAGTTTGTGGATTCATATAAATGAAATGGGAAATAATAGATTTAAATATTTATTAGAGCAGTTCAAGCCTGGTGATGTGTATCATTGTGATAGTTTGATTTCAGATCGTAAAATAATCTTTAGTTTAACTTCTAGATATTTAGCTACACCAATGGAAATTTCGCAAGGTGGTGGTGTTTTTCGTTCCGCAAATATCAAATACAATTCTGATGATGACAAAGCGATAAAAAAACTAAATGAGCAAGTGATGAAAGGCTTTGGCTTGAAACATGGCGCTGCTCATACGGAGTTTATAAAAAGCATTGATGATGGTCAGATTTACTTTTTGGAAACATCCTCAAGAGTAGGAGGAGCGCATTTAGCCGAAATGGTTGCAGAGGCATCAAATATTAATTTATGGAAAGAATGGGCGGCAATTGAAAATGGATTGGTCAAAGAAACTAAATACATTTTACCCAAAGTAAAAAAGGGATATGCAGGGATTGTCCTTACCTTATCTAAATTTCAACATCCTAATTTATCGTCATTTTCAGATCCAGAAGTTTGCTTTAAAGTACCTTTAGACTATCATGCGGGCCTTATCGTAAAATCAGATAAACAGGAAAGAGTTTTAGAATTGTTGGAGGATTACGGTACCCGTTTAGCCAATGATTTTACTGCTGTAGTAGAACAAAGTAAGGTAACTAACTTACATTAAATGACATTGATGAACGATCAAAAAAGCGACTTTTTTAATAGATAGTCGCTTTTTTTTAAAGTTTTATTAATCTATAATTAGGTCCGATTTTATACCTTCGTTAAAAATTTTTGTGCTTCAATAAAAGTTTCTATCTCAATCCCTTATGAAAAAAATAGTTCTTCTTTTTAGTTTTTTAGGATTTATTAGCTGCAAATCATCAATTGATACTCCAGTTAAACTTCAAACACCAATTCAGAATGAATACTTTACAATTGCTTTTGGTTCTTGTGACAATCAAAAAATTAAAAATGAACTATGGCCAGCGATAGATAAAAATCATCCTTCGGTTTGGATTTGGGGAGGTGATAATGTCTATTCAGACACTGAGGACATGGAGTTTCTTAAAAAAAATTATGATATTCAGAAACAGGATACTGATTATCTTCAGTTTATAAAAAATAAAATCGTAATGGGAACGTGGGATGATCATGATTTTGGAGCAAATGACGGCGGAGAAGAATATCCTTTTAAAAGAGAAAGTCAACAGCTTTTGTTGGATTTTTTAGACACTTCAAAAACTGATTCTTTACGAAAAAGAGATGGCGTTTACACCTCGAAAACCATTGCTATAAATGGACATAAAGTTAAAATAATAGTCTTAGACTCTCGTTTTTTCAGAACAAAACTAACGAAAGCCACCGATTCCAAAAAACGTTTCCAACCCAATAAATATGGTGAGGGAACGGTGTTAGGAAATGCACAATGGAAATGGTTGGAAAAAGAACTTCAAACTTCCGATGCGCAATTTAATGTACTCGTCAGCAGTATTCAATTTCTTTCCGATAAACATGGTTTTGAAGCTTGGGGAAATTTTCCACATGAGGTTGAAAAACTAGAACGACTAATTGTTTCCACCAAAGCAAAAGGAACCTTTATAATCTCTGGAGATCGCCATATTGCAACTTTTTCTTCTAAAAATGTTACTGGATTATCTTATCCTTTAGTTGATTTTACATCTAGTGGATTGACGCACACCTACGCTTCTTTTTCAGGTGAAGAAAATCCTTATGTGAAAGGCGAAGTAATCAAAGATATTAATTTTGGGTTGTTGAAGTTTGATTTTGAAAACAACAAAGTAATCATGGAAATTAGAGGAAAGCAGAATAAGCTGTTGCAAGAATATGTTCAAATCTATCCTGGAAAATAATTTCAGGAATTATCTTTCTAAAATTTTAAAGTTTATTTTTGTCCAAAGTACATTCACTATGAAAAAACAATTCTGTCTCATTTTTATCTCTTTCGCTATTTTTAATGGAGTAAAAGCGCAAGGACTTTTGGAAAATAAAGGGGAAATATTTACCAAACAAGATACTTTGCGTGGCAGTATCACCAAAGAAAGAGCATGGTGGGACGTGAAAAACTACCATCTTGACATAAAGGTAAATCCTGCAGATAGCACTATTTCAGGTTCCAATACAATAAAATATCAAGTTGTTCAAGAATATAGGACGATGCAAATTGATTTGCAAAGTCCAATGCAAATTTATAAAGTTATTCAAGATGGTAAATCTTTAAAATTTAGAAGAGATGGAAATGCTTTTTTTGTAGAATTAATTGCTCCTCAAGTAAAAGATGCTGTAAAAGATCTGATAGTTTTTTACGGTGGAAAACCAAAAGTTGCTGTTAATCCGCCTTGGGACGGAGGGATCACTTGGAAAAAAGATAGCAATGGTAATCCTTTTATAGCATCTTCCTGCCAAGGATTGGGTGCTAGTGTTTGGTGGCCGAACAAAGATCACATGTATGACGAAGTGGAAAATATGTTGATTAGTGTAAATATTCCAAAAAACTTGACAAATGTATCGAATGGACGTTTGTTAAGTGTTAAGCAATTAAAGGACGGTACCAAAACCTACAATTGGTATGTTTCCAATCCCATCAATAATTATGGAGTAAATATAAATGTTGGGGATTACGTTTCATTTTCGGAAAAGTATAAAGGAGAAAAAGGCGATTTAGATTGTACATATTACGTTCTACGAGACAATTTGGCGAAAGCCAAAAAACAATTTCAGGATGTTCCAAAAATGTTGAAAGCCTTTGAGCACTGGTTTGGACCATATCCATTTTATGAAGACAGTTTTAAGTTAGTCGAAGCTCCGTATTTAGGAATGGAACATCAAAGTTCAGTGACTTACGGGAATAAATTTCAAAATGGCTATTTAGGACGCGATTTGAGTGGAACGGGTTGGGGATTAAAATTTGATTTTATCATTATTCATGAATCGGGTCATGAATGGTTTGCTAATAATATTACGTATAAAGATATTGCTGATATGTGGATTCATGAGAGTTTCACCAACTATTCTGAAAGTCTTTTTGTAGAATATTACTATGGGAAAGAAGCTGGATTCGAGTACGTGAGAGGAACCAGAAAAAACATTGAGAATGACAAACCTATCATTGGGAAATACGATGTAAATAATGAAGGTTCAGGCGATATGTATTCTAAAGGGGCAAATATGCTGCATACTTTGCGCCAATTAGTAAATAATGATGAAAAATGGAGAGGAATATTGAGAGGTTTGAACAGTACTTTTTATCATCAAACGGTAACCACAAAACAGATTGAGGATTATTTAAGTCAGCAAATCGGAATCAATTTATCTAGCGTTTTTAATCAGTATTTAAGAGATACGAGAATTCCAACATTAGAATATTTTTTCAAAGACAATCAGCTGGGATATCGATGGACGAATTGCGTGGCTGGATTTAATATGCCTGTTAAAATAACGTTGAATGGAAAAGAAGAATTACTTCAACCAGAGACAGAATGGAAAAATGTTCCAGTAAATACTGAAAATTCAATACTGGAAATAGATAAAAACTTTTATGTAGCCAGTTTTAATATTACAGAGTAAGGTAAAAAATAGTATAAAAAAGGGACACGTAGAATATCCCTTTTTTATACTATTTTGATAAAAATTTTAGATCAAATTCTTTTTAATGTAATTAAAACTTGTTGCAGCAGATTCTATTGAATTGGGTTTGTAATTTGATTCATGTTCCAAAAAGAATCGCTCCATTCCGGATAATTTTGCTTGTGCAAAAATTGATTTAAAATCAATTGTTCCAGTTCCTATTTCTGCATTCCAATCTGGATTTACTTTATCCATATCTTTTACGTGCCACATTGTAAAACGGCCCGGATATTTTTTGAATAATTGTAATGGATCATTTCCGGAACGAACTACCCAGTACAAATCCAATTCAAAATCAACTAAATTTTTATCCGTTTCATTTAACAAAATCTCATAGCCATTGGTTGAACCAAATTTAGTAAATTCAAAATCATGATTGTGATACGCTAATTTTAAACCTCCAGCTTTACAAAGTTCACCCACTTTATTAATTTGTAAAGCTAATTTTTTATAAGAATAACCGGTAGTTCCTCTCAATTCTGAAACTATATAAGGCACTGTAACGTAATCGCTACCCAATAAATTGGCTGTTTCTATATAATTCTGAACTAAATCCGTAGAACCATCTTTTATCATCGAATTAAAATCGAAATGATTACTCGTAGCTTTTAAATCATTATCATCCAATATCATTTTAAAATCACGAATAGAGGTTCCAAAAAAACCTTTGTCGGCTGAGTAACCAAAAGTTTCTACTTCACAAAACCCAGCTTTTCCTACTTGAGCCAAAACTCCTTTGACATCTTTTGGCAAAGTATCACGAAGTGTCCACAACTGAATTCCGATAGCTTTCTTTTTTGATTCAAAAGCGAATGAAGGTGCAATGGCTAATGCGCCTAATGCTAAACCAGTGTTTATTAAAAATTCTCTTCTTTTTATCATGGGTTATTTTTTAGATTAGTTAAATATCACAAATTGCAATAGCCTGTTTCAATGAAGCTAGTTTGTCTGGATTCTTAGGAATAAATTCTTGTCCTACAAAACCTTTAAAACCGGTTTTTGCAATTGCTTTCATAATGGCGGTATAATTTAATTCTTGTGTATCGTCAATTTCATTACGTCCAGGAACACCAGCCGTATGATAATGCGCAATATATTGGTGATTGTCTCTTATATTTCTAATCACATCCCCTTCATCAATTTGCATGTGATAAATATCATAAAGTAATTTAAAATTCTCGGAATTTAGACGTTTTGCTAATGCTACTCCCCATGATGTTCGGTCACATTGATAATCTTTATGATCTATTTTGCTGTTTAAAAGTTCCATTACTAAAATTACATTATGCTTTTCTGCCAATGGAATTAATTTTTGTAAACCAACAACGCAATTATTCCAACCTTCCTCATCAGTTTTTCCTCTTCGGCTTCCGCTAAAGCAAATTAGATTTTTATAACCCGCTTTTGCCACAAGCGGAATCATTTCAGTATAGTTTTTTAATAGTGTTTCGTGAAATTTTAAGTCATTAAAACCATCTACTAAATTAATCTCAGCGCCATTACACATTGTTGAAACTAAGTCATATTTCTTCAATGTGGGCCAAGAAGCAGGACCAACTAAATCAATACCGGTAATTCCAATTTTTTTAGCCTCGATGCAAAGTGTATCTAAATCAAGACTATCAAAACACCAGCGAGAAACAGAATGATTAATATTTCCTTTCAATGTATCTAATTGTGTTTCTATTTCGTTTTTTGGCATAGCCAAAGCAGAAAATCCAGGTGTAATTCCCATAACCGCTGTTCCGGCTAATATTCCTTTTATGGCGGATCTCCTATTTACGTTTGTACTCATTTTTTAATTTTTTATACAGTAGAAGAAATTTCTTTTACTTTATTTTTTTCATGGAATAAAAGTGCAAAAAGTACAAACACAACGATAGCAATACCGGCAGGAATGATCCAAACCATTTGCCAATTCACAGCACCGTCAGCCATTTTGTAATTGTCCGTAATCCAACCTGCTACTGCAAAACCTATCAGCATTCCAACTCCATAAGTGGCTAAAGTGATTAAGCCCTGAGCCGCGCTTTTGTATTTCTCTCCTGCTTTTGAATTAGTATAAATTTGCCCCGAAACAAAAAAGAAATCATAACAAATACCGTGTAATGCAATACCTAAAATCAGCATGAAGCTTAAATCAGTTCCATTTCCATAAGCAAATAAAACGTAGCGAATGGCCCATGCTAACATCCCAATCAAAATTGTTTTTTTGAAACCAAAACGGGTAAAGAATACAGGAATCAATAACAAAAATAAGGCTTCCGATATTTGACCAATAGCCATTTTTCCGGTTGGATTTTCAACTCCAGCTTCTGTTAAAAAAAGATTAGCATTCTGATAATAAAAAGCAAGTGGAATGCAAATTAGAATAGATGAAACAAAAAAGATAGCGAAGTTCTTGTCTTTCAACAATTTTAATGCATCTAGTCCTATGATATCTCCAATTTTAATTTTCTCATCGCTCACTTTTGGTGGTGTTTTTGGTAAAGAAAAACTAAAAAGACCTAATACAAAGGCAGCAATACCAGCTAGTAAAAAAGTATTTTTGAGTAAACCTGAACTTATTCCTTCCGCAGAATCCCAATGAAAGAAATAACTGATTGATAAACCGGCAATAATCCATCCAATAGTTCCCCAAACTCTAATATTTGCAAACTCTTTCTCCGGATCTTTCATTTGATTAAAAGAAACTGAATTTACTAATGCTAATGTTGGCATATATAAAACCATATAACTTAAAACGTAGGTATAGAACATTCCAACCTCTTCGGACTGATACATTTGATACATTAAAAATGCACCAATAAGATGTAGAATTCCTAATATTTTCTCCGCATTAAAATATCGGTCAGC
The DNA here is from genome assembly GCF_900142695.1 of Flavobacterium xanthum. Classification (GTDB taxonomy): domain Bacteria; phylum Bacteroidota; class Bacteroidia; order Flavobacteriales; family Flavobacteriaceae; genus Flavobacterium; species Flavobacterium xanthum. The sequence goes on along the minus strand of NZ_FRBU01000002.1, from coordinate 85,691 downwards.
TATTAATCCTATAATGAAAGGAGCAATGATTGCACCCCAAGACTGTGTCGAAAAAACGGCAGCAGTTTCTGAACCGGAAGCTTTTAAATTATTCCCTAGAAAAGTTCCAAGAGTTACAAACCATGCGCCCCAGATAAAAAATTCAAGGAACATCATTATGGATAATTTAATTCGGATAGTACTATTCATTGGTTTGTTGGTTGGTTATTTTTTGGTTTTAGTTGTTTTTTATTTTCAAATAGCAATTACATTCCGGCTTCACATCCAGTTGTAATTTTCATTGTATTCCATTCTTTTATCATAATATTTCTAAACCATACGTTGTCTCCATGATCTTGTAGTGCAATTTTACCTTTTTTGAATGCTGCAAAACCTGGCCAAGTAGCGAATTTACTTCCAGCAACTATAGTTTTAAAATTAGCATCCCAAAGTGTTGTTTCAATTACCTTTACACCATTCATTAACATCGTTAATTTCCCGAATTTACATACAATATCAACAGAATTCCATTCTCCAACTGGTTTTACCGGTTCAGAGGAAGATTTTATTAAATCATACAAATCACCAGCTCTATGTTTTTCAATTTTAGCATCTGGATGACCATTATTGTCTAAAACTTGCATTTCAAGACCGGTTTCATAAGTATTCTTGAATTTTGTCAAATCCTCATTCACATAAAAAATAATACCACTATTGGCATTTGCTGCAACTTTCCATTCTAATTTCAAATGAAAATTCTCGTATTCTAGGTCAGTTACAAGATCGCCTCCTTGTCCATTTTGGGCAGTAGTAGGATCAAAATGCAAGACACCATCTTCCACTTTCCAACCAGAACCAGCTGTTTTTTTTCCATAAGTGTGCCAACCCGTTGTTGATTGTCCATCAAATATTGATTTAAATCCTTTTGGTACGGGTGCTTGTTGTGCATTTGCAGTTTGAATCAATATCATAACTAGTAATGTTGTACAAATATTTTTAATCATTTTTTTATTTTTGAATTAATAATTAATCTTGCTTATAAAGTTAAAGCTTTCCAACCTTGACGATAGTCACGTTTCACAAATTGATTTACTTCATCAAAGTTTGTAATTCTCATCGCGTCATTATCCCATAACAGTTTTGCAGAACGTCCAGGGTAAACATCTTCCCCAAGCTCATCTATTTTTAAATCATATCCTCTAATTGCTAAATTTGCTATTAACAAAGCTTCAGTTAAAGGTCCAGCAATTTCAAAAGGAGAACTCAACTCTTTTTTTCCGTAACCAGCGATTGCAGCTTCAACCCATTGTTTATAGTGGCCTTCAGAGCCATCGCTAACCCGCGCGTACTTTTGAGCTATATTTAAATTTTCATTTTTGCTAAGAGGAAGCAAACGAGGATTTAAACCATAGGTGTCACACATCATTTTTCCTTTAGTTCCAGTGAACAAGGTTCCATTTCCACCATCTCCAAAAATTTCATTGGGACCTAATTCAGACGGTCTTTCAGGTTGAATTCCTCCATCCATCCAGTGTACTGATATATCACCGTTTGTTTTTTCTGTTTTTGGAAAAGTTAAGGTGACGTGACTTGAAGGCGGACAACTCTCAGGGAAATAGCCTCTTTGAAATTCGTCTACGTAAACAGAACCTACGCTACATTGAACGTCTTTAGCATATTTTAAGTTCAATACACTAAATGGAGCTTCCAATAAATGGCATCCCATATCTCCTAATGCGCCAGTGCCATAATCCCACCAACCGCGCCAGTTGAAAGGGACTAATTTGTTTACATAGTCTTTATAAGGAGCAGTTCCTAACCATAAATCCCAATCTAATTCTTTTGGAATATCAGCTTTATTAGCAGACCAAGGAATACCTTGTGGCCAAACAGGACGATCTGTCCAAGCATGAATCGTGTGAACATCTCCAATTAAACCCGCTTCATACCATTCTTTCATAATTCTGGTACCATCATTTGAGGCACCTTGATTTCCCATTTGGGTTACCACTTTATATTTTTTTGCCGCTTCTGTCAAAATACGAGCTTCATAAATATCATGTGCCATAGGCTTTTGAACATAAACATGTTTGCCTAATTGCATTGCAGCAAGCGCTTGAATGGCATGATTATGATCAGGTGTTGAAACAGAAACGGCATCGAAATTTTTATGCTCTTTGTCTAACATCTCACGCCAATCGGTATAAAATTTAGCTTTTGGGAATGCATTTACACTTGCAGCAGCTCTTCTGGTATCAACATCACATAAAAAGGAAATATCAGCTTTTCCACTTTTAGCAAACATCGCAATATCAGATTTTCCTTTTCCACCAATGCCAATACTTGCTATTGATAAACGATCACTTGGTGCAACAAATCCTCTACCTAAAACATGGCGAGGAACAATCATAAAAGCTGCAGCTGCTATTGCAGTGGTCTTTATAAAATCACGTCGGTTATTTATGATTTTATTTTCGTCTTTTTTTTCTTTCATTTATTTTAATACGGTTAGTTAATAGTAATAAAAGAGCTGTTCTTCAATAGCTTAAAAAGTATTATTTGTTTGAATACAGTATTGAAATTATTTTTTTAGGGATAAAATATAGGTTGCCATTGATTTTGCATCATCCTTTTTTAATGACGCATGCGCTGACATGGGTATAGCACCCCAAACTCCAGAACCCCCTTTTATAATTTTACCAGTTAGATAGGCAACATTTTTATCAGTTTGAGGATATTTTTTAGCGATTTCTAAATAGGAGGGACCTATCAGTTTTTTGTCCAATTTATGGCATCCAATACAATCCGATTTAGCAATAAGTTTTTCACCTTCTGATGCTTGAAAAACAGTATTAGTTATTTTACTGGTAGTAGTATATTTTATGTCTAAATTATCATCAGAAAATGAGGTTAAACCAATTAAAGCAACCCCAAAAAGCAAATATTTTAATTTCATTTTCATTACAATTTAAGTTTTATAGTCCTAAGTTTTTTCTATTAAAAGCCTTATTTGTTTCCACCGCTGCAAAATCATCAAATGCTTTGTCAGTAACTTTTATAATATGATTTTTTATAAATTCGGCTCCTTCACGCGCACCATCTTCTTGGTTTTTAATGCAACATTCCCATTCCATAACAGCCCAACCTTTGAAATCATATTGTGCCAATTTGCTAAAAATGGTTTTAAAATCAATTTGACCATCTCCCGGGGAACGATAGCGTCCAGCACGGTTTACCCAACTTTGATATCCTCCAAAAGTTCCTTGCTTTCCGGTAGGATTAAACTCGGCATCTTTTACGTGAAACGCTTTGATTTTTTCATGGTAAAAATCGATATATTGAATGTAATCCAGTTGCTGTAATACAAAATGTGAGGGATCATATAATAAACAAGCTCTAGAATGGTTATTGACCGCTTTCAAAAACATTTCATACGTTTCACCATCAAATAAATCTTCTCCTGGATGAATTTCATAGCAAAGATCAACCCCATTTTGATCAAACTCATTTAAAATGGGTAGCCAGCGTTTAGCCAATTCCGCAAATCCATCTTCTACTAGACCTGGGGGTCTTTGTGGCCAAGGGTGAAAATATTGCCAAAGCAAAGAACCACTAAATGTTGCATGTGCATTCAATCCTAAATTTTGAGATGCTTTTGCAGCATATTTCAATTGCTGAACGGCCCATTCTTGTCTTGCTTTTGGTTCTCCATGAACATTTTTTGGTGCAAAAGCATCAAAAAAATCATCATAAGCAGGATGAACAGCCACTAACTGACCTTGTAAATGAGTGGATAATTCTGTTATTTCTAATCCGTAAGAAGCAATTGTACCTTTAAGTTCTTCAGCATAGGTTTTACTTTCTGCTGCCATTTTCAGATCAATAAATCGAGTATCTAATGTTGGCATTTGGATCCCTTTAAAACCCAAATCAGCTGCCCACTTACAAATTCCATCTAAAGAATTAAAAGGAGCTTCATCACTGATAAATTGTGCTAAAAATACTGCAGGACCTTGTATTGTTGTCATATTATAATTTGTCTAAAACTTTTAGGAATTCCTTATTTATTATAAAACGTAAGGAATCCATTTTTTATCTGATTGTGATGATGCTACTACATTATCTATAAACGCCATTCCTCTTAATCCATCTTCGACAGAAGGAAAGTCTAGCATTTCAGGAGTTGGTTCGGTACCATCTAATTTGCAGCCCAGCGTTAAAGCAAAGTTGCGATAAATATTAGCAAATGCTTCTAAGTATCCTTCAGGATGTCCGCCCGGAGTACGGCAATTATGAGTTGCAAAAGATGATAAATTGCTATAATTAGATCCGGCTCTTAAAACTTGTGTTGGTTCATCTAGCCATCTTACGGTTAAAGTATTAGGGTCATGCTGAAACCATTCTATTCCACCTTTTTCACCATAAACTCTTATTTTTAAAGCATTTTCTTCTCCGGCAGCAACTTGTGATGCTGTTAAAACACCTTTGGCGCCATTATCAAATTTCAACAAGACTGCTCCATCATCATCCATTATGCGTCCTTCGACTAATGTATTTAATTCTGCACAAACATTGGTGATTTTTGCACCGGTAATATATTCAGCTAAATGTGAGGCATGAGTTCCAATATCGCCCATAACAGAGCTTTTACCGGATTTTTTTGGATCCGTTCTCCAAGCCGCTTGTGTGTTTCCTTCTTTTTCAGAAAGTGTACTCAGCCATCCTTGAGGATATTCAACTAAAACTTTTCTAATCTTACCCAGTTTTCCCTCTCGCACCATAGCTTTTGCTTGTTTTACCATTGGATAACCAGAGTAGGTATGTGTTAAGCAAAGTATTAGTCCTGTTTCTTCTACTTTTTGTTTCAATAGTTTTGCTTCTTCCAATGAAAAAGTCATTGGTTTTTCAATTACTACATTAAAACCATGCTCCAAAGCCATCACTGCAGGTGCAAAATGTGCGAAATTTGGTGTAACAATGGTGACAAAATCGATTCTTTCATCAGCAGGTAAAGCCGCCTCCGCTTTGATCATTTCTTCAAAGGTCAAATATATTCTTGAGTCCGGAAGAAATAAAGCCTTTCCAGATGCTATTGCAGTTTCGGGTCTGATGCTTAATGCACCACAACTTAATTCTATAAGTCCATCCATATTCGCGGCTAAGCGATGAATTGCTCCTATAAAAGCATCTTGGCCACCGCCAACCATTCCCATTCTTAATTTTCTCTTCATGATGAACCTAAATATTTCCTTTTTTTAATTCTTTTACCGCGTAATCACAAGCACGTGCTGTTAAAGCCATGAATGTTAATGATGGATTTTGACATGCGATAGAAGGCATACAAGCACCATCAGTGACAAATACATTACTCACTTCATGTAATTGATTCCACTTATTTAAAACAGAATCTTTAGGATCGTTACCCATTCTGGCTGTACCCATTTCGTGAATAGCCATACCTGGATAACAGTCGTTATCATACGTTCTAACATTTTTGATTCCAGAAGCTTCCAACATCTCAGCTGCATCATTCATCATGTCCTCTCGCATTTTAGCTTCATTCTCTTTGTATTCGCAGTCAATGGCTAAAACAGGTTGTCCCCATTTGTCTTTTTTAGTATGGTCGATATATACTTTGTTCTCGTAATAAGGTAACATTTCTCCAAAACCACCCAATCCCATGCTCCAGGAATCAGCAGGCAATGACATGGTAGCTTTAAAGTTTTCACCAAAAGCTAATTCGGCAACTTCTTTATGCCATGATCCTCTGCTGGCACCACCTTGATAGCCAAAACCTCTTAAATAATCACGTTTATCATTTCCTACATTCTGGTATCGTGGAATGTAAATTCCGTTGGCTCTTCTTCCGTAGGTATATTTATCTTCAAAACCTTCAGCACTTCCTTCAGCACCACAACGGAAATGATGATCCATTAAATTATGTCCTAATTGTCCACTGGCATTACCCATTCCATTTGGATGTGCCTCTGAAGTTGAATTCAATAATAAGAAAGTAGAACCTAAAGTAGAAGCATTCACAAAAACAATTTTGGCATAAAACTCCATGGTCTCATTTGTTTCTGCATCAATAACCATTACGCCTTTTGCTTTTTTGGTGTCTTTGTCATAAATGATATGATTTACAATAGAGTAGGGTCTTACGGTCAATCTATTGGTTGCCATAGCAGCAGGCAATGTTGATGATTGTGTACTAAAATAAGCTCCAAACGGACAACCACGGCTACACAAATTTCTATATTGACAACTACCGCGTCCTTTATGAGGTACCGTTAAATTAGCGGTACGTCCAATAGTAAGAATTCGGGTTTTATTGTAATGTTTTTCAAGTCTTTCTTTAACTGATTTTTCTACACAGTTTAGATCCATTGGAGGTAAAAATTTTCCATCTGGCAGAAGAGGCCAGTTTTCGGCTTGCCCACTGATTCCTGCAAATTTCTCTACATAATCGTACCATTTAGTAAGATCTTTATAACGAATAGGCCAGTCGTTACCGTGACCATCTTTAGCATTATCTTCAAAGTTGTGGTCACTAAAACGGTAACTTTGACGACCCCACATCAATGATTTTCCACCTACATGAAATCCTCTGTACCAGTCAAAACGTTTGTCTTCCGTGTACGGACATTCTAAATCATTTACCCACCATTTTTCGGTAGCTTCATTATAAGGGTAATCTCTCGTTTGTACTGGATGTGTTCTTTTTTGTTCTTCTGTGAGTTTACCTGCATGCTCAAATTCCCAAGGGGCTTTCATGGCAGATTCATAATCTGTAATGTGTTCAATGTTCATTCCGCGTTCTAGCATCAGAACTTTTAATCCTTTTTCAGTAAGTTCTTTTGCAGCCCAACCGCCACTAATTCCTGATCCTACAACAATTGCATCGTATGTATTTTCCGCTTTTAAATTGGTATTTATATTCACGAGTAGTATTTTTTATTTATTAAAATAGTTTAAGATAATCGCTGCCAATTAATTGGTTGCCCATGCTTTTTGACCTGGTACATAAGTAGCATTTCCATCATAATGTCCGGGAACAGGTAAATATTCACGCGCTTGTGTACATCCTATTTCTGATGAATAATACCCTAAAAGCGTTAAGTCTCTAGCTAATAAAAAGAAAGAAGGAGCTCTGTTGCTGGCAATTGCCTCATCACGCAAGGAAGTCATCAATTTTTGACGTTCTTCAACAGACATTGACAAGAAATCCTTACCAAAATCTTTTGAACATTGATATTGCATTGCTTTTAATCCTGATGCAAAAATTTCTTGTAATTTTGCAGGATAACAATCTTTAATCATCATTGGAATAAAAGCACCCAATCCTGCAGCTTTAGCTCCTGGTGAAGAGGCTGTAGTCGGTATAATGATATCGGCGAATTCATCCAAAATTTCTTCATCCGTAGCAGAAAAAGACACTTGGTTTTTCTCTTTTTCGGGCAAAGTAAAACTTTCAAATAAAACTCCCATTGTAGTTGCGGAGATTGCGCTTCCCATTAAAAAGGCAACGCTTTTAAGTGCTTCTCTTCTATTCATTTGCTACTTATTAAAATTAATGATTATTCAAAATTTAGTATAACTATACAATAATAAAGAAAAAAAAAACAGGTTGATTTTTTTTATGTTAAAATATTGAATAATTCCATATTTTTCAAATTATTAAGGAAATCAGACAAAAAAATTCATTAAAGTATCAATGAAATGGATGATATCGACTAAAAAGATATATTTAGGAAATAAAAAAAGGAAGAAAAATCGCTATTAAAGTTAATTTAATGCTTTATTAACAAGTTATTATTTATAAAAAATAGAAAAAAATTCGATAAAAAGTCTTTCAATGCGTTAAAATGACATTTACACCAAAAAAAATGTAGTGTATTGATGTTCAAATATTTTTTTGTGAATTAAGATCAACAAACGGGATAATGCGATAAAAAAACAAATAAAATTTCAGTTTGTTTCGTAAAAAAGGTAAGACCCTAATGTGGAAAATAGTTATCTTTCAAATAAACCCAAAGTACCACCAACCCAATCTTTATCTTTATTGAACTTTACGCCTATCATTTCACCACGGCTCAATCTTACAAGGTTACAAAGTAGAGTAGGGGATTTATCCTCTTTCTTCCAAACGCAAAGGACGCGTACTTCTGCTTTTACTTTGCCGTCAGGCGATTGCACAATAGGAAGGTAGTGTACCTTTTTTTGCAATATATAAAGTTCTTTTTCAATTACTGCTTTGATATCCGCTTGAGTAACATGGAAAATAACGCCTGTTCCTGAAAAGGAGAATAAGGGCTTTAAAACATAATTTTCTAAATCCTCAGGAATTTCCTTTAGCTCACTTAAGAGTGTGGTTTCAATAAAATATTTTCCTTTTAAAAAGGGCAATATAAATTTACTGATTCTGAAAAACCAATTGGGGTGACCGGCCCATTCGACATCAAGATCATCGGAGAAATTGAAATCAAGTTTTAAATCTGTTCGCAAATCCAATTCATCAAAAATAACCCGATTATAGATTCGTTTTATCAAAATCTCATCACCGTTTTCATTTTTGTAATACAGTTGTTTGCCTTTTTTTATCAATTCTGTAACACATACGATTGGAATACCGATATCCCTTTGACAATAATAAAAGTCAATTTTGGTATTTTGTTTTTCAGGTTCTATTTCAAGCAGAATGACATTTTCTTTGGGATGATTGTTGCAAATTGCGTCCTCTAAAATAGACATATACTCTTGTGGATCAACATCCGTTATGAAAGGAGTTAACTCTTTGAGAAAGGGATACTGATTTTTAAATTTCTCATACAAATTGACTTGATAATTGTATAAAGATGGAAATCCTTGCACTTCGATTAGTTTTGGGATAACCGCGCCGTCTTCTTCGCAAATACCAAAATCGATGGCTAAAAAAGTAGTGTGCTCATCTTCATTAGGTACGTTATGATTGAGTTCTAAAGACTTTTCTGTAAGTGATTTAAATTCGTTCTTTTGAATAAAAGCTATAACTTCATTACAGCCCTCAAGCAATTGATTTTTTAGGTCCTTCGAAATAAAAAAAGGGGTTTCTCCCAAACGGAATGTAGGTAGATAATTGAAATCGGAAGCAATATCATCTTTAAAGTCTTGATATTTTTTGTCTGTAAATTGAGTAGTAAACAACTCCCGATATTTTGCAATCATTTGAAATAGATGGTATTAATTAGAAAGCATTTTTTTTGTTTTCATCAAGTCATTTATCGCTATCCGAAGGAAATTTGGAATCAAGGTTTCATTGGTTCTGTAAATTTTATCATCGTCCATTAAATCCTCTAACATGTTGCGAAACTTCTTTTTTCCTTTCATATTCTTGATTTTCTCCTTCGCATCTTTATTTCTCATGTGCGAAACAAAGCTTATAGGATCTGCTTCAGGATGAAATTGCGTACCTACAAAATAATCAGTAAACCGAACTGCCATAATTGCGCGTTCGTATTGCACATGATCTCTAATTTTCTCCAAAGAGATAATTTTAGCTCCTTTTTTAGCGAAAATACTGAGTTTTGGCTGTACCACTTGATAATCTCTAGAATCAATTGCATAAAACGGATCAGCCAAACCTTCGAATAAAGGATCGGTGATACCTTCTTTTGTTTTATGGATAGTCATTACTCCAAAAGAGGTATCGTTTCTTTTTGTTACTGTCGCTAATCCAAAATGCAAGCAAGCCATTTGGAACGAATGACAAATAAACAGCACATGCTTTTTTATTTCGTTTTCATTATTCCACTTTGTCAACGAATCAATGAATTCATAGTATTGGGTATCCCAATTCCCATCTCCAATCAAAGGATTTCCGGGGCCTCCAGTAGAAATATAAATATCGAATTTACTGATATCTGGTAATTTACATTTTCCTCGAACATCAAATATTTCAAAACTCACTACAGGACTAAATCTATTCACCACATCAATAATACAGCGCATTCCCTGATTGGGTTCTCCGTTGTACATATCTAAAAGCGCAATTTTTATAATTTTATTTAACATAATCGTAGTTCTAAAAAATAATAAGCAAAGGTACTTTATATTTTATAATCCCTTGGTAAATTCACCTGTTATAAAGTCGACCACACTTGACAGACTTCCTGTTTCTTGAAAAATAGCCAATTGTTTATCGGCTCCGGTTCCGTGTTTCAGAATTTCATGAACGTAATTGATATCGTCGCGACTGCCTAATTCATCCACCACATCATCAATAAAATCTAGTAATTCCAAAATTAGCATTTTTGTTTCCACCTCCTTTTGCAAACCAAAATCAATCATGTTGTTCTCAATTCCGTAGCGTGCAGCTCGAAATTTATTTTCCTTAATTAAAGCCAATCGATACACATTAAAACTAGTATTGTTCATGTTCAATTTGTACAATTTGGCTACAATTGCTTGAATTATGGCGACAATGCAAATCGTTTCATCGACTGTCAATGACATATCACAAATCCTAAATTCAATCGTATTATAAAACGGATGCAATCGTAAATCCCACCAAATTTTCTTTGGATTATCAATACAGTTGGTTTTTACCAGAGTTTCCAAATAATTGTCATAAGATGCCACTGAATCAAAATATTCTGGCAATCCTGTTCTTGGAAACTTGTCAAAAACTTTAGTTCTAAAGGATTTATATCCCGTTTGCCTGCCTTCCCAGAAAGGAGAATTCGTGGACAGCGCAAAGATATGAGGTAAAAAATAGGTTGCTTGATTCATCAATTGTAAACCGATTTCTCGATTTTCAATGCCTACATGACAATGCATTCCAAAAATTAAATTAGAACGTGCTGCATCCTGTAATTCATTTACTATATCGTGATATCTTGGATCGTCAGTGATAGGTTGATCTTGCCATTTCGAAAAAGGATGTGTGCCAGCTCCGCCTACAATTAGATCTTGTTTGTCGGCCAATTCTACAATTTTAGAGCGCAAAAACCGAATCTCATTTTTAGCATCGTTGACATTATTACAAATATTAGTTCCCACTTCCACGACAGATTGATGCATTTCAGCCTTTACCTGCTCATTCAAAATAATTTTAGCACCATCCACAATTTTAGATAAATGCGACCGCAAATCTCTTGAAACAGGATCTATAATTTGGTATTCTTCTTCTACACCAAGTGTAAAAACTGGTAATTTTTTCATTAGAATATTTTTTAGGAGCTGTTTACTTCGTCAGTTCGCTTCCCTCGGGTCCCGCTTTCCGTTTCAAAGTTAAATATTGTTGGTCGTTTTTGCTTTTTCAAGCAAAAACGCCAGCAAGTAATAAAGAATTTCCATAGTAACCTATCTGTCGGCTGGTAGAGTGGGGTCAATGAATTTCGTTAATTCATTCCTTTTATTTTCCCGCCGCCGCCTCTTTGATAAAAGTTCCCCAAGTTAAATTCATCTTTCCTGCTTTTTGTTTTTTTGCGGCAGCAATAGCCATTTTTGCAGCCTCTTCAACAACCCATTCAAAATTTTCAGCACCAACTGAAGTTAATTCGGCGTCAGGAGCAGGATTTCCAAAATCTATCGCATACGGAATCCCGTCACGAACGGCAAATTCTACGGTATTAAAATCGTATCCTAAGCCTTTGCACAGTTTTAAAGTATAGTCTTTTATGGTGGCCAATAATTTTTTATCTACTGGAGAACAGTCAATTACATAACGCAAATGATGCGAATTCCTTGGTTCGTATTGCATAATTCTAACGGCTTTGCAACCCAAACAGTACACTCTAAAATATTCTGTAAAAACAATTTCCTCTTGCAACATCATTACTAATTGTCCTGTTTCCTGGTGTTTTTCCCAAAATTCCTCTACGTTTTCTAAACGGTATACGTTTTTCCAACCGCCGCCAGCGTAGGGTTTCATGTAGGCAGGAAATCCAATATATTGAAATATTCCTTCCCAATCCATTGGGTATTTTAGGTTACGAAATGATTTTCCAGTGGTGTCTGTTGGATGTTCTGCCGAAGGAAGAATTACGGTGTTAGGCAACGGAACGCCTAAGGTATCCGCTAATGCATTGTTGAAAAACTTATCATCAGCACTCCACCAAAACGGATTGTTGATTACATTGGTTCCTGTTAAAGCAGCGTTTTTTAAATACGCACGATAAAAAGGGACATCTTGTGATATTCGGTCAATAATTACAGCATATTCACCATCTTGATTTTGAACTACTTTATCAATAGCAACAGCTTCTGCAATGATTCCTTTTTCATTTTTTGAATTCACCCGATCTATAAATGCTTGCGGAAACGTATCTTCCATTCCGAATAATATTCCTATTTTTTTCATCTTGTTGTTGGTCTTTATACTTAATACTCGATTCTTACTACTTTTAAAAAAACTTGATTCTTGATAAATAATGGGGAAACATTTCTTGCCAAACAGGCCAATCGTGTTTTCGTTCTTGACGAATGTCTAACCAATGGTGGATATTTCTATCCGTTAGCACTTTACTCATTTTTAGGTTAGCGTCAAAACAAATGTCCCAATTAGAGGTCCCAAGAACGATGTCCATATTCCATAATTCGTGGTCGTCCAGTCCATACAAATAATCTTCAGGACTATTATAAAACACATCGTCATTATGAAAACCATCCATAAAACTCTTAATATTGAAGGCACCGCTCATAGAAAACAGATGGCTCACATAACCGGGATGACGAAAGGCAAAATTTGCAGCATGATACCCACCAAAACTGCAACCTGCAACAACTACTTTTCCAGAGGAAGTGTTATTTTTAATTTTTTCAACGATTTCGTGACAAATCATTTTATCATATCGGACATGATTTTCTATGCGATGAACAGGATGAATATTTTTATTGTAAAAACTGTCTTTGTCAATACTGTCTGGACAAAATATTTGGATTAAACCTTGCTCAAGGTACCATTTTGCGGATTCTATCAATCCCATATCTTTATTTTCATGGTAACTTCCCATCGAAGTTGGAAATAAGATTACAGGATATCCAGCATGTCCAAAAACCAACATTTCTATATCTCTATTTAAATTTGGAGAATACCATTTGAAATACTGTTCTTTCATACTATTTACTTTTAACAATTATAATGAAAAAAATCATACAAAAAGCACATAATAGTATACTTAACTAATATTTATTATAAAAAAGATTAGGATTACCAAATTGGAAATAAATGGTAATTTTTAGATAAATAAGGCCCTGTTTTTTAAATTAAAATCAATAAACCCAAATTGGTTTAACCTCTTGTTATGCTAAAAAAATTATTTTGTAAGTCAAAATTAAGCATCTTGACTAAATCAATTATTTTCTTTTTATGTAATTGAATTAATAAAAATAAAAAAGGTAAAAATTGCTTCTCTACTTTGACTTTGTTTCAAAGAGTTGTACTTGACTTTTTAATCGTTCCACCAACATACTCATCATTCGCTTGTTAATGTTGGAAGCGTTTTTTGCATAAATATCGTATTCCGCTGTGGTAAATAAACCGATTACCATTCCTTTTAAGACATTTCTAAACTTGGTATCTTTTTGAACTGCATTTTCCATAGTAGCCATTTTTTTTTCGATGGTGTAGGTTTGAAAATCAGTTTTATTTTTGCTTGCATAATTGAGGAAAGAGGCAATAAATAAGTCGTTTTGTAACTTTAGAATAGGTCGAAGTACCTCATTTTGAAATGATTCTTCTGTTGTAGATTGTTTGGTTACTGATCCGATTGCTTGTCCTCTAAAATCATTTAAAAATGTATCTCGTGTGTTCATTGTTTTTTCTTTAAAATTAAAAAAAAATGAAATAGGAATAGCTTAATTTTGCACTTATAAATAAAAACTTATGAGATTTCATACCAGAAAATGGGTAAAACCCGAAGATTTAAACCCCAATGGGACTTTATTTGGAGGTAAATTATTAGCTTGGATCGATGAAGAATTAGCTTTGTACACCATTATTCAACTAGAAAACACCCGAATCGTAACAAAATACATGTCAGAAATCAATTTTAGAAGTTCAGCGAGACAAGGTGATATTATCGAAATTGGTATTGATGTCATCAAATTTGGAATTACTTCCCTGACCTTAAAGTGTGAGGCAAGAAACATGATGACGCGCGAAACGATTATCACAATTGATCATACTACAATGGTAAATTTAGACGCGGATGGAAAACCAAAAGCCCACGGAAAATCAGCAATAGAATATATCAAAGATAGGCTATAGATTTGCAAATTAGAGTAGTACGTGTTTAGGATTTTCTTTATATTTTGAAATCATTTTCAGAGATAGTTTCAAAAATTTCCAAATCAAAATAACCTACTGAGGCAATAATATGATCAAATATATCAGACATGATGTACTCGTAATTCTCAAATCGTTTGTCATGTGAAAATGCATAAACTTCCAGAGGAACACCATGCGAAGTAGATTGCAACTGGCGACAAAGCATCAACATGTCTTTATTTAATTCAGGATAATTTAGTAAATATTCTGTAATATATTTTCGAAACAAGCCTAAATTAGTCATATTTCGACCGTTAATTGCAAGTGATTTATCTATTTTATTGGCTGAGTTGTATTCGTCAATTTCTACTTTTCGGTTGTCAAGATAATCCGATATTAGATGGATTTTTTTTAAATTATCCAATTCTGCTTCTTCTAAAAACCGAATACTACTTGTTTTAATAAGGATGTGTCTTTTAATACGTCGACCGTCAGAATTCAGCATGCCTCGCCAGTTTTGAAACGAATCCGAACTCAAACTATAGGTAGGAATAGTAGTGGTGGTATTATCAAAATTTCGAACTTTCACCGTTGCCAAATTAATTTCGATGACATCGCCATCGGCTCCAAATTTATCCATCGTAATCCAGTCTCCAATTCGAACCATATCATTGATAGAAACCTGAACACTAGATACAAAACCCAAAATAGTATCTCTGAAAATTAAGATAATTACCGCCGAAACAGCTCCTAAAATCGTCAATAGCTCTTTTTGATCAATTTCAAACAATTTTGAAATGATTAAGGTTATTCCAATTACCCATAGCATGATCATAATGACCTGAATAAAACTATCGATTGGCTTATCGCTGTAGCGGGGTTTTAACTTTAAATAATCCCGCAATGCATTAAAAATAGTGCGTATAATCCATAGCACTAAAATGATGATGTAGATTCCAACGAGCTTGCCAAAAAAAGTTTCCCAATAAACAAATCGGTCCAAAATTATGGGAACTGACTTGTAAATAAATAAAAGCGGAATTAAGTGCGCAATATATTTGGCTGTCTTATTTGTAACTAATAAATCATCAAACTTAGTTTTAGTTTTTTGGGCAATAACGGCCATTATAGTAACTAAAACAAGACGAAAAATAACATAGATGACATACGCCATCACGCATAAAACAAGAATATTCAATACTAAACTAAGATACGAAGCGGTGCTGCTTCCCAATCCCCATTTACGAAAAACAGGATATAGAAAAGTGAATATTTTTTCTATGTATTTATACATTTTGTAAATATTTCTTATCTACATAAAAAGTTCCAAAAGGAATTAAAGAACCCAAACAGATAATTCCAAATTTTTTATAATCCCAGTTTTGTTCAAATTTCAGCATAATAGCTAATATGATATAACTTACAAATAGGATTCCGTGAGCCATTCCTATTGGGAAAAGCAATGTTTTATAAAGAATTAAATTAGTTGGTTTTACAGCAAGCATATTTGTAAACAAAGCCAAATAAGAAACGCCTTCGAGTATAGCGACAATTTTGAAAATTTTGAGCATAAGATTAAATTTGGGTATAAAAGTAAAAAAATAGGTTTTGAAAAAAGGAACATCTACCTTTATTTGTGTCAAAATTAAGTAATATCCTTGATTTACGGCACATTGATTCCTAAAGTAAATTACTTTTGTATCCTTAAACTTTGATAATGAGCAAACGCGATTTAAAAAAATATTTGTCTGAATTAAATAAAGAGCAACTCGAACAACAAATTATCGAATTGTATGAGAAATTTAGTCCCGTAAAAGTGTACTATAATTTTGTTTTTAATCCAAAGGAAGAAACGCTTTTACAGGAATGTAAACTCAAAATTTCAAACGAATACTATCCTTTAAAAAAATCGGGAAGACGCAGCAAACCAAAAATGAGACGCTCCGTTGCTCAAAAATACATCAAACATTTCATTCTTTTGGGTGTAGATCCCTTTGTAATTGCCGATGTTATGCTTTACAATATTGAAATTGCTCAAACATTTGCTTCGGAAAATGCAATCAAGCACGAATTATTTTTTAAAAGTATGTTCAATTCCTTTGAACAAGCCGTTATTTTCTTGATTGGAAATGGAATACTGCAGGAGTTCAAATCCCGATTAAAAGTCATTCATCAGCAAACAATCAACCAGAAATGGTATAACGAACCTGAATTTAATGCCGTTTTAGAACGTATTGAGTATTAGATGGTGTTATAATTGAATTTTATTTAATCCATCCCCTTTTTTTTTAATTAAAAGTGACAGTTAAACTGTTTTTTAGGCGTATTTTTGCAAAAATCCAACAATAAGCAATGTCCCAAAACACTTCAGAAATAGAAATCGAAGACAAAAAAGAACTTTACGCCTATCAAAAAGGCGATATTGATGCCATATTTGAACGCATAGATAATGCACCTCCTCAGCACCATTTATTATACCAGTTGCCTACTGGTGGCGGAAAAACAGTAGTTTTTTCAGAAATCGTGCGCCGTTATTTATCACAACATGATAAAAAAGTAGTTGTTTTAACACACCGAATTGAGTTGTGCAAGCAAACTTCAAAAATGTTGAAGGGTTTTGACGTAAAAAACAAAATCATCAACAGTAAAGTAAAAGAACTTCCGGACCAAAACGATTATTCTTGTTTTGTTGCCATGGTTGAAACGTTGAAAAACCGTATCAACGATGAAAAACTACATTTAGATAATGTAGGATTGGTAATCATCGATGAGGCGCATTACAATTCCTTTAGAAAATTATTGAGCTCTTTCAAAAACGCCTTTATTTTAGGGGTTACAGCAACTCCATTAAGTTCTAATATTAAGTTGCCAATGCATGAAAGCTACGATGAATTAATCGTAGGAGACACCATTAGCTCTTTGATCGCTAATGGATTTTTGGCAAAAGCAGTTACCTATAGTTATGATGTGGGTTTAACGTCACTAAAAGTAGGAATCAACGGAGATTATACGGTAAAATCATCAGATGATTTATATACCAATATGGCCATGCAGGAAAAATTATTGCATGCCTATACGGAAAAATCGTTAGGTAAGAAAACCCTAATTTTCAATAATGGAATCAATACATCATTATATGTGTATGAAACATTTAGAGAAGCCGGTTATGCGATTCGCCATTTAGATAATACCAGCAATAACGAGGAGAGAAGAGATATTTTACATTGGTTCAAACACACGCCGGATGCTATTTTAACATCGGTTGGGATTCTTACCACCGGTTTTGATGAGCCTACAGTAGAAACTATAATATTGAATAGAGCGACAAAATCTTTGACATTATACTATCAAATGATTGGTCGTGGTTCCAGAAAATTGCCTAATAAAGATGTTTTTAACGTGATCGATTTAGGAAATAATGCCGCAAGATTTGGACTGTGGAGCGAGCCGGTCAACTGGCAACACATCTTTAAATCACCCGAGTTTTACTTGGAAAATTTACGTGATGATACGGAAATTGAATTGTATTTTAAATACAGTATGCCTCCTGAATTACGTGAAAAATTTAGTAAAACGGCCGTTGTAGCCTTTGATGTTGATGAAGAGCACAAACTCATCATTAAACAAAATTTGCGTTCCAAAGAAGTGCTAGAAAAATCCTTAGAACAACACGCTGCTATGTGTGTAGATAATTCGGATACTTTGCAAGAGGCCAAAATATTAGGAAAATTGTTAGAGGATGACATTGATTGCCGCATCAAACGCTACTCAAAATGTTTAAGTCAGTGTAGTAAAAATTACCGCGAGTGGCTTGTTGACGATTACAAATTGAAACTGATATTGTTAACTGGGAAGAAATATCGTGAAAAAATCATGAACGAACCCGACGAAGATTAGTACTAACGCTCAGGTTTAAGTATCAATAACGTCAGTTCGAGTGTTTTTTGTGTAGCGAAGAAAAACAAAAAATGTATCGAGAAGCGTTTTTAGGAGCTAATCCCGCTATTCGTTGCAATCTTTTATTTTTAAAGAAAAAATAAAAGGATTTTCACTGCTATCGGGGCTAAAAATTACCATAATACAACAACTTTTTTTTTAAAATATAAAATCCAAAAAAATGCCAAAACAATTCTCTGATTTAGGAATTTCAGCACCATTAGTACAAGCGCTTACCGAAATGAAAATTGTGGTACCAACAGAAATTCAACAAAAAACAATTCCACTTTTATTAGCTAATGAAACAGATTTGGTTGGACTAGCTAAAACCGGTACCGGAAAAACGGCGGCTTTTGGATTACCTATTTTACAATTAATTGACACTGATTTACCAATACTACAAGCGGTTGTTTTAGTTCCAACACGCGAACTAGGACACCAAATTTTTAGAAACTTAGAAGATTTCGCTAAATTTTTACCACAAGTTTCGATTGCAACAACTTGCGGTGGAATTCCAATAAAACCACAAATCGAAAGACTTGCATTGCCTACGCACATTGTGGTGGCAACTCCAGGTCGTTTAATCGATTTGATTCAGCGCAAAGCAATCAACTTGAAAGAAACCAAATTCCTAGTGCTCGATGAAGCCGATGAAATGGTAACCATCTTAAAAGAAAGCTTAGACGAAATTGTTGCCGAATTGCCAAAAGAACACAAAACAATTTTGTTCTCAGCAACCATGCCCGGAACAATCAAACAATTGGTTCAGAATTACTTACATAAAAATGTAGTAGAAGTTCGTGCCAACATGGAAACGGTAGGAAATCAAGGTATTGACCACGAATATATTGTGGTAGATCCTATTGAAAAACTGGATGTTTTAATGCATTTCTTGAATTCGAAAGAAGGAGAACGCGGTATTATCTTTTGTAAAACCAAAGCGGCGGTTAATAAATTAGCCAAAAACTTAGCCATCAATCGATTTTCATCAGGCGCTTTGCACGGCAGTTTATCACAAGGAATCCGTGACCGAATCATGGAGCAATTCCGTGAAGGACATATCAATATTTTAGTAGCTACTGATTTAGCTGCTAGAGGAATTGACGTTAAGGAAATCTCGTATGTGGTGAATTACCATTTACCTGATGTGTATGAAGCCTACGTGCACCGCAGCGGAAGAACGGCTAGAGCAGGAGCAAAGGGACTTTCGTTAACCGTTTTACAACCCGAAGAAGTAAAAGAAATTGCTGATTTTGAAAAAGAACTAGGAATCAAATTCACCGAGTTCAAAAAACCAAGCTCGCTAAGCATCGAAGAAAACAACGCCCTTTTATGGGCAAAACAAATCTTCAAAACCAAACCCAACCATGAGGTTGATGCGGAATTGAAAACTAAAATAAAAACCGTTTTCCATCATTTGACTAAAGATGAATTAATCGAAAAATTGTTGGCTAATTATTTGTTGCAAAACAAAAACGAACCGACAGAGAAACCGGTAAAAAGACAAAAAATGAAATAACAACTATTTTGTTTTATAATTGAAAAACCATTGCAAAGCTTGAGAAAGCAGGGCAATGGTTTTTTTATGGTTTTGTTTTAGATAAAAATTATAGAGAAAAGGATTTTACTGGATGATTTGTAATAAAATTTTTATATTTTAGCTAAACAAATAATAGCCTCTTTTATGGGTCTAATATGCAAGACGGCAAAAATGCCCTCGAATCGCAGAAAAAAAACAGCTAAAACACCTAAATAAATTATGCAAGGTAATTTCATTGGACACGGATTAGACCCTAAAAACGAAAATACAGTTGGAAATATTTTAGTAACTTCGTTTGGGGAAAATAAGTTTGATAGTTTCACTGGATTAATAGCGTTCGCATCTTACGCAGGCGTAAATAAACTTGTTCCATCCATAAATATTGCGAAAAAAAAATATAAAAAATTAAATTTCTTCATTGGTGTTGACGATAATGGAACATCAAAAGATGCATTACAGGAACTTATACGAAATGAAATTGAAACGTATATTTTTCACACACAATCCGCAATGATTTTTCATCCTAAAATTTTTCTATTCGAGGGAAAAAATTGGAATAGATTAATTATCGGCTCTACTAATTTAACCAGTTCTGGACTATTTATAAATGTAGAAGGTGCAATTTCATTAAATTTTAGGACAAGTGACGCTCAGGGAATAAAAATCATAAATCAGTTCAAACTTTATTTTGAAGATTTATTAAATAAAACTCATCAAAATATAGAAAAACTGACAACTGAATTTTTAGAGATATTGATATCTCAAGGTCTTGTAATAAAAGAAATAAACACTCGTTTTAAAAGCGATGAAGAAATTGAAAATTTAGAAAATTTAGAACTTTTTCCAGAAATGGAAAAACTGAATCTTAAAAATTTAGAATTAGGTAATTTAGATTTACCTGAAGAATTAGAAAATGACAGAGATTATGATATACAATTTACAGCCAACTCTTTAGAAAAATTTCCAATACTTTTTGAAAGATGGAAAGAATATAAAAAAAATAATCCTAAAAGTGGCGGAGTTGTCAAAAAAGACACAGATGATAGAACTTTATTTACTTGGTTTAGAAATATAAAATATCTCATCAATAATAATAGAGAAATTCCACTTTTTATAATGCAGCAACTTGAAGAAAGTGATTTTCCATTTGAAGATGGAAAACTTGTCAAAAGTCGAATAAGATGGAAGGAACGTTTTGAGGATTTAGTAGCATACAAAACGAAACATAAAATGGATTTCGCACATATTCCTCAAACTAAAAATCAAAACAGTCCTAATTATTCATTAGGAACGTGGTGTGCATTACAAAAATTAAGAAGAAAAGGAATACGTCCTCCAATTTGGACAGAATACGAGGAGCAAAAAATGAATGAAATCAATTTTCTATGGGAAACATTCGGTTCTAAAATTTCGGGTACTCCACTAGATAGAAAATGGTTTGAAAATTATTTTAAACTAGAAGAGTATAAAACTAAAACTGGAAATGCAAATCCATCGCAAATAGATAAAGATTTAGAAATAAAAAAATTAGGTAAATGGGTTAATGACCAAAGAACTTTAAGGAATACTGGAAGAAAAAAAGCAAATGGAGAAATAATAAAATTAACAAAAGAACGTGAAGAGTGGTTAATTGACCTTGGAGTTGATTTTGATTATCAACTAAACATCAGAAAAGCAAATCTTGAAAAATTTATTGCAACTTATTTAGAATTTAAAAAAGAATATCCAGATGGAAAAGGTGTTCGGGGAGATATTAGATTTAGTAAAATGTTAGAAATTAAAGCTAGCATCAAATACAATTATAAAGATGATAAGTCTGAAGAGGGAAAATGGAGAATAGATAGGTTGAATGAAATAGGTTTTGATTGGACATAAAGGTAATATCTGCCAACAGCTAGAATCCAGATCGCTCAGATATCGCAAAGTGAAGTTAGCGCATTCTATGATAAAAAACAAAAAAAAATTTAAAATTTAACAGGCAAATTTATATGTATTTATATAGGGAGTTTGTCTGTTAATTACAGAAAAAACACGACCAATAATTTTACATTTTACATTGTTTAAAACCAGCATTGCGTTCTTACCTTCACCTTTTTTTCTTTCATAATATTCTTTGAGTTGCGGATCATGTTTTACGGCAACTAAAGCACACATTTGTAATATTGATTTCATCTTTTTATCTGCCATATGATTCACTTTGGTTCGTCCTTTAATACTAGAACCCGAACTGTATTCAAAAGGTGCAGTTCCGGCGTAACAAGCAAATTTTCTTGCGTTATCAAAAGCCGTGAATCCTCTTGTTGCAGTGAGCATATAAATAGCAGTTTTATCCCCAATACCAGGAACACTTTTAATCAATTCAAATTGATTTTTCAATTCCAATTGATTAGATATTATTGATTTCATTTCCTTCTCAATAGCTTTTAATGTTGCTTTTAAAAATTTCACCGTTTTATTATTTATTCCTACGATTGTTTTGTAAACTTGTTTGGGCATAAAATCAACATTTTCTTTTGTAGCCTCAAAAATCTTAAAAGATTTCATCACTTTTTCTCTTTCAGTATAAAGCAATTTCAGCTGTTGAATTACCGTTTCAGGCAAAGTCGAAAGCTTTAGTTTGTCGATATTTCGAATACTATATAAAGCAATATCTTTTGCATCTGCCTTGTCATTTTTACCTCTGGAAATTCCTTTAGATCGTTTGATTTCTATGGCTGGAACTACCCAGAAATCAAGGTTGATTTCAGATAAATGGCTACTCAAAGGAAATGTATAAATACCCGTGTTTTCGCAACAAAACAAAACAGTAGTCAAATCTATTTTCTGTTTTATTAAGTTTTTTAAAATTTCTTTAATACCTTTTAAGTTGTTTTCGACAATGAAATGATTAGTTACATTGGGTGCTTCTTTTTTTAAAATAACTACATCTAATTTTGATTTTGAAATGTCAATACCTACGTAAAATAAATAGTTTTTCATAACTTTGAATTTAGGATAAACAAAAATGTTGAACTTCTTTAGAGCCTTTATTAGACCTTGATGTCTATCATTCTATTTGAAGCAATTCAACGGGATTCAAGGAGAAGACAGAGGACTAATGCGCTAAATAAGTCATAAATTTGGCGGATTTGATAGTTCACCTCTGTTTTCCTTTGAATAAATTTAATGTTTTTTTGTCAAATACAAAGTAAAGGCGGAATTGCATTCCTTGCCCAACATGAGAATCCTGCTAGCCATAGTACAATAGTATGCAGGTATAAAAACCGTTAATCAAATTTACGTTTATATTGTCATTTCTATGAAGGAGAAATCAAATACCATGAGCAACTGATGAAGATTTCTCCACCGTCGAAATGACAATATACTATAAAATCATCAAATATAAGTTTCACTTTGGTGCAACTTTTATATCTTTGTAAAATGAGTAAGAAACGAACAATAATTTTTTTTAAAGATTACTTTGAAGAATTCTTTATCAGGCAGCGTGAAAAAGTCAAGGCGAAAATTATTTGGACGTTGGAATTAATTGAAGAATTAGATAGAATTCCCGAAACGTATCTTAAACATATTGAAAATACAGACGGACTTTTTGAAATACGAATTCAGCAAGGAAGTGATATTTTTAGAATCTTTTGTTTTTTTGATGAAGGCCAATTAGTAATTCTTACGAATGGATTTCAAAAAAAG
This sequence comes from Flavobacterium xanthum, assembly GCF_900142695.1. Taxonomy (GTDB): domain Bacteria; phylum Bacteroidota; class Bacteroidia; order Flavobacteriales; family Flavobacteriaceae; genus Flavobacterium; species Flavobacterium xanthum. The sequence goes on along the minus strand of NZ_FRBU01000002.1, from coordinate 62,301 downwards.
ACACAAAAGACTCCCAAAAATGAAATTGAAAAAGCAATTAAAATAAAAAAGGAATATGAAAACGAAAAATAAATCTATCCAAACACTCGATCAGTTTAAAACTAAACATTACGGAGCTGTAGGAACTGAGAAACGTGACGAACTTGAAGCAGGCTTTATCAACTTTAAAATTGGTACAATGATTCATGATGCAAGACTTCAAAAAGGGTTAACTCAGGAAGAGCTTGCCGATAAAGTTGGAACTACAAAGTCTTACATTTCAAAAATTGAAAATAATGTCAAAGAAGCCCGATTTTCTACCTTACAAAAAATTGTTGAACTTGGTTTAGGTGGCCATTTGGAATTATCAATTAAACTATAGTGAGCATACAAACAATGAATCCAGATCGCTAGGATATAACAACGCGAAGTTAGCGCGAAATTACATGTCCGATGCTCCCACATTAGCGCTGATTATATATTAAGACATAAATATGAAAAGAAACATAAATCTAATATTAAGTAGCAGTTGTTTTATTTATTTTGCATGTTTAATATACATATCATTTAAACATATCGTTTTAAATAACTTTTTTAGTGGAATATTCGAATTAATAACTATTCCTTTAATTATTTTAACAATTGTAATGCTTGCTTTTAATATCCAAGGATGGTATTTGGAAAATTTTTTAAAAAAATCAAGCTCTTTTCTTTCAATAGTAATTTTATTAACAACTATAATCTTAATGACTTTAGCAACAATCTTTGATGTTTAAAATACAGGTAATAAGGTGTTTTTTACATTAGTTAAGACGACCTTATCTTTAATAGAAAAATAACAAGGTATAAGATCAAAAGATTCGTGGCGTTTGAAAGGGGAATAATGAACTGGATTTCACATAACATGAGCAAGTAATTAAATTGGCTAAGCCTATTCGAGTTTTACTCTCGGGTCTCCTTTGTCGGAATCACAAACCACCATAAAAATATCAATTAAAAGTTTCCTTTTCCTACTATACAAAAACAATTACAATGAAAAGAATTACAGTTTTTTGCGGTTCCAGCATGGGAACAGACGAAGTTTTCCAATCACAAGCGACCTTATTGGGTCAAACATTAGCTAAACAAAACATTGAATTAGTTTATGGTGGCGCAAATATTGGCCTTATGGGAGCAGTTGCGGATGGCGTGTTGAGCGAAGGAGGTAAAGTCATTGGAGTTATTCCGTTCTTTTTGCAATCCAAAGAAATTGCACATACCAATTTGACAGAGTTAATTATAGTAGACACGATGCACGAAAGAAAGACAAAAATGAATGCGCTGTGCGACGGCGTTATTGCAATGCCAGGTGGTTTTGGTACACTTGAAGAATTATTTGAAATGCTCACTTGGGCACAACTTGGACTGCATAAAAAACCTATTGGCCTTTTAAATACAAACGGTTTTTATGACGCTTTAATCGTTTTAATCCAGACCATGGTAGATAAAGGATTGTTAAAAGCCGTCAATCAACAAATGCTTTTAGTTAGCGATAACATTAATGATTTACTGGATAATATGAAAAAATATAAAGCTCCTGTAGTTACTAAATGGATTAATAAAGAAACCCTATGACGACAATTTACAAACGTTTTCAACTACAGTTTTAAAATTCCTTCAATTAAGAATAGCCGCGTGTTGAGGAGTAAATTAGAAAAGAATGAAATTTCAATTATTCTTCTTTTCTAATAATAAAAAAAATTGATTAGTATTATTACGCTCTTACTTAAAACCATTAATCTACAGGTGTCATTTATTCATCTGCTGAATTTGTAACTATTTTTTTAATATTTCGCTTTCCAAGAATTAAAATGAACAACGCCAGAACGGTTGAAACCGTCATAATCATCACCATAGGCAACATGGAATTAGTTACAAAAATTCCCACTGCAAAGGATGCAAAAGCGCCTAATCCCAACTGAATAGCACCCATAAGCGCTGAGGCACTTCCTGCATTTCTAGCAAAAGGAGCAAGGGTAAGACCTGCTGTATTCGGATTTGAAATTCCTAAACAAGCCAGAAATAAAAATAACATTGTGATAGTTTCATACAATCCTAAAAGATCATTCACTGCTAAAATTAGAAATAAAACGCTAATTGCAGTTTGTGAAAGTAAGGCTCCTAAAATCATTTGTTCACTATTGAACTTTCTTAAGAGCAACGAATTCAATTGACTGGCACTTATGAAACTCAATGACATAAACGCAAATATCCAGCCATAAGTTTTGGCATCGACCTTAAATATATCCATAAATAAAATAGGAGAGGCGGCCACGTAGGTAAATAAACCAGAGAACGCAATGGCTCCTGCAAAAGAGTAGGTGTAAAATTGTGGTTCTTTCAGAATCTTAATAAAATTAGTAATAATTGGTTTGGGTTTAAGTGAAATAGAAGTGTCTGGCAAATAGGTATTTGGTAAAATAATCTGCGCTGCAATAAGAATTACGATTCCCATGCACATCAAGATAAAAAATACAGTATGCCAGCCATAATCCTCGGTTACGTAACCGCCAATTGTTGGCGCCAGCATTGGAGAAAGCCCAACAACCAACATCAACATGGAAAATACTTTTGGAATATCTTTCACAGGAAATAAATCACGAACCATAGATACAGAAGCTACAGTTGCCGCACAACTGCCAACTGCTTGAATGAAACGCAACCCAATAAAAGTATCTATATCAGTTACAAAGACACAACCTAAGGATGCTGCTATGTACACTAACAAACCAATAAAGAGTGGTTTTTTTCGGCCAAAACGGTCTAACAACGGTCCATAAAGTAATTGTCCTGCTGAAATTCCTATAAAATAACTGGATAAAGTCATTGAAACATTGGCAACTGAAGTATTCAAGTCCTTGGCAATCCCGGCAAAACCAGGTAAATACATATCTATAGAAAAAGGTCCTAAAGCAGTTAATGAACCCAATATTAGAATTAATTTGATGTATTTTTTCTTTGTAATTGTGGTATTTGTAGTCAAAATTGGTTTTTAATATTTTTGCAAAGGTAAATTAATTAAAGGTGCTAATTATCTATATCAAAGCGTAAGATTAAATAAATTTGAATTACTAAAATTCCTTTAACTTTTGAGCAATAATGCGGTACCCGATAAAAAAAGCAATCCTAAAATAAATTTTTTTAAAAATTCCTCATTTAATTTTAAGTAAACCATCTTTCCTAAAATCAACGCTGCTATAAAAAAAGGTAAAACATACAACGAATTATGTAATTCAGTAGTGGTTAAAATGCCTTCAAATACCAAAACTGCTATGCGCATCATGGAGACTAATCCCAGAATTCCAAACATTGTGGCGCGAAAAACTTTGACATCATCGGTTTCATTTTTGATAATTATCGCATATAAGGGGCCACCTGTAGAGAAAACGCCAGAAAAAAATCCACCAAAAAGCCCTAAAATAGATTGGATCATAAAACCAAATGGCTGCTTATTTTTAATTCTTAAACTGTTCAAAACAAATAAGATAATAAACAAACCAAGCGCCTTTTTTAGTAGTATTGGTTGACCATAGATTAAAACGATCGAACCAATAAGGATTCCAAAAAAGGAAGTAATCGCTAGTTTTTTTAGCAAGGGTTTATCCATATTTTTCCATTCTTTGTAAAAATAAATTGGAGAAGATAAAGAATAGAATATAGAAATATAACTAACCGCTTCTGTAAGCGGCATCACAAGAAGCAAAAAGGGTAAAGCAACCAAAGCACCAGCAAAACCGCTAATCGTTTGAATAAAAAAACCTAAAAAAATTCCAATAATAAGTAAAAGTAACATTAAATCCATACTACAAAATTAGAATACAACAGTAAGAACATAAAATTTAATCAATGGAATTAGCATCATTTTCTCATATTTTAAATGTATTTTAGCCGAAATTAAAACTTTATTTATGGTTGATACCGTTGATTTAAAAATAATAGAAAGTTTAAAGGTGAACTCTAGAACTTCGTTTGTAGAAATAGGAAAACAAGTTGGACTTTCACCATCATCAGTAAGAGAACGCGTTCAAAAATTAGAAGATACTGAAGTTATTAAAGGATATAATGTTCAACTTGATAATAGAAAACTTGGATTTGGTTTAGAAGTTTTCATCATGTTTAAATTGTTCAGCGGGAAGCTAAAAATATTTTGTGAACAATTAGAACAATTTCCTGAAATAGGCGAGGTTTTCCGAATTACAGGAACTCATAATATTTTCATGAAAGTGATACTAGTAGATCAATTGCACTTGCAACAGTTTATTGACAGACTTTTGCTTTATGGTGAACCTACAACACACTTAATTCTATCTGATTTGAAGAATTTATAAATCTATATTAAGTTTGATTATTTTACATTTACTAAGGAGGTTTTCTAGATTTCTAGATGGACTTAACAAAGATATGAATTCCTCCTGCTTTCCAATTGCTTATAAATGCACTATAATTTATATTATGTAAAATAGAAAATATTGAAACTCATGCAAGTCCTAGAATTGCGTTCATAAAAAAAGCAACACATACTGGTGATGCTTTTAATATTTATTATCCACTATTATTTAACACTGATTGGAATATTCCAATTTTCCCAACTTAGCGTAACATTATTAGCATTCACGGTATACACTAATTTTTCAGCGGTTGATTTAGCTACTTTTTGTTTTACTGTCACACGCAATTGATCTTCTTTTTCTTTGTAATCGTAAGCTCCCCATTGTTTTGCTTCTTTGTTAAAGATGATTACACATTCTTTTTCACTGGGCACAATAAAAAAGGAATATTTCCCTGCTGGCAATTTTGCTCCTTCAATTGTTACCTCTTTATCTGTTTCAAAAGTAGTTGCGTCGTTTGCTCCGGCACGCCAAACTTTATTAAATGGTACTAAAGCGCCCCAAATTTTTCTTGCATTTACCGACGGACTGCCGTAATTAATAGTAATGGTAGCACCATTTATTTTTCCTGTAGCTACTTCTTTACTGCTTGTAGGTTTTCCTTGAGCAGCAATAATATTCACAATGAATAAGGCGATAAGTGAAAAATGCATTTTTCTAATTCCTTTCATGATTTAAAATGTTTAAGTTTAAGTTATAAAAGTAAAAAAAGGCAATTTAATTCATTGTCATTCTTGTTTATTTTATGAAAATATTAAGTAATATGTAAATTAATACTTTTGCCTGATAAATGGCTGCGTTATAATTTTAAATTTTGTTATTTTTACAAAAATATACATTCTTTATTTGCAAACTATGAATACAATTGCGGAACACATTGCTGACTTTTTAAAGGAATACCCACCATTTAATCATTTGACTTTTGTAGAGTTATCAATAATTGCGACCAGTATCCGAGTGGTAAATTTAGAAAAACACAAAATATTGTTCCAGGTAAATGATCTTTTGCACGATAGTTTTTATGTTGTCGCCTCTGGTGTGATCAATTTATCTGTGATTGCTGATGCAGAGGAAACACTATTGAACAAATGTAACGAAGGAGATATTTTTGGTTTGCGTCCATTTTTTGCTAAAAACAATTACATGATGACGGCAAAAGCAAGAGAAGAAAGCATTGTTTATGCCATTCCTATTGCTACTTTTCGGCCTTTTGTAGCCAATAATGCAGAAGTTTTAAATTTTTTATTGGAAAGTTTTGCTGTGAACACGCGGAATCCCAAGGATAAAGAAAATTTAATAGGAAAATTGATCTCTGACAACGTTTTTTATTCAGATCAACAGTCCGAAATGCAATACTTTCAAACTTTATCTTACAACACTTCGCCCTTAAAAACCAATAGTAGCGCTATAGTTCAAGAAGTTGCGCAATTAATGACCGAAGCTTTAAAGAATAATATTGTCGTTTGTGACAATAATATTCCTTTAGGTATTATTACAGACGCCGATATGCGCTCTAAAGTTGCCACGGGACGATTTCCTCTGACTGCCTCTGTTGCTAAAATAATGTCTTCGCCTGTAATTACAGTATTGGAAAATGTTTCTTTAGCCGAAGCGCAATTGCTGATGCTAAAATATAATGTGACTCATTTGTGTGTAACTCAAGATGGTACCGATAAATCTATTGTTAAAGGAATTATTAGTGAACACGATTTAATTCTTGCGCAAGCTAATAATCCAGGGGTTTTAATCAAAGAAATTAAACGCTGTCAATCATCAAAAGAATTAAAACAAATTCGGGAACGGTTAACTGATTTAATTCAGACGTCCATTTCAAAAAATATACCGCTTTCTCACGTATTTAATATTGCCAGCGAAATCAATTTGGCAATCATTAAACGTTCAGTTGAATTATCGATTTTAGATTTAGGCTCACCTCCTGCCCGTTTTGCCTGGTTGAGTATAGGAAGTCAAGGTAGAAAAGAACAATTATTATTAACGGATCAAGATAGTATTTTGATCTTTGAAGATGTGTCTGCGGACAAATATCGAGAGGTAAAAGACTATTTCTTAAAGTTGGGAAAAAGAACGACGGCCACGCTTGAAAAAATTGGTTACGAACTTTGTCCAAACGGACACATGGGAAGTAATATGTTATGGTGTAAGTCTTTGACAGACTGGATAAAACAGTACGATAGTTGGATGAATACTCCAGGTGAAAACAGTAATGATTTAAGCAGTATTTTCTTTGATTATGAAATCACTTTTGGAGAACAAAAAATTGAAGATGCGATTGGAAATGTCGTTTTCAAAAATGCAAAAAACAACACTTTGTTTTTTGACTTTCTTGGAAACGATGCATTACGAAAAAACTCTCCATTAACTTTTTTCAAAAAATTCAATGTTGAAGAAGAGGGAGTCAATAAAGACAAATTTGATATTAAAACACGGGCCTTGATGCCATTAATTGATGGCGCGAGACTTTTTGCTTTGTATTTTGATATTAGAGGCATTAATAATACGTTCCAAAGATTCAAACAACTATCAATCACAGACCCAAAACATGCTGAAATTTATCTTAATTGTGCCGAAGCCTTTTTGACTTTATCAAAATTTAGAATATCAGAAGGTCTAAAAAATGACAATTCAGGCCAATTTATAAATTTGGAAGAATTATCAAAAATTGATCGTGAAAAATTAAAAAATGCATTAGCTCCTATGAGGGAATTAGAAGAACTTATAAAAGGAAAATTTCAACTTACACAATTTTCATAATCATGTTAGACTGGCTAAAAAATATTAATAAAGAACACCCTGAATTTTGGAAAAATTATGTTTCAAAATTTGATAAAAAATCATCTCGATATGTTGTTTTATCAACAGAAACCTCTGGTTTAAATACAGATAAAGATTTTATTTTATCTATTGGTTCTTTTGCAGTAATTGACAGCAGTATCATTATAGGTGACAGTTTTGAAGCGGTTTTATTACAATATAAATTTTTCCATGATAATGGTCTTTCTAATGAATTTCTGGTAGAGAGTAAAATGAAAAAACTAGGAGAGCCGGATGCTATAAAAGCATTTATCGATTTTATAGGGAATTCCACTTTAGTTGGACATCATATCGATTTTGATGTCGAGATGATCAACGCTGCTTTAGAAAGGTTAGATTGTGGGCGCTTAAAAAATGAAGCATTAGACATTGATGTTATGCATCGAAAACTAAATGATATTAACGACAAGCAATTTTCCCTAGATGAACTTTGCACTGCCTACAATATTCCTAAAAACGATCGAAATTCAGCAGCCGAAGATGCGTATAAAACTGCTTTGTTATTTTTAAAGTTAAAATCGAGATTGGGCATAAAGTAGCTTTCAATCTATTCAACAAGCATTATTCCCTCCCAAAACCGCCCATGATGTGTAATTGAAACAGGGCTTACAATTAAACTTGAAATGTCTTTAACAAATGGAACACCATTGATTTTGGTGATTTTTGTTTCTAATTCTATCTTCTTAATTTGACTAAAATACATTTTTTTAGCAACAGCAATAGTATAAACTAATTCGTTTGAAATTTGTGTTTGCGTATGGTATGTAAAGCCATTGCAAGAAACGGTTCCTAAATTTTCACTTTCGTACCAACAGTCTAATTGCAACGGAATATAGCCTCTGATTCCCGTTTCCCGATTGTAGATTTTATAAGCAGCTTCTTTTCTAGTCCATAAGTTCCAAACCATTATCTCTGGATTTAAGGCATTAGCAATAAGCAGTTGCTCTTTTTCTGTAAAAATTTTGTCTAAAAAACGGTTCCGTTGCCAGTTGCTTTCTTTCTTAGCTAAAGCCAAATCTACAATATCGTTTCCTATCATTTGCTAGTTTTCAGTTTGGAACAATAAAAGAGAATCATTTTAATACTTGTACTCTACTTTTCAGCTAGTTTTATTGCAACAATTTCCATCGCCGCTTTTACATTTATCATTTTTTCCATCGATTCATTATCAATTATTATATTGTATTTCTCTTCGATATCTAGAATCACATCGACAAGGTTAGCTGAATTTATTTTTAAATCATTGATAAAATCGGTTTCCTCTGTAAGGGCATCAAATGATTCCTGATTTTGTACATACGGTTTTACGATGGTTTTTAATTGCTCGATTATTTCTTGCTTACTTATCATTTATTTGATCTGTTATTTCTGTTAATTTATTTTAGCTTTACTACTTTGTTTGTGAAGAAAGGACTGACGTGATAAATTAGGTCTTTAAGGCTATGCCGCTTTCCATTTTTTAAAAATCACACAACCATTGACATCTCCAAAACCAAAACTGGCTTTAGCAATTATATTTAGTTCTTTTTTTATCAATTCTTTTGGAATCTTGGACTCATCGATGAGTGCTGTGATTTCGGCGTGCAAATCGTCGCAATTAATATTCGGAAAAACAAATCCTTGATCTAATTGCAATACCGATGCTACACTTTCAATACTTCCCGCTCCAGACAGGCAATGACCTACCATTGATTTTAAGGAATTTATATAAGGAAAGTCTTTCCCTTTTCGTTCTAAAGCTTCGCTCCAATTCTGAATTTCTAAACCATCTTTAGAAGTTGCAGTCAAATGGCCGTTGATGGCATCAATCTCGTTTGGATGTATTCCAGCATTTGCAATAGCATTTTTAATACACCTTTGTACCGCCATTGGATTTGGTGCCGTCATGGTTCCCAATCCCCGTTGCCCTCCAGAATTGATGTTTCCTCCTAAGACTTCAGCGTAAATTCGGGCACCACGAGCCAAAGCAGTTTCTAAATCTTCTAGAACCAAAGCCCCTGCTCCGCTACCTGGAACAAATCCCGAAGCACTAGCACTCATGGGTCTCGAGCCTTGTTCTGGTGCGTCATTATGTTTGAAAGTACACACGCGCATGGCATCAAAACCACCCCAAATATACGGTCCAGAGTCACTGGTACTCCCTGCTAAAATGCGTTTGGCCTGACCTAATTTAATTCGTTCATAAGCCATCAATATACTTTCGGTTCCTGTTGTACAGGCAGAAGAATTAGTTGTCACTTGATTCCCTAATCCTAATTTCCCACCTAAGTAAGCACTTACACCACTATTCATCGTTTGTGCTACGGCCGTACTTCCCAACCGTCGTGTTTGAAAATCATCTATTTTATAAATGCTTTCGCGAAATTTATCAATTCCTGAAGTTCCAGTACCAAAAATGGTTCCGCTGTCCCAATCCGGTTCTTCGTTATTTTCTAAAGTCAAACCAGCATCTTTCCAAGCATCTATTCCCGCAATCACCCCATATAAAATCCCAGTTGAATTGAAGTTTCGTAACTCTAATTCTGAGAAATATTGCAATGCCAGTTCAGTAGAAATTTCAGGTTTTCCAGCAATTTGACAAGAAAATTGTAATCGCTCCAACTCTGCGTCGTGCTTAATCCCTGAAATTCCATTTTTGATAGCATGAGTAAACACATCAAGTCCTACTCCATTTGGAGCAACAACACCAAGACCCGTTATAACTACTCGTTTTTCCATACAAAAATTAATTTTAAACCATTAAGGCATTAAGAACATTAATTTATTTCACTCTTTGAAACCATTATTCCTGCTATTGTTCCCGTACAAACCTCTTCTCCTTTTTTATTTTTCATAATTACTTTACATTTTAATTTTCCGAATCTAAAGTATATTTTTTCTGAAATTACAGTCACTCTTTCAGTAGGAAATACCGGTTTTAAAAACTCTATTTCTGATGATGTTAAGGCAATTGAAGTAGCTTTATTAAATGAATCATCTAATAGAAAAATTCCTAAACAAACCAATCCAATTTGCGCCATTACTTCTGTTAGGATAACTCCTGGAGTTATCGGGTTATCTTTAAAATGTCCTTTGTAAAAATCCAGATTCTCGTCAAAATAATACGTACCTTCTACTCCATTTTCGTTGATATGAAGAATTTCGTCCACAAACAAAAACGGTTTGGAATACGGTAATTTTGCTATGATTTCTTGGTTAGTCATATTTTTGAACACTGATTTAAAACTGTAACAAAACCCGTTGTGCGGAAAATCCAGGGCCAAAACTTAACATTAATCCTTTGTCTCCTTTTTTAGGCTGCTTCTCCATTATTTGCTCTAAAACATATAAAACTGTGGCACTAGACATGTTTCCATATAAGCGCAAAACTTCTTTCGTATCATCGATATTTTTTCCCATACTCGAAAACAAACTTTCTACTGTTTGTACAATTTTTTTTCCACCGGGATGAAATATTAAATGATCAATATCTTCTATTTTTAAATTGTTTTTTTCTAAAAACGGATAAATAATAGCTGGAAAATGAGAAGCAATTGTTTCTGGCACTTCAATATCTAAAACCATTTGCAATCCTGAATTCGTTAGTTTAAAACCCATCATGTGAATGTTATCATAGAAATGATACATCTCCTCCGCTACAATTTCCGGGCCTTCATCATCTTCATGAGAAGATAGCAACACACAAGCCGCTCCATCACCAAAAATTGCTGCACTTACAATATTTGCCATCGAAAAATCATCTAATTGAAACGTTGCCGTTGGACTTTCAACTGCAATGACAGCAGCACGTTTTCCTGGATTGGCTTGCAAGAAATTCTTAGCATATATAATCCCAGAAATTCCAGCCGCGCAACCCATTTCAGTAACGGGAAGGCGAACAATATCCTGACGTAATTTTAATTTGTTTATTAAATAGGCATCCAGTGAAGGAATCATAATACCGGTACAACTGACTGTAATGATGTAATCTAAATCTTCTGGATTCCAATTGGCTTTTGTCAGTGCTTTTTCGAGAACCTTTTCCCCTAAGTCAATGACTTCACGAACATAAATATCATTTCTTTCTTCAAATGAAGTTTTTGTAAATACTTCAATTGGATCCATAATGGAATATCTTTTATCTACAGCTGCTCCTTCAAAAATCTTCTTTACTTTTCTAATGAAACGTTCGTCTTGCCCTACTAACCAGGAATCCAAAAAAGGAAGTATTTCATCTGTATTTCTGGAATATTTTGGTAACTGTTTTGTTACGGTTTTAATTTTTACACTCATATTTTTGAAATTATCCATTGGTAGCGAAAAGCCCATTTCCAATGAATTTTATAGTTGATAAAGTTTAATTTTTTGGAGAAACGAACTAACTCTTCCTTTTTAAAACCCCTTAATATTGAAGTCAATCCATCTTCTCTTGACATGTCGTTCAATTGAAACACAAAACATAATCCTTGAAACAAGCGGTATGCAATTGCACTTCGATGTAAATCATTGATCACTATGCCTATACTTGCATTGCTTTCAAATACATTCAACAACTGAACAATTTCATCGTCTTTGAAATGGTGCAATGTCAAAGTGCACAGAACGATATCATATTTTAATTCTGCAAATGAAGGTCTGAAAATATCTAGACATTGGTAGCTGATGTTGGGATAATCTTCAGATAATTTTCGAGCATGTGAAATGGTGAAATTATTAGCGTCAATTCCTATCAATCGGAATTTCAAATTATTTTTTAATCCAAAATCGGCTAAAGTCCTTAACATATCACCATTACCGCAACCTACATCAAGAATTACAATTTCTTTTGATTTGGATTCTTTGGCAATTAGTTCCCTTACTCCTTTTAAAGTTAACTGATTTCCTCCTAAAAGCTGATTAATTTTAGCTATTTTATCCAAGGCATCTCTTAATTCTTCTCCTTCGAGCAGAAAGTCATCCATTATTTCGGAATCATTGGTTCTGTGCGTTGTGTTTATAGCCATTTATATAGGTTTACCATGCGTTTTTTTTATTATCATTGGCAGAAGGAATGGGAAAAGTATCAAAATTTTCAGTACAATTTGTGCTGTTTTTTCATGTTGTAATAGCTTTCCTAACCGACGACCTGTTTGCAATCTTTTTTTAAAATTTTTATTCCAATCGTTTAAATAATTATCTTCTAAGGTGGCTCTATCAATTTTATTTTCTAAAAAATGTATTGTATTTTCCGCCGCTAGTTTTGCACTGTGAATAGCCATTGCCATTCCGTTTCCACACAAAGGATGAATCAATCCGGCGGTATCACCAATCATAAGTATATGCTCTTCTATACATTTTTTTTCTTCAAATGAAACTTGACTAATTGTTAAAGGCTTTTCAAATTGTATGGTAGCATTTTTAAAAATTTCTTTCAAATTTGGATTTTGATAAACTACGTGAGTTTGATACTCTTCAATAGACTTGTACTTTTTAAATGTGTCATAATTGGCAAGATAACATATATTTACTAAATTATTTTCTATTTTAGACACACCACAATAGCCTCCCTTAAAATGATGTAAACCAACACAGTCATCTGGAAAATCTAGCTTATAATGAGCCTTAACACCTAACCAATGTGATTGTTTTTGAATAAAGTTACGTTTTAATTTGATGTCTAGATTGGATCTTTTTCCAAAAGCTCCAAGTACAATTGATGTAGCATAGGTATTCGAATTTGTGGTGACTGTAAATGTACCGTCTAAAAATTCAATATCATTTACCGTCTCTTGAACAATTACACAACCACGCTCTTTCGCTTGGTGATATAAATAGTTATCTAATTGATACCTACTTATCCCAAATCCGCCCAAAGGCAAAACTGTGTTTAAAGATTTTCCAGAAACTAATGAAAAGGAAAGTGTATCAATGTGTTTAGGAAGCATCGAATTAATCTCTAAACCAAGTGATATTAGATAAGGTAAAACTTCATTAGAAATGTATTCGCCACAGACCTTGTGTTTGGGAAATTCATTTTTTTCGATTACTAAAACAGTATAGTTATTATTTTTAAGATGGATTGCAGCAATTAGTCCTGCCAAACCGCCACCAACAATAACTATTGAATTTTGTATCATAGTGGTAAACTTAAGAATTTAGATCTATAAAGCGTTTTAAAATGCTCTAAATTTTTACACAAATTTTGTAATAAAAAATATAAAGTACTAGATTTGTTTTAACTATGAAAAAAACCACTATTAAGCGAGTATTACTTTCACTAACTATTATTTTGGTGGTAGTTTATTATTGTGCAGGGATTCTTTTTGATCCCAGTCTAGTAATATATATAAAACCTTTTATTATACCATGCTTCATAGGCTATGCCGTACTAACTAATGGCAAGAAACTTACATTGAATTATATTTCATTTGTATCCTTTTTTTATGTTTACCAGCTTTTAATCTTGTTTTGGGAGGATTCAGCACACTTGTTTAGAGCAGCCATGGTAGCCTCTTTTTTTTGCTATTTATCTCTAATACGATTAGGTTATCGATCCATTAAAAGCAGTAAATTATACACACTGCCTAGTGGATTTACACTTTTTATATTACTACTAAATTGCATGTTTTTACTGCTAATTTTGTATATTTTGATATCTGCCATTGGTGATCAATATCTTAATATTATTTTAGTTTTTAATGCCATCATTACTGTATTTTTAGGTGTTACGGCCGTATTGTACTTAAGTAAATTTGGAGATAGAAAAGCATACTATTTCTTTTTCGGAGCCTTTGCCCTTATTTTTAATGATGTTTTTGCCGCCATTGGCACTTATTTTGTACACAATATTGTTTTAAATAGTTTAGATAGATTACTTCATTTTGGTTCTTTCTATTTAATTTATCTCTTTGTTGTAAGCAAAAAAAAAGTTGAAAATCATTTAGATGATTCTCAACCTTCAGTTTAATTATACTTTATTATTTTTAATTTCCTCTACAATCTCAGGATTCAACAGCGTTGATGTATCTCCAAAATTAGAATAATCTCCTTCGGCAATCTTTCGAAGGATTCGCCTCATAATTTTTCCAGAACGGGTTTTTGGCAAACCAGAAACAAACTGGATTTTATCTAATTTAGCTATTGGTCCAATATGATCTGAAATATGTTGATTAATTTCTTTAGCTAGATTTTCTTTGTTTCTGGTTTCTCCCATTTCTTTCAAAATAACAAAGCCATATAAAGCATTCCCTTTGATGTCATGTGGGAAACCGACAATTGCTGACTCAGCAACGGCTGGATGCTCATTAATTGCGTCTTCTATGGGTGCTGTTCCTAGATTGTGTCCTGAAACAATTATTACATCATCGACACGACCCGTAATTCTATAGTAGCCCACTTCATCGCGTAATGCACCGTCTCCCGTAAAAAATTTCCCTGGAAAGGCCGAAAAATAGGTGTCTTTATAGCGCTGGTGGTCCCCCCAAATAGTTCGAGCAATTCCTGGCCACGGAAACTTAATACATAGGCTTCCCGTCACTTGATTATCTTCTATTTCATTGCGCTTATCATCCATAAGAACAGGTTGGATTCCAGGTAAAGGCAAAGAAGCGTATGTTGGTTTTGTTGGTGTAACAAATGCCAACGGCGAAATCATAATTCCACCTGTTTCTGTTTGCCACCACGTATCTACAACAGGACATCTTTTATCACCAACATGGTCATTGTACCAGTGCCAAGCTTCCTCATTGATTGGTTCTCCTACAGATCCAATTACTTTCAGCGACTTCAATGGATATTTTTGTACAAATTTGACATTTTCTTTTGCCAAAGCACGAATAGCAGTTGGAGCCGTATAAAACTGTGTCACTTTATGTTTTTCGATTACCTCCCAAAAACGGCTGAAGTCAGGATACGAAGGAACTCCTTCAAAAAGTACAGTAGTTGCTCCGTTCAATAATGGTCCGTAAAGGATATAGGAATGTCCGGTAATCCAACCAATGTCGGCAGTACACCAGAAAACATCACTTTCTTCATAATTGAAAACATTCTTAAAAGTATACGCGGTATAGACCATGTAACCGGCTGTAGTATGAACCATTCCCTTCGGTTTTCCAGTTGAACCAGACGTGTATAAAATAAATAATGGATCTTCAGCATCCATAATTTCGGCTACATTATTGTCTGAAGCTTGATCCAAAAGTGGTTGCAACCATTGGTCACGTCCTTCTTTCATAGTGATATCAGAGTGAATTCTCTTGGCTACTAAAACTTTTTCGACACAAGGACATTTTTCTAATGCTTCATCAATTATTCCTTTTAAATCAATGGTTTTGTTTCCACGAAAACCTCCATCTGAGGTGATAACCATTTTACAGCTACTGTCATTGATACGACTGGCCACCGCCGAGGCTGAAAATCCTGCAAAAACAACAGAATGTATGGCTCCAATTCTTGCACAAGCCAATACTGAAACGGCTAACTCAGGAATCATCGGTAAGTAGATACACACTCGATCTCCTTTTGTTATTCCTTGTTCTCGCAATACATTTGCCATTTTACAAACACGTTGATGCAATTCAGTATAAGTAATATGCAATGCGGTCTCGGAAGGATCATTAGGTTCAAAAATAATTGCCGTTTTCTCCCCTCTTTTTGCAAGATGCCTGTCAATACAATTTTTGACAATATTTACTTTGGCTTCCGTAAACCATTTAATGTCGGCATCAGCCATATTAAAGTCAACAACTTTATCCCATTGCTGGTACCAAGTGAAATTTTCTTCTGCTATTTTACCCCAAAATTTTCTAGGTTCACGAACTGATTTATTGTAATGTTTAAAATATTGTTCTAGATTTTCAATTTTGTAGTAGCTCATAATATAATTTTTTATAAAAGTATTAAATCTCTAGCTATTCTTTAAATTATATATTTTATAAATACCGACAAAAAAATACAGATTATCAAATTATAAGGCTGTTTTGGTACTAATTAGTTCAATTTTTATTGTTTTGGCAAAATTTATAAAACACAAAAGGGCGAGATAGATTTAAATCTACCACACCTAATGCATCAACAAAATTTAACAACAATTATAATCACCAATAAATTGAATAAATCACATCCTAAAAAACAGCTAAAAAAGGATTAATATAGGAAGATTTTCTGTACCAACTTACAACTATAAACAAAAGGGATATTCTACAGACCCATTATTCATTAAGAATTACTTCACTCAACTTTAAGCTCGTTTAAAATTAAGTGAATGTAAAAGCATCCATAATCATTTACCTTTTTTAATAAATTTTAACTAATTCAAAATATTATCTAATCAAATGATATAGTGCTAATTCCACACACCCTTTCATGTGGTAATTCCTAATTTTTATTTATCCTATCTTTTTCATAGCGGTCATAGATTCTCTTAGCCATTCTCCAACTTCTTCAATTGGATGTTGGCGTATTGTTTTGTTTACAGCAATAAGAACCGCATTTTCTACTCCGTTTGAATTTGAAAAAGGTTTACCTATTACATTTGTATCAATCGTTTTCATGAAATCCGTTAATAGCGGTTTACATGCATGGTCAAATAAATAACAACCATATTCTGCAGTATCCGAAATGATTCTGTTCATTTCATATAATTTTTTTCTGGCTACTGTATTCGCTATTAAAGGCAATTCATGCAACGATTCATAATACGCCGATTCTTCAATAATTCCTGTTTGTGTCATGGTTTCAAAAGCTAACTCCACGCCTGCTTTCACCATAGCAATCATTAATACTCCATTGTCAAAATACTCTTGTTCTGAAATAGGAGCTGCTGTTGGCGCTGTTTTTTCGAAATTAGTTTCTGCAGTTGCAGCTCTCCAAGTCAATAAATTAATATCATCATTAGCCCAATCAATCATCATATTTTTTGAAAATTCACCAGAGATAATATCATCCATGTGTTTTTGAAACAAAGGACGCATGATCTCTTTTAATTCGTCAGACAAACGGAAAGCTTCAATTTTTGCAGGATTTGATAAACGATCCATCATATTAGTAATTCCACCATGTTTCAAAGCTTCTGTTACTGTTTCCCAACCGTACTGAATTAACTTCGAAGCATAAGCAGGCTCAATTCCTTTTTCTACCATTTTATCAAAACATAAAATAGAACCTGTTTGTAACATTCCACAAAGAATGGTTTGTTCTCCCATCAAATCAGACTTTACTTCCGCAACAAATGATGAGTTTAAAACTCCCGCTTTATGACCGCCTGTTGCTACTGCATAGGCTTTTGCTTGAGCGAAACCTTCTCCATTGGGATTGTTTTCAGGATGAACCGCGATTAAAGTAGGCACACCAAAACCTCTTTTATATTCTTCTCGTACTTCGGAACCAGGACATTTTGGAGCACACATAATTACAGTAATGTCCTTACGAATTTGCATTCCTTCTTCGACAATATTAAACCCGTGAGAATAAGCTAATGTAGATCCTTTTTTCATCAAAGGCATAATTGCTGTTACGACAGCCGTATGCTGTTTATCCGGTGTAAGGTTGCAAACCAAATCAGCGGTTGGTATTAATTCTTCATAGGTTCCCACTTTGAATCCATTATCAGAAGCATTCTTATAAGAAGCTCTTTTTTCGGAAATTGCATCTGCACGCAAAGCATAAGAAATATCTAGGCCAGAATCTCTCATGTTTAATCCTTGGTTTAAACCTTGAGCTCCACAACCTACAACAATTACTTTTTTCCCCTCTAAAGCTTTAATTCCGTCTACAAATTCAGATTGATCCATGAATTCGCAAACGCCTAATTGTTCTAATTGTAATCTAAGTGGTAATGAATTGAAATAATTTGCCATTTTTTTATATTTAATGAATGTAAATTTTTATAATTTAATAATTGATGCTAATCATGTTGAGATTCCTCCTTCGTCGGAATGACAAACTGCACGGCGACTGAACACTGCAAACTGAACACTTTATGAAAGTTCTTCTAATAGTGTTGAAATTTGCATTCTTTCTTTTGAAACGGAAATTCTTCCCGAGCGAACAAATTGCATGATTCCAAAGGGTTTTAATTTTTCGTATAATGCTTCTATTTCAGCACGTTGCCCTGATTTTGAAATCACAAAAAAGTCTCTTGCTACGGTTACTATTTCAGAATGGCTTTCTTTGATGATATTTTGAATCTGTTTTTCGTCGAATAATAAACTGGATTCAATTTTAAACAAAGCATTTTCCAGAAAAATAGTTTCTTCATCAACATGGTAAAATGCTTTGATAACTTCTATTTGCTTTTCAATTTGCCCTACTATATTTTGCACCCATTTTTCGGTTGTATTCACTACAATAATAAATCGAGAGACACTTTCGATTTCCGATTCGGATACATTTAAACTTAAAATATTGATATGGCGTTTCAAGAATATTCCAGATATTCTATTTAATAAGCCAACGTTGTTTTCTGAATATACAGAAATGGTGAATGTTTTATTTTCCATTTTAATTTTTGTTTAAAGTTTTTATGTTTAAAGTTTAAAGTTGAGGAACATTATTTTCAGTTTCCAACAACTTTAAACCTTAAACTTTAAACTATTTTAGGACAAACGAATGTCCGAAACCGATGCTCCTGTTGGAATCATTGGGAATACGTTATTTTCTTTTTCTACCATAACCTCAAGGAAATAGGATTCTTTTGAAGCCATCATTTCGGCAACGGCAGCATCTAAATCTTCTCTTTTAGTTACTTTTTTCGCTTTGATATAATAGCCTTCAGCAATGGCTATAAAATTTGGATTGATCATTTCCGTAGAAGCGTATCTTTTGTCAAAAAACAACTGTTGCCATTGACGTACCATTCCTAAAAATTCATTGTTTAAGACAACAATTTTCACAGGAACTTTAGTTTGGAAAATAGTTCCTAATTCCTGAATGGTCATTTGAAAACCACCATCACCAATTATCGCTACTACTTCTCGGTTTGGCATTCCCATTTTAGCACCAATAGCAGCAGGTAATGCAAATCCCATTGTTCCTAAACCACCAGAGGTAACATTACTTTTTGTCGAATTGAATTTGGCATAACGACACGCAAACATTTGGTGTTGTCCCACATCCGAAACCATAATAGCATCTCCTTTAGAGTGCTTGTTGATCATTTCAATGGTTTCTCCCATCGAAATTCCTTCTTTCTTAGGGTTTAACTCGTCATTAATTACCGCCTGCAATTCGATTTCATACTTCTCCTTGAATTCATTGTGCCATGATTCATGCGTTTTACTTTCGATTAAAGGAATCAAAGCGCTTAAAGACTCTTTTACATCTGCTAAAACAGCGACCGTTGTTTTTACATTTTTATCAATTTCGGCGGGGTCAATTTCGAAATGAATTACTTTGGCTTGTTTCGCATAAGTAGCTAAATTTCCAGTAACACGGTCATCGAAACGCATTCCAAGTGCAATTAATACATCACATTCATTGGTCAAAACATTGGGACCATAATTTCCATGCATTCCTAACATTCCTACATTTAATGGATGATCTGTTGGCAATGCCGAAAGACCTAATATAGTCCAAGCCGCAGGAATGCCCGATTTTTCAACCAGCGCTTTTAACTCGGCTTCCGCTTGACCAAGAATAATTCCTTGACCAAAAATGATAAATGGCTTTTTAGCTGCATTTATTAATTCAGCAGCTTCCTTCACTCTTTCGAGATTTAAAGTAGGCTTTGGATTGTAGCTTCGAATGCTAGTACATTTTTTATAGCTGAACTCTATTTCATCAAATTGAGCATTTTTTGTAATATCAATTAAAACAGGACCTGGGCGACCTGATTTTGCAATATAAAAAGCTTTAGCCATAATTTCTGGAATCTCAGAAGCTTCCGTAATTTGGTAATTCCATTTGGTTACAGGAGTCGAAATTCCAATAATATCAGTTTCCTGAAAAGCATCAGAACCCAATAAGTGTTTGCCTACTTGTCCAGTAATACAAACCATAGGTGTCGAATCGATTTGTGCATCAGCAATTCCTGTGACTAAATTTGTTGCTCCCGGACCTGATGTAGCAATAGCGACTCCTACTTTTCCGGTAGCTCTGGCAAAACCTTGTGCGGCATGCGTTGCCCCTTGTTCGTGACGGACAAGCACATGATGTAATTGATCTTTAAATTTATATAATTCGTCGTAAACTGGCATAATAGCACCACCTGGATATCCATAAACCAAATTTACCCCTTCTTCTAGTAAGCATCTAATAACGGCCTCAGCGCCAGATATTTTATTGTTTTTCATTTTTTATTTTTTTTAGCAAAAGCCTTTTTCAAAAATCAATGTCAAAAATCAATTAGAATTATTTTCCTACCGCTATAAAAATTACTTTTTTGTAATTCTTACAGCTTTTTTACTTTTATTTATCGGTTACACATCCTGTTGATGCACTTGAAACTGATCGGATATACTTTAATAAAACGCCTTTATTTACTTTTAGAGCAGGCTGTACCCATTCTGCCTTTCTTGATGCAAACTCTGCCTCCGAAATCTTCAAGTTGATGGTATTATTCACTGCATCGATAGTAATAATGTCTCCATTCTTGACCAGTGCTATGCCTCCGCCCTCAAAAGCTTCAGGTGTAACATGCCCAACCACAAAACCATGTGAGCCTCCAGAAAAACGCCCGTCTGTAATTAAGGCTACACTTTTTCCAAGTCCTGCACCCATAATGGCCGAAGTAGGCTTAAGCATCTCTGGCATTCCAGGACCGCCTTTAGGTCCGCAGTACCGAATGACGACTACATTTCCGGGTTTAACTTCTCCACTGCGAACGCCTGTAATTACATCCTGTTCATTTTCATAAACGATAGCGTCACCTTCAAAATATTCTCCTTCATTTCCACTAATTTTTGCCACACAACCATCTTCAGCAAGATTTCCAAATAAAATTTGAATATTTCCTGTCGCTTTCAGCGCTTTTTGAATTTCATGAATAACCTCTTGACCGTCGTGCAAATCTGGAACAATAGCTAAATTTTCAGCCAATGTTTTACCGGTAACGGTTAAGCAATCTCCATGTAGCAATCCTTGTTTTAATAAATATTTCATTACCGCTGGTACACCTCCTGCTTCATGTAGGTCTTCCATTAAGTATTTCCCACTGGGTTTCAAATCAGCAAGTAATGGCGTTTTATCACTGATATCTTGAAAATCCTTCAACGTAATTTCTATATCAACTGAATGTGCCATAGCGATCAAATGCATGACGGCATTGGTAGATCCACCTAAAACAGCTACCATTGTTATGGCATTTTCAAAGGCCTGGCGTGTCATGATATCTCTGGGTTTGATATCTTTTTCTAATAAGATTCTAATTGCTTTTCCAGCATCAATACATTCTTGTTTTTTTTCAGGACTTAATGCTGGATTGGATGAACTATAAGGCAAACTCATCCCTAAAGCTTCGATAGCCGAAGACATTGTATTTGCGGTATACATTCCACCACATGCTCCTGCGCCAGGACAAGCGTTTTGAATTACTCCTTTAAAATCCTCTGGAGTAATCGAATTACTGAATTTTTTTCCTAAAGCTTCAAAGGCAGAAACTATGTTCAACGATTCTCCTTTCCATTTCCCAGAATGGATGCTTCCGCCATACACCATAATTGATGGGCGATTCACTCTACCCATTGCAATTACAGAACCAGGCATATTTTTATCACAACCTGGAATAGCAATTAAACCATCATACCATTGCGCACCCATTACAGTTTCAATAGAATCTGCAATGACATCTCTAGAAACTAAAGAAAAACGCATCCCATCGGTACCATTTGAAATACCATCACTGACACCAATCGTGTTAAAAATCAATCCAACTAAATTTTCTTTCCAGACTCCTGTTTTTATTTCACTTGCTAAACCATTTAGGTGCATGTTGCACGGATTTCCTTCGTAACCCATACTAACAATTCCGACTTGTGCTTTTTTTAAATCTTCTTCAGTTAGACCAATTCCATACAACATAGCTTGTGCTGCTGGTTGTGTTTCATCTTGTGTAATGGTTTTACTGTATTTATTTAATTCCATTTTATGTTAATTTGTATGTAATTTATTTTATATGAAAAAGTAGAGTTAACGTTTAACCTCTTAAAGACTAAACTATAGTGGACTGTCCTATGTACACATTATCACTTTTAAAATACAAGTCGTCCTTGCTTAAAATATAATTTGATATAAAGTCTCCTACTTCATTGGTTCCAAATTTTGAATACGGATTTAAATCAGCGGTAACTACATTGAATTCAATTGCTTTTTCAACGGCCTCATATACTCTGCGAGATTCCTCTTGAAGACCAAAATGATCTAAAAGCATGGCTGCTGAGAGTATGGAAGCAATAGGATTTGCAATATTTTTCCTTTTTGCTTCAGGAAAAGAACCATGAATAGGTTCAAAAAGCGCACTAGAATTTCCTAAAGATGCTGAAGGCAACAATCCAATCGCTCCCGTAATTACACTAGCTTCGTCCGATAAAATATCCCCAAATAAATTCTCCGTTAAAATGACGTCAAATTGCTTTGGATTAATAATTATTTGCATCGCTGCGTTATCAACATATATAAAATCTACTGCAACATCTGGATAATTTTCACTAATTTCTTTAACAATTTTTCGCCACAATCTAGAGGTTTCAAGAATACTTGCTTTGTCTACGAGCGTAACTTTTTTTCTTCTTTTTTGAGCAGTTCTGAAGGCTAAATGAGTAATCCGAATAATTTCTTCATCGGAATATTCACATAAATCAGAAGCTAACGTTCCTTGTTCATTGATTTTTTTTTCACTAAAATAGGATCCTCCTGAAATTTCTCTAAAAATAACAAAATCAGTATCTTCAATTATTTTTCTTTTTAAAGGAGATAAATCCAATAAGTCGTTGTAGGGTTTTATGGGTCTAATGTTAGCATACAATCCTAAAGCTTGTCTTAGCTTTAATAATCCTTGAATAGGACTTAAATGAGTATTAGAATTACCATCTTGCTTAAGATCTCCAACAGTTCCAAACAACACTGCATCAGTATTAAGGCAAAGATTTAAAGTTTGGTCTGGTAGTGGCTTTCCTGTTTTTTCAATGGCAACAGCCCCAATCAGTGCATCTTCGAATACAAACTCATGATCGAAAACTACGCCGATGGCATACAACGCTTTTTTTGTCTGTAAAACTACTTCCGGACCTATTCCGTCTCCTGAAAGTACTGCTATTTTTAAGTTCATAATAGTAGGATTTAGATTTTAATGGGAATCAAAATATTTTAATTAAGGAGTAATTCCTTATTCATTTTACAGGCTTCAATGATTTGATGAATATCCGTATCAAGAATCTCTTTTTTAATATCGGCAAACCTTAAAAACTCAAGATAAACAGCATCTAATTGAACTTTTGTAAGTTCATAACCAACTTTTTTGGCTCTGTAAGCCAATGCTGCTCTGCCACTTCTAGCGGTCAGCACTATTGATGATTCATTGACACCAACCTCTAATGGATCCATAATTTCATAGGTAGCTCTATTTTTTATCACGCCATCTTGATGAATTCCTGAACTATGCGCAAAAGCATTGGCTCCCACAATTGCTTTGTTAGGTTGCACCATCATTCCCATGCTTTCAGAAACTAATCTACTCATTTCATTCAGTTGACGCGTATTGATATTGGTATCTAAATTCAAATATGGATGTTGCTTGAAAATCATCACTACTTCTTCTAATGCCGTATTTCCAGCTCTTTCTCCAATTCCGTTTATAGTGCATTCAATTTGTCTAGCTCCATTTATTGCTCCTGCAATTGAATTAGCAGTTGCCATTCCTAAATCATTATGGCAATGACAGGAAAGAATTACATTATCAATACCTTTTACATTTTCTTTTAAATATTTTATTTTGGCTCCATATTCCTCTGGCAAGCAATATCCTGTCGTGTCTGGAATATTAAGAACTGTTGCCCCTGATTTAATCACTTCCTCACAGACTCGAGCTAAAAATTCATTGTCCGTTCTGCCGGCATCTTCAGCATAAAATTCAACATCTTCTACATACGATTTAGCATGCGAAACGGCAAATTTAGCCCTAGCAATTATATCTTCTCTGGTGGTGTTTAATTTGTGTACAATGTGTGATTCCGAAGTTCCTATTCCGGTATGAATTCTTGGTCTTTTTGCATACTTTAAAGCTTGTGCAGCAACATCAATATCATTTTTCACAGCTCTTGTTAAACCGCAAACGATGGCATTTTTAACAACCTTACTTATTTCTGAAACAGATAAAAAATCCCCAGGACTTGAAACTGGAAAACCAGCTTCTATAATATCAACACCCATTTGATCTAATCGATTTGCGATAACTAATTTTTGATTGGTGTCTAACTTACATCCCGGGACCTGTTCTCCATCTCTCAAAGTGGTATCAAAAATTTGAACTTTCTCTCTATTCATTTTCATTTATTTAATGTAATTTCACAACTTCATAACAAAAATATCTTTCATTACTTTAATATAAAATTCAAATTAATGAAATATACTACTTATAAAGCAATCAATAACTTTGTAAACCGCTGAATTATAATATATTATACTACTTTATTTTACAATGGCTAACCATCAAAAAGATTTTCTGTTTGTATTAATTAAATCACTTTCAAAATCTGAAAAAAGACAATTTAAGATTTTTGCAAGTCGATTAGAGACCAGTTCGAATACAAAATTCATTGAATTATTTAATATTTTAGATAAATCAAATGGGTATGATGAGAAGCTAATTTTAAAAAGTGGAATCATTAAAAAAGTGCAATTATCTAATCTAAAATCATATTTATATAAGCAAATTTTGGTTAGCATCCGATTGAATATTCCTAGCCAGAATATTAGATATCAATTGCGGGAACAAATCGATTTTGCTACCATATTGTACAATAAAGGCTTGTACAAGCAAAGTTTGAAGATCTTGGATAAAACTAAAATTCTTGCCTTAGAAAATGATGAAAAATTGATGGCGTATGAAATTGTTGAATTTGAAAAATTAATTGAAGCACAATACATTACCCGAAGTATTCAAGGTCGAGCAGATGAACTGGTAGTTCAGGCAAAAGAGTTGAATTATCGCAATACTATTTCTAGTAAATTATCAAATTTATCACTCCAATTGTATGGCATCATGCTGAAAACTGGATATGTGAAAAGTGACGAAGAGTACACCTATATTGATGATTATTTCAAAAAGCATCTTTCAAAATTTGATGATAAAAAATTTGGTTTCAGAGAGAAATATTGGTTTTATAATGCTAATCTTTGGAGAAGTTTCCTAGTTCAGGATTTTTTATCTTGTTATAAATACGCTTTGAAATGGGTCACCCTTTTTTATGATAATCCCAGCATGATATATCTCAATCCAGTATTTTTCCTTAAGGGAAATCATTACCTGTTGGAATCCCTATATATGTTGAAATACAAATCAAAATTTAAAAAATATTTGGTATTATTAGAAGATACGATAAAAGATCCTCGTTTTCCCGTCAATGATAATATTGCGTCGTTATCATTTCTTTACTTGTATAACAACAAGTTGAATTACCATATTTTGGAAGGTACTTTTTCTGAAAGCGAATATTTAATACCTGAAATACTAAATAAATTAACAGTTCATACGGACCACCTTGATGAGCACCACGAAATGCTATTTTACTATAAATTTGCTTCAATCTATTTTGGAACCGAAAAATATGCAGAATGTATTTTCTATTTAGAAAAAATCATAAACAACAAGAACCTTTCCATGCGCGAGGATTTAATGTGTTTTGCCCGTTTATTAAGTTTGATTGCACATTATGAAATGGGTAACGATTATTATTTAGAAAATCAGTTGAAAAACACCTATAAATTTCTACTCAAAATGAACGATTTGCAAGAAGTGCAAAAAGAAATTATACGGTTCATGAAAAACTTGAACTCCATTTATCCTGGAGATATCAAAAAGGAATTTGTAAAAATGAGAATACGCTTTATTGAATTAGAAAAAAATACCTACGAAAAAAGAGCTTTCCTTTATCTCGATATTATTTCTTGGCTCGAAAGCAAAATTGAAAACCGAAAAATAAGTGACATTATTAAGGAAAAAGCCAAATTGATTAATCGATAAGACTTTAATTGACGAAAGGAGGTTCAAGACCTCCTTTTTAGCAACTTATATTTTTTTACCGTTGAAAAATTAAAAATTATACACTATTTATTACGTTAATTTCTCTGTTCTATAAACAATTGGCGGTTCTTGCAACAATGGTTTAACATTTTCGAAAAACGAAATAAGATACGATTGCTCATTATGAAGCTTTAATCCCGCTTCATTTTCCCAAATTTCGTGAAAAATAAAAATAGTTGACTCTTCCACACTTTGATGTAAATCGTACTGCAAACAAGCAGCTTCTTTAGTTGAATTTTGAACCAAATCCAGTAATAGTGATTTCAATGTTTCTTTACTTTCTGGTTTACTTTTTAGGATAACTGTTAGATTTATTGGCATAATTAATTTAAAAATAGTTGTGTTAAATGGTTTTGATATACTTTAAGATCATTTCCAACATTTGCATTTTTTTCAATGTCATGAAAGTGAATACTTTGTAACGGTTGCATCCCTGTAAAAGCGTTCATTCGGTGAAAACCAAATAACGGTCCTTCATCCACACTGTGCTGATTGAAAAATTCTCCAGGTAAAGTAAAAGCTTCTTTTGGTGCATTCCAAGAGGTCGTCAACATATATTTTTTGCCGTGAAGCATTCCTCCTGTTCCGTAATTAATGGTCGGATTTTCAGCGGAACGTCCATCACTTTTATAAATTCCTTTGGCGTGACCTTCGGTGAAAACCACATCAATATATTTTTTAAAACCTTGTGGCAACTGGAACCACCATAATGGCGTGTGGTAAATGATTACATCTGCCCAAACAAATTTCTCCACTTCAGCAACAGGATTGTAATCGTCATTGATGTTCGTAGTTTTTACTTCGAAATCGCTATTCCTCATAAAAAAATTCAAGGTTTCATTCGAAATGGTTTCATTAAATCTTCCTCCAGAATGGCCAAATTTTTGTCCGCCATTGATTATAAATATTTTTGTCATGATTTGTATTTTTAATTTGATAGTGCAAAGTTAGAACGAGAAAGGCTATTATTAAAATAACTTAATTCATACCTTTGTATCATAATTATAATAGTTATGGTAAATTTAGAGTGGTATCGAACGTTTAAAGCAGTTTATAAAACTGGAACGTTGACCAGCGCAGCGGAAGTATTATTTATTTCACAACCTGGTGTGAGTCTGCATCTGAGTTCCTTGGAAACTTATGTAGGCTATAAATTATTTGACAGAACAGGTCGAAAAATGGTTCCCACCGAAAAAGGAAAAGTACTCTACAATTTCATCATTGAAGCATTAACTAAATTGGAGGAAGCCGAAAAAAATTTTCAACGCAGCACCGAGAAAAATACGCCAACAATAAGTGTGGGAATGTGTTTTGAAACATTCCAAATTACACTGGAACAGTATATTTCGACCTTGCCATTTAATGTGATTATTCAGTTTGGAGATTATCCTGAAATGGTTGAAAATTTAGAAAAAGGAATTCTGGATTTAATCATTACACCACAAATGGTAGTTAAAAATGCCATCGAATATCAAGCATTTTCATCTGAAACTATTGTACTTGTTGGCGGTAGCGAAATTGACGATTTGGAATTCAATTCGGTAGCAAAAAATGAAAATTTAGAAGAAATCGAACTTTGGTTAAAGCAACAAAAATGGTACGGAACTACAGGCGACATGGAACATTTGCGTCGTTTTTGGCAATTAAATTTCAATAAACATCCTGATTTCAGACCTAATTATATTGTTCCAAATCTAAATTCTATTGTACGCTGTTTGAGCATTGGCAAAGGATTAGCCGTTGTTCCTGATTTTCTTTGCCGTAAAGAAATTGACAATGGAACAATCAAACTCATTTGGGAAGGAAAAACACCACTAAAAAACACACTCTACTTTGCAACCAGAAAAAAGACAATGTATGAGGAAGAAATCGCTTTGATTAAGAAAATCTTCATTGAGTTAAACTAAAATTTGTTATTCTGGAAATATATTTTAATTTTATAAATCATTAAATTTTAAACTTATGAATGGATTTTTCAAGACAATACTCGCAGGTTACGGAGCCAAAAAATTAGGCGGTGGCTGTTTTGGCACAATTCTAATTTTTATTATTATCTATTGGATATTAGGTTATTTTTAGAATTAAAACACTAAAAATAACCTAATTATAATTTTAACTATTAGTACGCCAGAAGTTCTTTTAGATCATTTTCAAATCGACCTTTTGGCAAATATTGATCTTCCAATGCTTTTGTAAAGGGAATTGGTGAGTCTAAACTTGCCACGCGTTTAACTGGCGCATCAAGATATTTGAAACAGTTTTCCATTATCATTGCCGAAATATCACTGGCTATTCCACCAAACATGCTGTCTTCTTGATAAATAATCACTCTTCCCGTTTTCTTCACAGATGCGAAAATAGCTTCGGTATCCAAAGGTTGTAAAGTTCTTAAATCCAATAAATCAGCAGAAATTTCAGGATTTTTAGCCAAGGTATCTAAGGCCCAATGTACCGCTGCTCCAAACGAAATAATCGTAACCTGATTCCCTTCTTTCAACAAAGCCGCTTTTCCTAATGGAATCGTGTAATAGTTTTTTGGTACCTCTTGGTAAACACTTCGATATAATTGTTTATGTTCAAAGAATAGTACAGGATTTGGGTCGTTTATAGAAGTATTCAACAATCCTTTCGCATCATACGGAAATGCTGGATAAACTACTTTTAAACCCGGTGTTTTGGTAAACCAAGCTTCATTGGTTTGCGAATGAAAAGGCCCCGCTTGCGTTCCTCCACCACAAGGCATTCGGACTACAACATCGGCTTTTTCTAACCAACGGTAATGTGATTTGGCTAATAAATTGACAATTGGATTAAATCCTGTCGAAACAAAATCGGCAAACTGCATTTCCACAATCGCTTTGTATCCATTAATCGACAATCCCATTCCTGCCGAAACTACTGCACTTTCACATATGGGTGTATTGATGACGCGCTCTTTACCGAACTGCGCTACAAAACCATCGGTGATTTTGAAAGCACCACCATATTCAGCGATATCTTGTCCCATGATTACCGAGTTATCATGACGCTTCATCGATTGTCTCAAACTAGTGGAAATGGCATCTATAAAACGAATATTTTCTTTTTCCTCTGATGGATTAACTTGTTCAAATACATACGGTTTGTAAACATCATTTAGTTCTTCACTTAAAGAAGCCTCAATCTCCGGTTCCGCATTGGCAATAGCCAGACTTTCGTCAATATCCTTTTTTATTTCAGCATGTAAAGCCGCATCAAAATCGGTTGTAAGAACTCCGTTTTCGGTTAAATATTTTCTGTAATTTTCAACTGGATCTTTAATCGCCCACATATCCATTAATTCCTGTGGAACGTATTTAGTGCCACTCGCCTCTTCATGTCCACGCATTCTGAAGGTTTTAAATTCCAATAAAACAGGACGTGGATTTTTTTTCATCGAAGCCTTCAATTCAGATAACAAATTAAAAACTTCCAGAATATTATTTCCATCCACAATATGGCTTTCCATTCCGTAGCCTTTTCCTTTATCAGCAAGGTTTTCGCAACGGTATTGCTCATTCGTTGGAGTTGAAAGTCCGTAACCATTATTTTCAATGACAAACATCACCGGCAATTCCCAAACCGAAGCAATATTCAATGCTTCATGAAAATCGCCTTCGCTTGTTGCTCCTTCACCGGTAAAAACTGCGGTAACTTTTCCGTTTTTCTTTAGTTTATTGGCCAATGCGATTCCGTCAGCTACACCTAATTGCGGTCCGAGATGCGAAATCATTCCAATAATCTTATATTGTTGTGTACCAAAGTGAAAACTGCGATCACGACCTTTGGTAAAACCATTAACTTTGCCTTGCCATTGCGAAAAAAGACGGTACAATGGAATGTCTCTTCCCGTAAAAACTCCTAAGTTCCTGTGCATTGGTAAAATGTACTCATCCGAATCTAAAACTGCTGTGACTCCCACAGAAATAGCCTCTTGACCTATTCCAGAAAACCATTTGGATACTTTTCCTTGCCGAATAAGAATCAACATTTTCTCCTCTATCAACCTCGGTTTCAGTATTCTTTTATATAAATCTAATAATTGATTGTCAGTAAGATTTTTTCTATCGAATATCATTTTTTTAATTTTATTGTATGGTTCAAAGATAAAAAAATATAACAGTTTTGTATTAATTTGTTATATTTTTTCGTGTTGTTTGTAAATTTTAAAATTCAAATATAAAATTATTCTTTACATTTGTATTTGCAAGGTTTTCAACCTTCAAGTTATTAAAAATATTTAAAAGTATGCAAAACATTCCTAGTGTTGACTTGCGTGATTTCCTTTCGGACGACCCGAAACGTAAACAAAAATTTGTAAATGAAATCGGAAGTGCATTTGAAGATATTGGCTTCGTAGCACTCAAAGGGCATTTTTTAAACGACCAGTTGGTTGATGAATTGTATGGTGAAATCAGAAATTTTTTCGCTTTACCTTTAGAAACAAAACACAGCTATGAAATCCCTGGCATTGGCGGACAAAGAGGCTATGTTTCGTTTGGAACAGAGCATGCTAAAGGCAGGAAAGAAGGTGATTTGAAAGAATTTTGGCATTTTGGACAGTATGTTTCTGAAAATTCAAAGTACGCATCAGAATATCCTGAAAACGTTGAAGTAAAAGAACTTCCTCGTTTTAACGTAGTTGGTAAAGAAGCATACCAAATGCTGGAGAAAACAGGCGTTTATGTATTAAGAGCGTTGGCTTTGCGTCTTGGTTTAGATGAATTCTATTTTGACAATTATGCCAAAGATGGAAATTCAATCTTAAGACCTATTCATTACCCACCAATCACATCAGAACCAGCAAACGCAATTCGTGCTGCTGCTCATGGTGATATCAACTTGATTACTTTGTTGATGGGTGCGCAAGGAAAAGGATTGCAAGTACAAAACCACAATGGAGAATGGATTGATGCTATTGCTGAACCAGATGAATTAGTGATTAATGTAGGTGATATGTTATCGCGTCATACCAATAACAAATTGAAATCTACGATTCATCAAGTGGTTAATCCACCAAGAGAATTATGGGGAACTTCCCGTTATTCTGTTCCATTTTTTATGCATCCAGTGAGTGATATGCCGTTGAATTGTTTAGAAAACTGTATTGATGCAGAAAACCCAAAACAATTTGAAGATATTACAGCCGGTGATTATTTATACGAGCGTCTAGTAGATTTAGGGCTTATTAAAAAGTAATTCTTAATATATAGTTCAAGGAAGACATCGAGTTCGCTTGATGTCTTTTTGTTTTTTTACCATTAAGAAATTAAGGTAAATTAAGAGTAGTAAAACTTGATTTTCTTAATTCCTCAATGTTTTTAATAACCAATTAAATTAAAAAAATGGACTTACAAGATCAATTAAAAAATCTTTTTCCAGATCACGAGCCACTTCCTGAAGAAACAGTTGAAGCCGTTCCGCACGAATTATACGTTCAAAAAGAACCTATGATTTGTAAATTCGAAAAGCGAAAAGGAAAAGCGACCACTATAATTGAGGGTTACGAAGGAAGCGACGCCGATTTTAAAATTCTAGCCAAAGAAATCAAAACAAAATTGAGTGTTGGAGGTACTTTTAAAGATGATGCTATCATCATTCAAGGAGATTATCGCGATAAAATAATGATTATCTTAAAGGAAAAAGGATTCAAAGTAAAACGAGTTGGAGGTTAGAAAAGTGGTCAGTGTTCAGTTATTAGTATTCAGTTGAGCAATTTTAAACCTTAAACATCAAACAAAAAAACAAATGATACAATCATCAGAATTAATATTAAATCCAGACGGTAGCGTATACCATTTGAATTTAAAACCAGAACATATTGCTCACGATATCATCTTTGTAGGAGATCAAAATCGTGTGGAAAAAATCACACAGTTTTTTGACAGCATTGAATTTTCAACACAAAAAAGAGAATTCAAAACTCAAACTGGAATTTTCAAAGGCAAACGAATTACCGTAATGTCCACAGGAATTGGCCCTGACAATATTGATATTGTAATCAACGAATTGGATGCTTTGGTTAATATCGATTTGGAAACTCGCCAACCAAAAGAAAATTTGACATCTTTAAATATCATCCGAATTGGAACTTCGGGTTCTCTACAAGCG
This sequence comes from Flavobacterium xanthum, assembly GCF_900142695.1. Lineage (GTDB taxonomy): Bacteria > Bacteroidota > Bacteroidia > Flavobacteriales > Flavobacteriaceae > Flavobacterium > Flavobacterium xanthum. The sequence continues at coordinate 29,742 of NZ_FRBU01000002.1, read as the reverse complement.
GATATTCCAGTAGACAGTTTTGTACTATCAAAATTTGGATTAGGATTGGACAACATGCTCCGCTCCTATTTAATTGACGAAGTTTCTAATCTTGAAATGGAAGATGCTTTTGTGAAACACACCAATTGGGATTTACGAAAAGGAAAACCATATGTAATCGCATGTTCCGTAAAATTGGAAAAAATGATAGCAAGTGATCAAATGCACAAAGGAATCACAGCAACTGCCGGTGGTTTTTACGGTCCACAAGGGCGCGTTTTGCGTTTGAATATTCAAGATGAAGCGTTGAATTCTAAAATGGATAATTTCAATTTTGGTGACAACCAAATCACCAACTTAGAAATGGAAACTGCTGCAATTTATGGACTTTCGGCGCTTTTAGGACATAATGCATTGTCATTAAACGCTATAATTGCCAATCGTGCTTCAGGAACATTTAGTGAGGATCCGTACAAAGCCGTTGATGAATTGATTGCGTATACATTGCAGAAAATTGCTTTAGGATAAGCAATGCTAATTTTCAAAATCACATACATTTATAGTTTTAAAAAATAATATAAGCTTTTTTAAAACTACTTTTGTTTTTAGAACAAAACGATAATGAAAATAATTCTTACAGGTGCAACAGGAGTTCTAGGATCTCATATTATGTATGAAATTCTGGAACTTTTCATCAACACTAAAATTGATGGCAAACTTTTTATAATTGCCCGAAATAAAGGAAAAAAATCTTCTTTAGATCGCATAAACGAACTTTTATCGAGCAGTTATACACCAAAAATTATTAAAGACAAAGGCCTAGAAAAACTGCGCGAATACATTGAAATCATTGATACCGATTTGGCTGAAATTCAAGATACTTTTTCAAGCCAAATAAAAGATGCTTATTTTATCCATTCTGCTGGATTCGTGAATTTATCTACTGATGAAGCCCAGCGCGAAAAGATTTTTGATGAAAATACAACCATCACCAAATCTATTTTTCAGCTCTTTCATCCTTTTATAAAAAAATTCATTTATATAGGAACCGCTTTTTCATCTGGAAACCGAAAAGGACTGATCGACAATGATTTTCATAGTTTAGAATTTAAACCGGATCATCGTAATGCGTATGAAAACGCTAAATTCCACTCGGAAAATTTTATAGCACAAGAATGTAAAAAAATAGATTTGCCTTTTCAAATTCTGCGACCAAGTGTGATTGGAGGTAAAATGTTAGGAACTGAAAATCCTTATTTTATTTCAAAATATATGGTTTTTTATCTTTTGGCAAAATTCTTTCACTTTAGTTCCCAGCGAAAAGGAGATCAAGAAAATGTTCGCTTCATTGTGAATCAAGATACAGTTTTGAACATTATTCCTGTCGATTATGTGGCAAAAGTGATCGTAAATACGTTTCAAAGAGATGATATTGAGCAACTTAATATTGTGCACAACAAAAGTTTCAATATGGTAAATGGATTGCAGTTGATTATGAAGGAAGTGGGCTATACTAATTTTACTTTAATCCAAAATTCGAATGACTTTTTATATAAGAATATCATTGAAAAATTGTATTATGAAAGCATTGGCAAACATTTAAACCCTTATTTTACGGCAGCTGCCAACGAATACGATACCACTTTGTTGAACTCCATTCTGGAAATACCAAAACTAGATCAGGAGGCTTTCACCAATATGATTCGGTATGCAAAATTGAATAATTTTAAAGATATTAATGTGTAATTTTAGGAACTAATTCCTGCTATTCGTTGCAAATAAAATTCACTGAACTCAAATAAAAATAAAAGTATGGTGAAGTAATCTTTTCCTTTTTAAAGTAAAAAGGAAAAGGATTTTCACTACTAACAGGGCTAAATTATTAACCATCCAATTTTCAATATAAACATGGATCTTATTTTAGAAACCGACCGCTTAATTTTAAGAGAAATGCTTGTTTCAGATGCCGAAGCATTATTTGAGATGGACAGCAATCCTACTGTACATCAATATCTTTGGAACAAACCATTGACTGATATTAGCGAAGTATATTCCTATGTTGAACTTGTTAGAGCACAATACATTCAAAATAATATTGGGCGATTTGTGGTTGTTTTGAAAGAAACTAATGAATTAATTGGTTGGGCCGGATTAAAATACAACATCGAAATGGTAAATAAAAAGGTTGACTTTTACGATATTGGCTATCGGTTAAACGAAAAATTCTGGGGCAAAGGATACGCCAGCGAAGCCAGTTTTGCATGGTTGGATTATGGTTTTAATGTAATGGGAATCAAAATCATGGAGGCCGCAGCGCATACATATAATATAGCCTCAAACACAATATTACAAAAAATTGGACTGAAAATGACCGAGCAATACCTTGAAGATGCTATTTCTTGGAACTGGTATGAATTAAAAAATCCCAACCTATAATGACTACAATAAAAATCGCAGGCGTTCCAGAACATTTTAATTTACCTTGGCATTTAGCCATAGAAAACGGAGATTTCGAAAAGCAAAACATCGATTTACAATGGACTGATGTTCCCGAAGGAACTGGTAAAATGTGTCAAATGCTTCGTGATGGTGAAACTGATGTTGCGGTCATCCTTACAGAGGGAATCGTGAAAGATATCATTGCTGGAAATCCAAGCAAAATTGTTCAAGTTTATGTCGAAAGCCCTTTGATTTGGGGAATTCATGTAGCAGCAAATTCAGATTATACGGACTTAGCCGACCTAGAAAACACCACAGTTGCTATTTCCAGATTGGGTTCTGGCTCTCAGTTAATGGCATATGTCAATGCGGGTAATCAAGGTTGGAAAACTGAAAATTTACAATTCAAAATCGTTAATACAATTGATGGAGCCGTTGAAGCTTTGACTAACGGAACTGCCGACTATTTTATGTGGGAACGTTTTATGACCAAGCCATTAGTTGACAAAGGCACTTTCCGTCGTGTTGGCGATTGCCCTACGCCTTGGCCTTGTTTTGTAATAGCTGTTCGGAATGAAATATTGGAAAAGCAACCCAAAATTATTTCGGAAATTATCAAAATCATCAATAACGCTACTCAAAAATTTAAGGCTATTCCGGGTATTGAGAAAACCTTAGCATCAAAATACGATCAAAAAATTGAGGATATAGAAGAATGGTTATCGCTAACCAGATGGTCACAAAATACGTTTTCAGAAATAATGTTAAACAAAGTGCAAAATCAACTTTTTCAACTTAAAATTATCGAGAAAAAAGGTACTTTTGATGATATAGTAAAAACAGTATAGAGAACTGTTTTTATCTTTGCTATGATAAAAATAAAAAAAATTAATTTTCAAGGTCTAAAACAGCAATTTCAGGTAAAAAAACCCTGGGATGACGTTATTATTTTTGTCCTGAATATTTTGATTGCAATCCCCGTTTTTATCATTGTACATCAAAATCTAATCAATCCTAATTGGTTTCTAAATATTGATAGAGTAGTACTTTTCATAGTAATGGTAGTTGTTATTCAAATTATTCTACGCTTCCTACGAACCATTATTATCTTTTGTATTATCTTGTATGTATTGGTATTATTTTATGGCTCAACTGTTGGTAATTATGGGTTTAACAGTGTTTTTGAAGATTACAATTCAATACTGTATACAATGTCCGATAATCCTTATCCACAAGATATTATTATTGCGAAACTACTTCCATTTCCCAATAAATCAAAGATTATAAACGCCATAGAATATCAAAATCCAAAAGTTAGAAATTTTGCTATTATGGCTACCTCAAAACATTTTAAAGATGTAAAAGGATATTCTGATTATCGAACGATTATACAGTGCTTCGCCGTTTTCAAAGAGATCAATAGCAGATGGAATTATGTCAGCGACCCAAAAGCCCGTGATTATATTGCTACTGCTACAGAGTCATTACTTTATTTTTCTGGTGACTGTGATGATCATTCCATTTTAATGGCGGCCACAATCAAGTCTATTGGTGGAACTCCCAGACTGATTCATACCACGGGACATATTTATCCCGAAATTTTAATAGGATCTTTGACTGATTTAGAAAAAGTAAATTTTCTAATTAAAAATGTTTTATTTACAGCCGAAAGTAGCAACAAAAAACTCTTTTATCATGTTGACGAGCGAGGTCAAATATGGATGAACCTTGATTACACGGCTACCTATCCTGGCGGACCTTTTTTGTCTGAGGAAATTTTAGGAGCACTAACATTAGATTAATTTGGTGTCTTTTTTGTTTAAATAATTAGAGCTATTTCCTTCAAAAATTATAATTATACGGGCTTTCCGTACCCTTAGTCGTTAATTTTCGCTATCTTAACCAAACTTAAAATTCTTAATAAATTTAATGTTTACTATGGAAAATTCAAAACTCAAAGCCTTTATCCCCCATTTATATCTTGTATGGTCAGACGATCTTTTAAACCAAAAAGAAGTAGTGACGCTGCAAGAGTTTATCGTTTCTCAGCAATGGCTTACCGCAGAAGAAAAGAAATTACTTCTTTCACAGGTGACCGTTTCTGCGCCTCCAGCTAGAGAAATTGTGGCTGATTGGCAAAGACAAATCGAAACTATTCTTCAAGAGAATACCTCCGTTAAGTCTATTTTTGATATTTCTATTTTGCTTGCTAAAAATGATCAAATTTTAAACAACCTCAGACCTGCTTTTGTAAAACTCGAAAATGATTTAGGAATCTCAGGCGAGGAAGCGATGACTGATTTCAAAACGGTTGCAAAGACTTTTACTTCAGATTATGAAACAAACTCTGGATTTGAAATAGAAAAATTAACTCAAATACTAGATGGAAAACAAGCTGCAATTATTAAGAAGGTAAAATCAGTTATTAGCAGACCCGAATTTGCCTATGAAACTTCTACAAATACTGCTGTTTATCGTGAAAAAGTTTATGAATGGTGTAAAATACTCGCAGCAGAAAATTTAGGTAATATGGCTTATCCGAAGCAATATGGCGGTGGCGAAAATATCGCCGATTATTTTGCTATAATGGAAACATTGAGTTATCACGATTTAAGCTTAGTAATCAAGTTTGGTGTACAATTTGGACTTTGGGGAATGAGCGTTCAATCTCTTGGTACAGAAAAGCATTATAGTAAATACTTGAAAGATATTGGTTCACTCCAACTCCCAGGTTGTTTTGCTATGACGGAAACAAATCACGGTTCTAATGTCAAAGGAATGGAAACGACTGCAACCTACAATCATAAAAACCAAACATTTACTATTCATACACCGCACGAAAAGGCACAGAAAGAATATATTGGCAACGCAGCAGTTCATGGACAAATGGCTACTGTTTTTGCAAAATTAATTATTGGTGAAATAGATTATGGGGTGAATGCCTTTATCGTTCCGCTTCGAGATACCAACAGTACAATTTTAGAAGGAATTACTATAGGTGATTGTGGACTTAAAATGGGACTTAATGGAGTCGATAATGGAACTATTCGTTTTGATAATGTAGTGATTCCAAAAGAAAATATGCTAGATCGATTTGCCTCGATTAATGAAAAAGGCGAATTTGAAAGCCCAATTCCTAGCGACAATAGACGCTTTTTTACCATGCTAGGAACTTTGGTTGGAGGCCGAATTGGGATTCCTAGATCTGCTTTGGCTGCAGCCAAATCTGGCTTGACAATTGCCATTAAATACAGCGACAAGCGCAGGCAATTTGGCCCAGAAGGAGGTACAGAAGTTCCCATATTAAATTACCGCATTCATCAACGCAGACTTCTACCGTTGTTGGCAAAAACGTATGCAACCCATTTTGCTTTGCAATACGTTACGAAGCGTTTCATTGATAAAAACGAATCTGAAATGCAGGAAATTGAATCCCTTGCTGCTGGCATGAAAGCCTACTCTACTTGGAATACTACTGCTGTTTTACAAGAATGTCGCGAAGCTTGTGGTGGTAAAGGTTATTTATCTGAAAATCGGATTGATGCCTTAAAAAATGACACCGAAATCTATACTACTTTTGAAGGAGACAATACTGTATTAATGCAATTAGTAGCTAAAAACCGTTTGTCAGAATTTCGAAAATCATTTGGCCAAATGGACGCTATGGGTATAATCAATTATGTTTATGAAAGTGCTAAAACAGTTATTTCTGAAAAAAATCCAATTGTAACCCGAAAAACCGAGGATGCTCATTTAATGGATGGTGAGTTTCATTTGGAGGCTTTTCAATACCGTGAAAAAACGATTTTGGCATCTGCAGCAAAGCGATTAAAAAAACTCATTGATAGCGGATTTGAACCTTACGATGCCTTTAATGTAGTGCAGCATCAAATGATTGATGTGGCTCAAGCCTATCTTGAACGAATTGTTTTAGAGCAGTTTCAAGAAGCCATTCAGACCATAGAAGATCCGAAGAGTAAAAAAATATTGGTAAAATTATATCAACTGTATGCACTTTCACAAATTGAGAAAAACAAGGCATGGTATCTCGAGGACGGTTATATGGAAGCTGTAAAAACAAAAGCCATTCGCAAAATGGTCAATCAACTTTGCTGGGAAATTAGGCCAGATGCTGTTTCTTTGGTAAAAGCATTTGATATTCCTGACAGTTGTCTTGCTGCGCCAATTGCATTTTAAGTCTATAGTTCATCCGTAAAGGGGAAACGAAAAGACCAAACATAGCTTATCGATTTCTTGACAAATTTTGGGGCCCTTATGAAACTGTTCATGCAATGATTTTTCAGGATTTGTAAATACTTTCAGTATATAATAACCAAGGTAAGAGAAAAGTATTCTAAAGTTTATACATACATTTTTAAAATTCCAACAAACACTGCATCAATAGATTCAAAAACAGTTTGACGCTGGTATTATCTGTCTTTACCCTATATAATGAGGCTATTAAAATCATACTAGGTACTGCTATTATTCTGTTTGCTTTTACAACTTGTCGTTTGCAACTTTTTAGTCGGCAATTCCACCTTAGTTTTGTATTAGTGTCCTTTTGCATTAAATTTGCTTAATTATTATCACAAGCGGCAAAAGATTGAAAAAGATTAATTTCTCTCTTTAATTTAATTAGAATTGATGAAAGTCATCAACTCTACATTAAAATGAGATTCACCATCTATTATATTGGCTACGTTTTTTTTTATAGAGGAAGTCAAAGTAAAATATTTTAAGGAGAAAGTGAAAAAAGAAAAATATAAAGAAACAAGTTGGACTATTTGTCAAGAATGTCAGGGACGCGGCAAAAAAAGTAGAGGGCTTAGCGATAAAGCCCGACGCAACTACCAGATGGCAGTTGAAAATTTTGAAAAGTCGTCTGAAACAGAGGTAGCTCCAGCTCTACCTAAAGCCCACCTCTACACTTGCGCAAACTGCGGCGGATCTGGGTTAATTCCATCTGCTAATCATCCAGTTGTGGATAAAGAAAAATACCCACACGTTGCTATTATTGGCGGTGGTATAGGAGGAGTGGCCTTAGCTGTGGCTTGCTTGCACCGTGGGATTCCTTTTACACTTTATGAACGTGATAGCAATTTTGATGCTCGATCACAAGGCTACGGGCTAACATTACAACAAGCCAGTAAAGCTATCGAGGGATTAGGTATTTTCTCATTGGAAAAAGGGGTAGTTTCAACAAGACATCTCATGCACACGACGGAAGGAAAAGTTATTGGGGAATGGGGTGTCAGAAAATGGATGCAGTCCGATAAAATAACGACTGCCAAACGTTCAAATGTGCACATTTCAAGACAGTCTTTACGCTTTGCGCTACTCGAGCAACTAGGCACTGCTAATTTTGTTCAGTGGGGACACCAATTAATAGATTTTAAAGAAACTGAGGATGAAGGTGTTAGTCTAATATTCCAAGTGAACGGCGAGGTGAAAAGTGCCAAAGCCGATCTTGTAGTGGGAGCAGATGGAATTCGTAGCGCCGTGCGAAAGATACTAATTGGTGACGATGACACCCCTTTACGGTACCTCGATTGTATTGTAATATTAGGTATTTGTCCATTAGCTGCGCTTGAAGGTCTTGAAAGTTCTTTATTAGACTCTGCCACGGTATTTCAAACTGCCAATGGCAATGAGCGAATCTATATGATGCCTTATGATTTAGAATCGGTGATGTGGCAACTTAGCTTCCCAATGAGTGAAGAAGAGGCAAAGATCTTAAGTTCTAAAGGACCTCAAGCACTCAAGGAAGAGGCTTGCCGTAGAACGCAGTGGCATAAGCCCATTCCTCAGATTGTAACAGCAACTCCAGAAACTCACATTTCTGGTTATCCTGTATATGACCGCGAATTACTAAAATCAGAATTGTTAGAAAAAGGAGGCAAAGTCACTTTGATTGGAGATGCCGCTCACCCCATGAGTCCATTCAAAGGGCAAGGGGCAAATCAGGCACTACTGGATGCACTTACGCTGGCTCGAGGAATAGCAAAAGGATGTGGGGTCTTGTCACAATGGAGAGAAAATGGAGTGAGGAAAAGTGTATTAACTGAGTTTGAAACAGAAATGTTAGAACGAAGTGCTTCAAAAGTAAAAGATTCAGCTGCCGCTGCAAAGTTTCTACATTCCATAACTGTGCTTCATGAGAGTGATGAGCCCAGAGGCAGATCTTTAAAGAAAAAAGATTCCGAACAAGAAAAGGTTGAATGATGATGAACTTTTTTTAAATAACTTTTGAGTCAAATAAACTACAAATTTGCGCTCTTTTACAAGGAAGATCTATTTCAATTAAAAGACAAAAAGTAGCTTTTGCACTGCGGTAAATTAAAATAAAAACTAATTATAAAGATTTGAATTTTAAACCTACTAGAACTCTACATCGACTTTTTAACTATTCCTGAAAAATAAAGGCATAAAAAAACTCCATTATTTCTAATGGAGTTTTTTGTGGGCTGTCAGGGACTACAGTCGAACAATTGATACCCATTTTGACTTTTTTTGAAAATTTAAAGTAGTATAAATGTTAAAACAAAATCGTCATTGTCTTCCAATGGCGTTGTTTGTCTTACTGTCAAGTGGATAGACTTCAATTGTAAACCTTATGCAACTTTTAATGTTTTTGAACATGCCGAATTTACAGGTTTAAAATATTAATTTTAAAAAACTTAATTTTTTTTTAAATTCTAGTAGTATTAGTTGCGCTAATGATTTTGGCAATGAACTCTTCGTAAAATGACAATTTTAATTTGAAACCTTTAATTGTTAATTTTGAAATAATATTAGCAGATCGAAACCTCAACATAAATCACCTAAACTTATTTTTTCCTTTATTATACGAGAGTACTTGGAATTTAGAGGAACAATAGCTAGGAAACTTTAAACTTTGGTTTTTTATATAGAGCATTACTTGCCCATTGTTAAAAAAATATTTAATTAAATTAGAATAGTATTAGCCGATTTTAGTATAAAAGGGAGTGTAAGTGATTGCTGTAAGTACGGATGATAAAAAGAGTACACATTTACCAATAATATTTTGGGAGTTAAAAACTGTATTTTGTTTGCAACCTTGATTTAAAAATAGTAAATAATTGTAGGTTGTTCATTAGTAAAGGGATAAATAAGGGGAGGCTGATGTGTTTGGCGAACCAAAATAGTTTCTAAATGATAAGAATAAAGACACCTACTATACAGCAATCAATAGTAATCCTTGGTTAGTAGCAATTTACCTATATTTGTAAAAGCTGCATATTTTATTACAGAGTCAGGATCCCTTACTCTAGATGAGATGCTTTAAATAACATTCAATTACGATGTAAATTTGTTTATCAAGAAAAACCTCCTTTATCATGCGATATAGGAGGTTCACAAATATACCGTATTATTTAAAATTTTAGATTTTAACTTTAATTCCCGCATTGACCACGAAGCCGTCAAGCGGGGCAAAAATATCTTTAAACAAAGGTTTTGAAAGTGCCCCTGTATAGATGCTACCAAATCGTGTTTGACGCGTATCAGTAAAGTTTTCGAAATTTGCGTAAATCGAAAAGTTTTCCCATAATTTTTCTATCATCACTCCAAAAATCCAATAATCACGAGAAGTGGAACCATCAGTTAATTGTTGCGGACTGTAATAATAGGCCTCTAAACCAACTTTCCATTTGTCTTCGACCTCGTACATTAACACATTATTTAAACGGTGCTTGGCTGTTAATGGATTTCGAGATTTATTGCCATTATTTTCGACCGTGGCATCAGTGTAGGTGTAGCCAATGAACAATTTAAAGTCTTCATAACTGAGTTTTAGATTAGTTTCAGTACCCTTAGTGTTTAAATTTCCGTCTACATTTAAAAACTGAAAAGTGTCGTTTGCCAGAGGCGTCAATATTAAAGGATTATTAACTTTTGTATAGAAAAATAATTGGTTTACAGATAGTGACAGTGCATCTGTAATATGTGTTTTGTAATTTACATCAAAGTTGAAACCAAAACTTTTTTCGAGTTTGTTAATATCGCTATTTATTGGTAAAACGTTTTGATATTGTATAGATTCACTTTCTTCAGTAAAAATCGTAGGTGTTTTGTAACCCAATCCACCACCAAGTCTAGAGCTAAGCTTTGGACTAATTCTAAACAATGCCGCTGCTCTCGGTAATAGTGAGAAGCCATATTCATGTACGTAATCACCTCTCAATCCTGTTTCTAGATGCAACCAATCAGTTGCTTTTACCGTGTTTTGAACAAAGGCGCCATAGGTGATTTGATTGTAATCTCTTTCGGGAAATGCACTTTTCTTTTTCTCCTTGAATTCATCAGTATACAAATTGGCTCCTGCAATCCATTGAGATAATTCCCCATTGTTTACATAGGTAAATTCAGAAAAAGTACTAGTTTGAACCCCATCAAAAAGATAGTCAGGGATTGTAATCACACGGCTGAAATTGTTGATGCTGTTTTTTACGATAATAGATTCTCTGTCATTAATTTTATGAGAAAGCGTGAATTGAGTGCTCACTCTTTGTGTTTTATTTTTTTCGAAATAGCTGTCGGGAAAATCACTACGATTTTTAATATAATCAATGTTTCCACCTATTCTATCTTCAAAAACGGTATTCACACCAAAGTTCAATTCAGTTTTATCATTAAGGTATAAAAACAATTTTGGATTGAAGTTATAGCGTTCGAATTTTGGAATAGCGGTTAGTTTAATATCAGCAGGATCGTAGGCTGCGTTGCGGTCATGAGAAGCAAAAATAGTCAATCCTATTTTATCAAAACGTTGTCCGTAAAATCCGTTTATGTCGAGACCACCAGCAGAAGTGCCGTTTAATAAAAAGCGTAATTCTCTTTCATCTTTAGGCGTTTTAGAAACTAAATTTACCAGTCCAGCGATTGCTCCACCACCATACAATGTAGAGGCAGAACCTTTTATTATTTCGACTTGCTTTAAATCTAATGGTGGCGTTTGCAACAAACCTAAACCGCTTGAAGCACCAGAATAAACTGGAAAACCATCCTTTAAAATTTGGGTATAACGCCCATCAAGACCTTGAATTCGAATAGAGGAATTTCCTGAAGTAGCCGATGTTTGCTGCGTTTGTATCCCCGTACTCTCATTCAGCATCATTCGGATATCACCAGGCTTCATGTTGGCTTTTTCCTCTAACTCTTCACCAGCGATAAATTCGACTCGTGTAGGAATGTTGTTGATCGTTCTTGTTCCCCTGGTTGAGGTGATGATAATTTCATCCATCTCTTCAGCTGTACTTTTCATGAAGACAATTACTTCAACTGTTTTTAAAGGGACTTGAATTGTTTTATTTTCTACTACGTATCCTTCTAGTTGAAATGACATAAAGTACATAGCTTCGTCTAGGTTTTCAAATGTAATTATCCCTTCTGCATTCGAATAAGAAGTTAGTGATTGTGCCTGTATAGTGGCTCTAACCGCATTTAGTGGCAGCTTAGAATCTATATCCTTAACAGTGATTTTGAGGCTATGCTGTGCCTGAGCTGTGCCAATAGTTGCTATTGCCACTACTAGTGAAATATATTTAAACATTTTTATTTCTTAATATGAATAATTTTTTTAGCTAATACTTGTAGTCAGCTGTTTTTGAAGATTATAAATAAAAAGAAAATTTAGGTGGTTGCCAAATGGCACCGTTAAAAGAAGAATTTGTAATAGTAACTATGTCAATATCATGCGTTTTGTCACTGTTAACAGAAAAATTTTTTTGAGCTTTGGCTACAGTAGCTGTACTCATAGCAAAACCCACGCAGCTACCACAAGTGTAAAAGGGAGAGCATTTTCCAGTGCAATCGTTACCGCATTTGTGAGATTCTTTTTCGCACTTTTTATCTAGCGTACACTTAGAATTGCTTTCAAAAGCGCTGCAAGGTACGGTTGATAATAATAGTACCAAAAATGATAAAAGTATACTCCAAGTTTTCACAATGCAAATTTAAAAATAATATTTGTGAATAGATTATTTTTTAGCTTCAAATTTTAAGAGGTGGTGAATTAAATAATTTTTGGATTAAGAAGTTATGAAAAGAATAATTTCTACCGCTCGAAAATTAATATGAAGAGCAACATTAACAGTAAAAATACTAACCTAAAAGCTTTAAAATTAGTAGATATAAACTTATACTATACATCATGAAATGGGCTTAATTTTTGTATTTGCCACACGGTTTCTGAATGGCGAATGTATAGGTAAGCACAGTCTAGAAAACATGTAAAAAAACTTTAATAAGTTTTCCAGCAATTTAGGCAGGACATTTGACCCAAATAAGGAAGAGGAGTGGCTTGTTTTAGAACAACTAGAAAATGTTTGTGCTGAAAATCAGTTCAATGCAGAAATGTTATCATATAATGCCAGTAAAATAGAGGAAAAAGGATATCATATATATCAAAAAAAGAGGGATACTTTTTCAAGTATACCTCAAAGTGTGCTGTCAGGAGTACAATCAAACACGTTGTACCTGTTTTAACATTTTTTGAAATTTTAAAGTAGTATAATTATAAAAAAATAACGCCAATGTCTTCCATTGGCGTTATTTGTCTTTGGTGGGCGATGAGGGGTTCGAACCCCCGACCCCCTCGGTGTAAACGAGGTGCTCTGAACCAGCTGAGCTAATCGCCCTTCTACAATTTAGTAACTTTCGTTTCTGTATTGCGTGTGCAAATATACACTTAGAATCCATATCTGCAAACACTTTTTTAAAATAAATTATTAAAATTTGCGATAAATCTTCTTTCTTACTCTTTAACAGCATTTTAAATAAAAGATGAAACTGAATGATTTTTTTGTATTGACTTCGTATAGTCTTACATTTGTCCCATAAATAATAAATAATGGCAAGATTCAAAGAAAACGATTTACCAAAATCAAAAATAACCGCAACTTCTCTCAGTAAAGCAATCATTATATTTAAGTATGCTGGAAATCATAAATGGAAATTTTATGTTGGTTTGGTTTTCCTTCTATTTACTGGCGCAACTGCTTTGGCTTTTCCTAAATTAATGGGAATGCTTATCGATTGCGTAAAAAACAAAGATAATTCTCAAGCTAATACTATAGCTTTAGGATTAATTGTCATTTTATTTCTTCAATCGATTTTTTCGTTTTTTAGATTGTACTTATTCGTCAATTTTACTGAAAATACCTTAGCTAATCTTAGATTATCGCTTTACAGTAATTTAGTAAAATTACCAATGTCCTTCTTTTCGCAAAAAAGGGTTGGAGAATTAAATAGCCGAATCAGTTCTGATATCACCCAAATACAAGATACCTTAACATCAACCATAGCCGAATTCCTAAGACAATTCATTTTAATTATCGGTGGCGTATTGTTATTGGCAAATGAAAGTATTAAATTGACGTTGTTGATGTTATCCGTAGTTCCACTTGTTGCCGTTGCTGCTGTTATTTTTGGTAGATTTATCCGTAAGTATTCCAAAAATGTTCAGGATAAAGTAGCCGAAAGTCAAGTAATAGTTGAAGAAACCATGCAAGGAATTAGTATTGTAAAGGCTTTCGCCAATGAATGGTACGAAATTGCCCGCTACAATGGCAAAATTAAAGAAGTGGTTAAAATAGCCATCAAAGGCGGGAAATACAGAGGATACTTCGCTTCATTCATTATTTTTTGTCTTTTTGGAGCTATTGTTGCCGTAGTTTGGTTTGGTGTTCGATTGAGCATTAGTGGAGAAATGAGTGTAGGACAATTAATCTCATTTGTCCTATATTCTACGTTTGTAGGAGCTTCTTTTGGAGGAATTGCAGAACTATATGCCCAAATCCAAAAAGCAATTGGAGCAACGGAACGCGTTTTTGAATTATTAGACGAAACTCCTGAAAAAATTAATTCAACTCAAAATGAAACAGCTCAAAAAATAAAAGGAAACGTTACTTTCAAAAATGTGGCTTTTAGCTACCATTCCAGAAAAGAAATAAAAGTATTGAAAGATGTTAGTTTCACCGCTAATTTTGGTCAAAAAATAGCGATTGTGGGACCTAGTGGAACGGGGAAATCAACTATCGCTTCGCTCCTATTGCGTTTTTATAACATTGATAACGGAGAGATATTGATTGACGGAAAAAATATTTACGATTATGATTTAGAAAATCTTCGAGGGAATATGAGCATAGTTCCCCAAGATGTGATATTATTTGGAGGTACCATTAAAGAAAATATTGCCTACGGAAAACCCAATGCTACTGAAGATGAAATTATTTTGGCAGCACGACAAGCTAATGCTTTAACTTTTATCGAAAGTTTTCCTGAAAAATTTGAAACTATTGTGGGTGAAAGAGGAATTAAATTGTCTGGTGGGCAAAGACAACGCATTGCAATTGCAAGAGCGTTATTAAAAAATCCAAGTATTTTAATTTTAGATGAAGCCACATCGTCATTAGACAGCGAAAGCGAAAAACAGGTACAAGAAGCTTTAGAAATTTTGATGCAAGGAAGAACCAGTATCATTATAGCGCATCGTTTGTCAACCATTCGCAGTGCGGATCAAATTTTAGTTTTAGACAATGGTAAAATTTCAGAGCAAGGAACACATCAGGAATTAATTGCCTTAGAAAATGGAATCTATAAAAATTTGAGTAATCTACAGTTTAGTAATTCTTAACCTTTTCATTAACCCTCTCCAAAAGAGAGGGAGTTGTTAATTCTACAATTTTAAAAAGCGCTAATTAGTCTGGAAATCAGAATTAATTAGAAATACGATACCTTCGATTTTAAGTAGCAATTAGACTATGAAACTAAAAAAACTTAGCTGATGAATGGGTTGTAACATCGTATTGCTGATTTATATTTTATAAAAATACCGATTCAATAATTATCTCTGTTAAAACTGAGTTTGCAATAAAACACTCCGTGTGGGCGCGATGGTGAATTTCATTAAGTATCGTTTCATATGGAATGTAATCTCCTGTAAAGGTTATTTTTGGTCGTAGATGGGTATGATCATAATTTTAAAAGATAAATTGTCCGAATCATTTTTCCAACTTAAATTAACTTTATGTCCTGCCACAGTAATTTTTTAAATTTATTATTCTGGTTTGCATTTCTTATTTTTAATATGGTGTTTTTTAAGCTCACTCCCCTTAGTATCAAAACGAGTTATACTATCCTGACCAACAACATTTACATAGGATAGAGGCTTTACAACTTCAGGCTTTTTTTGTGTTTGTGCCTCATCGTGCCGAGCATCCGATTTAATTAGTTGATTATTTTCGCTTTCATCATTGATGTAGCATTCAAATTTATCACCTTGTCGCTTATATAATGATTTTTTTTTGTGAGGACCTGCCCAAGGAGAATCGGTTTTAAAATTAGTTGACCAGGTTTGACAACACAAATAGCTTCCACAAGGACCAATATCGCCAATTCGATTTGCTTCCTCACGCAACCCAATTTGACACATCTCTATCCGCACATGAAAGGCTTCGAAAAGGCATTTAATTAACTCCCTATAATCCACACGTCCTTCGGCAGTGTAATAAAATGTGGCTTTAGCTTTATCACCCTGATAATCAACATCGGTTAGTTTCATTGATAAACCGAGCTCTGTGGCTATCACGCGTGCTTTACACATCGTATCAAATTCCATCTCTTTGGCACGTTTCCATTTAGTTGCATCATAGGGAGTAGCTTTCCGTTGAATTTTTTTAAAGATATCTTCCTTATTTACATTTTTTTTCTTGAGCTGCAAGCTTACCAGTTCACCAGTTAAGGAAACATGCCCAACATCATAACCACCCTTATTGCCATCAACTACAACTAATTCTCCATTTTTTAAATCTATGTTTTGATGATTAAGATAAAATTCCTTTCGGGATCCTTTAAATTTTATCTCAATAATAGTATAAGCTTTATCATC
The DNA here is from genome assembly GCF_900142695.1 of Flavobacterium xanthum. GTDB lineage: Bacteria > Bacteroidota > Bacteroidia > Flavobacteriales > Flavobacteriaceae > Flavobacterium > Flavobacterium xanthum. The sequence continues at coordinate 13,412 of NZ_FRBU01000002.1, read as the reverse complement.
AAGTGGTACAACAATATCCGATAGCCAGTCATATACATCTGATTGGCTGCTACCATAGGTATAAACTAAGTCGTTACTTTTGATTCCACTTAGAACAGAAGGACCTTCTGTTGAATAATTTTCCATAGTATCCTATATATTAATTCCCTTTCGAGAGTGTATGAAAGTTTGAAATGTCTATTTAATAAAAGAAGGAAAGATAATCAAAATTCGTCTTCATCAATCCCTAGAAGCATATTGTAAACTTCTTGTAATTCCAATAACGTTTTTTTATTCCCCATTTTTTTGGCAATCTCAATTCCTCTTTTATAAGTTTCAGCTGCTTTGTCTACTTCATTCAGCGACTCATATAATTTCCCCAATTGATAATAACTCGCTACATAATTTTCATCATCATTTATCAATTTCAAAAAGCAATTTACAGCGGTATCATTTTCTTTAACCAAAACATATTCTAATGCCAATGCGTATTTCAGAAAAGAGTCGTTGCTATCTTCCTTTAAAAATTCCTGTAATTGTTCAATTCTATTATTCATTATTTTTTTTTGGTGAAAGTAGTAACCACAATAAAAAATCTTTTGCAAAATAATTCCAAGCCCAGTTGATTTATACAATTTGCTTATTTATTAGATTCCAAATAACATTTAATCTTTAAAAATGCCAAACGATCAATCGGCAATTATCGCGTTAAAATTAGAAGCTATTTTTTTCTTTGTTGATTAACAATACTCCTCATAAGCGGCCTTTAGGTTTTCGGCAATCATTGCTCCCGACTTTCCTTCAATATGGTGGCGTTCTACAAAATGGACTAATTCTCCGTCTTTGAATAGGCCTACACAAGGCGATGAAGGAGGAAATGGGAAAAAATGTTTGCGTGCTTCTGCAGTGGCTTCAGTATCGAAACCTGCAAATACAGTTGTGATTCGGTCAGGGCGCTTGCTTGCGTCCAATGAAAGTTTTACTCCCGGTCGTGCGGCACCGGCAGCACATCCACAAACTGAATTGACAACTACTAAAACGGTACCTTTTGAATTAATGGCAGCTTCTACTTACTCAGCGTTGCGCAGGTCTTCAAAACCAGCAGATGTAAGTTCTTCCTTCATTGGTATTACTAATTGTTCTGGATACATAGTGTGATATTTATAATTTAAAATAAAATTCAAGGTTTTAAAGAGAACCCTAATAAACTCTGTGATTTTTTTAATTTAAAATAGGAATCATTCGAATGAATAATCAATTTAAAACCATTGGTTAAAAAATATGCTTTTCAGCATGATAGGAAGAACGAACCATAGGGCCACTTTCCACATAACGAAACCCTTTTTCGAGACCTATTACCTTATATTTAGCAAATACTTCAGGGTGAATAAATTCTACAACCGGCAAATGTTTTGGTGAAGGTTGCAAGTACTGCCCCATTGTTAATACATCGCAGCCTACTGCACGTAAATCATCCATTGTTTCATAAATCTCCTGTTCGGTTTCTCCTAATCCAAGCATAATTCCTGATTTAGTTTTCATTCCGGCCTCTTTCAGTCGTTGTAATACCTCGAGGCTTCGATCATATTTTGCCTGCACACGAACCTGTTTTGTTAACCTGCGAACCGTTTCTGTATTATGAGAAATGATGTCTGGATGTGCATCTATAATACGTTGTAGGTTTTCCCAACTGCCCATAAAATCGGGGATAAGCGTTTCAAATTTTGTTTCAGGACTCACTCTACGAATCGCATTAATCGTTTCTACCCAAATAATGGAGCCGCCATCTTTTAAATCATCACGGTTAACCGAGGTAATTACGCAATGTTTCACATTCATGAGACGCACAGATTCTGCTACACGCTCCGGTTCTTTTAAATCAACAGGCAACGGACGACCGGTAGCCACATTACAAAATCCGCAGGAACGGGTGCATATATTTCCTAGAATCATATAGGTGGCGGTACCTGCCCCCCAACATTCGCCCATATTAGGACAACTGCCGCTTTCGCAAATGGTATGTAATTTATGAGTAGATACGATTTCTCGAACCTTTTTATATTCTTCGCCCATTGGCAGTTTCACTCTCAGCCAATCTGGTTTGGTTTTATACCTTGGCTCTTCTACTATTTTAATATCGTTATGTAACATTTTTAAAAAAATTGGGAATTATTAAAATAAAAGCAACCCTTTTATTTTTGGTTCCGGTTAAACATTTGTTCTATCCTAGACTAAAAAAAAGGGTAAAACGGTATAATATATTAGTTCGTCATTTATATTGTTAAGTGATAATCGCGTAATTTATACTATATCTAATACTGTTGCCTTGGTATAGCTGTTATGCGGTTTCCGTAACTACATTTTTCACTTCGGGAAGCATTTCCCGTTGCATGTTTTGGACACCCATTTTCAAAGTAGTATTGGTCGAAGGACAGCCGTGACAAGAACCTTTGAGCATCACGGTTACTGTTCCGTTTTCGAAAGATTTAAAATTAATGGCGCCACCATCTCCTTCAACGGCTGGCCGAATATATTCATCAAGAATTGAAATTATTTTTTGTTCAATATCCCCAGAAATGTTTACCGGTACTTCTGATTTTTCTTCAATTAATTCGCCATTGAGAAGAGGTTCTTTTAGGGCAAGCTTTGCTTTAATTAGCTCCTTAATTTCCGGTATTACCTCATACCATTCAAAGCTTTCGTCCTTGGTTACGGTAATAAAATTGGAAGTAATAAAAACGCCTTTTACATAAGGAAGTTCAAATATTTTTGTGGCAAGAGGAGAAATGGCTGCCTTTTCTTTTGTGCGGAATTCAATACTTTCTCCTTCTTCATCGATTAATAAAAAGGTCAGTACAAATTTCATTGTGACGGGATTGGGCGTCATTTCGGTATAAATGGAGATTGGTGCGTTCATTTTTTTATATTTATTTAACCTTTTATCGAAAAAAGGATAGGTGTTATTTTATTGATCTTACCATTTAACATCTGCCACTTGAGCTGGTGCTTTTGCATTTTGTATAGACACTTGTTGTGCCACTTTACGTGCCATTTCCATGTAGGCAATAGCTTGGGGTGTGTTTTCCTGCAGCACAGCGGGGCGACCTAGATCACCAGATTCACAAATATTTTGTACTAATGGTATTTCTCCCAACAACGGAACTTCTAATTCTTCGGCAAGTTTTTTTGCTCCATCTTTGCCAAAAATATAATAGCGTTTCTCCGGCTCGTCGGGAGGACTGAAATAGGCCATATTTTCTACAATGCCTAAAACGGGTACATTTATCGACGGTAATTGAAACATTCCAACTCCTTTTTTGGCATCAGCCAAAGCCACAAATTGAGGAGTGCTTACAATTACAACTCCGTTCAAAGGAACGGCACCAACTAATGATAAATGAATGTCGCCAGTTCCGGGAGGTAAATCAATTATCATATAATCTAATTCCCCCCATTCTGCTTCCTGAAACAATTGGACAACCGCTTTTGATGCCATTGGTCCACGCCAGACTAGCGCTTGGGAAGTATCTGCAAAAAATCCTATAGATAATAATTTGACACCAAAACTTTCTACGGGAATCATTTTATTTACACCATTAATCGCTTTAATTTGTGGCTTTGCATCCATCACATCAAACATAATGGTTTGTGAAGGTCCATAAATATCAGCATCTACTAAACCAACCGATGCCCCAAGTTTTACCAAAGCCAAAGCCAGATTTGAAGCTACCGTTGATTTCCCAACACCACCTTTACCAGATGCTACTCCTATAATATTTTTAACATTTGGTAACAGAGGTCCACCGCTTTTTCGAGAGGAAACATCGGAAGTCATTTTCACATTTACATTCGCTTCTTCATCTATAAAATGCAAAATCGAATTTACACAAGCCTTGTGAATCAATTCTTTCATTGGGCAGGCAGGTGTTGTAAGTACTACGGTAAAACTCACGTTTTTACCCTCTACTTCTAAATCCTTGATCATACCAAGGGTTACCAAATCCTTTTTTAAATCAGGATCTTCGACATTTTTTAAAGCTTCTAAAACTTGTTCTTTTGTAATATTCATTTTGGCCTCCTTTTATTTCTTTAATTTTTTGTTCTAAAAACTATTTACTTCCCGTACCATAACCAATCTATCATCACCTACAGAAACCAAATAGTTATTATAAGTACTCCAAATCAATTTATTTACCGAATGTGTATGAGCATCAAAATTTTCTTTGGTGATGCGTTTTAATAATTGAAACGTTTTTGCATCCCAAATTTTGATGGTTTTATCACGGCTGGCAGTGGCAAAAAGTGTAGCATCGGGACTAAATACGATATCGTAAATTGCCCAATTATGTGCAGGAATTGACTTTAGTAAATCATAATTTCCTACTTGCCATATGTTTAAATGTGCATCTCTTCCTCCGGTCAAAAGAAATTTACCATCAGGGCTGTAACGCACAACATTTGATGCAAGTCCATGCCCAATAAAATCTTTTTTATAATCCAATGTATGCAGATCAAATACAAGAATATTACAGTCCCCTAGTGCAACCGCTATTTCGGAAGTGGTGTAATTAAAATCAATGCTGCGTACTTTTTCCTTGGATAGTTTTTTCATTTTAATCAATGACAAAGTATCGAGTGAGCAAACGGCAAAATTACCATCGCCACCGGCTGTATAAAAGCAATTGGTTTCTAAGGAATATTTGATATCAAAAATCGGTGCCGTATGATGTTGCAGCATTTTTTTTTCTTCTTTTTTCTCTAAATCAAGGATGTGAATACTTCCGGTTGTTGTTCCCGCAAGCAATAATTTTTTTTCAGGAATATGACAAATAGCATAAACAGCAGCAGGTAAAGATGCTGAAAATTTTTCGGCTTGCAGAGTTTCTAAATTCCATAATGCGATAAACATATCGCTACCCGCTGTAAAAACAGTGTTGTCAGATATGCCTTTATCCATCGCATATACACAGCCGCTGTGGCCAGTAAGTGTTGCGATATGTTTTATACCAATGTTTATTTTTTTTATTGTCTCCATTTTATTTTGTTGTGCTGTTTTTCTTGAAATAAAACCAAGTGAAAAATCACTTTTGCTTTACAAAATTAATAACTCCACCTTGTAAGATATGTTCAACTTGTCTCTCACTTATATTGTAAATAAGTGGAATTTCAATATTTTTCCCAATTACAGTAGCTGTTACTGCTTCTCTGTTTTTAATAGCTATCCTTAAGCCTTCTATCTGTAAAATATCACCTTGTTCCAGTTTATCCCAGTCAGCTGGGTTTTTAAATTCGAAAGGAATTATACCAAAATTGATCAGGTTCTGCCAACCGATACGAGCATAAGATTTGGCAATAGCAAACTTTTGTCCAAGATAACGAGGAGATAATGCAGCATGTTCTCTACTCGAACCTTGTGCGTAATTATTGCCTGCAATAACACAAAAGCCCGTATGTAATTTTTGATTTTCAATGGCTCGATCATAAAAACTTTCGTCAATAGCATAATATGCATATTTACTTAGCTCCGGAATATTTGAACGCAAGGGCAGTACATCGGCACCCGCTTTTAATATTCCATCTGTGGAGATATCGTCTCCCATTTTCAAAAGGATAGGGATTTCTAGTTTATCTGGAAGTTGTTCAAAATTGGGAAGTGTTTTAATGTTTGGTCCCTTAATCAATTCAGGAGATTCTTCATTTGGAGCAATTAGCATCTTCTTACTTATCTTGATTTGGGATGGCTCTATCCATTTTGGATAAGCCATATTCATTAAAATTTCAAGTTCTCTTGGATCCGTAATTTTTCCTGTAATTGCTGAAGCTGCCGCAGTTTCCGGGCTACATAGGTATATTTGGTCATCTAGTGTTCCTGAACGTCCCGGAAAATTACGAGGCATCGTTCGGAGGCTGATAGTATTGGTAGCAGGAGCTTGTCCCATACCGATGCATCCCATACAACCGGATTGATGAAGGCGTCCACCAGCAGCGATCAACGGGCCAAGAGCGCCCATTTCTGTCAAATTTTCTAGCACTTGACGTGAAGAAGGATTGATATCGAAAGAAACATCGGGAGAAATAACTTCCCCTTTTAAAATTTGTGATGTGATCCAAAAATCACGTAGTCCTGGATTTGCAGAAGAGCCTATTACAACTTGGTTTATTTTCAATCCGCTAACTTCTCTCACCGGAACCACATTACCGGGACTTCCAGGAAGTGCAATTAAAGGTTCTAACTCAGATAAATTGATTTCAATATTAAGGTCATATGTTGCGCCCTCATCGGCTTCCAATTTCATCCACTCATCTTCTCTTCCTTCTTGTTTAAGAAATTCAAGTGTGATTTCATCGGAGGGAAATACGGAAGTTGTAGCGCCAGTCTCTGTTCCCATATTGGCGATAACATGACGGTCCCAAGCACTCAGAGACTTTAAACCGGGGCCATAATATTCTAAGATATATCCACGTCCTCCAGTCACATCATACCTGCGAAGCATTTCTAAAATAACATCTTTAGCGCTTACCCAGTCGGGAAGCTTTCCAACAAGTTTGATACCCATCACTTTTGGCATTTTAACAAAATACGGTTCCCCTGCTGAAGCGAGGGCAACATCTAATCCGCCCGTACCGATGGCGAGCATTCCAATACCACCTCCAGCAGGAGTATGGCTGTCTGAACCTAACAACGTTTTGCCTGGCCTACCAAATCGCTCCATGTGTACTACGTGGCTAATTCCATTTCCTGGCCTACTGAACCAGAATCCAAAACGTGCTGCTGCCGACTGAAGAAATAGATGGTCATCCATATTCTTATAATCCGTTTGAAGCAGGTTGTGGTCTACATATTGTACTGCAACCTCTGGTTTGATTTTATTTAAATTAAATGCTTCTAATTCCAGCATTACTAATGTGCCTGTGGCATCTTGTAATAATACCTGATCAATTTTCAACCCGATTTCAGTTCCGGGAGTCATTTCACCGGAAATAAGATGAGAACTAATCATTTTTTGACTAACGTTTTGAGTTTTCATTTTTACTGGTTTTATATTTTTATATTTTACATACTTTTTTTGATCCTTCATTACCGTTTTGCTGCTATCAATTTCTGAGTGTACCAATAGAACAATCGCTCTAAAATTGTTGTGATGCAGCTTATACAGTATTTAAATCAGGACACTTAATCTTAAATAAAAATGCTCAATATGCCTAGAGAATATAAGGGAACCTTTTACAGGCTGGAAATTATTTTTCTGCAATATTTGGTATCAATACGGACTTCATATACTCATGTCTTTAGCTCGTATTTAAATTTGTTTGGGCTGCTTGTATAAAGGAACCATAGAACAAGCTTCGCCATACATAACACTTTTTGCAATTGGGCGTAAAAGCCTAGTGATTTCAACATAAGCCGCTTTAGGGACTGGTAAATGGCCACAACCCTTTATCACGATTCGTGCATCTTTATATTCATCGAGATTTAGTTTGTTAAGGATCTCATTATACAAAATGGTTTCCAGTGTTTCTAAATCACCAAACACGACCCTTTTTACGTAAGGCTCTAACTGAATTGCTAACAGCATGTAAGCCCAAGTTGGAACTACAGCATCGGCAGAGCAAATAAGGGCCACATATTTCTCTGAGTATTTACTCCAATCTTCATTCTTGATAAATTCCCTAAAGTCTTTTTCTTTCAAGATTAAACCTTGAAATAAATGCTCTTTTATATCCAATACTACACGATTGCCTTGAGGGTAAAAAGCTTCCAAGTCAATGGTGATGATGCCACTTAATGCTACTTTATTTATGATTTCCTTCATCTATTTCTTTTTTGCTCCTCTCCTTTGGGGAGGTTGGGTGGGGATTTTACATCATTCCAAGTTCGTATTCCGCCTCTTCACTCATCATTTCTTTGGCCCAAGCCGGTTCAAAAGTCATTGTTATTTTTGCTGATTTAATCCCCTCTATTTCACGTTATTTTTGTTCTGTTTCCGGAGGCAGTGTTTCTGCTACGGGACAGGATGGTGATGTTAAAGTCATTAGAATAGTAAGGTTGTTCTCTATATCAATATTGAGTTCGTAAATCAATCCTAACTCCCAAATATCAACAGGTATTTCAGGGTCGTAACAAGTTTTAAGGGTATTGATAGCCTTTTGCGCAAGCGCCATATTTTGTTTTATAATTTGTGCTGCCATATTTATTATTCAAATGTTTTAGCAATTTTTCCTTCAATATAGTCACGCAAAGCCTCGATTTTTACAGTGTTCACAACTTCCGAAGCGAAGGCGTGCATCAATAATTTTTTAGCATTTGTTAGACCTATTCCACGAGCTTGCAGGTAAAATATTTTTTCTTGATCTAATTTACCTGTAGATGTCCCGTGCGAACATTTGACATCATCGGCATAAATTTCTAATTGCGGTTTTGTATTGATTGTTCCGTCTTCGCTTAGTAAAATATTTTTGTTGGATTGAAATGCATTTGTTTTTTGAGCATCTTTTCTAACAAATATTTTTCCATTGAAAGTAGCGGTTGACTTTCCGTCAATAATCCCTTTGTAAAGCTCGTTGCTGTTGCAGTTTGGCTTGCGATGATCTACGACAGTATGATTGTCAACTACTTGATTTCCTGAAGTTATATACAACCCGTTCAAATGTGATTCGATATGTTCATCATCTAAAACTATAGTCAAATTATTGCGAACTAATGCGCCACTCAAGGTAAAAGTATGTGTAGAAAATACGCTTTGTTTCTTTTGAATTACTTGTGTAGTATTCATTAAATAACCCAACTCCTTCCTCTCCGGCAGGCAGGCATTTTCATCTTGAATTTTATAATGATCAACAATGGCGTGATTATCCACTACAATTTCTGTTAACGCATTACTGAAGGTTTTTGCTTTGGAATCAACCGTTTGATAAGATTCTACTATTTTCACTTGTGCATTTTCATCCACCACGATTAAATTACGTGGATGAATTATGGTGTTTTCGAATGCTGTTGCAATATGAATGATATGGATTGGTTTTTCAATTACCACATTTTTTGCGATATGAATAAACACGCCATCTTTAGTCATTGCGGTATTTAACGCTATGAATGGATCCGTTTTAATATCTGCATATTGTGCATAATGTTTTTCAAAAACAGCGGAATTACTAGTTGCCGCATTTACTAAACTGCAAATCGTTACCCCTTTTGGAAGATTTTCTAAATTGGATAATCCTTCCACAAAAATGCCGTTTTCGATAATTACATTATAAGCCTCTTTTAAAAATTTCAGCGGTTCAATTTGCTCATCATTACAGTTTTTACTGGTCGATAAATCAAATTCCCCTTTTAATATTGAACTGATAGGAGTATATTTATATTCTTCGTGATTTCTGGTTGGAATACCTTGTTTGTAAAAGCTTTCCATCGCCTGATCACGAATTTGTGTATCGCCGAATAAAAATAATTTTGATGTCTCAAATTCAAAAATCAATTTATCTTTTATCGTACTGGTTTTAATTGCTGTTTCCATTTTGTACTAAATTAAGCTTCTACTTCTTCTACTTCTTTAATAAAATCGTATCCTTTTTCTTCTAGTTCTAAAGCCAATTCTTTTGGCCCTGTTTTCACAATTTTTCCATTGTATAAAACGTGAACAACATCGGGGATAATATAATCCAACAACCTTTGATAATGCGTGATAACAATGGTTGCGTTATCTTTCGATTTTAATTTATTCACGCCGTTAGCAACAATTCGTAAGGCATCAATATCAAGTCCACTATCGGTTTCATCAAGTATGGAAAGTTTTGGCTCCAGCATCGCCATCTGAAATATTTCATTTCGTTTTTTTTCACCACCGCTAAAACCTTCGTTTATCGAGCGACTGATAAGTGCTTTATCTATCTCAACTAACTTTTGCTTTTCTTTCATCAGAGTTAAAAACTCTTTTGCTGCCAGAGGTTCCAAACCTTTATAAGCGCGAATTTCGCCAATAGCTGTTTTTAAAAAATTAATATTGCTTACCCCCGGAATTTCAATGGGATATTGAAACGCAAGAAATATGCCTTCTCTAGCTCTATCTTCCGCTTCTAGTTCTAATAAATTTATACCGTTATAGATTATTTCACCTTCTGTAACTTCGTATTCGGAACGACCCGCAAGTACTGCAGATAAAGTGCTTTTTCCAGAACCGTTAGGGCCCATAATAGCATGTACTTCTCCCGCTTTTATTTCTAGATTAATCCCTCTTAATATTTCTTTCCCGTCAATTGACGCGTGTAGATTTTTTATTGATAGCATTTTTTTAAAATTTATGAGTTAAAATTTATAGGTTGTAAAAGATTTCACCTTTATCCTACTGAGCCTTCCAAAGAAACCTCCAACAATTTTTGCGCTTCCACAGCAAACTCCATTGGCAATTGACTTAATACGTCTTTGCAATAGCCATTTACAATTAAACCAATGGCTTTTTCATTATCAATACCCCTTTGTTTGCAATAAAATAATTGGTCTTCACCAATTTTTGAAGTTGTTGCTTCATGCTCGACAATGGCGGTGTTGTTTTTTATTTCGATGTATGGAAAGGTATGTGCTCCGCATTGATCAGTCATCAATAAACTATCGCATTGTGAAAAATTACGGGCATTATCTGCACCTTTTCCAATACGGACTAACCCTCTGTAACTGTTGTTGCTGTAACCTGCCGAAATCCCTTTGGATATGATGGTACTTTTAGTATTTTTACCAATGTGGATCATTTTTGTTCCAGTATCGGCTTGCTGATAGTTATTGGTGAGGGCAACAGAATAGAATTCACCTATCGAATTGTCTCCTTTTAAAATCACCGATGGGTATTTCCAAGTAATTGCAGATCCTGTTTCTACTTGAGTCCAAGAGATTTTAGAATTTTCTTCCAAACAAATACCTCGTTTTGTAACAAAGTTGAAAATACCTCCTTTACCGTCTTTATCACCTGGATACCAGTTTTGTACGGTGCTGTATTTTATTTGCGCATTTTTATGTGCCACGAGCTCTACAACGGCTGCATGCAATTGATTTTCATCACGCATCGGTGCCGTACAGCCTTCGAGGTAACTCACATATGAATCTTCATCAGCAATAATTAAGGTGCGTTCAAACTGACCAGTTCCAGCCGCTTCTATTCTGAAATAAGTCGAAAGTTCCATCGGACAACGAACTCCTTTTGGAATATAACAAAATGTACCATCTGTAAATACGGCGGAGTTTAGTGCTGCATAAAAATTATCGGTATAAGGAACTACAGAGCTCATGTATTTTTTTACCAATTCTGGATGTTCCTGAATTGCTTCGCCAAACGAGCAAAATATAATTCCTTTTTCAGCTAATGTTTTTTTGTATGTTGTTGAGACCGAAACGCTGTCGACTATAATATCCAGGGCTATCCTATTTTCAACTCCTGTTAAACGTTCTTGTTCCAAGATTGAAATACCGAGTTTCTGAAATGTTTTTAATAATTCCGGATCGACTTCGTCTAAACTGTTTAATACCGCTTTTGGCTTTGGAGCTGAGTAATAAATGATATCCTGAAAGTCTGGTTTTTCGTAAGAAACGTGAGCCCAATCTGGCTCCTTCATTGTTATCCAATGACGGAAGGCTGTTAAGCGATAGTCTAACATCCATTCGGGTTCCTTTTTTTTGGCAGAAATAAAACGAATAATATCTTCATTCAATCCTTTCGGTGCGTTGTCAGCATCAATATCGGTAACAAACCCATATTTGTATTCTGTGCTGAGTTTTTGTTCTAAAACCTCGTTCATACTATTTAAGTTTTACTATTGTTATTTTGTTCATCGGTAATTCCCAATCCCAAAAATCATTTTGATTAAATTATTAAATGCAAACTATCTTTTTTGGCAAATAATTCTTCTTCGCTTTCGCGCCAATTGTCATCATCTACACAGCAATCAACAGGACAAACTGCGGCACATTGAGGCTCATCATGAAAACCAACACATTCAGTGCATTTATCGGCTACTATGTAATAAACATCATTGGATACAGGTTCTTGCGGTTCATTTGCATCGGCAGTCAATCCACTTTTTGAGGTAAACATTCCCTTTATGGCTGTTCCATCAGCAAAGCGCCATTCATCGCCCCCTTCGTAGATTGCATTATTCGGACATTCGGGTTCACAAGCGCCGCAATTAATGCATTCATCGGTAATTATAATTGCCATTTTTCTTTTTTTAAATTGTTCAAAAGTCGAAAGCTTTTCCAAGAAACACTTACAAGTTTTAAACCTTAAATCTAATATTAAACGCCAAACGATTCTCCGCAACCGCAAGTTCTGCTTGCATTTGGATTAACAAATACAAATCCTTTTCCGTTTAAGCCTCCCACATAATCGAGCTCCGTACCTATTAAGTAAAGGAAGCTTTTTTTGTCAACAGCAATCTTTATTCCTTTGTCTTCAAAAACCTTATCGCTCACTGTAATCACATTGTCAAACACGAGTTTATAAGTAAGACCGGAACATCCGCCACCATCCACACCTACTCTAATAAAGGTTCCTTCTGGGCTATTTTCGTTTGCTATTAAACTTAATGCGTGTTCTTTTGCATTTTCTGAAACTGTTATCATTCTATTTCTAATTAATGATTATAATAATTCTTTATTTTCTCCACTTATTTCTTCAAATAAACTTTTAAAAGTAACTGTAGCTTCTTTTTCACCATGGGACAAATCAGATAGTGTGATGGTATCTAGTAACTTATCTATTGCAGATTGAACTATGGTCCAAAGTGATCGAATGGAGCAATCAACTGAATTGCTGCATATTTTCATTACGCCAACATGATTGACGCAAAATTGTTCGTCAAATAACCGCCCGCCTAAGGCATTCAAAATGTCGTTTACTGTTATCGTATTTGCAGGTCTGGCCAATACATATCCTCCAACATGTCCTTTGGTACTATTAATTAAACCTTCCATACGAAGGATTCGGGTCAATTTAGAAACATTAGGTTGCGATAACCCTTCGGCTTCACTGAGCTGAGGAATGCTCAAGCCGGACTGATCATTACATTTTGCAATCCGGACTAATAGTCTTAAGCCATACTCGTCTTGTGCTGTTATTTTCATTGTTTAAAAGTTTGATGTTTTAATAATGGATTTTTAATATTTAAATAAACCTATAAGACAAATGTAAACATTGTTTTTCAATATATACTAAAAAGTATATATTAATTTATACTAAAAAGTATATTGATGAATTTAGTAAAAACTACTATAAAAAGTATCTCTTCATTTGAAACCTCTTTATTGTTACAAAGAGCAATCTGTTAAATGACTCAGAACGCCTGTTAATCTATGCTGCGACCTATTCGCGATGCAACTTTTTTAGAAACTTAAGATAGTTTTTTAAGTTTTCATTTCTATTTTCTAGGCTAAAATCGGAAATAAC